>NZ_JBAKFF010000001.1:633333-1266666 GCF_040838345.1 Spiribacter sp. 1M189 | reverse complement strand
GACGGGCCTGGCTTGCCGGCGAGCCACCGCCGGGGCTTACCGGCTGGCTGCAGCGCGGCCCCCGGGCCGAGCCCGATCGCTGGCAGGCCGAGAGTGATGTCGACGCCACGCCCGGGTTCGACGGCTACGCCCGGGCCTTCGATCGGGTGCAGCGCTATCTGCATGCCGGTGACTGCTATCAGATCAACCTCGCCCGCCGTCTGCAGGCGGCCTTCAGCGGCGATCCCCTCGGCGTCTACGCCGATTTCCGCGGCCGTGCGGGCGGGCCCTTCGCCGCCTATCTGGATCTGCCCGGCGGACCCATTCTGAGTGGTTCGCCCGAGCGCTTCCTGCAGCTTCGCGATGGCATGGTCGAGACCTGCCCGATCAAGGGCACGCGCCGGCGCGAGGCGGATCCCCGCCGCGATGCCGCCGTGCGGGCCGCCCTGCAGGCCAGTGCCAAGGATCGGGCGGAGAACGTGATGATCGTGGATCTGCTGCGCAATGATCTGGGGCGGGGCTGTGAGACCGGTTCTGTCACGGTGCCGCGCTTGTTCGCGCTCGAGTCCTTTGCCACGGTACACCACATGGTCAGTGTCGTGACCGGCCGGCTGGGGCCGGGGCGCGGGGCAGCGGATCTGCTGCGCGACTGCCTGCCCGGCGGGTCGATTACCGGGGCGCCCAAGTCGCGGGCCATGGAGATTATCGACGAGCTCGAGGCGGGCCCACGCGGTGTCTACTGCGGGGCCATTGGCTATATCGGCCACGACGGGGCGATGGACACCAACATCGCGATCCGCACCCTGACCGCCCGGGAGGGCTGGCTGGACTACCGCGCGGGCGGTGGCGTGGTCGTCGACTCCCGGGCGCGGGCGGAGTTCGATGAAACCGAATCCAAGGCGGTGGCGTTCCGTCGCCTGGTCGAGGGGGCGCAGCCAACCTTGTTGCAAAGCAGCAACGGCGCGGCGCTGGTATGATGCAAAAGAGAGTAAGCGACTCCGGTTGTGGAGGAGGATGATTCGATGGAAGACGTGGTCATTACAGCAGCAGGACGCAGTGCGGTCGGCAGTTTCGGGGGCACACTCGCGCCACTGTCGGCATCAGAGATCGGCACCCAGGTCATCAAGGGCGTGCTCGCGCGCGCCGGCGTCGAGCCGGAGGCCATCGATGAGGTCATCCTCGGTCAGGTGCTGACCGCGGCCTGCGGCATGAACCCCGCACGGCAGTCCTCGATCAACGCCGGCCTGCCCGTCACCACCCCGGCGATGACCATCAACAAGGTCTGCGGCAGTGGCCTCAAGGCCACGCACATGGCCACTCAGGCCATCGCCATGGGGGATGCCGGCATCGTGCTGGCCGGTGGCCAGGAGTCGATGAGCCAGGCGCCGCATGCCCTGCCGAACTCCCGCAAGGGCCAGCGCATGGGCCCGTGGAAGATGGAAGACACCATGATCAAGGACGGTCTCTGGGATGTCTTCAACAACTACCACATGGGCGTGACCGCCGAGAATCTCGCCCGCGAGTACGACATCAGCCGCGAGGCGCAGGACGAGTTCGCCGCGCGCTCGCAGCAGCTTGCCGAGGCCGCGCAGAAGGCCGGTCGCTTTGACGACGAGATCATTCCGGTGGAGATCCCCCAGCGCAAGGGCGATCCGGTGGTCTTCGACACCGACGAGTTCCCGCGCCACGGGGTCACCGCCGAGGGCCTCGCGAAGATGCGGCCGGCCTTTGACAAGGAAGGCACGGTCACCGCGGGCAATGCCTCGGGCATCAATGACGGCGCCGCCGTGGTGCTGATGATGTCGGAGAGCCGCGCGAAGGCGCTCGGCCTCGAGCCCATTGCCCGGATCAAGGCCTACGCCAATGCCGGGGTCGAGCCGCACATCATGGGCAGTGGTCCCATCCCGGCCACCCAGCGCTGCCTCGAGCGCGCCGGCTGGACGGTGGACGATCTGGAGCTCATCGAGTCGAACGAGGCCTTCGCGGCCCAGGCGCTTGCCGTGAACAAGGCCCTGGGCTGGGATACCGAGAAGGTCAACGTCAACGGTGGGGCGATTTCCATCGGTCACCCCATCGGCGCATCCGGTGCGCGTATTCTGGTCACGCTGCTGCATGAAATGCGCCGCCGGGATGTCCATCGTGGTCTTGCGACCCTTTGCATCGGCGGCGGTCAGGGCGTGGCGCTCGCGGTGGAACGCTAATCCGGGGGGAGAGACCCATGGCTGAGACGCGGCTGATCAAGAAGTACCCGAATCGCCGGCTGTATGACACGGCCATCAGCAGTTATGTGACGCTCGAGGATGTGAAGGGTCTGGTGCTCGATGGCGTGGACTTCGAGGTCACCGACGCCAAGACCGGCACGGACCTGACCCGGACCATCCTGCTGCAGATCATCAGCGAGGAGGAGGAAGGCGGCGAGCCGATCTTCTCCAGCGAGCTGCTGGCCCAGATCATCCGCGCCTACGGCGGCAACATGCAGAGCCTGCTCACCAGCTATCTGGAGAAGAGCATGGAGCTCTGGGCCGATCAGCAGCGGGCGCTGCGCGAGCGGGCCCGGACGTTCATGGATGCCAGCAATCCCATGACGGTCCTCTCGCAGATCACCGAGCAGAACCTGTCGATGTGGCAGCAGGCCATGGACAGTTTCCGCTCCGAGCAGGAAGACGGCTCGGGCGGTGACGGCGACGGCCAGGCGCCGGGTGGCACCGGCGGCGGTCAATCCGCTGGCAGCCGGCCCCGCGGCAGTAGCGGCAAGCGTTAGGGCGCGAGCCGTTCCCCGTGCCTGAGATGACCGGCCGCGTGCCGGTCATTTTTTGGGCTCTTCCGGGCGCTATCAGCGCCAGGTTTCCGTACTGCAGCATCGCGCATGTTGCGTTGACACCCTCCTTTATGCCTCTCTATGATGCTGCGCAACATTTTGTTGTGCGACGCACAAGCCCACTCGGAGGTTGAACATGACGCAGCGACTGGCTTTGGTAACCGGGGGAGAAGGCGGCATCGGGACGGCGATCTGCCGGCAGCTCGGTGCGGACGGGCGTCGGGTGGTCACCACCTGTGTCGATCCCGAGGCCGAGAACATCGAGGCCTGGGCCGAGACGCTGCGCGGTGAGGGTATCGATGCCCACTGGGTACAGTGCGATGTCAGTGACCACGAGGCCTGTGTGGCGATGGCCGAGGACGTTCGCTCGCGTTTCGGCGAGGTGGAGATCCTCGTCAACGTGGCCGGCATCACGCGCGATGCCTTCCTGCACAAGATGGCGGCCGAGCACTGGGAGCAGGTGATCGATATCAACCTGAGCGGTGTGTTCAACGTCACCCGCCAGTTCGTCGCCAGCATGCGCGAACAGGGCTTCGGCCGCGTGGTGAACATCTCTTCGGTCAATGGCCAGACCGGCCAGTTCGGTCAGACCAACTACTCCGCGGCCAAGGCGGGCATGCACGGCTTCACCATGGCGCTGGCCAAGGAAGGGGCGCCCAAGGGCGTCACGGCCAATACGGTCTCGCCGGGATACATCAAGACGAGCATGACCGATGCCATGCCGGACAAGGTCCGCGAGGCGATCATCGGCCAGATCCCCGCCGGCGATATGGGTCGCCCGGAGGACATCGCCCGGACCGTGGGCTTTCTCACCGCCGATGAGGCAGGCTACATCAACGGCGCGAACGTGCCGGTGAACGGCGCCCTGTTCTGCAGCTTCTGACCGTCTGAGGGGCCCGGGGGCTTCCCGGGCCTCGAGCCCCGGCTTCGGCCCCGGCCTCGGGCCTGCCCTCGCATCCCACCCGACGCTTAGATCCCCATCACGCATACGCCCGTCGCTCCCGCCAGCCGGGTCGCCTGGGCGAGTGTTCTCGTCCGTTTGGCTGAGCGCCTGATGAAAGATGGGGAAAGAAAAGAGGAGGTTGTGCGTGATGCGGCGCAACAATATCGGCCGAAAAAATGGGAGACCAGGTCTCCCGAGGGAAGTGCACCCTCGTTGCGGGGTGCTTTATTCGGGGGCTCTGCACACTTTCTGATGATCGCTCACCGGTGCGCTTGACCCGCTCCTCCTCTTGGCGCTCTATCGTTGTGATTGATTAAAGTAATGGGCTGTTCCAGCCGACGCAAGCGCTTTCGTTGACGCACCGCATCACGGGGATGGCCGTCTTTGCCTAACTCCTCAGTGCCGCATCCACCTCGGCGCGTGTCGGCACCGCGGGGGCGGCGCCGGGGCGAGTCACCGACAGCCCGGCGGTGGCACAGGCGCGACGCGCGGCGGCGGGGAGATCCAGTCCTTCGGCGAGTGCGGCGGCCAGTGCGCCGTTGAAGGCATCGCCGGCGCCGATGGTATCCACCACCCGGTCCACGGCGATGGCCGGCACCACGCCCTGGAACGTCTCACCGTCGACGTAGACGCCGCGCTCGCCCAGGGTGATCAGCACATTCCGGACGCCGCGGCCGCGCAGGGTGGCCGCCGCGGCTTCGACCTCGGCATCGGTCTCCACCGCATGCCCCACCAGCAGCGCAGCCTCCGATTCATTGGGGGTGAGATAGTCGAGGTCCTCGAACATCGTCGCGGGCAGGGGGCGGGCCGGTGCCGGGTTGAGAATGACCGGCACGCCATGCCGGCGGGCCAGCATCATGCCGTGCTGGCAGATCTCGAGCGGCAGCTCCAGTTGCGAGATGAACACCGCGGACTCGGCGATCTGGGACTCCGCGGCGTCGACGTCGGCGGTGGTGAGGCGCTCGCAGGCGCCAGGATCGATCACGATGGCGTTATCGCCCCGGTCATCGTCCACAAGGATGGTCGCCGTGCCGGTGGGCGCTTCCGGATCGGTGCCAACATGGCTGGCATCGACCCCCTCGCGGGCATAGAGATCGCGGGCGATGGGAGCGAAGGCATCATCGCCCAGCCGGCTGATGAAGGTCACCTCGGCGCCCTGGCGGGCAGCAGCGATGGCCTGGTTCGAGCCCTTGCCGCCGGCCATCAGGCGAAAACCCCGGCCATGCAGGGTCTCCCCCCAGACGGGCATGCGCGACGTGCGGGCGATCAGGTCGGCACAGAAGAGGCCGAGAACGGTGACGCGGGGCATGGTTATTGACTCCTTAACCACTCGATGAGGACCGGGTAGAGCATCTTGTGCGCCCGGCCACCGATGAAAAGCCCCAGGTGCCCGCCGGGGATGCTCTGTGTCTCGCAGGCCCCAGCGAGATGATCGCTGAGGGCGCGGGCGGCGTCCGGCGGGACCAGATGATCGTGCTCGGCCCAGGCATTGAACACCGGGGCGGTAATGTCGCCGAGGTGCACGGGCTGGCCGTCGAGGACCAGACGGCCATGGACGAGGGCATTGTGCTGATAGACATCGCGGGCGAATTCCGCGAACGCCCGGCCGGCGAGATCCGGGCCATCGTACATCCAGCGCTCCATGCGCATGAAGGCATCGAGTTCGTCATCATCGGCGTCGGCCAGCGCCGCCAGGCTGCCGTAGCGCTGCGGGCCGAGGGCAAAGGGCTTGAGGCAGGCGAAAACCGTGGCGAGGCCGGGCCCGGTGACATTGCCGGTGGCGGCGACCAGATCGTCAAAGTCGACGCGGCGGGCGAGCTCGGCAAGGCGGTCGTTGGCCGTGCCGGTGTCCACTGGGGTGGCGAGGGTGGTGAGGCTACGCACGCTCGCCGGCGCCAGTGCCGCATGACAGAGCGCCAGCACACCCCCCTGGCAGACGCCGAGCAGGTGGGGCGGGGCCCCGTGCCGACGGCTTACCCAGGCGACGGCATCGGCGATATCGCCAAGGATGTAATCGGCAAGGCCGAGATAGCGCCGCGCGACGCCCGGTGGATGCCAGGCGATGAGATAGGCGCAGTAGCCGCCGTCGGTGAGCCGACGGATGACCGAGCGCTCGGGGCTGAGATCGAGAATGGCCGGCCGGTTGACCAGCGAGTAGACGATGACGAGCGGTGGATGGTCCGGGTTGCCGTAGCGATGCAGCGTGGCGTTATCCGTCTCGCTGACCGGTTCGCTGGCGGTAGTGGGCTCGGTGCGCGCACCGAGCCGGGCGGCACGGCTCAGTGCGCGCTGGAGATCGGTCTGCGGAGCCGTGCGGGTCATGGCGTGGACGAGGCGCTGCCGTCATGGCCGCGCAGCTCGGCGCGCAGCTCGGCGATCTCGGCGCGCAGCTCGGCGGTCTCTTCGCGCCGCCGCCGGCGCTGGCGCTGCAGCTCGGCGGCGAGGTCATCGAGGCCGCGGGCGGAGGGCAGGCCCATGCCCTCGAGGAGCTCGTCGGCGAGCTCGCGAAAGGTCTGCACCAGCCGGCTCCAGGCGTTGATCAGCGTGGCGATGCGGGCCTGGGTGTCGGGCTCGGCGAGCCAGGCCTCGTAGCGGGGCTCGGCGATCGCCGACCAGCGCGCGGTGAAGGTCTCCGGGTCGAGGCGCGCGGCGGCGGCCGCGGCGTTATCGGCCTCGGTCCGGTCCCCATCGGCGGCGAGCTCATCGCGGAAGGCGGCGGTACACTCCTCGGCAAGGCGCGTCACCGAGTCGAGGTGCCGGGCGAGCGCGGCCTGATAGGCCTCGGCCTGCTCGGCGAGGGCGCGGACCTGGGCCTGCTGGCGTGGATAGGGGCCGAGGCTCGGGAAATCGGTAGCGGTCGCATCGGGCAGCATCGGCCCGATCACCCGCAGGGTCTCCGCCCATCCGCCGAGCAGGGCGCCCAGGCGTTCGCCGCCGGCCTCGCGCTGCGCGCGTTCTGCCTCGATGACTTCAATCAGGCGTTGGACGGCCTCGGCGGGGGTGCGTGCCTCATCCAGGGCCATGGCGCTGCGTGTGAGTAGCGCACGCACGCCGAGGGGGTCGGTGTCGCCCTGGAGTTCGTGCAGCCACGCCATCCAGTCCGCCGCCCTGGTATTGCCCTGATCGCTTGCCCCGTTGCCGGCCATCCATCCTCCCCTTGACCCGCGGCTATGCTAACACTGTGCCGGCGGCGGAAATCAGCCAGGTGGCGTGAGGCGTGACTCCCAGCGGTCGCGCAGGGCGTTGGCGCGGGAGCGTTGACTGGCGCTGGCACTGGCAGGATCCACCCGACGCAGTTGCGAGAGGCCCGCGCGCAGATCGCCCTGCACGGCGTAGTAGTGGGCCATGGCGAGCGCCGATTCCGCCGGGTCGGCGGCGGCGCTGGCCACTCGGGCATGCAGCTCCCAGATGCCTGGCGCCTTGGGATGTTCGTGGGTGAGGTTACGGGTCAGCGCGAGGGCCTTGCGCGCGCGGTCCTCGCGCAGCAACGCGTCGATACGGGTGACCTGCAGCCCGACGCTGTCGGGAAAGAGACTGAGCCCCGCATCGATCCGTCCCAGCGCGTCATCGACACGGTTCTCCGCCAGCGCCGCCTCGGCCAGCCCCAGGTAGAGCATCTCGTGCTCGCCCCGCGCCTCATCCAGGCCCTCGAAGATCGTCGTCGCCCGGGCGGGATCGCCACTGCGTACGAGCGCGGTGGCGAGCCCATAGCGATCGCCCGGCGTGGCCTCAGACGCGACCCGAGCCTGGAAGATGTTGCGCGCCTGATCCGGGTTGTCCGCCACGAGCACCGCCAGGCGCGCCCGCACATAGGCGAAATCCGGACTCTCGAATACGCGCTCGGGTTTCAGCTCGTCGGCCATGGCGCGGGCATCGGCGATGCGCGCCTGGGTGAGGGGATGGGTGCTGAGGAACGCCGGTGGCTGCGAGCGATAGCGGTTGTCATTGAGAAGGACCTGGAAGAATTCGGGCATGCCCATGGGGTCGAGTTCCGCACGGGAGAGGATGCGCATCCCCACGCGATCGGCCTCACGCTCGTGATCGCGGGAGTAGGCGAGCTGGCTGTCGATGCCGCTCGCCATGCCGGTGGTGGCGGCGGCCATGCCCGCCTGGGGGTTCTGGGAGCCGATGAGAAGCCCGGCCAGCACCAGGGCGGCGGTGCGCAGGCTGGTCTGCTCGGAGGCGGCAAGGCGCCGTGCGATATGCCGCTGGGTGACATGCGAGAGTTCATGGGCAATGACCGCCCCCAGCTCACTTTCGTCGCGAGCGGCGGTGATCAGTCCGCTATGCACGCCGACGTAGCCGCCGGGCATGGCGAAGGCATTGATACGTGGGTCATCGACCACGAAGAAACGGAATTCGGTGGCGGGCATGTCGCTGGCAACGGCGATGCGCGCCCCCAGATCACGGATGTAGGCGTTGATCGACGGGTCGGTGATCAGCTCCACTTCACCGCGGATCTCGCGCATCATCTCCTGGCCAATGCGCGCCTCCTCGCTGGGCGGCAGGACCTCGCTGGACGGGTCGCCGAGATCCGGCAGGGACAGGTCAAGCCCCTGCGCGCCGGCCAGTGCCGGGGCGAGGGCCAGCGCCAGCAACCCGGCGAGGCATGATTGGATGGGCGCAAATCGCGTCATGACAATCTTGTTGGACTCGTGGCAGCGCCGCCGCGTTCCCCTCCGGCCCCGTAGTATGGGAGAGTATAGCCCGCTTGCAGGAGGTTGCCGTGTCCACGCCCATGTATCCGATCCGTGAATGGATTCGCCGTCATCTGAGTGATCCACAGGTGGTGGGCCTGGCCGTTCTGCTGCTGGTCGGGCTGGCGGTGGTGACCTTCCTCGGCAGTATGCTGGTGCCGGTGTTCGCCTCTATCGTGCTCGCCTATCTGCTTGAGGGGCTGGTGCGCGCCCTGGTGCGCTATGGCGTCGGCCGTCGCATTGCGGTGGTGGGCGTTTATCTGGTGTTCATGGTCTGCCTGGCGGCGACGTTGTTGACGCTGCTGCCGACCATCGTCAATCAGGTCATCCAGCTCGTCGAGAATCTCCCGGCCATGCTCGAGCAGGGCCAGCGTGCACTCCTTCGCTTGCCGGAGCGCTATCCGGAGTATTTCTCCACCGATCAGGTCGCCGCGCTGCTGGATACCATCCGTCGCGAGGCCGTCGGCTACGTGCGCGCGCTGGCCTCGTCGTTCTCGCTGGCCTCGGTGGTGATGGTGATCACCCTGGTGGTCTATGCGGTGCTGCTGCCCGTGCTGATTTTCTTCTTCCTGTGGGACAAGTCGAAGATCCTCGGCTGGATGGGCCGTTTCCTGCCCCGCCACCACGGGCTGGTGGTGTCGGTCTGGCACGAGGTGGACCTGCAGATCGGCAACTATGTGCGGGGCAAGTTCGTCGAGGTGGTGATCGTCTGGTTCGGCAGCTACATGACCTTCCTTTTCCTGGGGCTGGAGTTCGCCATGCTCCTGGCGTTGCTGGTCGGGCTCTCGGTGATCATCCCCTACGTCGGCGCGATCGTGGTGACACTGCCCATCGCCATCGTCGCCTACTTCCAGTTCGGCGCGAGCAGCGAGTTCATGTGGGTGCTGATCGCCTACGCCATCATCCAGGCCATCGACGCCAATGTACTCGTACCGCTGCTCTTCTCCGAGGCAGTCAACCTGCACCCGGTGGCGATCATCATCGCCATCCTCGTCTTCGGCGGGATCTGGGGCTTCTGGGGCGTTTTCTTCGCCATCCCGCTCGCCAACCTCATTCAGGCCGTGATCAACGCCTGGCCGCGGGCCGCGCTGGATGAAGAAATGCTTGAAGAGGCCACCGACGACCCGGCGATCGCCGGTGTCAGCGAGGGGGCGGACGAGCGCTAGCGCCGGCTCAGCCGCCCTCGGCAAACATCATCAGAGCACGTCGCTGGCGTGGGCGGCAAGGCGGGAGCGCTCGCCGCGGGTGAGCGTGAGATGGGCGCCATGGGGCCAGTCCCGGAAGCGCCGGACCAGATAGGTGAGCCCGGAGGTGGTGGGGGTCAGCCACGGTGTGTCGATCTGCGCGATGTTGCCCAGGCAGACGATCTTGGTGCCGGGGCCGGCGCGGGTGATGAGGGTGCGCATCTGCTGCGGGGTGAGGTTCTGGGCCTCGTCCAGCACCATGTAGCGATTGAGCAGGGTGCGCCCGCGCATGAAGTTGAGCGAGCGGATGCGGATGCGGCTCTGGAGCAGATCCTGCGTGGCCGCCTGTCCCCAGCGGCTGCCGCCGCCGGCGCCGCTGGCCGGGGCGCTCAGGATCTCGAGGTTGTCCATCAGCGCCCCCATCCAGGGCGTCATCTTCTCCTCCTCGGTGCCCGGCAGATAGCCGATATCCTCGCCGATGGCGACCGTGGCCCGGGTCATGAGGATTTCGTCGTAGTGCTGCGCCTCGAGGGTCTGCGCGAGGCCCGCGGCGAGGGTGAGCAGCGTCTTGCCGGTGCCGGCCGGGCCGAGCAGCGTGACCAGGTCGACCGAGGGGTCCATGAGCAGGTTGAGCGCGAGGGCCTGCTGCTGGTTGCGGGCGTGAATGCCCCAGACCGACTCGCCGTCGGGCCCATAGTCGGTGACCGGGGTGAGCTGGAGCCGGCCCTCGGCATCGGGCTGCAGTCGCCATGCCGTCGTCTCCTGGACCAGGAACTCATTGGGCCGGGCGGCCAGCTCGTCGGCGGCGGTGGCCGGATCGGCCTGCGGGGCAATCGCATGAATGCCCCCGGGCAGCAGATCCGGGTCATCCAGCGGCGCCTCACTCTCGTGATCGGTGGCGTGCAGGCCGAGCACGCTCGCCTGGATGCGCAGATTGATGTCCCGGGCCACAACGGTGACGTGGACATCGGGATGGGTGCGCGTGAGGGTCTGGGCGGCGGCCAGCACCGGGGTGGGGTGCTCGGCATCGCCTTCGGTGAGAAAGTAGAGCCGGCCCAGGCCCTCGCCCAGCGGCAGGCCGCGCTCCAGTTCGCGTGGGGCGATGCCGGCCAGGCGCTCGTCGAGAAAGCGTGCCGCCTGCAGGGCATTGCGCGCCTCTTCGCTGTTGCCATGGCGCGCCGCGTCCAGGCCATGCAGTACCGCCAGCGGCAGGTAGATGTCCTGTTCGCCGAATCGGAACAGTGCGGCCGGGTCGTGCAGCAGCACCGAGGTGTCGAGCAGGCAGGCGCGGCGCATGCCGGGGCGCTAGGCCTTCTGCTTTTCAGCCAGTGCGTTGAGCACGGCCTCGGCATGACCCTCAACGCTCACCTTGCGCCATTCCTCGCGCAGCGTGCCCTCGGGGTCGATCAAAAAGGTGCTGCGCTCGATGCCGCGGGCGGGCTTGCCGAACATCACCTTATCCTTCATGACGCCGAAGAGGTTGCACACCGACTCGTCCTTGTCGCTCAGCAGCGGGAAGGGGAAGTCGTGCTTGGCGCGGAAGTTGGCGAGCGCCTTCGGCCCGTCGCGGGAGATGCCTACCACCTGCGCGTTCATGGCATTGAAGCGCGGGTCGAGATCGCGGAATGCCTCGCTCTCGACGGTGCAGCCCGGCGTGCTCGCCTTGGGGAAGAAGTAGAGCACCACCCAGCGGCCCTGCTGGTCGGCAAGCCGCCAGTTCTCACCGGTGTCGGTGGGGCGCTCGAAGTCGGGGACAGGCTGGTTCAGGGATAGATCGGTCATGGGATTACTGCCTCAGCGGTTCGATGATGGCGTCAAGGTTCAACTGGTCGCACAGGTCCATGAATTCCTCGCGCAGCCGGGCGATATGCAGCGCGGCGGAGACATCGATGGTCATCTGCACCTGGAACATCGGGGTGCCGGTGTGTGCGGCCGCATAGGTGCTGGTGGTCAGATCGCGGATGTTGATCTCGCGGCTGGCGAAGAAGTTGGCGAGCTGGTGGACGATGCCCGGATGGTCCACCGACACCACCTCGACGCTGTAGGGCAGCAGATTGGCGGCGGGGGCGCCCGGGTGGGTGCGTCGCGCCTGCACGCTGAGTCCCAGGCGGCGTCCGGCGGAGGGCAGGCCGGCCTCTAGCTTGGCCAGTTCGTTCCAGCGGCCTTCGACCAGCATGGCAATGGCGAAATCGCCGCCGAGCACGGTCATGCGGCTGTCCTCGATGCTGCAGCCGGTCTCCGAGATCAGTTGCGAGAGTTCATTGACCAGCCCCGGGCGATCCTCGCCCAGCGCGGAGATGACCAGGAAATTCTTCTGCATGACGCTGCCCGACGCTGTCTCGCTGACACCCCGTGAACAAGGGCCCGGAGTGTAGCACGGTGCCGATGGTACTCGGCTTGTCAGTCCCGTGGTGCAGGGCTAACATCCGCGCATTACCGCAGCTTAAGGGGATTTGGCGATGTTCCAGGGCAGCATGGTCGCAATGGTGACACCCATGCATGAGGACGGGGCCCTGGACGAGGCGGGTCTCGAGCGGCTGGTGGAATTTCATATCGCGAGCGGCACCGACGCCATCGTCGCGGTGGGCACGACCGGTGAGTCGGCCACCCTCGACCACGAAGAGCACTGCCATGTCATGCGCCGCACCGTGGAAATCGCCGCCGGTCGGATCACGGTGATGGGCGGCTGCGGGGCGAACTCCACCTGGGAGGCGCGGCAGCTTACCGAGTGCGCGCTGGAGGCGGGCTGCGAAGCGGCACTGCTGGTCACTCCGTATTACAACAAGCCCACCCAGGAAGGGCTCTACCAGCACTTCCGCCATGTCGCCGATGCCGTGCCGATGCCGCAGATCCTCTACAACGTGCCGGGGCGCACCGGCGTTGATCTGCTGCCGGAGACCGTCGATCGGCTGGCCGATACCGCGAACATCGTCGGCATCAAGGAGGCCTCGGGCAGTCTCGAGCGCGCCGAGGAGATCATCGAGCGCTGCGGCGACCGTATTGATGTCTACTGCGGCGAGGATGCCCGCAATCTGGCGCTGATGAACGCCGGCGCCAAGGGGTGCGTGTCGGTGACCGCCAATGTCGCCCCGGGGCTCATGCACCGGATGTGCGCCGCGGCGCTGGCCGGGGATCAGACCGAAGCCGAGGCACTGGACGCGCGCCTCGCGGCGCTGCATAACGCGCTCTTCCTCGAGACCAACCCGATCCCGGTGAAATGGGCGCTGCAGGAGATGGGCCTGATCGGGCCGGGCATGCGCCTGCCCATGACACCGCTCTCCGAGCAGTATCACGAGACCGTGCGGCAGGCCCTGAAGCTGGCGGACGCACTGTGAGGCATCTGGCTGTCATGACGCTGGCGGCGTTGCTCGCCGGCTGTAGCTGGATCGGTGGCGAGCCCACTGAGTCGGAGCGCCTTGCCGAGCGACTTGCCCAGCCGCCTGACGTCCTCTCCGATGCGCAGGTGAGATCCTCGTCGGACCGGAGCGGGACTGCGACCGGCGCCGATGGCGGTGATGTGGAGGTTGTCGGTGCGGCCGTCGAAACCGATCCCGAGTCGGCGTTGGCCTATGTCGATGGCCGCCCCGTTCTGGACCTGGGGCTGCCGCTCGAGGCGGGCTGGGCCATCGTGGGCCGGGCGCTGGATCGCAGCGGTTTCGAACTGGTGAGTTCCGAGCGGTCGGAGTACATCCACCTCATTCGCTACGACAGCGCGATCGTCGATGACGAGTCGGCGCGCGGAGACGGTGGCGGAGATGGTTTCCTCGGTTCACTGGCTTTCTGGCAGGACGATTCGCAGCCAGTACCGCGGGACTATCGCATCGCGGTGGTGGAGCGCGGCAAGGGCACGCGGGTGAGTGTGCAGACCCTCGAGGGTGAGCCGGCCCCCACGGGGCCCAGCCGCCAGGTCCTTGCCGTTCTGGCCGAACAACTGAAGCCCTGACGCCATGCTGATTTTCCTTGCCGATGCGCCCCGTGAACCGGTGCGTGACGCGCGCCTTTTGCAGCAGGCTCGGGTCGCGGAACCGGCCGCGGCGGCGATTCATGCGCGCACGATCTATTTTGTGGATCCGGAGCGCGCCCTGACCGCGACGGATCACACCCGCCTGTGCGCCCTGCTGGGGGCACATCCGCTGGATGAGAGCCGCGACGCCGACGGGCCGGCGCTGATCGTGGTCCCCCGGCTCGGTACCCTCTCGCCCTGGGCCAGCAAGGCCGGCGACATCGCCGATCACTGCGGGCTGACTTCGATCCGCCGGCTCGAGCGGGGCACGCTCTACACGCTCACCGACGCCGCTGGCGACGCGCTGGATCCGCGCGATCGACCGGCACTGGCGGCGGCCCTGCACGATCGCATGACCGAGTCGGTGCTGGGCGATCTGGACGAGGCCGAGGGGCTTTTCGCCGAGCATGCACCGCGCCCGCTGCGGACCATCGACCTGCTGGGCGGGGGCGCCGAGGCGCTGGGCGCGGCGGACACCGAGCTGGGGCTGGCGCTCTCGGATGACGAACGCGACTATCTGGTGGAGAACTACCAGACGCTCGGCCGTAATCCCACCGATGTCGAGCTGATGATGTTCGCCCAGGCCAACTCCGAGCACTGCCGGCACAAAATCTTCAATGCCGATTGGGTGATCGATGGCGAGTCGATGCCGGAATCGCTCTTCTCGATGATCCGCCACACCCATGCGAGCCGGCCCGAGGGCGTGCTGTCCGCCTACAGTGACAACGCCGCGGTGGTGGCCGGTGGCGAGGTGGATCGCTACTTCCCCGGCGCCGACGGCGTCTATCGGCATATCCGCGAGCCCGCCCATCTGGTGATGAAGGTGGAGACCCACAACCACCCGACGGCGATTTCGCCGTTCGCCGGCGCCGCCACCGGCGTGGGTGGCGAGATCCGTGACGAGGGAGCGACCGGGCGCGGCGCGCGGACCAAGGCCGGTCTGGCGGGGTTTTCCGTGTCCAACCTGCGCATTCCCGGCGCCGAGCAGCCCTGGGAGGTGGATCATGGCCGCCCGGGGCGGATGGCCTCGGCGCTGGAGATCATGCTCGACGGGCCGATTGGCGCCGCCCGTTACGGCAACGAGTTCGGCCGCCCCCAGCTCTGCGGTTATTTCCGCACCTACGAGCAGCGCGTGCCCGGCCCGCGTGGCGATGAGATCCGTGGCTATCACAAGCCGGTGATGATCGCCGGTGGCATGGGGGCGATCCGCCCGGGTCAGGTCGACAAGGGCATGGCACCGCCGGGATCGCCGCTGGTGGTGCTAGGCGGCCCGGCGATGCTCATCGGCCTCGGCGGCGGTGCGGCCTCGTCGGTGGCGAGCGGGCAGAGTGCCGAGGCGCTGGATTTTGCCTCCGTGCAGCGCAGCAACCCTGAGATGGAGCGTCGCTGCCAGGAGGTGATCGATGCCTGCTGGCGGCTCGGCGATGACAACCCGATTATCGCTATCCACGATGTCGGCGCCGGCGGGCTCTCCAATGCCCTGCCCGAGCTGCTCGACGACTCCGACCGCGGCGGGCGCATGGAACTGCGCACCATCCCCTGCGCGGAGGCGGGGCTCTCGCCGCTGGAGATCTGGTGCAACGAGGCCCAGGAGCGCTACGTCCTGGCCCTGGATGGCGAGCGGCTCGAGGCCTTCCAGGCGCTCTGCGAGCGCGAGCGGGCGCCCTTCGCCGTGGTCGGGGAGGCCAGCGAGGAGCGCGATCTGATCCTTGGCGATGGCGAGTTCGACAACTACCCGGTCAACATCCCCATGGACCTGCTCCTCGGCAAGCCGCCGAAGATGCGCCGCGAGGTCGAGCACGTCGCGCCGCCGCGCCAGCCGCTGGGGCTGCTCAGGGTGAGCCTGGCCGAGGCGGCGCAACGGGTGCTTCGCCTGCCCACCGTGGCCAGCAAGGAATTCCTGATCACCATTGCCGACCGCACGGTCACCGGGCTCACCGCCCGCGATCAGATGGTCGGGCGCTGGCAGGTGCCGGTGGCCGACTACGGCATGACCCTGGGGGATTACAGCGGCTACCGCGGTGAGGCGATGGCCATGGGCGAGCGCAGTCCCGTGGCGCTGCTGGATGCCCCCGCTTCCGGTCGCATGGCGATCGGCGAGGCGCTGACCAATCTCATGGGCGCGCCGGTGGGCCGCCTGCGCGAGGTGAACCTGTCGGCGAACTGGATGGCCGCCTGCAATCATCCCGGCGAGGATGCCCGTCTCTACGACACCGTGGCGGCCGTTGGCCGCGCGCTCTGCCCCGAGCTTGGCATCGCCATTCCAGTGGGCAAGGACTCGCTGTCGATGAAAACGGTCTGGGCCGCGGACGGCGAGGAACGGGCGGTGATCTCGCCGCTCACCCTGGTGGTCTCGGCCTTCGCGCCGGTGGCGGATGCGCGCCTTGGCGTGACGCCCGAGCTGGTGGCCGATCCGGGCAGTCACCTGTACCTGCTGGATCTGGGTGGGGGCCGACGCCTCGGTGGCTCGGCGCTGGCGCAGGTCTATGGCCAGCTCGGTGACGAGGCGCCCGACCTGGATGACCCGGCGGCGTTCCGCGTCGGCTTCGATACGGTGCAGGCACTGCTCGAGGGCGGACGCCTCGCGGCATTGCATGATGTCTCTGATGGCGGGCTGCTGGTGACCCTTGCCGAGATGGGCTTCGCCAGTCGCTGCGGACTGGCCGTGGACTGCTCCGGGCTGGCGGATGATCCGCTCGCTGCCGCCTTCGCCGAGGAGCTCGGCGTGGTGCTGCAGGTGGCTGAAGCCGACCGCGAGGCGGTTGAGGCCGCCTTTGACAGGGCCGGCATCGGCAATCGTCTGCATCGCATTGGCCGGCCCACCGAGGGCGCGCATCTGGTCATCCGCCATCACGGCGCGGTGGTGTTCGACGAGCCGCTGGGCGCGCTGGAGCAGGTCTGGCACGAGACAAGCCACCATCTCCAGGCACTGCGTGACGATCCTGACTGCGCCGACGAGGCCCATGCCGCCATCGCCGATCGCGAGGACCCCGGGCTGCGCGCCGAGCTCTCCTTCGACCCGGCGGAGGACGTGGTGGCGCCGCTCATCAACACCGGGGTCCGGCCGCGGGTGGCCGTGCTGCGCGAGCAGGGGGTCAACAGCCATATCGAGATGGCGGCGGCCTTCGAGCGCGCCGGCTTCGAGCCGCTGGATCTGCATACCACCGATCTGATGGCTGACCCCTTGCGGCTGCAGGACTGCCAGGCGCTGGCGGCCTGCGGCGGCTTCTCCTACGGTGACGTGCTCGGCGCGGGTCAGGGCTGGGCGCGGACGATTCTGTTCAACCCCACGCTGCGCGAGGCCTTTGAGGGCTTTTTCGCCCGCCCCGACACCCTGGCGCTGGGTGTCTGCAATGGCTGTCAGATGCTCTCGGCGCTGCGCGAGATCATCCCCGGCACCAGCCTTTGGCCGGATTTTCATGCCAACCGGTCACGGCAGTACGAGGCCCGCCTCTCGCAGGTGGAGGTGCTGCCCTCGCGCTCGCTCATGCTGGGCGACATGGCCGGTTCACGCCTGCCCATCGTCGTCGCCCATGGTGAGGGGCGGGCGGTGTTCGCCGCCGATGGTGGGCCGCGCAAGGCCATGGCGGCGGATCTGGTCGGGCTGCGCTATATCGACGGCGGCGACGAGCCCGCGGCGCACTACCCGGCCAACCCCAACGGCTCGCCACTGGGCGTGACGGGCCTGTGCAACGAGGACGGCCGGGTGACCATCATGATGCCGCACCCCGAGCGGGTCTTCCGCACCATCCAGCATGCCTGGTCCCCGGCGGAGTGGGGCGAGGACGCCCCCTGGATGCGCCTGTTCCGTAACGCCCGCCGCGCGCTCGGCTGACGAGCGAGTGGCGGAATCAGTGGCACGATGCGCGTTTCTAAAATCATTAAACTGTTCAATTATTTGCTATTTCGAACGCGGTCGTGTCGCGACCCTCACCGGCTTTCGTGACCGCAAGGGCCGTGAGGTCCTTTATCGTCTGCTGGAAATGGGGCTTCTCGTCTCGGATACGCCGCGCGGCAAGGTCAGGCTGAGCTTTCCGACGGATGCGGCCGAACAATGGTTCCCCAGGCTCTATCCCGCGGCGACGGGTGCTTGATCCGCCGCCGAACTCCGGCCATCGTTGGGGGTCTGATCAGCCAAGTGAATGAACGCAGAGGGAAGTCGGATGCTCATCAAACGACGCCGGGCAAGTGATGTGCGCCCTTCCGAGATCACGCCGGAGTCGCTCTACCGCGACCGCCGGCGTTTCCTGCGCACCTCGGCGCTGGCCGCGGCCGGCACCCTGCTGGCGCCGGCCTGGAGTGTGGCGAAGCCCATGGAAGATCTCGAGCCGCTTGGCGATCTGCCCGGCAGCGATTTCAGCACCGATGAGTCGCTGAACACCTACGAGGAGATCACCACCTACAACAACTTCTACGAGTTCGGCTCCGGCAAGGAGGATCCGATGCGCCTCGCGCCGGGTCGCCTGGCGCATCGCCCCTGGACGGTCACGGTCAGCGGGGAGGCCGAGAATACCGGTGAGTTTGGCCTCGAGGATTTCCTGAGCGGGCTGACCGTGGAGGAGCGCATCTACCGGCTGCGCTGCGTGGAGGCCTGGTCCATGGTGATTCCCTGGGCGGGTGTGCCGCTCGCTGAGGTGATCCGCCGCGCCAATCCGACCTCGCGGGCGAAGTACGTGAAGTTCTACACGAAGTACGATCCGCAGATCTTTCCGGCCCAGCGCGCACGGGGGATGAGCTTTCTCGCGAGCATCGACTGGCCCTACACCGAGGGCCTGCGCATGGATGAGGCGATGAACCCCCTGACGATCCTCGCGACGGGGCTCTACGGCAAGGAGATGCCTTCGCAGAACGGCGCGCCGATCCGGCTTGTGGTGCCGTGGAAGTACGGGTTCAAGAGCATCAAGTCGATCGTGCGCATTCACTTCCAGGAGACGGAGCCGGCGACCACCTGGAACCTGCTCGCCCCCAACGAGTACGGCTTCTACGCCAACGTGAACCCGAACGTGAATCACCCGCGCTGGAGCCAGGCCCGTGAGCGTCGCATCGGCGAGTTCTTCAAGCAGGATACGCTGATGTTCAACGGCTATCAGGAGGAGGTGGCCGACCTCTACGCGGGCATGGATCTGCGCAAGTACTATTGAGCAGCGTCCGCGCTTCCAATGGCTGGCTGGCGGCGGTGGCACCGGCGCTAGTCCGTCCGCCTTCGAAAGGCTGGATGCGGTTCATCCGGCTCGCCCTGTTTGCGGTGTGCGCCCTCCCGGCCGCTCTGCTCATCAGCGGCCTTTTGCGCGGTGATCTGGGCGTCAATCCCGTCGAGACGCTGCTCAACCAGTCCGGCCTGTGGGCGCTGCGCTTTCTTGTGCTCACGCTCGCGGTCACGCCCCTGCGTTGGCTGACCGGCGCCGCCTGGGTGATCCGGCTGCGTCGCCAGGTCGGGCTCTGGGCGTTTTTCTACGCGGCCTCGCATTTCCTGTCTATGCGCTCTTCGAGCACAGTCTGGTGCTCTCGACGATTCTCGCCGACATCGCGGATCGCCCGTTCATCCTGGTGGGCATGAGCGCGCTCCTGCTCATGCTGCCACTGGCGCTGACCTCGACTCAGGGCTGGATCCGACGGCTCGGGCGTAACTGGAAGCGCCTGCATTGGCTGGTCTACCCTGCGGCGGTCCTGGGGCTGGTGCATTTTTTCTGGATCATTCGCGCCAACCGCTGGACCGAGCCGCTGATCTACGCGGGCCTGGTGGCGGTTTTTCTGGCATGGCGGGTCTGGCGACGGCGGCCGCAGAGGGCAGGCTAAACGAGCCCTCTGGATCCCACCCAGTGGCGTGCGAACTGCCACGCCACGCGACCACTCCGCGAGCCGCGTTCGAGGGCAAAGCGCAGCGCGTCGGCCCGCCAGTCCGACATCGGTGGGGCGGGTGGTGCCTGCAGCTCGCCAATCCAGGCCGCGCAGATATCGAGATAGCGTTGCTGATCGAAGGGCTGGAAGGAGAGCCACAGGCCGAACCGCTCGGACAGTGAGATCTTCTCTTCCACCGCCTCGCCGGGATGGATTTCGCCGTCGACCATGCGTACCTGTTCATTCTCCGAGAAGTATTCCGGCAGAAGATGGCGGCGGTTGGAAGTGGCGTAGATCAGCAGATTGTCGGGTGGCGCCGCGATGGAGCCGTCCAGGGCCGCCTTGAGCGCCTTGTAGCTCGGGTCATCGGCCTCGAAGGAGAGGTCGTCGCAGAACAGGATGAAGCGCTCCGGGCGTTGGGCCACCGCGGCGATGATGCGCGGCAGCTCCACCAGATACTGCGGCTCGACCTCGATCAGTCGCAGTCCCTCGGCGGCGTATTCATTCAGTAGCGCCTTGACGAGCGATGACTTGCCCGTGCCGCGGGCACCGGAGAGGAGCACATTATTGGCGGGCAGACCCGCCAGGAACTGCCGGGTGTTGAGGTCGGCCGCATCGCGCTGGCGCCCGATATGCTGCAGGGCGTCCAGGCGGATCGGGTGGGTGTTTGGCACGGGCTCCAGCCCGCCGCCATTGGCGCCATGGATCCAGCGCGCGGCGTGGCTGCGTTCCCAGTCGATCCCGGCGGGCGTTGGCGGGAGGAGCAACTCCACCCGATCGAGCAGGCTGTCCAGGCGGTCGGCGATTCTCTCGAGGTCATTCATCCGGCCTATGTTAGCCTCTCGCCATGGAAAAGGCAGCGGGCAACCTGGAGCGCGTCTTTACGGTCGCCGACCCGCTCATCGCCGGCCATATCGAATCCATCCTCAGCGAGCGCGGGATCCATTGCTTTGTCCGCAACCGCCATCTGGTGGGCGGTGCCGGCGAGATCCCGCCGCTGGAGGCCTGGCCTGAGATCTGGGTGGATGCCGACGATGCGGCGGTGGCGCGGCGCCTGATTGATGAGGTGGTCGAGCCCGCCGGGCCGGCGCCGGCGCCGTGGGTCTGTCCGGGCTGTGGCGAGACCATTGAGGGGCAGTTTGCCCAGTGCTGGCGCTGCGGGGAGTATCCGGATTGATCCAGCTAAGCAACATCACGCTCCGCCGCGGTCCCGATCCGCTGCTCGAGGACGCCAGGCTCACGGTGCATGCGGGCAGCAAGCTGGGCCTGGTGGGGGCCAACGGCACCGGCAAGAGCACCCTCTTCGCCCTGTTGCGCGGGGAGCTCACGGTGGATGCCGGCGAGGTCTCGATGCCGGCGGACTGGCGGCTGGCCTGGATGGCGCAGGAGACGCCCGGACTGCCGAGGCCCGCGATCGAGTTCGTGCTCGACGGGGATGAGCGCCTGCGCGCCGCCGAGGCGGAGGTGGAGGCGGCACAGGAGAGTGGTGAGGGCGAGCGCATCGCCCATGCCCATGCCGATCTGGAGTCGGCGGGTGGCTATGATGCCCGGGCCCGGGCCGGCGCGCTGCTCCATGGTCTGGGCTTTGAGTCGGCGGTGCAGACACAGCCCGTGGCGGCCTTCTCCGGTGGCTGGCGGGTGCGGCTCAATCTGGCACGGGCGCTGATGGCGCCCTCCGATCTGCTGCTGCTCGATGAGCCGACCAACCACCTGGATCTGGAGACGGTGCTCTGGCTCGAGCAGTGGCTTCAGGCCTATCAGGGCACGCTCATTCTCATCGCCCATGACCGGGATTTCCTCGATAACGTGGCCGAGGGGATCGTGCACATCGAGCACCGCCGGCTGCATCACTACAACGGCGGCTACAGCGCCTTCGAGCGCCAGCGCGCCGAGCGTCTTGCCCAGCAGCAGGCGCTCTACGAGCGCCAGCAGCGTGAGATTGCCCATATGGAGCGGTTCATCGACCGCTTTCGCGCCAAGGCCACCAAGGCCCGGGCCGCGCAGAGCCGGATCAAGGCGCTTGAGCGCATGGAGCGGGTGGCCCCGGCCCATGTCGACTCGCCCTTCTACTTCGACTTTCCCGCGGCGCCGGCCGCCGGTAATCCGCTGATCGGCTTCGAGGACCTCAGCCTGGGTTATGGCGACACGCCGATCCTCGCCGGGCTGCGTCAGACGCTGGCGCCCGGCGATCGCATCGGTCTGCTGGGGCGTAACGGTGCCGGCAAGTCGACGCTGATCCGGGTCCTTGCCGGTGATCTGGCGCCGCTCGATGGGCGTATTCAGCAGGCGCGGAACCTGCGGGTGGGCTACTTCGCCCAGCACCAGCTCGAGCAGCTCGACCCGCAGGCGAGTCCCGTGCTGCACCTCCAGCGCATCAGCCCCGATGCCGAGCCGCAGCGGCTGCGGGACTTCCTCGGCGGCTTCGACTTCAACGGCGATCAGGCGCTGGATCCGGTCGCGCCGTTCTCCGGCGGTGAGAAGGCGCGGCTGGTCCTGGCCATGCTGGTCTGGCAGGCGCCCAACCTGCTGCTCCTCGATGAGCCCACCAACCATCTCGATCTGGAGATGCGCCACGCCCTCAATCTGGCCTTGCAGGGCTTCGAGGGTGCCGTGGTGGTGGTCTCCCATGACCGCTACCTGCTCGAGAGCACGGTGGCCGATTACTGGCTGGTGGCCGGCGGGGGCGTCACTGCCTTCAAGGGTGACCTCGATGACTATCGGCGCTGGCTGGCGCGGGACGAGCGCGAGACCCGTCGTGCCGCGCGGGAAGCCGGCCAGGCGGCCGCGAGCGGGGAGGACAGCTCAGCGCCGGCAACGGCTCCGGCCGAGCCGCCAGCGGTCAGTCAATCGCGTGACGAGCGACGTGCCCGGCGTCAGGCGGTGGCACAGGCCAAGGCGGCGCTGCGGCCGCTGGAGAAACGCGTCCGGGCCGCTGAGGCGCGGATCGAGAAGCTGGATGCGGCGCTGGGGGAGGTCGAGACCCGGCTCGCCGATCCGGCGCTGTATGCCGACTCGGCCAATGACGCCCTCAATGATCTGCTGCGCGAGCAGGGGCGTTTGCGTCGTGACAAGGCCGATGCCGAGACCGAGTGGATGGAGGCTGAAGAGGCGCTGGAAACCGCCCGCGGTGAGGCCGAGTCCGGCGCCGGGCAGAGCGCCTGATCGCGCCCGCTTCGCGTCGCCAGCGCAGGGCTCGGGCCGCTTTGCCTTCCGTCGCCGGGCTGCGTATTCTCAAACACTGCCCAATCCACAGTTATCCAGCGGAGTGTTGGACATGAGAATAAACGGCAAGCTAGCGGGCGCGGTGGGCGCCCTGTCCCTGGTCATGGCCGCGGGTGCTGCTGAGGCGGAGCTGCGCATCGGTGCGCTGCTGCCCCTCACCGGCGATCTGCAGGCCTATGGTGAGAGTTCGCGCAACGGCATCGAACTGGCCGCCAGCGAGATCAACGCCGAGGGCGGTGTCATGGGTCAGGAGGTGGTCATCGAGATCGCCGATACCCAGACCGAGCCGCAGGCCGGTGTCGATGCCGCCCAGCGGCTGGTGTCCGTGCAGAATGTCTCGGCGATCGTCGGCGCGCTCTCCAGCGGCGTGACGATTCCCGTGGCGAGCAGTGTCACTTCCGTGGAGGGCGTGCCGCAGATCTCCGGTGCCTCCACCTCCCCGGTGATGACCACGCTCGAGGATGATGACTTCCTGTTCCGCACCACGCCGTCGGATGCCTTCCAGGGCACCGCGCTCGCCTCGATCGCGGCGGACGAGGGAGTTGACAGCGTTGCCATCCTCTACATCAACAACGACTATGGCGAAGGCCTTGCCGATGCCTTCACCGAGGCCTTTGAATCGGCCGGTGGCAGCGTGGTCGGCCGCACCGGCTACGAGCCGGGCATGGCCTCCTACCGGGGTGAGCTCAGCCAGGTCTCCGATGGCGAATCGCCGCTGCTGCTGATCGGTTATCCGGAGAACGGCCAGACCATCCTGCGTCAGGCGCTGGAAGGGGGCTACTTCAGCCAGTTCATGTTCACCGACGGCATGAAGTCGCCGCAGATCGTCGAAAACCTCGGCGCGCAGTTCCTGAACGGCAGTTTCGGCACGGTGCCGGAGGCCCGTGATGACACGGACGCGGCCCAGCATTTCCGCAGCGCCTATGAGGCGAGCTATGGCGAGCTGCCGCCGGTGCCCTACATCGACACCGCCTACGACGCGGTCTACACCATCGCGCTGGCGGCCCTGGTGGCGAACAGCACCGACCCGGTGGCGATCCGCGACCATCTGCGCGCGGTCAATGACCCCGAGGGCATGGTTGTCGGGCCGGGTCAGTTTGACGTGGCCGTGGAGCTCGTCAACGCGGGTGAGCCGATCAACTACCAGGGTGCTTCCGGCAGCGTCGACTACGACGCCAACGGAGATGTCGCCGGCACCTTTGGCCATTGGGTCATCGAAGATGGCGAGTATGTGACCGTGGAGGTCTTCGAGCCGTCCATGTAAGACGCCAATGGCCGCCGGCTTCGCCTTGGGTGCAGTCGGCGGTATCGGGCTTGCTGCGACCGCGCCATCACGGACTCATCGCCTCTACGTGGCCTAAAGTCGGCGATGAGTCCATGATGGCGCGGTCGTTGTGCCCGTTGCCGATTCAGTAGCTGATCTGTCAGCGAGTGACCGCCGGCTTCAGGTCGCGCGGAGGCTGTCGCTCCCGGTCGGCGTGGTCGTGAGGGGAAGGGCCGATCCGTCAGGGATTGTCCGCCGACCTTAGGCCACGTGGAGGAGGTCAATCCCTGACGGAGTGGCCCTTTCCCACACTCGCGCCACGCTCGCCCGGCATCGGTGGCCGCTTCTCGGGCAGAAGTCCCTGCGGCCGGCTGACCAGGATGATCTGTAGCAGGATGCCGATGAGGAACACGCGGAAGGCGCTCTCGCTGCCGATCAGCGCCGTGGGTACCAGACCGGCGAGCATCTCGGTGGACGACCAGATCAGCCAGACCACCAGGGCGCCGAGCATGGCGCCGAGATTGTTGCCGCTGCCGCCGGCGATCAGCATGACCCAGACCAGGAAGGTGCCGTAGAGCGGGCGGAAGGCCTCGGGGCTGACAAAGCCGACGAAGTGGGCATAGAGCCCGCCGCCCAGCGCCATGATGCAGGATCCCACCACGAAGGCCTGCAGCCGGAAACGCGCGATGTCCTTGCCGGCCGCCGCGGTGGCGGGTTCGTTGTCGCGGATGGCCCGCAGGACCCGGCCCCAGGGCGAGCGCCGGGCGATTTCCACCGCCAGCCAGGTCAGTCCCACGAAGGCCGCGACCACGATCAGGTAACCGCCATTGCCAACGCCGAACGGCTTCTGGATGCCCGGGATGCCGCGGGTGCCGTTGCTGAGCCACCCCTCGTTGAGGAAGAACAGCCGGATGATCTCGGCGATACCGATGGTGGCGATGGCGAGGTAATCGGTACGCAGTCGCGCGGTGATGCGCCCGACCGCCCAGGCGATTGGCAGGCAGACCAGCACCGAGCCGACGAGCCCGACCAGGAAGGGCAGGTTGAACCCGCCCAGCCAGTTGTCCGAAGGGCCAGTGGTGAGAATGGCCGTGGTATAGGCGCCGACGGCAAAGAACCCCGCGATGCCGATATTGAACTGCCCGGTCATGCCCCATTGCATGTTCAGCCCCAGCGCCATGATGGCGTAGATGCCCACCAGATTGAGGAAGAAGAGGGCGTAGGCGCCCAGTCCAGCAAGTTCCATTACACCGACCCCTTGATGATCCCCTGCGGCCGGAAGATCAGCGTGACCACCATGATCGCGAAGGCCACCGCCGGTTTGTACGAGCCGGGGATGATGAGCGTGGAGAGCTCCATCGCGCAGCCGATCACCAGCCCGCCGAGAATGGCGCCGTAGGGCCGGCCGATGCCGCCGAGGATGGTGGCCGCGAAGATCGGCAGCAGCAGGGTCCAGCCCATGACCGGATGCAGCCGCGTATCCATGCCGAGGAACACGCCGGCCGCCGCGGCCAGCGCGCCGCCGATGACCCAGGTCCACATGATCACCCGATCGGCGGGGATGCCGGTGACCAGGGCCAGGTTCATGTTGTCGCTCATCGCCCGCATGGCCTTGCCCATCTTCGTGCGGGTGAGGAACAGATGCACGCCGATCACCAGCACGGTGGCGGCGATGAAGATCAGCAGGTGATCGGGTTTGAGCGTGAGCGGCCCGATGCGCCAGGGGAGCTGGATGCCCGTCTGGTAGACCTGGTTGCTGCTGCCCCAGACCATCTGGATGAACGAGCGCAGGACCAGGGCGGTGGCGAACGAGGCGATCAGCAGGATGACCGGCTGCACCCGGCGGATGCGGCGGTAGACCACCTGGTCGATGCCCACGGCAAGCCCCGCGGTGAGGAGCATGGCCACGGGCAGGGCGGCGAGCACCGGCAGGTTGAACACGGTCACCACCGTCAGCGCGAAATAGGCGCCGATGGCCATCAGATCGCCGTGGGCGAAGTGCGCGAAGCGCAGCACACCGAAGATCATGGTCGCCCCGACGGCGCCCAGCGCCAGAATACTGCCGAGCAGGATGCCGTTGATGAGGAGCTGGATGAACTCGATCATTGCCTGTTATCCGCCCAGGAACATTTCTGCCACCTCGGGGTTGGCGAGGAGGGCGGGGCCGGTGTCTTCGTAGCGATTCTCGCCGGTGGCGAGCACGTAGCCGCGGTCGGCGGCGGCCAGCGCCTGGCGGGCGTTCTGCTCGACCATGAGCACGCCGATGCCGAGCTGGTTGATGCCCTTGATGCGCTCGAAGGTCTCGTCGATGAGCCGTGGCGCGAGCCCCGCGGTCGGCTCATCGAGCATCAGCAGGTGCGGGTCGACCATAAGCGCCCGGCCCATGGCCACCATCTGCCGCTCGCCGCCGGACATCACGCCCGCCTGCTGATGGCGCCGCTCCTTGAGCCGCGGGAAGATCTCGAAGATCTTCTCCATGCGCGGGCGATGATCGCCGCTCAGCGCATAGGCGCCTAGCTCGAGGTTCTCCAGCACGCTGAGCGACGGAAACACGTTGGACTCCTGCGGGACGTAGGCAATGCCGCGGGTGACCATGCGCTCCGGCGGGCGGTTGGTGATGTCCTCGCCCATGTACTCCACGCGCCCCTCGCGGATTGGCACGAGGCCGAACACCGCCTTCATGGCGGTGGATTTGCCGGCGCCGTTGGGGCCGACGATGACCACGATTTCGTCGGCTTCCACCCGCAGATTGGTGCCGCGGAGGATGTCCACACCGCCGTAGCCCGCGTAAAGGCCGCTTGCTTGTAGAAGACTCATGCCTCAGGCCGCTCCAATGCCGCCGCTGGTGCCGGTGCCCAGATAGGCTTCCCGCACCTGCGGATTCTCGCGCAGCGTGGCCATGTCGCCCTGGGCGATCAGCTCGCCGTTGGCCATCACCATGACCGGGTCGCAGAGCCGGGCGATCAGGTCCATGTCGTGCTCGATGACACAGAAGGTATAGCCGCGCTCGCGGTTGAGCCGCTCGATGGCCTCGGCGAGTTTGCCGAGCAGTGTGCGGTTGACCCCGGCGCCGGGCTCGTCGAGCAGAACGGCCTTGGCGTCGGTCATCATGGTTCGGCCCAGGTCGAGGAGTTTCTTCTGGCCGCCGGAGAGGTTGCCGGCCAGTTCATCGCGCAGATGGCTGATCTCGAGGAACTCCAGCACCTCATCGGCCTGGCGCAGGATTGCACGGTCCTCCCGGACGACGCTCCACCACTGCAGCCAGCTCCGCAGCAGGCTCTCGCCCGCCTGGCGGGCGGGGACGATCATGAGGTTCTCGCGCACGGTCATGCGCGAGAACTCGTGCGGGATCTGGAAGGTGCGCACCAGCCCCTTGTGGAAGAGCGCGTGGGTGGGCAGGCCGGTGATGTCCTCGCCCTGCAGCCGAATACGGCCGCTGTCCGGGGGAAGGGCGCCGGCGACCATGCCGAACAGCGTCGACTTGCCGGCGCCGTTGGGGCCGATCAGCCCCGTGATGCTGCCCTCGGCCACCGTGAAAGAGACCTCACGGACCGCCTGCAGGCCACCGAATGCCCGGGAAATCCGCTCGATTTCGATCACGTTGTCGCCCCCCGCTGTTGGCTGATCCTACTCGTGCACGTGGCCGTGCTCGATTTCCTCGTCCGAGGCCTCGCGCACGTCGGAGACCTTGACCTTGAAGTTCAGCGTCTGCCCGGCGAGCGGATGGTTGGCGTCCACCGTCACGCTGTCACCGCTGACGGCGGCCACGGTCACCACCTGGGTGCCCGACTGGGTCTGAGCCTGGAAGCGCATGCCCGTCTCGACGTTGTCGACACCCTCGAACATGCTGCGCGGGACATCCTGCTGCAGGCGGTCGTCACGCTCACCGTAGGCCTCCTCCGGGGGGATGCTCACATCCAGATCATCGCCGGTGGTCTTGCCCTCGAGGGCCTTTTCGAGGCCGGGGATGATATTGCCGGCACCATGCAGATACTGCAGTGGCTGGCCGTCCGGCGATGCGTCGAGCACCTCGCCCTCGGTGTCGCGCAGGGTGTAGTCGATGGCAACCACCGCGTTCTTTTCGATCTGCATGAAGACCTCTGAGTCGATTATGTGTGACCGCGTAGTGTAAACGTCCGGTTTGTGCCGAACAAACGCGTCTGGCTGGCCATTCACTGCCTTGGGGGATAGGCTCTGCCGTCTATCTTTTCAGGGAGATGCATGGCTGATGGCAGCGGCGGATCAAATCGGCTTGAGCGGACCGGCAGCGCATGGCCGCGGCCTGGCGATTGCGCTGGGTGCCGTGCTGCTGATCAGTTTCGATGCGCTGATGGTGCGCCTCGCGGATGCGCCGCACTGGGATATCGTGTTCTGGCGCGGCTGGCTGATCTGCCTGTCACTCGGGGCATGGATGCTGGTCAGCGGCAAGCGCTTGAGGCTTCCCCCGGGGCGACGTGATCGCTGGCTTATCGCCGCCTCAGTGGTGCTGCTCTCGGGCAACACGACGCTGTTCGTGCTCTCGGTGACTCACACAGCGGCGGCCAACACCGTGGTGATCCTCGCCGCTTCGCCATTTTTCGCCGCGCTGTTCTCGCGGATCTTCCTGCGCGAGCAGGTGCCCCTGCGCACCTGGGCGGCCATCGCGCTCGCCGTCATCGGCGTGGTGGTGGTGTTCGGGGGCGGGCTGCAGGGAGGCTCGGTGCTGGGCGACAGCCTGGCGCTGCTGCTGGCGATGACCGTCGGCGCGCAATTAACGATCCTGCGCCGCTTCCCCGCGGTCCCGCGGCTGCCGCTGGTCTGCGTCAGCGGGGCGATTGCCGGCACCATGGCCATTCCTTTCGCCGATCCATTCAGTCTCTCGGTGTCGAGCTATGCAGTGATCGGCGTGATGGGCCTGTTTCAGATGCCATTGGCCACTGTGTTGCTCACCGTTGCGACGCGCTATCTGCCCTCGCCGGAGGTCAGCCTCTGCCTGCTCATCGAGACCATCCTCGGCCCGATCTGGGTCTGGTGGTTGCTCGGCGAGGCGGTGCCGAGCCTGACATTGGCAGGCGGCGCGCTCATCCTGACCACTGTGACCGTGCATGCCTCGCTGGCCCTGCGGGCCGAGCGACAGGCCTGGCCCGTTTAACCCAAGGAGTGACCTGGATGACCGATCGACCGGGATCCGGCGCGATCCGGCCGCCGCTTGCCATGCGCCGGCCAATCACTGATACCCGCCACGGCGTGACGCGTACCGACCCCTACGCCTGGCTGCGTGATGCCCACTGGCGCGATGCCATGGTCGACCCGGAGCGCCTGGATCCGGCGATTCGCGACTACCTCGAGGCGGAGAACCGCTACGCTGAATCGGTGATGAACCCGCTCGAGCCGCTGCGCCAGTCGCTGGTCACCGAGCTGCGGGGCCGCATCCGCGAGGATGACAGCAGCGTGCCAGCACCGGAGGGCCCCTGGGCCTACTACTCGCGCTACCGCGAGGGCGGTCAGCACCCGCTGCTGTGTCGGCATCCACGGGATGGCGGGGAAGAGCAGGTCCTGTTCGACGGCGATAGCGAGGCGGCCGGTACTGAGTACTTCCGGCTCGGCGGTGCGGCGCATAGCCCCGATCATCGCTATCTCGCCTGGGCCAGTGATCGCTCCGGCGCGGAGGCATTCTCGATCCGGGTTCGTGACCTTGCCACCGGCGACGATCTGCACGAGGTCATCCATCCGGCCCGGGGCGATATGGCCTGGGCCAATGACGGCGAGAGCTTTCTCTACACCGTGATCGATGACGAGCATCGGCCCCGCTGGGTCTATCGCCATCGCGTTGGCATGCCGGCCGAGTCGGATGAGCTGGTCTATACCGAGCGGGATCCCGGCTTCTTTCTGGGCGTGGATCGCACGGAGAGCGGGCGCTATCTGTTGATCGACAGCCACGACCACACCACCTCGGAGGTGCGCTGGCTGCCGGCCGACGATCCGACCGCCGAGCCGCGGCTCATCGCCGAGCGCGAGCGGGATGTGGAGTACTCGGTGAGTGACCATGGCGATGACTGGTTCATCCTCACCAACGCCGGTGGCGCGGAGGATTTCTGCATTGCCCGCGCGCCGATCGGCGCCACCGGGCGCGATGCCTGGGTGCCGCTGGTTGCCCATCGTCCGGGCCGGCTCATCGAGGGGATGGTGGTGTTCGCCGACTGGCTGGTCCGCCAGGAGCTGGAGGATGCCGAGTCGCGCATCGTCATCCGCCGCCTCGATGCCGGCGAGGAACATGTCATCGAACAGCCCGACCCCTGTATCGAGGTGGGTGTGATGCCCGGGCTTGAGTACGACACCGATACGCTGCGCTTTGCCATGAGCGGGTTCGCCCGGCCTGCCCAGGTGTTCGACTACGACATGCGCCGTCGCGAGCGGACGCTGCGCAAGACCCAGGAGGTCCCATCCGGACACGATCCCGAGTCCTATGTCACGCGGCGTCTGATGGCGACGGCGCCGGATGGGGAGTCGGTACCGATCTCCCTGTTCCACCACCGCGACGTGGCACCCGATGCCGATACGCCCCTGCTGCTCTATGGCTACGGTGCTTATGGCATCAGCGAGCTGCCCGGATTCAGCCCCAACCGGCTATCGCTGGTGGACCGGGGCTTTGTCTATGCCATCGCCCATGTGCGCGGGGGACGCGAGCGGGGTTATCGCTGGTATCGGGAGGGGCGACAGGCGGCGAAGCGCAATACCTTCAGCGACTATATCGCCTGTGCCGAGGCACTTATTGAGGCGGGTTACACCGGCGTCGGGCGCATTGCCGCGCATGGCGGCAGTGCCGGCGGCATGCTGGTCGGCGCCGTGCTCAATCTGCGCCCGGAGCTGTTCCAGGCCGCGGTGGCGGATGTGCCGTTTGTGGATGTACTCAACACCATGCTCGATCCGGATCTGCCGCTGACGCCACCGGAGTGGCCCGAATGGGGCAATCCCATCGAGGATCCCGCGGCCTACGCCGGGATCGCCGCCTACTCACCCTATGACAATGTGGCGCCACGGCCGTACCCGCATCTGCTGGTCACCGCCGGGGTCTCCGACCCGCGGGTGACCTACTGGGAGCCCGCGAAGTGGGTGGCGCGCCTGCGCAGCGAGGGTGAACCATCGGGGACGGTGCTGCTGCATACCAACATGAGCGCCGGCCATGGCGGTCCGGGCGGGCGATTCCAGTTTCTCGAGGAGGTCGCCTACCGCTACGCCTTCTTGATCTACCACATGAGATCGTCGGGGACCGGGTGATCGGCATAGGCGTCGTCCTCGTCGCCGGCGTCGCTGTCCGCGGCGGTCCAGGCGATGAGGAATGGCGCCCGGCTGCGGACCTTCTCGACAATATCCCCCGGGATGAGCCGGTAACGTCCCCGCGTTCGGGCGATGGCAAGCTTGCCACTGGCGAGTTCACGGCGCTGGGCGGCGCTGACATGGATGGGACGGATGCGGCCATTATGGCTGAACTGAAAGCGCTCCTCGCCATCGTGGGCGATCTCGCTGTCGATCACCATCTGCCGCGCCGCCTTTTCGTCGGCCTCCTGCTTGCGCTCCTCCTGGCGCCGGGCGTTGAGCGTGCGATCGCGCGCGCGTCGGTCGGCCTCGCGCCGGGCAGCCGCCTCGCTGGCGGCGCTCTGTTCGGCGTCGGCCTCGCCGCGCCGGCGCTTCTTGCGCTTGCTGCTGCGGGTTTTCTTGACCGATTGTTCGTCGATAAGACCCGCCTTGAGCATTTGATCGCGAAGGCTGTCACTCATCTCGGCTGCCTTCAGTACGGCTCGTCGAGGACCTGCTGGCGAAGCTGGTCATACTCGGTCTGGTTGATCAGGCCCCGGTCGAGCAGGGCGTCGAGCTCCTCAAGCCGGGAGGTGAGCGTATCGGCGGGACTCATCCCGCTATCCGCCTGACGGGTTGCCGTCAGCTCGGCAAAGCCCACGCCGTCGAGGCGAAAGAATCCATCCAGACAGGATCCGCGCTCGTCGATGCTGCCGGAACCGGTCAGGCGTATATAATCCGCTCCGTTATTGGCAGCGCGCCGGCGCAGCAGTTCAAGTGCCTCTTGCCGGGCCTCCTCGACACTGCTGCTTGAGTTGCAGTTGGCGCGGGCGATCCCGCGATGTCTGCCCGTGCTCCTGGCATCAAAATCGGGTGGTTCCGTACCGATGACGACTTCGCTCGCTTCCGTTGGTACGGCCTGGGCCGAACCGGCAGTCCCCAGACCCAGGTTCGCCGTGGACAGGTCCAGGTTGGCTCCGCAGCCCGTGAGCAGCAACAGGCAAGCGCAATTAATGAATACGGTACGGGCGGTCATCGGCGACTCCGGTCGGTATGAGTTCGTTAACCCGCGAAGTATTGCTGATGAGGGCGGCGATTGGCCAGCCTGCTATGGCCAAAACCGGACTCAAAGGGTACGGTTTGAGCGTTGAATCGAGTGATTTCCTTTCATCAAAAACCAGCAAAGGAGACCCCTATGGCCTTCACGCTACCGGATTTGCCTTACGGTTATGACGCCCTGGATCGCTCCATCGATGCCCGCACGATGGAGATCCACCACACCAAGCATCACAACACCTACGTCACCAAGCTGAACGACGCGGTGAACGGCACCGACTACGAGGGCAAGCCGCTCGAGGAGCTGCTCAGCGGTATCTCCACGCTGCCGGCGGCGGTGCGCAACAACGGCGGTGGCCACTACAACCACTCGCTGTTCTGGAACATGCTCTCGCCGAACGGCGGTGGCGCGCCGAACGGGGCGGTGGCGGATGCCATCAACGAGGCGTTCGGCTCCTTCGACAGCTTCCGCGAGACCTTCACCAACGCGGCGCTTGGTCGATTCGGCTCGGGCTGGGCCTGGCTGATCCACACCGCCGAGGGCCTTAAGGTGACCTCCACGCCCAATCAGGACAATCCGATCATGGACGTCGCCGAGGTCCGCGGTACGCCGGTGCTGGGCATCGACGTCTGGGAGCATGCCTACTACCTGCGCTACCAGAACCGCCGGCCGGACTACGTCGAGGCGTTCTGGGACGTGGTCAACTGGGAAGAGGTCAACCGCCTGCTGGCGGACGCGGGCTGAACCGCAGCAGATCCCGTCGCATCGCCCCCGCCAGCGGGAGCTGCGCATCCTGCGGATGCAGCCCGATGCGCAGCCCCGCCCGCGGGGCGCGGGCGCGATTGACGGCGTTGCTGATCTGCAGCGCCCGATGTTGCAGTCCGTTACCCGCCTCATAGCCGAGGAGTGCCCGATAGCGCCAGCGGCCGCTGGCCTGGGAATAGATGCCTCGCATCGTCTCCACCGAATCGAATGGCTGTTCGCCGAGCCGGGCTCGCGGAAGGGCGCCCAGCGCCCAGGCGGGTGGCACATAGAGCATCGGTGGGGTCAGCTCATGAGACTCGAACCAGGCATGGCAGTCGCGCATGAGCGCGAGAATGCCCTCGGCATCCAGTGCCAGATGCTCGGCCACATCGCGGGAGATGAGGGCACTGTGCAGCCGGTGCCAGAGCCCGCCGTAGCGCGCGATGCGATGCCGCCAGCCATGGCCGGCCAGTTCGTGCCCGTCGGCCCGCCAGCGCCGCAGGGTCTCGATCCCCGCGTCATCCCAGCCGGCGCCGGGCACCACCAGCAGTACCGGTGGCGGCCAGCCGCAGTCATGACATAGATCAATGAGGGCCTGCACCCGCGGTAGCGTGCTCGGCATGACATCGTGGATGCTCAGATGGACGTCGGGCCGGCTCATGGTGCGATCAGCGCCAGCCATTCGTCGATGCACTGCCGGGCCATCTGCGCGCTGCGCTCACGGGCAGTCTCCGCGCGGGCGGCGAGTTCGTCGGCTGGCAGGGCGAGGAGCCCGCTGAGTGCCGCCGCGACGGTCTGCTCGCCATCCATGACTAGCAGGCCATCGGCGAGCGCCGGCCAGTCGGTGATCCCACAGCCGGGCGAGACCAGCGTCAGGCGACCACGCACCATGGACTCCAGCGCCACCGTGCCAAACGCCTCGACCCGCGAGGGCAGCACCAGCAGATCGCTTTCATCGAGCACACCGCGCAGGCGATCGCGGTCGAGCCAGCCGAGATACTCCAGATTCTCAAGCCGCGCGGCCGCCGCCTCGACCTCGTCGCGCAGCGGACCATCTCCGGCGATGCGAAAGCTGAGCCCGGGGTGGGCCTCGGCGGCCTCGATGATCGCATTGACGCGTTTTTCCGCGGCGAGGCGGCCGACGAAGAGGATCCGTCGGGGCGGTATCTGCAGTGGCGCCAGGGGGGTCTCGAGGAACTCCCGCGGGATGGGGGTGTTCACCCGGATGGCATGGCGGGCGCCCTTTTCCCGCGCGAGCTGGTGCATATGGGCCGAGTTGCTCACCACCACGCCGGCACGGCGGAAGAGAACGCGGTTGATGCCGCGCATCGCCACCCGGTTCACGGCGCCGCGCAGGCGCCCCCAGTAGAGCCCGGCGAGCGCCTCGTAGTCGGTATGCAGGCCGAAAATCAGCCGCGCCCCCAGGCGCCGCGCCATGAGGCCGGCGAGGATGCCGTAGGGCCCGGGGGTGGCGACGATCACCACCTCGGGGGCGGTATTCGCGATGGCCCGGCGCAGCGCAATGGGCGAGGGCAGGGCGATGCTCTGCGTGGCGTCGCCGGGCAGGGCAGTCTCATGCCAGTGCGGAATCACCGGGCCCTCGCCGCCGTTGGCGATCAGCCGGATCGCCGCCACCCGCGTGTCGAGGTGGGCGATCAGGTCGCTGTAGTAGGTGCCCACGCCGTTACGCTGTGGTGCGGCATCCGAGACCACGACCACGCGCAGTCGATGATCAAGGGGCGTCTGTTGGCCGGCGGGGATGGCCTCGGTGGCGGCAAAGTTGAAGGCCGCCCGGATGTCGGCGAATGCTTCGGCGACCTGGGCGCCGTCGAGGCCGTAGTCGGTGAGGGCATGCCGGTGGCCGGAGCGATGTGTCCGGGCCTGGGCATCCAGGGTGTCGAGGCGTTCGGCGAATGCCGTCCCGAGCGGCAATCCCAGATGGGCATAGACCTGGCGAATCGCCTGGGCCAGCCCCTGGCGCTGTGCGCCGAGGGGGAGGAACACCGCGCGATCGCCGGCCCGCGCCGGTAGCACCGATAGCAGGTTGCGATAGCCGAACTGCAGTTGCGCGAGCATGCGCCGCGTGAGCTCGTCCTGACGGATCGGGCCATGCAGCGCACGCAGCCCCGGGCCGAGGCTCGAGAGCTGCGAGGAGACCACCTCGGCGGGATCGCGCAGGCAGGCAATGAAGCGGGCATCCGGGAAGGCCTCGAGCAGGCTGGCGGCCAGGGTGGCGTGACTGGCGTTCTTCGCCAGATAGGTACGCTCGGCGCCATGGAAGTACAGATGCCGCTGGATGACCCGCCGGTACTGGCGCATGAGTCGTTGGCGCTCGTCGTCTGCGAGGGCGATATCGCCGCGACCGAGGCGCCAGAGTCGGTCGCTGTCGGGGAAGGCGACCACCAGAATGAAGGCCGAGAGCTGCGGGAGGAGGCTTAAGTAGTCCTCCTCCGGGGCATGAAGGCGCATGGGGTGGGCATCGGTGAGGGGTGCGACCCAGCGGCGGTTGAGCCAGCCGGCGAGCCGGCGCAGCGGCCTGCCCAGCCGGCGATCCACCCGGGCGAGTCCGCGCCAGAGGTGGCGATGGCTGATCGCGGGGGCGAGCAGGCACTCCCAGGTGCGCTGTGTGGTGAACTGACGATCCTCGGCGAGGGCCTCGTGCAAGGCGGTCGTGCCGCTGCGCGGCACGCCCAGGATGAACACCGGCCGCGCCACGGCGACCCGGCGATAGCCACGGAAGAGCAGTTCATCGAGCCACAGGCCGATCCAGTAGTAGAGCAGCACCACCGGCAGGATGAGCGCCAGGCCCAGGGTCACGGCCCAGCGCCGGGGTCCGTTGCGCAGCAGCCCCTGACGGCGGGGCAGCAGACCGCTTGCGATCAGGCCGAGGGCATCGGCGATTACCCTCCACATTCAGCCAGTCTGCCCCGCCTGCATGACCATTCGGTGTCGGTCAGTGCGGGCGCTTGCGGTCGATCTTGCCGAAGTGGTTGGCCAGCGCGCGGTCGAGCTTGCCCGCGGCCTGGTGCGAGGCGGTGTAGGCGTCCTCGGCCAGCGCCTCGGCGACGATGGGGTCCATGCCACGCGGGTGGGCCTCGAGCAGGCAGTGGATGTCGCGGCCACCCTTGCTGGCGTTCTCGTCCTTGAAGTGGGCCTCGATGCGCGTCAGGCGCTCGCCGTGCTTGCGCTCCACCGGCTCGAGCTTGTGCTGGAGGTGGTCACGCAGCGCATCGGAGAGGTGAACGCCGTCACCGGGGTTGATGATGAGTTCCATATCGGCTTCTGATCTCCTGTCGGATGGATGGGTTCGGCCGGCCTACGGCTGACTGGCCTGCAGCTCCGCCAGTGCCGCGCTAAAGCCGAGCAGCGACATGGGGATCTCGACGTTACGGCCCTGTGGGTCGACGATGGTCAGCACCGCCTCGGTACCGGCACGCATCTGACCGATCAGTGTCTCGCCGAGTTCGATATCGGCGCGGCAGCCGCTGCCCAGACAGAGCTGGACCGGGAACTGAATCGGCTCGTTGTCATCGACCTGCATCTGCACGCCGGGGGGCAGACGCATGCCCAGCGGCAGGTTGAAAAGCGCCACCGGCTGGCCGGCGTCCTGGGGGTAGCCGATGACCACCTCGAGCACGGTCTGTTCGCTTTCCTGCTCGCTCACCTGCTGGTACATCTCGCAGAATTCGCTGGCTCCAAAGGCTTCTTCGGGCGCGGGTTGACAGCGCACGATCCAGTTCTCGTGGCGGGCACGGACCTCGGCCTGCGGCTGCTCACCCTGGGGCTGGAGCGCCGGCTCCGAGTTATTCGACTGGGCCGTGGCAGTGCCGCTGGCGAAAACCAGGGCAAAGGCCAGCAGCGCCACGATGGGAGCGAGTGATCGGGTAACTGCCGTCATGGTCTACCTCGGTTGTCCTCGAATGGAGTGCTCAGTCTGCCGGACTGGGCCGGTCTTGCAACTCAGTCATCGTCCGGCTCATAGCCCAGGTTGGGGGCGAGCCAGCGCTCTACCTCGCGCACCGACATGCCCTTGCGCGCGGCATAGTCCTCGACCTGATCGCGGTAGATGCGCCCGAGGCCGAAGTAACGGCTGTCGGGATGGCCGAAGTACCAGCCGGAGACCGCGGCGGTGGGGAACATGGCGCGGCTCTCGGTGAGTCGCAGGCCGATGCGCTGCTCGACATCAAGGAGCGCCCAGAGCAGGTCCTTTTCGGTGTGATCCGGGCAGGCGGGATAACCCGGCGCCGGCCGGATACCGCTGTATTGCTCGTCGATGAGCGCCCGGTTGTCGAGCTGCTCGTCGGGCTGGTAGCCCCAGTATTCACGGCGGACGCGCTGGTGGAGCATCTCGGCGAAGGCCTCGGCGAGGCGATCGGCGAGCGCCTTGACCATGATCGAGTTGTAGTCGTCGTTATCGGCCTCGAAGCGCGTCACGGGCTCGTCGATGCCAATGCCGGTGGTCACGGCGAAGGCGCCCATCCAGTCGGGCTGACCGGTCTCCCGGGGCGCGACGAAGTCCGCCAGTGATTGGTTGGGCCGGCCCTCGGGCTTTTCGTTCTGCTGGCGCAGGTGGTGCAGGGTCGTGAGGACCTCGCTGCGGCTCTCGTCGGTGTAGAGCTCGGTGTCGTCGCCGACCCCATTGGCCGGGAACAGGCCGTAGACGCCGCGTGCCGTGAGCCAGCCCTCGGCGACGAGCCGATCGAGCATCTCGAGGGCGTCGGCATGCAGCTTGCGCGCCTCCTCACCCACGACCTCATCGTCGAGGATCTTCGGATAAGAGCCCGCGAGCTCCCAGGCGTGGAAGAACGGTGTCCAGTCGATGTACTCCACGAGCTCCTCGAGTGAGGGCTCGATGACATGGATGCCGGGCTGGTGGGGGCGTGCCGGCGCCCAGTCCGTCCAGTCGACGGGCGTCCGGTTGTCACGGGCGGCCTCGAGGCTCAGCCATTTCTGCCGCTTCTGACGCCCGGCATGCTGCTTGCGCACGCGTTCATATTCGCGGCGGATGCCGGCGGCGAAGTCCTCGTAGCGGGTATCGCTCACCAGGTTGCTAGCCACGCCCACAGCGCGCGAGGCGTCTTTGACGTAGATGACATCACCGTCATAGCGCGGGTCGATCTTGACTGCGGTGTGCACGCGCGAGGTGGTGGCGCCGCCAATGAGCAGCGGCAGCTCCATGCCCCGGCGCTGCATCTCCTTGGCCACGTTGACCATCTCGTCGAGGGACGGGGTGATCAGCCCGGACAGGCCGATGACATCGGCCCGCTTTTCGATGGCGGTCTCGAGGATCTGCTCGGCGGGCACCATGACGCCGAGGTCGGTGACCTCGAAGTTGTTGCACTGGAGCACCACGCCGACGATGTTCTTGCCGATATCGTGCACGTCGCCCTTGACCGTGGCGAGCAGGATGCGCCCGGCGGGCTCGTCGTCGGTGTTGCCGCTCGCGGCCTTTTCTTCCTCGATATACGGCAGCAGGTAGGCGACGGCCTTTTTCATCACGCGGGCGGATTTCACCACCTGGGGCAGGAACATCTTGCCCTCGCCGAAGAGGTCGCCGACCACGTTCATGCCGTCCATCAGCGGGCCTTCGATGACCTCGATGGGGCGGTTGAACTGCTGGCGCGCCTCCTCGACATCCTCGTCGGTGTAATCGGCGATGCCCTTCACGAGCGCATGCTCGAGGCGCTTGGCGACGGGCTGCTCGCGCCAGGCGAGATCCTCTTCCTTTTTCTTGCCCCCCTGACCCTTGTAGCGCTCGGCGAGATCCAGCAGCCGCTCGGTGGCGTCCTCGCGGCGCGCCAGCACGACATCCTCGACATGCTCGCGCAGCTCCGGGTCGATATCGTCATAGACCTCGAGCTGGCCGGCGTTGACGATGGCCATGTCGAGCCCGCCGCGGATGGCGTGGTAGAGGAAGACCGAGTGCATCGCCTCGCGCACCGCGTTGTTGCCACGGAAAGAGAACGACAGATTCGACAGCCCGCCGCTGACCTTGGCGTAGGGGAGGTTGTCCTTGATCCAGCGGGTGGCGGCGATGAAGTCCACCGCGTAGCGGTCATGCTCGGCGATGCCCGTGGCCACCGGGAAGATGTTGGGGTCGAAGATGATGTCTTCGGCCGGGTAGTCGACCCGCTCGGTGAGCAGGCGATAGGCGCGCTCGCAGATCTCGATGCGCCGCTCGTAGGTATCGGCCTGGCCCTGCTCGTCGAAGGCCATGACCACGACCGCGGCGCCGTGGCGCTTGAGATCGGCGGCCTGCGCGAGAAACGGCGCCTCGCCTTCCTTGAGCGAGATGGAGTTGACCACCGACTTGCCCTGGATGCACTTCAGCCCGGCGATCATGGCGTCCCACTTGGACGAGTCCACCATCACCGGCACCCGCGCGATATCCGGCTCGGCGGCCACGAGTTTGAGGTAGCTCTCCATGGCCTCGGTGGCATCGAGCATGCCCTCGTCCATGTTGACGTCGATGATCTGCGCGCCGCCATCGACCTGCTCCCGCGCCACCTCGAGTGCGGTGTCGTAATCGCCCTCCTTGATCAGCCGCTTGAAGCGCGCCGAGCCGGTGACGTTGGTCCGCTCGCCGATGTTCACGAACAGACTCTCTTCGCCGATATTGCACGGCTCCAGCCCCGAGAGCCGCATGGCCCGCTCGGGCTCGGGGATCGGCCGCGGTGGCAGGCCGGCCACGACTTCTGCCAGCGCCCGGATGTGCTCGGGCGTGGTGCCGCAGCAGCCGCCGATGATGTTCACGAAGCCGCTCTCGGCGAACTCCTTCATGATCCCGGCCATGAACTCCGCGGAGTGGTCGTACTCGCCGAATTCGTTGGGCAGACCGGCGTTCGGGTAGACGGTGACGTAGGTGTCCGCCACCCGGCTGATCTCCTTGACGAACGGGCGCATGAGATCGGCGCCCAGCGCGCAGTTCAGCCCCACGGTAAAGGGCCGGGCGTGGCGCACCGAGTTCCAGAATGCCTCGGTGGTCTGACCGGATAGCGTCCGTCCGGAGGCGTCGGTGATGGTCCCGGAGATCATCACCGGCCAGCGCTCGCCGCGGTCCTCGAACAACCGCTCCAGCGCATAGATCGCCGCCTTGGCGTTGAGGGTGTCGAAGATGGTCTCGATGAGCAGGATGTCGGCGCCGCCCTCGAGCAGGCCCTCGGCCGCCTCGCGATAGGCGGTGACCAGCTCGTCGAAGGTGACGTTGCGCTTGCCCGGGTCGTTGACGTCCGGCGAGATGGAGGCGGTGCGGTTGGTCGGGCCGATGGCGCCGGCGACGAGGCGCGGTCGCGCGGGGTCCTCGGCCTCGAACTCGTCGCAGGCCTCACGGGCGATGCGCGCGGCCTCGACGTTGATCTCCCGCGCCCGGTCCTCCATGCCGTAGTCGGCCTGGGCGATGGTGGTGGCCGAGAAGGTGTTGGTCTCGACGATATCGGCGCCCGCGGCGAGGTTCTCGCGATGGATCTCGGCGATGATATCCGGTCGGGTGAGCACCAGCAGATCGTTGTTGCCGTTGAGATCCTTCGGGTGCTCGGCGAAGCGCTCGCCGCGGAAATCGGGCTCGTCCAGCTCGTACGACTGGATCATCGTGCCCATGGCGCAGTCGAGCAGCAGGATGCGCTCGGCGAGGGCCTGATGCAGTCGGTCAATGCGCTGAGACATTCGCGGCGGACTCCGTTTGCCATCGTGAAACCCGCCATTATACGGAATCTGCCGGTTTACCCCAGCCGCCCGGGGTGCATAATACGGCCATGGAAACCTGGCCGCGGCGGTTCATTGCGTATTGGTTCGCGCTCTGGCATCTGCGTCAGCCTCCGCTGGCGACGGCGTCTGCCGGGGAGCGGGCGCGTTGGTGCCGCGATCACTGTGGCACCTTCGCCGGGCGCTGGTTTGCGCTCGGGGCTGGTCTATGGCTGCTCTTCAGCACGCCGTTCGCCTCCTTTGCGCCGCTGGGCATTATCGGCATCATCGGCCTGGTGATGGGGATGTGGCATATCGCCTGGCAGATCCTCGCCCAGGGGCGTGCCGGGCCGCCGCCCATCGAGCCGCCCGCCGAATTCCCGCGACCCGATGGGCAGCATGATGAGGGTTCGGAGCGTGATGATGGCAAGGCCTGACCGCCGCAGCCGGCGGCGAGTCGCCGCCGCACTGCGGGCCACTCTGGCCGTCGCGCTGGGCCTGGTGGTGGCGGCCTGCGCGACATCGCCCACCGGCCGCTCACAGTTACAGTTCTTCCCCGAATCGCAGATGCGCAGCATGGGCGTTGAGGCGTACGGCCAGATGAAGGCGAACGAGCCGATCATCGAGCAGGGGCCGGTGGTGGACTACGTGGAGTGCGTGGCCGATGCCATCATCCCGCAGGTGCCGTCGGAGTACGCCGAAAACGGCTGGGAGGTGACCGTCTTCGACAGCGAGCAGGTCAACGCCTTCGCGCTGCCCGGTGGCAAGATCGGGGTCTATACCGGGCTGCTGGACGTGGCCGAGAATCAGGATCAGCTCGCCGCTGTGATTGGTCATGAGATTGCCCACGTCATGGCCGAGCACGCCAATGAGCGGATGTCCACGCAGTTTGCCACGACGGTGGGACTGGGGGCGCTGCAGGTGGCCGCCGGCGATGACCCCCAGCGCCAGGAGCTGATGGCGGTGCTGGGGATCGGCGCACAGGTGGGCATCATCCTGCCGTTCAGTCGCCTGCACGAGTCGGAGGCCGACGAGATCGGTCTGGATCTGATGGCACGCGCCGGGTTCAATCCCGAGGCCAGCGTGGCGCTATGGCGGAACATGGCCAAGGCCAGTGGCAACGGGCCGCCGGCGTTCCTCTCCACGCATCCCTCCCGCAATCAGCGTATCGAGGATCTGCAGGCGGCCATGCCCCGGGCGCTCTATCTCTACGAGCAGGCCCTCGAGGCCGGACGGCGCCCGGACTGCCGCCGCCCGGCTAGCTGAAGACGATGGTGCGGTTGCGGTAGACCAGCGTCTGGCGCTGGAGATGCGCCCACACCCCGCGGGCGAGTACGAGTTTTTCCAGATCCTGTCCCTTGCGCACCAGCTCGCCCACGGAATCCCGGTGGGTGATGCGGGTCACGTCCTGCTCGATGATGGGGCCGGCGTCCAGGTCTTCGGTGACGTAGTGACTGGTGGCCCCGATGATCTTCACGCCCCGGGCATGGGCGGCGTGGTAGGGCTTTGCGCCGGCGAACGCGGGCAGGAAGGAGTGGTGGATATTGATGATCCGCTGCGGAAAGGCATTGATGAGCTGCGGGCTGACGATCTGCATGTAGCGCGCCAGGATGACCAGATCAATGCCGTTTTCCTCGAGCAGGGCGATCTCACGCGCCTCCTGCTCGGCCTTGGTCTCCGGTGTGATGGCAAAGCAGTGGAAGGGCAGACCGAACTGCTCGGCCACCGGGCGCAGCGTCTCGTGGTTGCTGATGATCAGCGGAATCTCCACGCGCCACTCCCCGGACTGCCAGCGCGAGAGCAGATCGTAGAGGCAGTGCGACATCTTCGAGACGAACAGCGCCATGCGCAGCGGCCGGGCATCGTGATGGAGCTGCCAGGTGGCCTGGAAGTCGTCGGCAATGGCCGACTCGAAGGCGGCGCCGAAGCCCGCGGTGTCGAGGCCGAAGCCGTCCAGCTCCCATTTCACGCGCATGAAGAACACGCCCTCGGCGCGGTCGACGTGCTGGTCGAGATCGATGATGTTGGCGCCGTGCCCGGCCAGAAACCGGGTCACGGCGGCCACCACACCCGGGCGATCCGGGCAGTGCATGAGCAGGGTGGCGGTCTGCGCGTTGGGCCCGCCCATCAGTCGGCGAGCCGGCGGTACTTGATGCGGTGCGGGTTGAGCGCCTCGTCGCCCAGCCGCTTGCGCCGGTCGGCCTCGTACTCCTGGTAATTGCCCTCGAACCAGGTCACCTGGCTGTCGCCCTCGAAGGCGAGGATATGGGTGGCGATGCGATCCAGGAACCAGCGGTCATGGGAGATCACCATGGCCGAACCCGGGAAGACCAGCAGGGCCTCTTCGAGGGCGCGCAGGGTCTCGACGTCGAGATCGTTGGTGGGCTCGTCGAGCAGCAACAGGTTGCCACCGCGTTGCAGCAGCTTGGCCAGGTGCACGCGGTTGCGCTCGCCACCGGAGAGGTCGCCGATGCGCTTCTGCTGATCCTGGCCCTTGAAGTTGAAACGCCCGACGTAGGCCCGCGAGTTCACCTCATACTTGCCCACCTGCAGGATGTCGTGGCCGCCGGAGATCTCCTCCCAGACCGTCTTGTCGTCATCAAGGTGATCGCGGCTCTGGTCGACGTAGGCCAGATCCACCGTCTCGCCGAGCCGGATGCTGCCGTCGTCGGGCGTCTCCTGGCCGACGATCATGCGGAACATGGTCGTCTTGCCGGCGCCGTTGGGGCCGATGATCCCGCAGATGCCGCCCGCGGGCAGGGTGAACGAGAGACCGTCGACCAGCAGGTGGTCGTCAAAGCCCTTGCGCACGGCGTCGGCCTCGACCACGACATTACCGAGGCGCGGGCCCGGCGGGATGTAGATCTCGTTGGTCTCGTTGCGCTCCTGGAATTCCTTCGACTGGAGCTCGTCGAACTGCTTCAGGCGCGCCTTGCTCTTCGACTGGCGGCCCTTGGGGTTAGAGCGCACCCACTCGAGCTCGGCCTGCATGGCCTTGCGGTGAGCGGCCTGCTCGCGGGCCTCCTGAGCGAGGCGTTTTTCCTTCTGCTCGAGCCAGGAGGAGTAGTTGCCCTCCCAGGGGATGCCATGGCCGCGGTCGAGCTCGAGGATCCAGCCGGCGACGTTATCGAGGAAGTAGCGATCATGGGTGACCGCCACCACGGTGCCGGGGAATTCGGCGAGGAATCGCTCGAGCCAGGCCACCGACTCGGCGTCGAGGTGGTTGGTGGGCTCGTCGAGCAGCAGCATGTCGGGGTTGGAGAGCAGCAGCCGGCAGAGCGCCACCCGGCGGCGTTCACCGCCCGAGAGCTTGGTGACATCGGCCTCCCAGGGCGGCAGGCGCAGCGCCTCGGCGGCCTGGTCGAGCTTGCGCTCCAGGTCCCAGGCATCGGCGGCGTCGATTCTGTCCTGCAGCTTTCCCTGCTCGGCCATCAGCGCCTCGAAGTCGGCGTCCGGGTCGGCGAATTTCGCCGAGACCTCGTTGAACTGATCGATCAGCGCCTTGGTATCGGCCACGCCCTCCTCGACATTGCCGCGGACGTCCTTCGCCGGATCGAGCTCGGGCTCCTGCGAGAGGTAGCCGATATTGATCCCCGGCTGCGGCCGCGCCTCGCCTTCGATGTCGGTGTCGATGCCGGCCATGATGCGCAGCAGCGTCGACTTGCCGGAACCATTGAGACCGAGCACACCGATCTTGGCGCCGGGGAAGAAAGAAAGGGAGATATCCCGGAGGATATGCTTCTTGGGCGGGACGACCTTGCCGACCCGATTCATGGTGTAGATATATTGTGCCATCCCACCAGTCTACGAAGTCTCGCGCCTTGAGAGAAGCGCCGCCCGCAATGCATGAAAAGGTGGTTTCCGCTATAATTTGCGGTTTCCATGATCCGCCCGCCAGATGAGGGACAGGCATGTATTCCAAGGACATGACCGTTGCCGGATTCGACCCGGAGCTGGCCGACGCCATCGATCACGAGCGTCATCGCCAGGAAACGCACATCGAGCTCATCGCCTCCGAGAACTACGCCAGCCCGCGGGTGCTCGAGATGCAGGGCAGCGTACTCACCAACAAGTACGCCGAGGGCTATCCGGGCAAACGCTACTACGGTGGCTGCCAGTATGTGGACATCGCCGAGAATCTGGCCATCGAACGGGCCAAGGCGCTGTTCGGCGCGGACTATGCCAATGTCCAGCCGCATTCCGGCTCGAGCGCCAATCTGGCGGTGTTCATGGCGCTGGCCCAGCCCGGTGACACCCTGCTGGGGCTGAGCCTGGATCATGGTGGGCACCTCACCCACGGAGCGAAGCCGAACTTCTCGGGCAAGATCTACACCCCCGTTCAGTACGGTGTGACCTCGGATACCGGCGAGATCGATTATGCCCAGGTTGAGCGTCTGGCGAAGGCGCATCAGCCGAAGATCATCGTGGCCGGATTCTCGGCCTACTCGCGCATCGTCCACTGGGCCCGCTTCCGGGCCATCGCCGACGAAGTCGGTGCCTGGCTGGTGGCCGACATGGCCCATGTCGCTGGTCTGGTGGCGGCCGGCGTGTACCCGAGTCCGGTGCCTTATGCCGATGCGGTGACCACGACCACGCACAAGAGCCTGCGCGGCCCCCGTGGCGGGCTGATCCTCGCCCGCGAAAACCCGGAAGTGACCAAGAAGCTGCAGTCGCTCATCTTCCCGGGCACACAGGGCGGGCCGCTCATGCATGCCATCGCCGGCAAGGCGGTCGCTTTCCGCGAGGCGCAGGATCCGGACTTCCGTGTCTACCAGGAGCGGGTCGTCGCCAATGCCCGCGCCATGGCGAAGACCGTCATGGAGCGCGGTTACGACGTGGTATCGGGCGGCACGGACAACCATCTGTTCCTGATGGATCTGGTCAGCAAGGGGCTGACCGGCAAGGAGGCGGACGCCGCGTTGGAGGATGCCCACATCACGGTGAACAAGAACACCGTGCCCAATGACCCGCAGTCGCCGTTCGTGACCTCGGGGCTGCGGATCGGCACGCCCGCCATCACCACCCGTGGCTTCGGTGAGGCCGAGAGCCGGGAGCTGGCCGGCTGGATCTGCGATGTCCTCGATGACATCAACGATGACGCCGTCCGCGCCCGGGTCCGCGACCAGGTCACCGAGATCTGCCTGCGTCATCCGGTCTACGAGGCCCTGCAGGGCTCATAGAGCGGAATGCGCTGTCCGTTCTGCCAGACGCAGGATACGCGGGTCATTGACTCGCGGCTCGCGAGCGAGGGTGACCAGGTGCGGCGCCGGCGCGAATGCGTTGGCTGCGGGGAGCGATTCACCACCTACGAATCGGCGGAGCTGGTCATGCCCCGCGTGGTCAAGCGTGACGGCACCCGCGTGCAGTTCGACGAGCTGCGGCTGCGCACGGGCATGATGCGGGCGCTGGAAAAGCGTCCGGTGGCCACCGAGGCGGTGGAATCCGCGCTCAACCGCATCCGGCAGCGCATTCAGGCGCTGGGTGATGGCGAAGTGGCGGCGAGCACCATCGGCGAGTGGGTCATGGAGGAGTTGCGCGAACTCGACCAGGTGGCCTATGTGCGCTTTGCCTCGGTCTACCGCAGCTTCCAGGACGTGAGCGCCTTCCGCGAGGTGATCGAGGGGCTGGAAGAGTCTGATGCACCGCTGATGGACAACGGTGATCACTCTTGAGTGACTTCAGCGCCGCCGACCACGCCTGGATGGCGCGGGCGCTGCAACTGGCCGAACGCGGGCGCTGGACCTGCGACCCCAACCCGCGGGTGGGCTGTGTGCTGGTGCGCGATGGCGAGTGCATCGGCGAGGCCTGGCATGCCCGGGCCGGCGAGCCGCATGCCGAGATCCTGGCGCTGCGCGCGGCAGGCGGCGATACGGCCGGGGCCACCGCCTATGTCACCCTCGAGCCCTGCAGCCACTACGGACGCACCCCGCCCTGCGCCGATGCCCTGATCGAGGCCGGCATCGCCCGGGTGGTCGCGGCCGCCACCGATCCCAATCCGCGGGTGGCCGGTCGCGGGCTGGATCGCCTTCGCGAGGCCGGTGTGGCCGTCACAGCGGGTCTGATGGCCGAGCACAGCGAGCGCCTCAACCCCGGCTTCTTCCGCCGCATGCGCGCGGGACTGCCCTACGTCCGGGCCAAGCTCGCCGCGAGCCTCGATGGGCGCACGGCGATGGCCTCGGGCGAGAGCCGCTGGATCACCAGCGATGCCGCCCGTCATGACGTCCATCGCTGGCGGGCCGGTAGCGGGGCGATCGTCACCGGTGTCGACACGGTCATCGCCGATGATCCGCAGCTCACCGTGCGCGATGTCGAGGCGGACTTCCTACCGCCGCGCCGCGTGGTCATTGATACCGATCTGCGCACGCCGCCGGATGCCGGGATGCTGGCCGACGAGCGCGGCGTTGTGCTTATTCATGGCGGTACGATGCCGGCACGCGAGCCCGACCTGGTGCATGCCGGCGCGGAGCTCTGGCACGTCGCCCCGGGCGAGGACAGCCATGTCAGCCCAACCGCGGCGCTGGAGGTGCTGGCCGGCGTCGAGATCAACGAGGTGTGGATGGAGGCCGGCCCGCGGCTGACCGGCGCCTGGATCCAGGCCGGCCTGGTGGACGAGCTGATCGTCTACCTGGCGCCGCATCTGATGGGGCATGAAGGGCGTCCGCTGCTGGCGCTCTCCGGGCTGGAGGTGATGACGGATCGCCTGCCGCTCACCTGGATGGATCAGCGCCGCGTGGGCGAGGACCTGCGCCTGACGCTGCGTGTGCGCGAACCCGAGGAGGTGTGAATGTTCACCGGCATTATTCAGGCCGCGGGAACCCTGCAGGAAAGCCGTGAGACCGGCGGTGACCGCCGCATGCGGTTCGATGCCGAGGGGCTCGATCTGCAGTCGGTGGCCATTGGCGACAGCATTGCCGTGAACGGCTGCTGCCTGACCGCCGTCGAGGTGGATGGCAAGGGTTTCGCCGCGGATGTCTCGCTGGAGAGTCTGGCCCGGACCACCCTCGGCCGCCTCGCGCCGGGCGATCGGGTCAACCTGGAGACGGCACTGACCCTGTCCACGCCGCTCGGTGGCCATCTGGTCAGCGGCCATGTGGATGGCGTCGGCGAGGTGGTCTCGCGCACGCCGGATGGTCGCTCCGAGCGCTGGCGCTTTCGCGCGCCGGAGGCGCTCGCCCGGTACATCGCCGAGAAGGGTTCCATCGCCATCGAGGGCATCAGCCTGACGGTCAACCGGGTGGATGGCGCCGAGTTCGATGTCAACATCGTCCCCCATACATCGGCGGTGACCACGCTGGGAGATTATGACCCGGGCCAGTCGGTGAACCTCGAGGTCGACCTCATCGCCCGCTACCTGGAGCGGCTGATGCAGGGCGGTGAGGACGTGAATCGCGGCGGAGTGAGCGAGGCATTGCTGCGGCGCAGTGGCTTTCTTGAGGATTAGGCATGGCGTTTAACACGATTGAGGAGATCATCGACGAGCTCAGCGCAGGGCGCATGGTGCTCATGCTCGATGACGAGGATCGCGAGAACGAGGGCGACCTGCTCATGGCCGCCTCCATGATTCGGCCGGATGATGTCAACTTCATGGCCCGCTACGGCCGTGGGCTGATCTGCCTGACCCTCACCCGCGAGCGCTGCGAGCAACTGCGCCTGCCGCTGATGGTCTCGGGCGCCGGCGACCACCAGGGCACCCGGTTCACGCTGAGTATCGAGGCGGCGCGGGGTGTTACGACGGGCATCTCCGCGGCGGATCGGGCCCGCACCATCCAGGCCGCGGTCTCGCCCCAGGCGGCGCCCGAGGACATCATCCAGCCGGGGCATGTCTTCCCGCTCATGGCGCAGCCCGGTGGCGTGCTCACCCGGGCCGGGCACACCGAGGCCGGCTGCGATCTGGCCCGGCTCGCCGGCTTCGAGCCGGCGGCGGTCATCGTCGAGGTCCTCAACGAGGACGGCACCATGGCCCGGCGCGACGATCTGCTTGCCTTCGCCCGCGAGCATGACATCAAGATCGGTACCGTGGCTGACCTGATCGCCTACCGCATTCGCAACGAGCGTACCGTCGAGCGGGTCGCCGACTGCGAGCTGCCCACCGAGTACGGGCGGTTCCATCTCTATGCCTATCAGGACACGGTGGATGGCGCACTGCACTTCGCCCTGCTGCGCGGCCAGACCGACCCGGAGACACCGGCGCTGGTGCGCGTACAGATAGAGAACACGCTGGCGGATCTGTTCGGCGCGACGGCGCCGGATCAGACCTGGTCGCTGCGCGAGTCGCTGGCCGAGATCGGGGGCAGCGACCAGGAACCGGTCTGTCTGTTGATGCTGCGCCGTGCAGACGATCGTGATGAGGTGCTCGCTCGCATGCGCGAGTTCCAGGCGCTCTCCCTGAGCGGCGAGATGACGCCGGAGCCGCGTGAGTCCAGCGAGGAAAGCCAGGCGCTGCGGACCTATGGGATCGGGGCGCAGATTCTCACGGATCTGGGCATCCGGCGCATGCGCGTTCTCTCCACGCCCAAGATCATGTACGGCCTCTCCGGTTTTGGCATGGAGGTGGTCGATTACGTCCAGACCGCGAGCGAGGCCGAGCCGTCGGCCTGATCGGCGGTTTCCACGGGGCGCATGGCGGTTTAGGCTTGCGCCCGTCCACAGAACGACAACGGTATGAACATGAAGACCCTCGAAGGTGATTTCACGGCCAACGATGCGCGGATCGCGCTGGTGGCCACTCGTTTCAACGACTTTATCGTCGACCCGCTGGTCGGCGGCGCCCGGGATGCCCTGGTCCGCCACGGCGTCGCCGACGAGGCGCTCACCCTGGTGCGGGTGCCGGGTGCCTGGGAGCTGCCGCTGATCGCCGACCGGCTGGCGGCCTCCGGCGACTACGACGGCATCGTCGCCCTGGGCTGCGTGATTCGCGGCGGGACACCGCACTTCGAGTACGTCGCCGGCGAATGTGCCAAGGGGCTTGGTCAGGTCAGCCACCAGCGCAGCGTGCCCGTTGCCTTTGGTGTGCTCACCACCGACAGCATCGAGCAGGCCATCGAGCGGGCCGGCACCAAGGCCGGCAACAAGGGTGCCGAGGCGGCCATGTCACTGCTCGAGATGATCAGTCTCCTGCGCCGTCTGTGAACCATGCGAAGGCCAACCGCGCCCGGGCGCGGGCCCGCCGGCGCGTGCTCCAGGCGCTCTATCAGTGGCAGTTGACAGGGCAGGACCCCGCCGACATCCAGCGGCAGTTCCTCGGCGAGCATCGCCTGGGCCGGATGGACCTGGACTATTTCTCGGAGGTCTTCCGCGGCATTACGGATGAGGCGGACAGCCTGGATGCGGCGTTCGACCGCTATCTCGATCGCCCGGCGCGCAACCTCGATCCGGTGGAACGCTCGCTGCTGCGCCTGGGCACCTATGAGCTGCGCGAGCGTCTGGAGGTACCCTACCGGGTGTGCATCGACCAGGCAGTGGAACTGGCCAAGGCGTTCGGCGCCGAGCAGAGCCATCGCTACATCAACGGCGTACTTGACCGCGTCGGCCGCGACCAGCCCCTGCGGGCCGCCGAGCTGAAGACTCGGCGGCGCTGACCGGTCAACGGCATGGCCGGCTGTTCCGAATTCCAACTCATCGAACGCTACCTGGCCCGGCTGGGTGCCATCCGTGACGACGTCCTGCTCGGGCCCGGGGATGACGCCGCCATCACCCAGCCCGGCGATCGGCCCCTGCTGATGGCCCTCGATACCCTGGTCGAGGGGGTGCATTTCCCGGCGGATCTGCCGGCTTACTGGGTCGGCTACCGGGCGCTGGCGGTGAACCTGAGTGACATCGCCGCCATGGGCGGTGAGCCCTGCTGGGCGCTGCTGGGCCTGACGCTGCCGGCGCCGGACGAGCCCTGGGTGGCTGAATTTGCCGATGGCCTTGGGTGTCTGGCACGGGATAGCGGTGTAGCCCTGATCGGCGGCGATGTGACCCGTGGGCCATTGACCGTGAGCCTGCAGATCACGGGTCGGGCCGCGGGTGTCGCCCTGCGCCGGGATGGTGCCCATCCCGGGGATGTGGTCTGGGTGTCCGGGCGGCCGGGCGAGGCCGCCGCCGGCCTGGCGGTCTGGCAGCAGGACGGAGACCGGGAGCTGGCACACTGGCGGGGGCTGCAACAGGCCTTCATTGCGCCTCGGCCGCGGGTGGCACTGGGTCAGGCGCTGGCCGGCGTGGCCAGTGCCGCCATTGATCTCTCCGATGGTCTTGCCGCCGATGCCGGTCATATCGCCGAGCGCAGTGGTGTGGCGCTGCATCTCGATCCGGCCTGCTGCCGGCCCTCGGCGCGGCTGCAGCGCTGGGCGGGAGAGGCCGGGGCGCGTCGCCTGCAGCTCGGCGGGGGGGACGACTACGAGCTCTGCTTTACCGCGCCGCGCGGGGCCGGGGGAGCGGTGCGGGCCGCCGCCCGGCGTGCGCGCACGCCGGTGCGCTGCATCGGCGAGGTGCGCCAGGGCGAGGGCGTCTGGTGGGGTGATGAGCGCATCCTCGAGGCCGCCGCCGGCTACCGCCATTTCGCGGATTGAGTCTGTTGTGGCACCGGTACCGCACCTGAAGTATGCTTTATGCGTGAGAATCCAACTCCGGAGGAGTGGTTGCGACGGCGACCAAAGGCAGGACAGCCAATGAGCGATTCCGATCTCTCGGACTTTCGTATCTCCAGTCTCCGCCAGGCCTGTGCCCATTGCAGCCTGAATCAGCTCTGCCTTCCCATGTCGCTCAGCGAGGCGGATATCGAGCAGCTCGATTCCATCGTGGAGCGCAGGCGGCCGCTGCAGCGGGGCGATCACCTGTATTGGGGCGGAGACAACTTTCAGGCCATTTATGCCGTGCGCTCGGGTTCGCTGAAGACTTACACCACGACCGAAGAGGGCGAGGAGCAGGTCACGGGCTTTCACCTCCCCGGGGAGCTGGTGGGGCTCGATGCCATCAACACCTGGGTGCATCCCTGCTCGGCGGCGTCGCTGGAGACCACCAGCATCTGCGAGCTGCCGTTCGAGCAGCTCGAACATCTGGCGGCGGATATTCCAGGGTTGCAGCGCCAGTTGCTGCGCCTGATGTCCAAGGAAATCTTCGCCGACCAGGAGATGCTCTTCGCCATGGCCCGGCGCAGTGCCGAGGAGCGCCTGGCGATGCTGCTGATGAGCTTCTCCGATCGCTTTGCCCGACGCGGTCTGTCCGCCACGCGCTTCCGCCTGCCCGTGGCGCGCAGCGATCTGGGCAACTACCTCGGGCTCGCGCCGGAGACCATGAGCCGGCTGTTCCGGCGCTTCTCCGATCAGGGCTGGCTGAAGGCCGAGGGTCGGGAGATCCAGCTCATCGAGCCGGATGCGCTGAGCGAGCTGGCCGGTCGCGGGATGATTGAGGAGCCCGCCGAGCCGCGGCGCGGCGACGGCACCGACTAGACTCGCATAGAGGATCGGTGCCGCATCGCTGGCCGCAACGCTACATCATGCCGGTCTGCAGCTTCGCCGCCTCCGACATCATCTCAAAGCTCCACGGCGGATCGAAGACGATCTCCACCTTGACCTCCTCGATGGTCGGGATCTGTCTGACTTTCTCGCGCACATCATAGGCCAGGATATCGCCCATGCCGCAGCCCGGTGCGGTGAGCGTCATGTCGATGTCCACCGACCGGGTGCCATCGTCGTTGAGCGTGATATCGCAGCGGTAGACCAGCCCCAGCTCGACGATGTTGATGGGGATCTCCGGGTCGTAGCAGCGCCGCATCTGATCCCAGACGAGCTGCTCGACGTCCTCTGCCGAGGCGTTATCCGGGAGCTCCGGCGTCGGCTCCGGCTCCTTGCCGATGGCATCGGCATCCTTGCCGTCAATGCGGAACAGATTGCCCTGGATGTAGACGGTATAGCTCCCGCCCAGCGCCTGGGTGATCATGCCTTCCGCCCCCTTGGGGATGATGCCGGTGTCTCCGGCCGGGATCAGCGCCGCCTCGCAGTCGCGCTCGAAAATCACCGGCTCGTTGCTTTGCATCGCCATCCTTGAAACCTCTTCGGACTGAGTCCGATAAGGATATCATCCGGCGTTTTGTTGTCCGACCCGGGGAGAAATGCAGGCGCGGATCGCGTATGCTGAATTGGGAATTCTTTAGCCAGGAGGCTATGTCATGAGCGACAACGTCCACCATCTCTCGCCGCTGCTGCGCCAGTCCAGCGACATTCTGGTCGAGCGCGCGCAGGGCATGTACGTCTACTCCGAGGATGGCGGCAAGTACATGGACTTCGCGTCGGGGATCGGCGTGCTGAGTACCGGCCACTGCCACCCGCGGGTCGTTGAGGCGGCGAAGGCGCAGATCGACAAGGTGGTCCACGCGCAGTACGCGATCATGAAGCACCGCCCGATCCTCGAGCTCTCGGATCGGATCGTCGAGCTGCTGCCCGATCATATTGACAGTGTTTTCTTCTCCAATGCCGGTACCGAGGCGGTGGAGGCGTCCATCCGTCTGGCCCGGCAGGCCACCGGCAAGCCCAATATCATCGCCTTCCGCGGCTGCTTCCACGGCCGCACCATGGGCTCGCTGTCCACCACCACCTCCAGCGCGGCGGTGCGCCAGGGCGTCCAGCCGATGATGGGCGGCGTGGTGACGGCGCCGTTCCCGGATACCTACTGGTACGGGATGAGCGAGGACGAGGCGGCGGATTTCGCACTGCGCGAGCTCGACTACATCCTGCAGGTCCAGAGCACGCCCATGGAGACGGCGGCGATGCTCATCGAACCGATCCAGGGGGAGGCGGGCTATATTCCGGCCAACACCAAATACATGCAGGGTCTGCAGGAGCGCTGCGAGAAGCACGGCATTCTGCTGATCATGGACGAGGTGCAGTCGGGCAACGGCCGCACCGGCATGATGTGGGGCTACGAGAACTTCGGCGTCGAACCGGATGTGGTGGTCTCCGCCAAGGGCGTCGCCAGTGGCTTCCAGCTCTCGTTCATGGCCGCCCCGGCGGAGCTCATGAGCAAGGCGCTGCCGGGTTCCCAGGGCGGGACCTACGGCGGTAACGCGGTAGCCTGTGCCGCCGGTCTGGCCACGCTGGATGTCATGCGCGACGAGAAGCTCGTCGAGAACGCCGCCGATCGTGGTGCCCAGCTCTGGGCGCGGCTCGAGGATGTGCAGAAGCGCCATCCGGAAATCGGCAACATCTCCGGCAGGGGGCTGATGATCGGCACGCATCTGGTAGACGCCCACGGCAAGCCCGATGGTGACCGGGGCGCGAAGATGCTCAAGGCCTGCGAGCACCGCGGACTGCTGATGATCCGCTGCGGCCCATGGGGCGGCAATGTGATCCGCTGGATTCCGCCGCTGATCGTCACCGCCGAGGAGATCGACTGGGCGGTGGATCAGTTCGAGGCGGCCCTTGTCGAGACGGGCAGCGGCGAACAGCCCGAGGCCATGCGCAGCACCGGCTGATTTCCTTCCCTGCCGCTCGTGGCGCCGCTGCGGCGGCGCCCGGCGCGAACGACAAGGCCCGGCTTAGCCGGGCCTTTTTTGATTCGGGATCGACGAATTGATGCGCACTTCTCTGCAAAGTCTGGCGGGTCATCGCTATCTGCTCGGTTTCGGTTTCCTGCTGGCATTTCTCTCCGGGTCCGGTCAGACCTATTTTATTTCGCTGTTCGGGGGCGAATTGCGGCAGGCCTTCGCCCTCAGCAATGCGGAATTCGGTGGCCTGTACTCCGCCGCCACGCTGGCGAGCGGCGTGCTGGTCATCTGGCTTGGACGCGGCGTCGACCAACTCCCGCTGCCGCTGTTCACGACCGGAGTCATGGCGGGCGCCGCCCTCGGGGCGGTGATGCTGGCCGTCGCACCGGGTGCCCTCTGGCTGGTTCCAGCGTTCCTGCTCCTGCGCCTGTGTGGTCAGGGGTTGATGATGCATGTCGCGCAGACGACCATCGGGCGCCGGGTGACGACGGCACGGGGCACCGCCATCGGCGCGGTGACGCTTGGCCTGCCCAGCGGCGAGGCGCTACTGCCCGCGCTGGCGGTGGCGTTAATGGCAGCGTTTGGCTGGCGGGGGAGTTGGTGGGTCGTGGCAGCGCTGTTGCTGGTGGTGGCCTTGCCGGCCTGCCTGCTCCTGCTGCGACAGCATGCGCGCCTGCCAACGCCGTTATCCGCGGCCGGGGGAGATGACGCCTCTTCATCTCCACCCACGGCAGCGCCGGTGCCGGACTGGACGCGGGCGGCCGTGCTTCGCGATGCGCGCTTCTATCGCATCCTGCCGGCGCTGCTGGCGCCGCCGTTTCTCATCACGGCGCTGTTCTTCCACCAGGTCCCCATCGCCACCGCCAAGGGCTGGAGCCTCGCCTGGGTGTCCACGGCATTCGTGGTCTTCGCGCTGGCGCATGTGAGCGCCCTTGCGCTGAGTGGGACGCTGGCGGACCGGATCGGCGCACCCCGGTTGCTGCGGCTCTATCTGCTGCCCATGCTGGCGGCGCTCCTGGTGCTGGGTTTCATGCGCGGTGATGCCGCGGCCATGCTCTACCTGGGGCTGACGGGTACCAGCGTGGGGGCAGCCGGCACGTTGATGGGAGCACTCTGGCCCGAGCTCTACGGCATCCGTCACCTGGGGGCCATCCGGGCGATGGCGCATGGCGCGATGGTGCTCAGCACGGCGGCGGCGCCGGTGCTCATTGGTGTCCTGCTGGATGCCGGCGTTGGTGTACCGGGGTTGTCCGTGGCGTTGGCGGGCTATGTGGTGGTGGCTATCCTGTTGATCCCGCCCGTGCGGGCGCTGACCGCCCGGGATCCGGGCGGCCAGGTGTCGGGCTGAGGACGCTGATTCAGCCCACCGGGATGGTCTGCGTCTCGGTGAACTCGAACAGCCCCTCGAGGCCACCCTCGCGGCCGAAGCCGGACTGTTTCATGCCACCGAAGGGCGCCTCCGGCGTCGGTCCGCTGCCGGTGTTCAGCGCCGCATGGCCGAAGCGCAGACGCTCGATCACCCCGTAGCCCCGCGCCTCGTTGGCGGTGAAGACATAGCAGGCGAGGCCGAAGTCGGTGTCGTTGGCCATATGCACCACCTCGGCGTCGTCGGCAAAGGTGATGATCGGCACCAGCGGACCGAAGGTCTCCTCGCGGTAGCAGGCCGCCTCGGCCGGGACGTCGAGCAGCACCGTCGGCGGGTAGAAGGTCCCGGCCAGGCCACTCGCATCGCCCTGGTAGACCTGTTGCGCGCCCCGGGCCACGGCATCCTCCACGTGCCGCTGAACCTTGGCCACGGCGTTCTCATCGATCAACGGGCCGAGGCGCGTGCCCTCCTTCATGCCATCACCCACGGTCAGGGCCTTGACCCGCTCGGCGAGCTTGTCGGCGAAGGTGGCCGCGACATCGCCATGCACGAAGATGCGATTGGCGCAGACACAGGTCTGGCCACCGCCACGGAATTTGTTGCCGATGAGCTGATCGGCGGCATGATCGAGATCGGCATCATCGAAGATGATGTAGGGCGCATTGCCGCCCAGCTCGAGGGTGAGGCGCTTGACGCCGGGGGCGGACTGGCGGATCAGCTCGCGGCCCACCTCGGTGGACCCGGTGAAGCTGATCACCCGCACGGAAGGTGCATTGAAAAGCGCATCCGTGATCGGCCCCGCCGAGCCCATGACCAGGTTGGCCTTGCCCGCGGGCAGCCCGACCTCGCGCTCGAGCAGGGTGAACAGCGCGATCATGGTCAGCGGTGTCTTCGACGAGGGCTTGATGACGCTGGGGCAGTCGGCGGCGATGGCCGAGGAGAGCTTCTTGGCGATCATGCCAATGGGGAAGTTCCACGGCGTGATCAGCCCGACCACGCCGGCGGGTCGATAGTGGACATGCCAGGTACAGTCACGCGGACGCTCGTCGAGCGTGTGCGGCGCGAGGGCGTCGATGTGGGCGGCGGCATAGCGGAAGAAGCCCGCGGCGTAATCCGCCTCGCCCTGGGCCTCGGCCAGCGGCTTGCCGTGCTCCATGCACAGAATCCGGCCGATCTCCTCGCGGTTGGCGATCAGCGCATCGGCAATGGCGTCCAGCCAGCGGCGGCGCTGCTCGCGATCGGCGGGCTGCTCCAGGGCGGCCTCGGCCGCGGCGATGGCCCGGCTGGTCTCGTCACCCCCCATGGCGGCGACGTCCGCCAGATGGCCATTGTCGACCGGGTTGGTCACGGCGAGCGTGCGGCCACTGTCGGCCATGACCCATTCGCCGTTGATGTAGCCGCCGAGTGACGGGAGCAGGGGAGAGTCGATCATGAAGCGCCTCGTTGCGTTGAGTTGGGTGAATCAGGTGGAGGGGACAAAGCCGTGGGCCTTGTCCACCGGGTTGTTCAGGGGCTCGCCGGCATGCCAGCGCCGGAAGTTGTCAATGAACTGCTGTGACAGGGCGCTTTTCCAGCCAATGAAATCGCCCGCCATGTGCGAGGAGATGTGCACATTGGGCAGATCCCAGAGCGGGTGCGCCGGCGGCAGTGGCTCCTGCTCGAAGACATCCAGTGCGGCGCCGTCGATGGCCCCGTCGCGCAGCGCGTTGACCAGCGCATCGGTCTTGACGATGGGGCCGCGGCCGATGTTGACCAGACGTGCGCCGGGGTGCATGGCCCGGAACTCGGCCTCGCCAAAGAGGCCTTCGGTATCGGCGGTGAGCGGCGCGGCAATGACCACGAAATCATAGTCCGGCAGCAGCGAGAGCAGATCGGCCTGGGCGTAGATCGCGCCGAAGTCCTCATCCCCCGGCCGGGCGCGGCGGCCGACGCCATCCGGGCTCATGCCCACGGCGCCGCACAGGCGGGCGATCTGGCGGCCGATGGAGCCGGCGCCCACCACCAGCACACTGCGTCCGGCCACTGGCTCGGTCTCGCGATGCTGCCACTGATGGGCCTGCTTGAGTTGCCAGTTGCCGGCAAAGTCCTTGCAGAAGGCGATGATCTGGCCGAGGACGTACTCGGCGATGCAGCGATCGAAGATGCCGCGGGCATTGGTCACCGGAATGTCGCTCTCGCGCACCGCCGGGATCAGCAGTGCATCGACGCCGGCGCTGGTGGCGTGGATCCATTCCAGGGCGTCGGCGGCCGGCCATGCCTCGGCCAGGGCCTCGGTGCGAAAATCGGTGACACAGAGCACCCTGGCACCGGGGAGCGTGGCACGGAGGCTTTCGGCATCCTCGGCGACCTGCAGCTCGGCGACGTCTTCGAGCGCATTCATCCCCTCGGGAAGCCCCTCGCCAGGCGCGGTGAGGACAACAATTTTGGGCCGGGCCTCGGTCATCGAATGCTTCCCTTTGTGGCAGGTTGGACCGCAAGGACGGTAAACACCCCCGATGCACCGCGTCAACTGCGTCAGAATGCGCTCTCAGGGGGCTTGACCACTTTCCTCGCGAGGTCTAGCTTCGCCTTGATATCCGACGTTGTTCCGACCTGCAGCAAAAGGGGATCCGATTATGGTGAATCCGGTGGAGATGGAGCAGGGTGATCAGGCCGAAGGGCCGCTGTTCAGCCCCTCCCTTCAGGCCATCCCGATGCCCGGCATCCGGCGGATGATCAACACCGCCGCCGGCATGGAGGATGTCATCCATCTTTCCATCGGCCAGCCCGACTTCCCGACGCCGCAACATATCGTCGAGGCGCATATTGACGCACTGCGCGACGGGTACACGGGCTACACCATGGACGCCGGCCTGCCGGAGCTGCTCACCGGACTGGCGCGGTACTACAGCGCGCGCTACGACCGCGAGCTCACGGAGGACAATTTCCTCGTCACCACCGGCGCCACCGAGGCGATGTATCTCGCGCTCACCGCCACCGCGGCACCGGGCCGGCAGTTCATCGTCACCGATCCGACCTTCCTGCTCTATGCCCCGCTCATCCGCATGAACGGCGGCGAGGTGAAGATCATCCCGACGCGCCCCGAGCATGGCCATCAGATCGACCCGCAGGAGGTGATCGACGCCATCGGCATGCGCACCTTCGCGATCGTGCTCAACTCGCCGAGCAACCCGAGCGGGGCGGTCTATCCACGCGAGACCATCGAGGCGATCGTCCAGGAGGCGGCCTACCGTGGGGTCTACGTCTTCGCCGACGAGGTCTATGACCACATCCTGCTCGAGGAGGGGATGGAGTTCCCCAGCGTGATCAACTGCACCTCGGATCTCGATCATGTGATGTCGATCTCGAGCTTCTCCAAGACCTTCAGCATGGCGGGATTCCGCATCGGCTGGATGATCTCCAGCCAGGGCGCGATCAAGAAGCTGCGGCGCTATCACATGTTCACCACCACGGTGGCGAGCACCCCGGCGCAGTGGGCCGGCGTGGCGGCACTCAAGGGTGACATGGCCTGTGTCGACGAGATGAACGCCGAATACCGGCGCCGTCGCGACCGGGTGGTGGAGCTCGTCAGCGAGACGCCGCATCTCACCGGCTACGTCCCGCAGGGAGCGTTCTACGTGTTCCCCTCGCTGCCGCCCCGGACCGATGCCACCGATCTCTCGCTACGCATGCTCGAGGAGACCGGCGTGTGCGTGATCCCGGGCGATGCTTTCGGCGATACCTGCAGCAACGCCATCCGCATCAGCTTCTCGAACTCCATGGAGAACATCGAAGAGGCGTTCGCGCGGATGCAGCCCTGGCTGGCGAACCAGAAGTTCTGAGCCCGGAGGCGCCGCTGCTCGCGGCGGCGTCAGTCCTCCAGCCAGTGCACGCGGTAGAGGTCCAGGCGCCGGTCCTTGGCGTTCTGGACCGAGCCCTCGGCGCGGAGCTGCTTGAGCTTGTCCATGTCGAGATCCACCACCAGGGTCATCTCGGTATTGGGTGTCGACTCGCTGACGATCCCGTCATGGGGGAAGGCGAAATCCGAGGGTGAGAACACGGCGGCCTGGGCGTACTGGATCTCGATGTTCTCCACCCGTGGCAGATTGCCGACGCTGCCGGTGATGGCCACGTAGCACTCGTTCTCGATGGCCCGCGCCTGGGCACAGCGCCGCACCCGCAGGTAGGCGTTCTTGGTATCGGTCCAGAAGGGCACGAACAGGATCTGCATGCCCTGATCGGCCAGCAGCCGGCAGGCCTCCGGGAATTCCACGTCGTAGCAGACCAGGATGCCGATCTTGCCCACGTCGGTGTCGAAGGCCTTCAGCGCATCGCCGCCCTGTACCCCCCAGTAGAAGCGCTCATCGGGGGTGGCGTGGAGCTTGTAGTGGTTGTCGATGGTGCCATCACGCCGGCACAGGTAGGCGACGTTGTAGAGGGCGTTGTCATCATAGACTGGCATGGAGCCGGCGATGATGTTGATGTTGTAGGACACGGCCATGCGGCTCATGGCATCGGTGATCTCGCCGGTGTACTGGGCCAGACCGCGCATGGCCTCGGCCGGGTCCTCCTGGTTGAACTGCGCGAGCAGCGGCGCGTTGAAAAGCTCCGGGAAGAGGATGAAGTCGCAGTTGTAGCCGGCCATGGCATCGACGAAGAATTCGATGTTCGACATCAAATCCTCGAAGTTGGTCACGCGGCGCATCTGCCACTGCACGGTGCCGACCCGCACGGTGGACTTGCGCCCGCCGATGAGCGGTGTGCGACCGCTCTCGTAGAAGATGTTGTCCCACTGCAGCAGCGTCGCGAAGGCGCGGGAGTCCTGATCCTCCGGCAGATAGGCGGTGATCACGCGGCGCACGTGAAAGTCGTTGGCGAGCTGAAAGGAGAGGATCGGGTCGTAGAGCTCGCGGCGCTTGACCAGATCGATGTACTCCTCGGGCTTCATCTCGCCGGCATGCTCGCGATAGCCGGGCATGCGGCCACCGGCGACGATGGCGCGCAGGTTGAGACTGCGGCAGAGCTCCTTGCGGGCGTCGTAAAGGCGCCGGCCGAGACGCATGCCGCGGTACTCGGGGTCGACGAAAATATCGACGCCGTAGAGCACATCGCCGTTGGGATCGTGATTGCTCAGATAGCCGTTGCCGGTGATCTCGTCGTACTTGTGCCGGTCGCCGTAGCGGCCGTAGTCGACGATCATGGAAATGGCACCGGCCACCACCCGGCCGTTATCCTCGATGCAGATCTGGCCCTCGGCGAAGCGACTGACCTGCGCGGCGAACTGCTTGCGCGTCCAGGCGCCACCCAGGTCGGGATAGACCTGATCCATGATGTGCTTGACATCGGAGTAGTCCGACAAGCGCAGATGGCGGAGCCGCAGGCGATGTTCCTCGGAGCTTGCGTCCTGTTCACTCATGCGATTGAGGATATCATGGGGCCCTCTCGGGTCAGAGAGCTGAACACTCATCTACGGCAGGAGCTGAGAATGAACGAGAATCTGTCCGCCGAGCAGCGCCAGGCACTGCGCGAGGCGCTGGAGAAAGAGCAGGCCGCGCTGCGCGAGGAGATCCGCAGCGAGGTGTTGGCCGCCGATCTGCACCGTGCCGAGGATATCGCCGACCGGGTCCGTGACCCGGGCGACGAGTCGCTGGTGGATCTGCTCGCGGACATCGAGTACGCCGACATTGACCGCCACATCCAGGAGCTGCGCGCCAACGAAGCGGCGCTGCGCGCCTGGCATGAGGGCGGCTACGGGATCTGCGTGGACTGTGGTGAGCCCATTCCCTTCGCGCGCCTGCAGGCCTCGCCGTCGGCGTCTCGCTGCATCGATTGTCAGGAAGCCCATGAGCGCGCCGGGGGCCGGCCCCCACGCCTCTGAGACGGGTCGCCGGGGGCATGGGATGCGGGCCATGGCGATGGCTCCTTACACTGGCCGTGGCCGGGCTGCTCGCCGGTACCGCGGCGGCCGAGGTGCGTCTGACGCTCACCGGCGTTGAGGGCGAGGCTGCGGAGAATATCCGTGCATACGTCGACCCGGCGGTGGATCTGGACTCCGATCTCGCCGCCGATCTCTACCGGGATCGGGTCCGCAGCCAGGTCACGGAGGCGCTGGAGGCGCTCGGTTACTACCAGGCACAGAGCGAAGTGAGCCTGCGCTCGGTGCAGGGGCACTGGGCGCTTGCCATTGAGGTGGACTCCGGCCCGCGGGTGACGGTGCGCAACGTCGAGGTCCGGATCACTGGCGCCGGTGAGGACGGTATCGCCTTCGGCACGCTTGTCGAGCGGCTGCCGCTGCGCCCGGATGAGCCACTCAATCAGGCCGATTACGAGCGCAGCAAGCGCGCCCTGCGCAATCTGGCCCTGCAGCGGGGCTATTTCGATGCGCGCTTCACCACCGCCCGCCTCGCCGTGAATGTCTCCGGGGCGTGGGCGGATGCCACGCTGGTGCTGGCCAGCGGGCCCCGCTACGCGCTCGGCGAAGTGAGCTTCTCCGCGACACCTTTCCGGCGCTCCTTCCTTGAGCGGCTGGTGCCCTTCGAGCCGGGTACGCCCTATACCGCCGATGCCATTGCCGATCTCAACAGCCGTCTACTCGAGAGCGGATACTTCAGTGATGCGCTGGTCGAGACCCGACGCGACGAAGCGGTGGACCGGCGGATTCCCGTGCAGGCCGATGTGGTCACCCGGGACCGCAATACCGTGACCACCGGCATCGGCTATTCCACCGACGAGGGCCCCCGCACCCGGCTCGGCTTCGAGCGACACTACATCAACAATCGCGGCCACCGTCTGGACAGCGGGCTCCGGCTCTCCACGGTGCGCCAGAGCGTGGACGCCCGCTACGAGATTCCGCTCGCCGACCCCCTCAATGATTATCTGGCACTGGCCACGGGTTGGCAGAAAGAGGATATCGAGGCGAGCCGCAGCGAGCGCTACACCGTTTCGCTCAGCCGGCGCCAGGGGTTTACCTCGGGCTGGGTGCGCACCCAGTCGCTGCGCTGGCTCGACGAGCGCTTCACCGCCGGTCTCGATTCGGGGACGAGTCGTCTGCTGCTGCCGGGCATCGCCTTCACGCGCACCCGCTCCCGCGGTGGCATCGATCCCTACCGCGGAGACCGGCAGACCTACTCGATCGAGGTGGCCGCCCGGGATCTTCTCTCCGATCTCGATATCGCCCGCCTGCGGCTGAGCAACACCTGGCTGCGCAGCCTCGGCGAGCGCAACCGCTTCCAGTTACGCGCCGATGTGGGCGCCATCGCCACCAACGATTTCGAGCAGACTCCCACCTCGCTGCGGTTTTTCGCCGGTGGCGATCAGAGCGTGCGCGGCTTCGCCTATAACAGCCTCGGGCCCCGGGACGCGAGCGGTGACGTGACTGGCGGGCGCTATCTCGCCACCGGCAGTTTCGAGTACAGCTATAAGGTGCTCGGTAACTGGCGCCTCGCGACCTTTGTGGACGCGGGCAATGCATACGATCGACCCGACGAGTTTGATCCCGCGGTGGGCACCGGCTTCGGTGTTCGCTGGTCATCGCCGGTGGGACCGCTGCGGCTGGACTTTGCCTGGGGAGTAAGCCGCGATGATATCCCGTTCCGGCTGCATATCTCTGTCGGGCCGCCGTTCTGATGCCGGGCCTGCGCACGCTGCTCCTGACACTGGTATTCGGCACGGCGCTGCTGATGGCCTGGCTGATCAGCACCACCGACGGCGCCCGCTGGCTGGCGGCGCGGGCCGAGGCCGTGCGGCCGGAACTGACGCTCTCGGTGGTCTCGGGCAACCTCTGGGAGGGGATGGTCCTCGCCGATGTGGTCTGGTCGGCGGATGACCGGCGCGTGGCATTCGACCGCGTGACGCTCGACTGGCGACCCGACTGTCTGCTGCGCTGGCGGGTCTGTATCGATCGCCTGAACGTCGTCGGAGTCGAGGTGGCCTGGCCGGCGGCGTCCCTGCCGGCGGAGGCCGCCGAGCCGGCGGCGAGTGGCAATCCACTGGATGCCCTGCCGGAACGGATCCGCCTGCCGGATCTGAGCGTGCCGGTGGATGTCATCGTCGACGGGCTGCGGATTGAGCAGGTGGCGATCCGGCGCGGGGCCGACGCAGAGGATGGCTCTGCCCTCTACCTGGAGTCTGTCGACCTGGCGGCACGCCTTGTCGATAACCGGCTGACCCTCGAGCACCTGGAGGTGGCCGCCGATTCGGGTCGCGCCAGTCTGGCGGGGGAGATCGTACCGGCGGGTGACTGGCCGCTTGATCTGCATTGGACGCTCGAACCCGCCCGCGCGCTCACCGCCGGGGAGGCGCTCCAGGTCGCCGGCCGGCTGCGCGGTGAGGCGGAGGATGTGACGCTGACCGGCGAGCTCTCCGGCGCGCGGACGGCGCAGTTCGAGATCGATCTGAGCCTGCTTGGCCCGGATCGCCGGGTCATGGCGAGCATTGAGGCGGCGCAGGGGCGGCTCGCCCTGGATGCACGTCTGACCGACACGCTGGCGCTCGATGGCAACTTTCAGGCGCCCTCATTGGCCGCCTTCTGGCCAGGGCTCTCCGGGCGGCTCGAGGGCCGTTTCGAGGTCAGCGGTGAACCGCTCCGGCCGTCGGTGACAGGCGCCGTCAACGCCGAGGCGATCGCCTACCAGGGGCTGGCCCTCGGACAGGCGACCCTGGACGCCGACTGGTCCGCACAGCGCGGTGGCCGGATCGATCTGCGACTGCTTGGCCTGGCGCGGGACGACACGCCACTGGGTGACCTGCATCTGGCCCTGCGGGGCGAGCCCGCCGATCACCGTCTGATTCTGGAGGCCAGTGACGGGCCGCTCGCCGCGCGGCTGGTGGCCCGCGGTGCCATGGACGGGCCAGCCGGTGGCTGGGCCGGAGCGATCACCGAGGCGACGTTCACCGCCGCAGGCCGGCGTTGGCGAATGGAGGGAGAGCCGGCGCTGGCGGTCGGATCGGCGGGGCTGCGTCTGGCCGATCACTGTTGGACATGGCAGGCGGTTCGCGTCTGTGCCGAGCCGTTGCGGGTCGACCGCGATCGCGCCCGACTGCACCTGGGTCTCGCGCGCATGCCGCTGACGCTGCTCGAGCCCTATCTGCCCGCGGGGTTCGGCCTGCCGGGGCAGGTCACCGGCACCGCGGCACTGGATTGGCAGCGCGATGCCGGCCCCAGCGCGCGACTGACGCTGGTCAGTGCCGCCGGTCGCATCGAGGTGCCCCAGACCGGATCGGATGGCCCCCTGTCGCTCGACTATGACCGCATTGTTGTCGATGCCGACCTGCGGCCGGATCGGGCCGATCTGCGGCTGGGCCTGGCATCGCCGGCGATCGGCACTGGAGGGTTCGTTGTCCGGACCGACCCGAGTGATGCCGCCCGGCCGCTGGATGGCATCGTCTGGCTTGATGGTGTCTCGCTGGCACCGCTTGCCGGCGCCCTGCCGCAACTGCGCCGTGTCCGGGGCCTTCTGCAGGCCCGGGGCGAGTTGCACGGCACGCTCGCGGCGCCGGTCTTTCGGGGGTCGCTGCGCCTCGCGGATGGCGAGCTTCTGCCCTCCGCCCTGGCGACACCGCTGGAGGCGATCAATCTGATCGCCCGCATCGACGGCCAGCGTGCGACGCTCGAGGGCGGGTTCCAGGCCGGTGAGGGCAAGGCCCGCGTGGATGGCCAGCTCGACTGGCAGCAGGCCGCCCTTCAGGGGCGGATCGATCTCACCGGCGAGGCGCTGGCCATCGATGTCGGTACGCTCGCCGAACTCTCCGTGACCCCGGATGTGCGCCTTGAGATCACGCCGCAGCGGCTGCGGCTGAGCGGTGAGGTGAGGGTGCCGGCCGGCCGGCTCCAGCCCAATCAGCGCGCGCCCGGCGCCGTGCGGGTATCGCCGGATACCGTGCTGGTGGATGCCGCCGGCGAACCGCTGGTCCGCGCCGGGGACGAGGCGGTTGGCCGGACGCTGGAGAGCGATCTGCGACTGGTGCTCGGTGATGCGGTGACCTTCTCCGCCCAGGGCGCCACGGGGCGGCTCGGCGGCGAGCTGCGTCTGCGCCAGATTGGCGCCGAGGGGGCCGAGGCGGAGGGTGTGCTCAACCTCCTTGACGCGAGCTATGAGGCCTATGGCCAGTCACTCGTCATCCGTCGCGGGCGGCTGATCTTCGCCGGTCCGCTGATCCGGCCCCGGCTGGATATCGAGGCCGTCCGGGAGTCGGCGGATATCCTCGCGGGGCTGCGCGTCACCGGGCCCGCGGATGATCCGCAGGTGCGGCTTTTCTCGCGACCACCGATGGCCCAGGCGAGCATTCTCTCCTATCTGGTCACGGGACGACCGCCGGGGCAGGGGACGCCCAGCGAGGAGGCACTGCTCAGCCGTGCCGCGCTGTCGCTGGGTGTCTTCGGTGGCGGACGGCTGGGCTCGGCGATCGCCGAAGAGCTGGGCATCGAGGACTTTCAGCTTGAGGCCACTGGCCAGGGCGATGAGGCGCAGGTGGCGGTGAGTGGTTATCTCGCCCCCAATCTGATGGTCCGCTACGGCGTCGGCGTGTTCCAGCCCCAGAACACGCTCAGCCTGCGCTATTACCTGACCGAGCAGCTCTACCTCGAGGCCGTGAGCGGCGCTGAAAACGCCCTCGACCTCTTCTACTCGTTCAACTACGACTGATCGCCGCCCTCGCTCGGCGGGGGAGCCGCGTCGCCACTGGACTCGGCGGGCCGGCTGCTCCGGCTCGATCCGCGCGGGCCGCCGTTGCCACGGCCGCCACCATTCCCGCGCCGGCCACCACCGCTTCCGCCGCGGCTGCGGCTGCCACCGCTGCTGCTGCGGCGGTTGTCCATGCGGGCCGCGGGTTTGATGTCGTCGGCGATGAGCTCCGGCGGGGCCATTTCCGAGGGGACCTTCTGGTCGATGTACTGCTCGATATCGGGCAGGGAGTAGACATAGCTTTCGCAGGCGAAGCTGATGGCATCGCCCGTCGCACCCGCCCGGGCCGTTCGGCCGATGCGGTGGACGTAGTCCTCGGCGTCCTGCGGCAGGTCGTAGTTGATGACGTGGCTGACCTCGGGGATGTGCAGCCCGCGGGCGGCGACATCGGTGGCCACGAGGATCGGCAGTTCGCCGGCCTGGAATTTGCCGAGGAGCTGTTCGCGCTTGTTCTGCGGGATGTCCCCGGAGATGACGGCGGCCTTGATGTCGTTGCCGAGCAGATAGCCGGTGACCTTGTCGGCATCGCGCTTGGTGTTGACGAAGATCAGCGTGCGCGTGGGCTCCTGCTGGCGCAGCACGCCAAGCAGCAGGCCGATCTTCTGGTTGTTCTCGACGTGGTAGAGCTTCTGCCGGACCTTGTCGGCAGTGATGGTGTCGGACTCGATCTGTACCGACTCCGGGTCGTTCATGTGCTCGTAGGCGAGCTCGCGGACCCGCTCGGACAGCGTCGCCGAGAACAGCATGTTGAGCCGCTCCTCGGGCGGCGGCATGCGCCGCAGCAGATAGCGGATGTCGGCGATGAAGCCCATGTCGAACATGCGGTCGGCCTCATCGAGGATGCAGACCTCGATGTTGTCGAGGCTGAAGACCCGCTGCTTGTAGAAATCGATGATGCGCCCGGGGGTGCCGATGAGGATGTCGGTGCCCTTCTCCAGGGCCTTGCGCTGGCTCTCGTAGCCGGTGCCGCCGTAGATGCAGGCGAAGTCCATGCCCGTGAACCAGCCGAGGCGCTCGGCATCCTTGTGGATCTGCAGCGCGAGCTCGCGGGTGGGCGCCAGTACGATCGCCCAGGGCCCGACCTTGTCGGCGGCCACCGGATTGGTCATCAGCCGGTGCATGCAAGCGAGCAGGAAAGCGGCCGATTTGCCGGTACCGGTCTGCGCCTGCCCGGCGACATCGTGGCCCTTCAGGGCAATGGGCAGCGCGGCGGCCTGGATCGGTGTGCAGTGCTCGAAGCCCGCTTCCTGCAGACCGGTGAGAAGGGATTCGTGGAGTCCGAGGGACTCGAAACGCGTGTCAGACAGATGATTTTGTTCCATGGCCGCGCAGGATACCGTATCTACAGGGTTTTTGCCCCTCGCCTGATTCTGGTCCAATCCGTACACTGGGAGTACAGATTAACGAAGGAGTCGAAATGAGCGACGTACAGGACAGCATCCGCGAGCAGGTGGAAGGGAACCCGGTGATTCTCTACATGAAGGGCTCGCCGCAGTTCCCGCAGTGCGGCTTCTCGATGCGTGCCGCGCAGGCGCTTGCCGGCTGCGGCGTGGAGTTCGCCTATGTCAACGTACTCGAGGATGAGGGCATCCGTCAGGGGATCAAGGAGTACGGCAACTGGCCGACCATCCCACAGCTCTACGTCAGCGGCGAGCTGCTCGGCGGCTGCGACATCATCATGGAGATGTACGAGTCGGGCGAGCTGCAGCAGGCCGTGCAGTCAGCCGCCGGCAGCGAGTCGGACAACGCCTGATCCCGCCAGCGGCCGCGGGGCCGGGCTCAGGGCCCCGCCCCGTAGTCGGGATGATCATTCAGCTCATCCCAGCGATTGACGATGGTGCAGAAAAGCTCGGCGGTCTTCTCCGCATCGTAGATCGCCGAGTGCGCCTCGCGCGCATCCCATCCCAGATCGGCCGCCGCCACCCCCCGCGCCAGCACCGTCTGCCCGAATGCGAGACCGGAAAGTGTCGCCGTGTCGAAGCAGGAAAACGGATGGAAGGGGTTGCGCTTGATGCCGCAGCGGTTCACCGCGGCGTTCAGAAAACCCAGATCGAACCAGGCATTGTGGCCGACCAGCACCGCGCGGCTGCATCCCGTGGCCCGGATCGTCTCGCGGATCGGCCGGAAGATCTGGCGCAGGGCCTCGTCCTCAGGAATCGCCATGCGAAGCGGATGGTCCGGGTCGATGCCATTGAACTCCAGCGACTTTGGATCGAGATTGGCGCCCTCGAAGGGCTGGACATGCGTGGTGTGGGTCTCGCCGGTGTAGAGCGCACCATCCTCATCCATGTGCACCATCACCGCCGCGATCTGCAGCATGGCGTCGGTGGCGGCATTCACGCCACCGGTCTCGATGTCCACCACCACGGGCAGAAAGCCGCGGAAGCGCTGGTTGATGGCACGAGTGGTCATGGGGCCTCCGGGGCGGTGGTCTCGGCGAGTGACCAGCCGATCGTGCCGCCGGCGCGCAGCGGCACGATATGGGCGTCGCCGTAGGGCAGCGTCTCGGGAACAGCGCGTGGCTGACGCTGCAGCGTGATGCGGTCGGGATTGCGGGGCAGGCCGTAGAAGTCGGCACCGAAGTGGCTGGCAAAGCCCTCCAGCCGTTCCAGGGCGTCGGCCTGCGCGAAGGCCTCGGCGTACAGCTCGATGGCCAGCGGAGCGCTGAAGATGCCGGCACAGCCACAGGCGTTTTCCTTGGCGTGCCGGGCATGCGGCGCGCTGTCCGTGCCGAGGAAGAATCGCGGGTGGCCCGAGGTGGCGATGTCGACCAGCGCCTCGCGGTCGCGCTCGCGCTTGAGGATGGGCAGACAGTAGTGATGCGGCCGCACGCCGCCGGCGAGCAGATCATTGCGATTCATGAGCAGATGCTGCGGCGTGATGGTGGCCCCGAGCCGCTCGGGCCCCTGACGAACGAAATCCACCGCGGCGGCGGTGGTCAGGTGTTCGAGGACCACGCGCAGGCTGGTATGGCGCTCGAGCAGCGGCGCCAGGCGCTCTTCAAGGAAAATCGCTTCGCGATCGAAGATATCGGTCTCGGGGCGTGTGACCTCGCCATGGATGCAGAGCGTGAGGTTGTGCTCGGCGATGGCGGCCAGGGCGTCGTCACAGTGCTGGATATCGGTCACGCCGGAGTCACTGTTGGTGGTGGCGCCGGCGGGGTAGAGCTTGATCGCATGAATGAAGCCGCTGGCCGCGGCGCGCTCGATCTCGGCGGCCGGGGTGTTGTCGGTGAGGTAGAGCGTCATCAGCGGCTCGAAGCTGCTGCGTTCGGGCCTGGCGGCCAGGATCCGGTCGCGGTAGGCGGCGGCCATTTCGGTGGTGGTCACCGGCGGGACGAGGTTGGGCATGATGATCGCCCGCCCGAAACGGGCCGCGCTCCAGTGCACCACATCCTCCAGCACGACGCCGTCGCGCAGGTGGAGATGCCAGTCATCCGGTCGGGTCAGCGTGAGCGTTTCCATTGCCCCAGTGTATCAGGGCCGGCGCTCCGCGCCTTGATTCTCCCTGCCGGCGCACCGATCATTGCCCCGCAATAGGACCCTGAAATTCGTCAATCCGAGAGAGCGTTTCATGAGCGAGATCAAAAAGGTCGTCCTGGCCTACTCCGGCGGGCTGGATACCTCCGTCATCCTGCAGTGGCTGCGCGACCACTATCACTGCGAGGTGGTCACCTTCACCGCCGACCTGGGCCAGGGCGAGGAGCTCGAGCCCGCGCGCGCCAAAGCACAGGATCTGGGTGTCGAGGAGATCTACATCGACGACCTGCGCGAGGAGTTCGTGCGCGACTTCGTCTTCCCGATGTTCCGCGCCAATGCCATTTACGAGGGTGAATACCTGCTCGGTACCTCGATCGCCCGCCCGCTGATCGCCAAGCGCCAGATCGAGATCGCCCGCGAGACCGGCGCCGATGCCGTCTGTCACGGGGCGACCGGCAAGGGCAACGACCAGGTCCGCTTCGAGCTCGGCTACTACGGCCTCGAGCCGGGGATTCACGTCATCGCCCCCTGGCGCGAATGGGATCTGAACTCCCGCGAGCGCCTGCTTGCCTACGCCGAGGAGCGCGGCATCCCCATTGAGGGCAGGAAGGAGGGCGGCGGCTCGCCGTACTCCATGGACGCCAACCTGCTGCACATCTCCTATGAGGGCGGGGTGCTGGAAGACACCTGGACGCCGGCGGAGGAGGACATGTGGCGCTGGAGCGTCTCGCCCGAGGCGGCGCCGGATACGCCCACCGAGATCGACCTCGAGTTCCGCGGCGGGGATGCCGTCGCCCTCAACGGCGAGGCGCTGGCACCCCATGACATGCTCTCGCGGCTCAACCAGATTGGCGGCGACAACGGCATCGGCCGCATCGACATCGTCGAGAACCGCTATGTGGGCATGAAATCCCGCGGCTGCTATGAAACCCCCGGCGGCACCATTCTGCTGCGTGCCCATCGCGCCATCGAATCCATCACCCTCGATCGCGAATCGGCCCATCTCAAGGACGAGGTCATGCCGCGCTATGCCGAGCTGATCTACAACGGCTACTGGTGGAGCCCGGAGCGCGAGGCGCTGCAGGCCCTGATTGATCACACCCAGACCCGGGTCAATGGTGTCGTGCGGCTGAAGCTCTACAAGGGCAATGTCATCGTGGTCGGCCGTCGCTCCGGGTCGGACAGCCTGTTCGACGACAGCATCGCCACGTTTGAGGACGATGCGGGAGCCTACGATCAGAAGGATGCCGAGGGCTTCATCAAGCTGAATGCCCTGCGGCTGCGTGTCGCCGCCCGACGCGGCGAATAGCGCGTCGGTGTGCGCGCCGGCCCGGCGGCCGGGTCGTTGACCCGGTCCGGGGCAATGGATAGATTGGAACCATACCAATTCTCATTCGCAGGGAGAGGACGTATGGTTGCCAGCCGCTGCCGCAACGTTTTACTGACCGGTGCGATGGTCGTGGGCATAGGCCTCGGCGCGGCGCAGGCGGTGGTTGCGGCGCCGCTGGTGCTGGCCACCACGGGCATGGTCGGCGATACGGTGGAGAGGCTCGGGGATGAGTGCATCGACGTCGAAGTGTTGATGGGCCCCGGCGTTGATCCCCACCTCTTCCAGGCCTCGGCCTCTGACGTGCGCGCATTCCAGCAGGCGGAGCTGATCGTCTATAACGGATTCGGGCTCGAGGGACAGCTCGACAATGTCCTGACCCGCGTCGGTGAGCGCCGGCCCACACTGGCGCTGGCCGAGGCCGCCGCCGCGGAAGGGCCGTTGGAGCGCATACAGGGCACGGGCGGCTATGCAGTCGATCCGCATCTGTGGATGGACGCCGGTCTATGGGCGCAGGGTGTGGCACCCCTCGCCGGCATGCTCACCGATATCGCACCGGGCTGCGCAGAGGCCATCAACGACCGGGCGGATACCCTGCATGAGCAGCTCCAGGCGCTGGACGAGTGGATCCGCGCGCGCATCGCCAGCATCCCCGAGGCGCAGCGGGCACTGCTCACCGCCCACGATGCCTTCCGCTACTACGGCCGCGCCTATGGTATCGAGGTCGAAGGCATCCAGGGCATCAGCACCAGCGCCGAGGCCAGCGTCGCCGATATCCAGGCCACCGCGGATCTCATCGCTGAGCGCGGCATCCCGGCCATCTTTGTCGAGACCACCATCAATCCGCGCACCGTGGAAGCGGTGCTGGCGGCCGCCCGGGAGCGCTCGGCGGAAGTATCCATCGGTGGCTCGATCTACGGCGATGCGCTGGGCGAACCGGGCACGCTGGCCGACAGTCTCATTGGTATGCTGATCCACAACACCGCAGCGATTACCGGGGCGCTGGGCGGGACCATGGCGCCGCTGCCGCCGGTGCTGGCGCCCTGGCGCGGGTCACTGGATGCACAGCCGGCGCGTGGCGATTGAGCCCTATGGATCAGGACCTCGGTCAGCCCCATGAGCCGGATCTCGCGCTGCATGTCGAGGATCTGACGGTCAGCTACGGCGATCGCCCTGCGCTATGGGATATCGATCTGAATATCCCGCCTGGCGTGCTGGCTGGTGTCATCGGTCCCAACGGTGCCGGCAAGAGTACCTTGCTCAAGGCCATCCTCGGTCTTGTGCCGCTGTCGGCGGGCCATGTCCGGTTGTTCGGCCACACCTATGCGGCGCAGCGCCGGCGGGTGGGCTATGTGCCCCAGCGCTCCAGCGTGGACTGGGACTTCCCCACCACCGCGGTGGATGTGGTCACCATGGGTCTATACGCCCGCATGGGGTGGTTGCGCTGGCCCGGGCGACGCGAGCGCGACAGGGCGTTGCGCGCGCTGGAGGAGGTGGGCATGGAGGCGCTGGCGGATCGGCAGATCAGCGAACTCTCCGGCGGCCAGCAGCAGCGCGTGTTCATCGCCCGGGCGCTGGTCCAGCAGCCGGACATCCTCCTGCTCGATGAGCCCATGGCCGGTGTCGATGCGACCACCGAGCGCAGCATCATCGACATCCTCGGGCGACTGCGCAGCGAGGGCCGGACCATCATCGTGGTCCATCATGACCTGCAGACCGTACGGCGATACTTCGACTGGCTGGTGTTCCTCAATGTCCGTGTGATCGCCGCCGGGCCGATCGACTCGGTATATACCGCGCGCAACCTGCGCCGCACCTACGGTGGCCAGGTCGCACTGCTCGACGAGGAGAGGCAGCGCAACGGAGGGCCGGAGGATGCCGGGCCTGCTGGCTGACTACACCCTGCAGAACGTCATGCTGGGTGCCGCTCTGATTGGGGTGATCAGCGGCGTACTCGGCGCCTTTGCCGTGCTGCGGCGCCAGAGCCTGCTGGGTGATGCGCTCGCCCATGCCGCGCTGCCCGGCGTGTGCCTCGGCTTCATGATCGCCGGTGCGCGGGAGATGGGCAGCATCATGGGCGGCGCATTGTTCACCGGGGTGGTGGCGGCACTGCTGATGATCGCGCTGACCCGCAATACGCGGCTGAAGATGGATGCGGCGCTCGCCGCCACGCTCAGCCTCGGTTTCGCCCTGGGGGTGGTGCTGCTGACCTGGATACAGCGCCAGGGCGGTGCCGCGCAGGCGGGACTGGATAGTTTTCTCTTCGGGCAGGCGGCGGCGACCTCGCGGGCCGATCTCTATCCAATGATGATCCTCGCCGGAGTGGCCCTGCTGGGCGTGGCGCTGCTCTGGAAGCCGCTCAAGCTCATGACTTTCGACCCGGCCTTCGCGGCGGTGACGGGGCTGCCGGTGCAGTGGCTCGAGCGCCTGCTCACGGCCATGATTGCGCTGGCCGTGGTCACCGGCCTGCAGATGGTGGGCGTGGTCTTGATGACGGCGATGATCGTCGCCCCCGGCGCCGCCGCCCGTCAGTGGAGCGGCAGCCTGCTCAGCATGGTCGTGCTCTCGGCGGTCTTCGGTGCCTTTGCCGGCGTGGGGGGTGGCCTGGTCAGTGCCCTTGCGCCGGGGCTGTCCACGGGGCCCGTGGTGGTCCTGCTGGCAACGCTCCTGGCGCTGCTGTCGCTGCTGCTGGCGCCGCGACGGGGGCTGATCCCGGCCTGGTGGCGGCGTCGCCATCGCCGTTCGCACACCTCCACTGATCGTATCCTGCAGACGCTCTATGAACTCGCCCGGGAACATGGTGACTGGCGCTATCGCGTCGAGCAGGGCGCGGTGGATGCCTACCACGGCATGATCACCGAGCCGCAGCTTTGCACCCTGGCCGATCGCGGCCTGGTGTTGCCCACCCAGCATATGCCGGATGAGGGGCGGCACTGGCAGCTCACCGAGTCCGGTGTGGCGCACGCGGCGGAGTACGCCCAGCGCCGTCGTCGGCGCTTCGGGGAGTCGGCATGACGGGGCTCGCCGATCCGACTACTGCCATTCTCGCGACCGGCATGCTGGTGGGCATGAGCGCCTCGCTGCTCGGCAGCTTCCTCGTCCTGCGCGGCAACAGCATGCTGGCTGACGCCATCAGCCATTCGATTCTCTTCGGCATTGCCATTGCCTGGCTGCTGACCGGCCAGACCAGCGGCCCGGTGCAGATCGTCGGCGCCGCGCTGAGCGGTGTGTTGGCCGTCTATCTCATCGAGACGCTGACGCGCACCCGGCGGCTGCGGGATGATGCGGCGATTGGTCTGGTCTTTCCCGCGCTGTTCAGTGCCGGCGTCATCCTCATCAATGTCTTCGCCCGGGATGTCCACCTGGACGAGCACACGGTGTTGCTCGGCGAGATCGGCTTCGTCTGGCTTGATACCGTCACGCTCGGTGGGGTTGAGGTGCCCCGCGCCATGCTCGCGATGACCGTGATGCTGCTGCTGGATGCCGCGTTTGTGCTGGCCTTCTACAAGGCGCTCAAGCTGGCCACCTTCGATCCGGACCTGGCCCGCGCGCTGGGTCTCGCCCCAGGGCTGATCTTCTATGCCCATCTCTCGTTGCTGAGCGGGACTGCGGTGGCGGCATTCGATGCAGTGGGGGTGGTGCTTTTCATCACCTTCGTGGTGGTGCCGCCGGCTACCGCCTATCTGCTCACCCAGCGGCTCTCGACCATGATCCTGCTGGCCATGGCGCTGGCGGCAGCGACCGCGCCGCTGGGCTACGCCCTGGCGGTGTGGCTGGATGTCTCGATTGGTGGTGCGATGGCACTGGCCACCGGGCCGTTCCTGCTGCTCGCCTATGCCTGGCGTCGCTGGCGGGCCTGGCAGCAGACACGCTCGCCACACGCGGTTCAGCCGCCGTCGGCCTCCGCGTAGCGCGCCTTGTCGGGGAATTCACACAGATCGTAGATCGGGCAGGCGCCACAGCGGGGCTTGCGGGCGGTGCAGATGTAGCGCCCATGCAGGATCAGCCAGTGATGAGCGTCCTTGAGGAATTCCTTCGGGATCAGTCGCAGGAGCTTGTCCTCGACCGCGCGCACGGTCTTGCCTCTGGCGATGCCGGTGCGATTGGCCACCCGAAAGATATGCGTATCCACCGCCATGGTGGGCTCGCCGAAGGCGGTGTTGAGGACGACATTGGCGGTCTTGCGGCCGACCCCGGGCAGCGCCTCGAGGGCCTTGCGGTCGCGGGGAATCTCGCCGTCATGCTGGTCCACCAGCGCCTGGCAGGTGGCGATGATGTTCTTTGCCTTGCTGTTGAAAAGCCCGATGGTGCGGATGTAGCCGCGCAGGCCGTCTTCGCCCAGCGCGAGGATGGCCCGAGGGGTGTTGGCATCCCGGAAAAGCGGGCCGGTGGCCTTGTTGACGCCGCGATCCGTGGCCTGGGCAGAGAGGATGACCGCGATCAGCAGCTCAAAGGGGGTCGAGTAGTTGAGCTCGGTGGTGGGGTGCGGGTTGGCCTCCCGCAGCCGCTCGAAGATCGCCTGACGCTTCTCGCGGTTCACGACGGATCGTCCGTTCGACGATCGCGGCGTCGGGCCCGGGCCCGTTCCAGGGCGGCGCGGGCCGTCGCCCGGCGGGCGGCCCGGTCCGGCAGCGTGTTGTCCGGCCTGGTCGCATCGCTGCCGGTGTTGCGGTCGCGGCGGGCGCGATGACGCGCGCGCCGGGCGTCACGCTCGATCCGGCGGCGGGCCAGCCGCTCGTTACGCTGCCGGAAACGCTCGCGGGCGGTGTCCCGGCGACGCTGCTGGATGGCCTCCGGCTCCTGCTCCCGGGCGGTGGGCAGCATGTGGATGCAGTCCACCGGGCAGGGGGCAAGGCAGAGGTCGCAGCCCGTACACTCCTCGGCGATCACGGTATGCATGAGCTTGCGGGCGCCGACGATGGCATCCACGGGACAGGCCTGGATGCACTTGGTGCAGCCGATGCAGACCGCCTCGTCGATCCAGGCCACGCGCGGCGGTCGGTATTCGCCATGCGCGGGGTCGAGGGCCTTGCTGGCCCGCCCGAGGAGATCGGCCAGGGCATCGATGCCCGCCTGGCCGCCCGGCGGACACTGGTTGATGTCCGCCTCGTCGCGGGCGATGGCCTCGGCGTAGGGCCGGCAGCCGGGATAACCGCACTGCTCACACTGCGTCTGGGGCAGCAGCGCATCAATGCGGTCGGTGAGCGTCGCCCTCTCACTCATGCGGGTTTCAGGTTGTCCCGGGATTCCTCGACCATGGCGTCGATGGCCTCGGTGTCCACCCGCGTCATGAGTGGCTTGAAGGCAGCGATGTCGTGGTCGAGCAGCGGCTGGCCGGCATCGGACCAGTCCATGGCGCGGATCTGCAGGAAGTCCTCGGCCGCCGCGGCGGTCTGCGGCAGCACCGGTTTGAGGTAGAGCATCAGCAGGCGGAACAGGTTGAGCCCCGTCGTATTGATGGCCTGTACGGCCTCCGCGGCATCCGGATCCTTGGCCAGCACCCAGGGCTTTTTCTCATCAATGTACTGGTTGGCCTCGTCGGCGAGTGCCATCACGTCGCGCACGACGCGGGCGTACTCCCGATCTTCATAGAGCCCGGCAATGGTCTCGGCACGGGCACTCATGCGCCGGAACAGCTCCGGGGTGTCGAGCCGCGGCCCGAGGCGGCCGTCGAAGCGCTTGTTGATGAAACCGGCGCAGCGGCTCGCGATGTTGACCAGTTTGCCGACCAGATCGGCGTTCACCCGCTGTGTGAAATCCTCCAAGCTCAGGTCGATGTCATGGACGCCGGTGCCGAGCTTGGCGGCGAAGTAGTAGCGCAGATACTCGGGATTGAGATGCCGCAGGTAGGTCTCGGCCATTATGAAGGTGCCGCGGGATTTCGACATCTTCTGGCCATCGACGGTGAGAAAGCCGTGGGCGCAGACGCGGGTCGGGGTGCGGAACCCGGCCCCGTGCAGCATGGCGGGCCAGAACAGCGCGTGGAAGTAGACGATGTCCTTGCCGATGAAGTGATAGAGCTCGGCCTCCGAGTCGGGACTCCACCAGGCGTTGAAGTCCATGCCGAGGCGATCGCACAGATCCTGGAAACTCGCCATGTAGCCGATCGGCGCATCCAGCCAGACGTAGAAATACTTGCCGGGCGCGTCCGGGATCTCGAAGCCGAAATAGGGCGCATCGCGCGAGATGTCCCAGGCGCGCAGCCCGGCGTCAAACCACTCCTGGAGCTTGTTCGCCACCTCGTCCTGCAGGCCTTCGCTGGCGGCCCACTCGCGCAGCATCGGCTCGAAGTCCTGCAGCCGGAAGAAGAAATGCTCGGATTCCTTCTGCACCGGTGCCTCGCCGGAGATCACCGAGACCGGATTGCGGAGTTCGTCGGGCGAGTAGCTGGCACCACAGGCCTCGCAGTTGTCGCCGTATTGATCGTCTGCGCCGCAGCGCGGGCAGGTGCCCTTGATGTAGCGGTCGGGGAGGAACATGCCCTCCCTGGCGTCGTAGGCCTGGGTGATGATCTGGCGGTCGATCCAGCCACCGTCGCGCAGGCGTGTGTAGATGAGCTCGGAGAAGTGCCGGTTTTCCTCGGAATGGGTGCTGTAGTAATTGTCAAAGCCGATCTCGAAGCCGGCGAAATCGCGCCGGTGTTCGGCGCCCACCTGCTCGATCAGCGCCTCCGGCGTGATCCCCCGCTCGCGGGCCTTGAGCATGATCGGCGTGCCGTGGGCATCGTCAGCGCAGACATACCAGCACTCGTTGCCCTGCAGTTTCTGGAAGCGCACCCAGATGTCGGTCTGGATGTATTCGACGAGATGGCCCAGATGGATCGGGCCGTTGGCATAGGGCAGGGCACTGGTCACCAGTATCTTGCGGCTCATGGACGCTCCGCGTTGACGATTACAAAGGCGGCATTATGCCAGAGCCATCGCCCCGGTTATCAGCCCTCTCGATGGCGGCCCTGACAGCCTCGACGCTGGCCGCCGGGTCGTATCCGCTGACATCCACGCGTAGATCCGCATGCCGGCGGTAGAGGGCCTCGCGCTCATGATAGAGCGCCTCGAGGGGCTGGCCGGCCTCGCGGGCGAGGCCGCGGGTATCGATATCGGTCACCCGCTCCAGGATCACCGGCAGTGCCACATGAAGCTGGACGATCACGCCGGCTGCCCGCAGATGCGTCATGGCCCGGTCGCTGTAGACGGCGCTGCCGCCGGTGGCGATGACATGGCCCTCGCAGTCGAGGGTGCTCAGCACCTCGGCTTCGATGCGGCGCAGCGCCTGATGGCCCTCGTCATCGACAATCGCCTGCAGGCTGCGTCCCTCGCGCCGCTCGATCAGCGCATCGGTATCCGTGAACTCGAGCCCGAGGGACTGCGCCAGCAGCGCGCCGACGGTGCTCTTGCCAGCGCCGGGCATACCGATGAGTACGATGTTTCGGCGCGGTGGGGTCATTGGCGCAATCTGCCGGAGCCGCCTGCTGCCGGCAACCCCCGAGCAGGGGCAACCCCATGGCGAGCATGTTTTATGCATCAGGGGGTGGGGTTAGACTCGCGAGCCATCATGCATTGAAACCGGATTGCGAGGAGCCACCATGTCCGCACTGACCCGCGAGGCCATCGAAAACGCCCTGTCCCGCTGGACTGAGCCCAGTCTGGGAGCGGATCTGGTCAGCGCCGGCGCGCTCGAGGACGTGCGCATCGACGATGGCGTAGTCCATGTCGGGCTCCGGCTGGGTTTTCCCGTTGATCACTATCGCCCGGCGCTCGAGCAGGGGGTGTCCGAATGCATTCGCGAGGCGACTGGTGCCGAGCGAGTCGACGTGGCCATCGACTGGGCGGTGGCATCGCACCAGGTGCAGGCAACGCTGAAGCCGCTGGACAACATCCGCAACATCATCGCCGTGGCGTCGGCGAAGGGGGGTGTGGGCAAGTCCACCACTGCGGCCAACCTGGCGCTGGCGCTGGCCGATGAGGGCGCCCGGGTGGGCATCCTGGATGCCGATATCTACGGACCGAGCCAGCCGCGCATGATGGGCGTCGCCGGGCGTAAGCCCGACAGCCCCGATGGCAAGACCATGAACCCGCTTGAGAATCACGGCGTGCAGATCATGTCCATCGGGTTTCTGATCGAGGAGGACTCGCCCATGGTCTGGCGGGGTCCGATGGTCACCCAGGCGCTCACCCAGCTCCTCAACGACACCCGTTGGGAGGCGCTGGATTATCTGGTCATCGATCTGCCGCCGGGTACCGGTGACATTCAGCTCACGCTCTCGCAGAAGGTGCCGGTGGCCGGCGCGGTGGTGGTCACGACCCCGCAGGACATCGCGACGCTGGATGCGCGCAAGGGCGTGCGGATGTTCGAGAAGGTGAAGGTGCCGGTGCTGGGCATTCTCGAGAACATGAGTCTGCATGTGTGCTCGCAGTGCGGGCACGAGGAGCCTATATTCGGCACCGGAGGCGGTGAGCGGTTGGCCGAACAGGAGGGCGTCGAGCTGCTCGGCGCGCTGCCGCTTGAGATCGGCATCCGCGAGCAGGCCGACAGCGGCGAGCCGACGGTGGTCTCCGCACCGCAGTCGCGTGCCGCGGAGCGCTACCGGGAGGCGGCGCGGCGGACGGCGGCGCTGCTCTCGCGGCAGGATTCGGCCGGCGCGAGCCGCTTCCCGAACATCGTCGTCGACGACAACTAGAACAGGGGCAGGGCAATGAGCATCAAATCCGATCGCTGGATCCGTGAGATGGCCGCGGGGGGCATGATCGAGCCATTCGAGCCGGGGCAGGTGCGCGATGCCGGCAGCGGTCGGATCATCTCTTACGGCACGTCGAGCTATGGCTATGACGTGCGCTGTGCGGATCACTTCAAGATCTTCACCAATATCAACTCGGCGGTGGTCGACCCGAAGGATTTCGACGAGTCGAGTTTCGTGGACGTGCGCTCGGATGTCTGCATCATCCCGCCGAACAGCTTCGCGCTGGCGAGCACCGTCGAGTACTTCCGCATTCCCCGCAATATCCTCACGATCTGCCTTGGCAAATCGACTTATGCCCGCTGCGGGATCATCGTCAACGTCACACCGCTCGAGCCGGAATGGGAAGGGCATGTGACGCTGGAGTTCTCCAACACCACGACGCTGCCGGCGAGGATCTACGCCAACGAGGGCGTCGCGCAGATGCTTTTCCTGGAATCCGACGAGGTCTGCGAGCAGTCCTACAAGGACCGCGCGGGCAAGTACATGGGCCAGCGCGGGGTGACGCTGCCCCGTCCCTAGTCAGTCAGACCCTCGACCTCGGAGAGGACCAGGCGGAAGTTGCGGCTGCCGTCCTCCCACTGTTCCACCTGAACGGCCAGATAGCGCAGCGCCGGCGCGACCCAGAGGATGGTCCGGCGATCGCTGTCGGTATCGCTGCGGCGAATGCGCAGCGCCTTGAAGCGCCCGGCGGGTGTCTCCACCGTCTCGCGGCCGTCGATAGTGAGCAGGTAGGTCTTGAGCTCGCCGCCGTCGGCGATGCGATAGACGAGCTCCCCGGTATCGGCCGGACGGGCAGCAAGGTCGTGCATGAGCTGCAACGGGCTGATGACCCGATCGATGGTGTCGCGGGTAATGTCCATGCGCCACGCCCAATCGGCGACATCGTTGACCACCTCGAGTGCCGTCCAATCGAACCGGAGTTCCGCCTCACGGGCCTTGTCATCGCCGCTGCGCTGGTAGCGGTAGACATCCGGACGGAATCCCTCGGGGCCGACATGGCCGATGCTCATCTCGCGGACTTCGCTGGAATAGACCATCCGGGCAATGCCGGTGGCGCGTGTGTGCAGTCGATAGTAATACCGTCCCTCGGCCAGCCGGCGGAACCGGAGATCGGCGCGGCCCAGCGTGAAGCCGGCCTTGCGCACCTCGTAGACGGCACTGAACGGCGGTAGCGCCTGCCAGGCGGTCTCGTCGGCAAGCGCCCCCGGTGGGCTCCACAGCAGTGCGGCGGCCACCATCAGCCCGGTCAGGGCGGATCGCAAGCCGGCGTGCTGGTTCATGATGCCGCTTCGGGCTCCAGACAGGGCGGGGAGGCGAGCGGTTTGCCGTCAAGCCACACCCTGCCTGCCTGCAGCGCCACCCGTCCCTCGGCGATCCAGCGCACCACCTCGGGGTAGAGGCGGTGCTCCATGGCCTGTACCCGATCCTGCAGGGTCTCGGCCGTATCGCCGGCGTGGATGGGGACCGCGGCCTGGGCGATCACCGGGCCCGCATCCAGTTCCGGGATGACGTAATGGACGCTGCAGCCATGCCGGGATTCGCCGGCGTCAATGGCCCGCTGGTGGGTATGAAGCCCGCGATAGGCCGGCAGCAGCGATGGGTGGATATTGATCAGGCGGCCCATGAAACGCGTCACGAAATCGTCGGTGAGGATGCGCATGAAACCCGCCAGGACCACCAGATCGGGACGGATGGCCTCGAGCCGCTCGGCGAGCACCGCGTCGTAGTGCCCGCGCTCGGCGAACGCGCGGTGGTCGAGCACCTCGGTGCCGATGCCGGCGCGCTCGGCGCGAGCCAGACCGCCGGCCCCTGGGCGGTTGCTGATGACCTGTTCGATGCGCGCCGGGATGTCGCCGCCGGCGACGGCGTCGATGATGGCCTGCAGGTTCGTGCCGCTGCCGGAGATCAGCACCGCGATGCGAAATGGCTGATCCGGGCTCACGACGCCCCCTGATAGATCGTCTCCGCGACCTCGCCCCGGGCACGGGTGACCTCGCCGGCCTGCCAGGCCGTTTCTCCCGCGGCACGGAGGATATCCAGCGTCTGCTCGGCCTCCGCCGCCGGCACCACCAGCACCATGCCAATCCCGCAGTTGAAGGTGCGGAACATCTCTTCGGTGGCGACGCCACCGGTCTCCTGCAGCCATTGGAAGAGCGCCGGCCACTGCCAGCTCGTGGTATCCACACTGGCGGCCAGGCCACGGGGCAGGATGCGGGGCAGGTTCTCGGTCAGCCCGCCACCGGTGATGTGGCTGATGCCGTTGATGGTCACCTCGCCGAGCAGCCGCATCACGGTCCTCGCGTAGATCCGGGTCGGGGCGAGCAGCCATTCGTCGAGTGCCCGACCGTCGAGGTGGCGCTCGAGCGCCTGCGGGTCGCGCTCCAGGATTCGCCGGACCAGTGAGTAGCCGTTGGCGTGAACGCCGCTGCTACCGAGGGCGATGAGGGCGTCCCCCGACCGGATGCCGCCGCCGTCGATGACCCTATCCCGCTCGACGACACCCACACAGAAGCCGGCCAGGTCGTAGTCGCCCTCGGCATACATGCCCGGCATCTCGGCGGTTTCGCCACCGATCAGCCCGGCGCCTGCCTCGCGGCAGCCCGCAGCAATGCCGCGGATGACCCGGGCCGCCACTTCGGTGTCGAGACGACCCGTGGCGTAGTAGTCGAGGAAGAACAGCGGCTCGGCGCCGGTGACGATGACATCATTGACGCACATGGCCACCAGATCGATACCGATGCCGTCGTGACGGCCCGTCTCCAGGGCGAGTCGAAGCTTGGTGCCGACGCCGTCCGTGCCGGCCACCAGCACCGGCTGGCGATAGCGGTCGACGGGCAGCTCGAAAAGCCCGCCGAACCCGCCGAGCGCTCCGACCATGCCGGGGCGCCGGGTGGCCGCGACATCGCCCTTGATGCGCTCGACAAGGTCGGCGCCGGCGTCGATGTCGACACCGGCGTCGCGGTAGGTCAGTCCGGGCTTGGAATCGGGTGGGTTCACGGCTTTGCTCCGAGTCTCGCTTTGATCGTTCCCGTCAGCCGCTCATGGTACCTTAAAAGCCCATTTGCGAAGGGTCCGGATACCGAACCGATGAGCTTTGCCCTGCGAGCGATCTGCCTGGCGATCCTGCTCTGTGGCCTGCTGCCGGCGGCGCTGGCGCAACCGGTGCCCGAGCCGGTCACCGTGCCCGTGGCGGACGACTCGGAATCGGCGCGCGACCGGGCTCTCGGCCGCGCCATGGATGCCATGCTGGTGCGGCTCACCGGCGACCCGGCGATCATCGAGCGCGGTCTGGCCGAGCGGCTCCGCGCCTCGGCCGGACGCTACCTCGCCAGCTTCTCCTACCGTACCGGCGATGACGAGACGGGTCTGCAGCTCGCGGTGCGTTTCGACCAGTCGCTTCTGCGTGGCGCGCTTGGCGAGGCGGGGGTCGCGATCTGGCCGGAACCGCCGGCCACGGTGATCGTCTGGCTGGCCGTCGAGCGGGCGGGTCAGCGCTTTCTCGTCGATGGCGAACAGGCCACCGCGTTGCGCGAGCGTCTGCGCGAGGCGGCGGGCTCATCGGGCCTGTCCCTGCTCTTCCCGCTGATGGATCTGCAGGATCGCCGCGATCTCGGCTATGCCGATGTCGCCGGGGGCTTCGCTGATCCGGTCCGAGCCGCATCGGCGCGTTATGACGGCGAGGCGGTGCTCGCCGGCCGACTGCAGGTGTCCGATGATGGCGCGGTGGCGGCGCGCTGGCTCCTGCTGCCGGGCGATGGTGAGCCCGTGGCGCGCTGGCAGACCGACGCCGATGCCATGAGCGACGTGCTGGAGTCCGCAGTCGCGGTGCTGGCCGATCGCCTGCGGCCGATCTATGCCTACGTCCCCGATCCGGAGGCCGGGCGTCGGATGACCATGACGGTGGATGGCATCGACGCGCTTGCCGAACATGATCGTCTGCAGGGCTATCTCGAGTCGCTCCCTGGCGTGGAGCGGGTGCTGACGAGCGCCGTGTCCGATGCGCAGGTGCGTATCGACCTCGCCGTCAGCGTGGACGAGGCCCGCATCCGGGAGTCGCTGACTCGGGATGGGCGGCTTCGCGAGACCGATGACGGCTACCGCTGGCGCTGATGAGCAACGCCATTTCGACCGGGCAACTGGCACTGGATTTCCGCTGGAGTGATGCCGCGGATCTTGCATCGTTCGTGGCGCTGGGTAACGAGCAGGCAGCGGCGGCCGTGGCGGCGCTGGGCGGCCCGTCGGAGCAGTCTCTCTATCTCACCGGGCCCCCGGGCAGCGGCAAAAGCCATCTGTTGCAGGCCGCCTGTGGCCGGGTCAGCGATGCCGGTGGTCCGGCGGTCTACATTTCCCTCGGCGACCATGTGGCGGGGTCGGTCGCCCAGCTTGAGGGTCTCGAAGGCCTGTCACTGGTCGCCGTCGACGACCTGGACTGCCTTGCCGGACGGGATGACTGGCAGGAGGGCGTGTTCCATCTCTATAACCGGCTCCGCGACGCCGGCGGGCTGATGGTGGTCTCCGCGCCGGCCGCTCCCGCGGCACTCGGGCTGGGGCTGCCGGATCTCGTCTCCCGACTCGATTCGTTGCTACGGCTGCGCCTGACGGCGGCGGATGACGAGCGGCGGCGGCAGATCCTCGCCGCGGCGGTGGCCCGTCGGGGCCTCGATCTTCCGGATGCCAGCACTGACTACCTGCTGCGCCACGAGGCCCGTGATCTGGGGCATCTGATGAGTATGGTCGAGCGGCTGGATGCCGCCTCCCTGCAGGCCGGCCGCCGCCTGACGGTGCCTTTCATCAAGTCGGTACTGAGCGATCAGCCCTCGGCCTGACGCGCCTTGTGGGCCTGCTTGCCTCGCTTTAGCACGAGCATCACGCAGCCAAAATAGCCGATGGTCAGGATGGACTCGGCGCTGCCAAGCCAGCGCTCCGGGAAGCCACCGGTGGCGGTGAGGATGCCATGGATGAAATAGACCAGAATGAGCATGCCGGTCCACTGCAGGGTGTAGCGCCGGCGATTGAGCACCCCGCGCAGGCCGAATAGCAGCGGCAGCAGAAAGACCAGCAGTAGCGGGCTGCGCAGACCCGGGGGGGGCGGCGCGAGCCAGATCAGCCAGGCGAACAGTAGCCCGATGAGCGCCATGTAACAGCCAACGGCAACCCGGTAGAGCGGTGAACTCGCCACCTGGGTCGCCGACTCGCGGGTGTTGTCCTTGCCGCGCAGGACCTTCATCGTGCCGCCCCGGCGTGACCCGTCGCGAGGCGTTGCGCAGCATCCGCAACGCGCGCGCCGAGTGCCCGACACAGGGCCGCTTCGGTGTCGTCCACCTCACGATCGGCCTCGCCACCGGCGAGGTGGCTGGCCCCATAGGGCGTGCCGCCTGTGGTGGTCTCGGTAAGACCCGCCTCAGTGTAGGGTAGGCCGAGCAGGTACATGCCATGGTGGAGCAGGGGCAGCATCATCGACAGCAACGTGCTCTCCTGGCCGCCATGCAGGCTGCCGGTGGAGGTGAAGACCGCCGCCGGCTTGCCGGCCAGCGCGCCGCTCAGCCAGAGCCCGGCGCTCTGGTCGAGGAAGTGCTTGAGCGGTGCCGCCATGTTGCCGAAACGCGTCGGGCTGCCCAGAATCAGCCCGTCGCACTCGCCGAGTTCTTCAAGGCTGGCATAGGGCGGGCCCGCCTCGGGGATCGGTGAGGCGGTGGCCTCGGATACTTCGGAGACCGCCGGGACGGTGCGCAGTCGTGCGCTGGCCCCAGCAACACGCTCGATGCCGTGGGCCATCTGCCGGGCCATGGCGTGGGTGGCTCCGTGGCGGCTGTAGTAGAGGACCAGGATTTCGCAACTCATGGCGGGAATCTTGGGTGTTAGGGTGACCGCGCGCAAGAGCGGGAGGATTCGCATGAACGCAACGTCCACTCCATGCCGCCAGTTCAGGATACAGGGCCGGGTGCAGGGCGTGTTCTTCCGTGCGAGCACGCAGGACAGGGCGAGGGCGCTGGGCCTTCGGGGCTGGGCCGAGAATCTGCCCGACGGTAGCGTCCAAGTGGTCGCCTGTGGCGATGAGCAGGCCCTCAACGCGCTGAGCGAATGGCTCTGGGAGGGGCCGGCGTCAGCCGAGGTCACGGACGTCGCCGCCTCGAGCATTGACGATCCGGGGTGCCGGGACTTCACGACCCGTTGAGGGTCGGCGCAAATTGACCGATATCAAGTTTCCCGCGATACTTGCGCCTTGGGATGACCGGCTGAGAGGAGCACGATGAAGAGCATGCGATGGATGGCGGCGGGGGCGGCTGCGATGCTGCTGGCGCTGCCGGGCGTGAGCGCCGCCCAGGGCAACATCGAAGCAGGCCGCGCCAAGGCCTACACCTGTCTCGGCTGCCATGCCGTGGAGGGCTATCGCAACGCCTACCCCTCTTACCGTGTGCCGAGGCTCGGCGGCCAGCACCAGGAATACCTTGTGTCCGCGCTCCAGGCCTACAAGAATGGTGATCGCCAGCACGCTACCATGCAGGCGCTGGCGGCCACGCTGAGCGAGCAGGACATGCTCGACATCGCCGCGTATTTCGAGGCCGAGGGCCGGGGAGGCGCGGAATGAAACGCTTGATGTGCATGATTGCTGCGGGCCTTATGGCAACCGCCGGTATCGCGCAGGCGCAGCCCATTGGCAACGTCGAGGCCGGACGGGAGAAATCGCAGGCCTGCATCGCCTGTCACGGCGAGACCGGGGCCTCGGACAACACGGCCTTTCCGATGTTGGCCGGGCAGCATGCCGATTACATACTGTATGCCCTCCAGGCCTATAAAAGTGGTGACCGGCAAAACGCCATCATGAATGGTCAGGCGGCAGGACTGAGCGAAAAGGACATGCGTGACCTCGCCGCCTTTTATGCCGCGCAGGATCCGGCCCTTCAGACGCTGGAGCGTCGCGCCGCCAACAGCGAGCGGTAGCCCGAGCGGTAATCCGGATAGCGCAGGCGATAGCCGTCGGCTTGCAGCAGCCGGTTGCTGCAGCGCCGTCCACCCGCCGTACCAGACTCGCGAGGCGGCGTCGGCAGGCCCATCGCCGCGGCGAGCCAGTCCATGATTTCGCACTGCGTAGCGGGTGCGTCATCGACGCCGATGTAGACCGGCGCCGGTGCCGCCAGGGTGCCGACGTGGGCGAGTACGCCGGCACAGTCTTCCTCGTGAATGCGGTTGGTGTAGCGGGGCGGTTCGGCCTGGCACGGTGAGCCGCGCTCCACCCGACGGATCAGCGCCTCCCGTCCGGGGCCGTAGATGCCGGCAAATCGCACGATCACGGCGCCGCCGGGGTGGCCGGCCGCGATGGCCTCGCCCTCCAGCAGCCGCTGGCCCGAGAATCGGCCTGGTTCGGTGGGGCTGGATTCATCCACCCAGCGACCATCATCCTGGCCGTAGACTCCCGTGCTGGACACGAAGATCAGCCGCGCCGAGTGATTCCCTGTATCCCGCAGCGCCCGGCAGAGCCGCTCCAGCCCGGTGACGAACGTTCGTCGGTAGCCTTCGTCATCGTATTGGTCCGGGGTGAGAATCGCATAGACCTGATCGAGCCCGATGGGCAGCCTTGCGGCCAGATCGTCATCGAGCAGGTCGACGCGACAGGGGGTGATCCCGGGGGGGAGTGCCTCGGGGTTGCGCCGCAGACCGATGACCTGGTGCCCAGCCGCGGCGAGTTCCAGTCCCAGTCGGGTGCCGAGCCGGCCGCAGCCGGCGATGAGAATACGCTTGGACATGATCGCCTAGAATAGCGGCAATACCGCCAGGGAGGACAAGCCTTGAGTGCCAATCGCCTGGCCCGATTGCGGGCCACGCTCGACCGCCGCCAGCCCGATCTGCGGGTACTGCTGGATGACGTCCACAAACCCCATAACCTCAGTGCGATTCTGCGCACCTGCGATGCGGTGGGGGTCTATCAAGCGCATGCCGTGCTAGGCGGCGGTCGGCTGGATATCCAGCGCCACTGCGCGGCGGGTGCCGGCCAGTGGATTCATACGGTGGCCCATAACCATGTCACCGAGGCCATCGCCGCGGCCCGCGATGACGGGCTGCGCGTCTATGCCGCGCATGCCTCTGAAGAGGCGATGGATTTCCGCGAGGTGGACTACACCGCTCCCTGCGCGGTGCTCATGGGCGCGGAGCTGTGGGGAGTGAGCCGGGTGGCGGCCGAGCAGGCCGACGGACATATCGTCGTGCCCATGGCCGGGCTGGTGGAGTCGCTGAACGTCTCGGTGGCCGCGGCCGTGATTCTGTTCGAGGCCCAGCGCCAGCGTGAGGCGGCGGGGCACTACGACGCCCCGCGGCTCGATCCGGACTGCTACCGCCGCACGCTCTTCGAGTGGCTGCACCCGCGCATCGCCGAGCACTGCCGAGCCCAGGGCGTGAACTACCCCGCGCTTGACGACGATGGCGACCCGATCCGCTCGCTTAGCACCGACACCACCTGATCGACGGGGATGTCCTCGTTCTCCTCCGCCGTCCGCGCGCGGTACTCCAGCGTGCCGGCCTTAAGGCCGCGATCGCCCACCACGATGCGGTGCGGAATGCCGATCAGCTCCATATCGGCGAATTTCACGCCGGGGCGGGCGTCCCGATCATCCCAGAGCGGATCCAGTCCGGCCGCGCGCAGGTCGTTGTAGAGGCGCTCGGCGGCCTCGGCCACCGCCGGCGAGCGGTCGGCTCCGATGCTCACAACAGCCACGTCGAAGGGCGCCAGCGGAGCCGGCCAGATGATGCCGCGGTCATCGTGGTTCTGCTCGATGGCCGCGGCCACCACCCGCGAGACGCCGATGCCGTAGCAACCCATGATCAGCGGCTGCAGGTTGCCGTCCTCGTCGAGAACGCGTGCGTCCATGGACTCGCTGTACTTGCTGCCGAGCTGGAAGATATGGCCGACCTCGATGCCGCGATGGATCTCCAGTTGGCCCCGCTCGCAGCGCGGGCAGCCTTCGCCGGCGCTGACGATGCGCAGATCGGCCGTCTCCGGCAGTGCCGCATCGCGTTCCCAATTGAGGTTGATCCAGTGCCAGTCCGCCCGACCCGCGCCGCTCGAGAAGTTGATGAGCCCCGCGGCGCGGTGGTCGACGAGCTGGCGCAGACCGGCCGGCAGGCCCTTCGGTCCAATGAACCCACGCGGCACACCGGTGGCGTCGAGGGCCTCGTCGGGCTCGGCGAGGCGAACGTCTTCGGCGTCCAGGGCATGCGCTGCCTTGACGAGGTTGAGTTCATCATCGCCGGCCACGAACAGCACCGCGGGGGCGCCGTCGGCCATGACCACGACACTCTTGAGCACCTGTTGCGGCGTCAGCCCCAGGACGTCGCACTGCTCGGCGACGCTGTGAATGCCGGGGGTGGCACGCTCCTCGGCGGGCAGTGGTCCCGCGGCCGACGGCGCCGATGGCCGACTGGCCGCCAGCTCGGTGTTGGCGGCGTAGTCGCAGGCGTTGCAGCTCGCGATCTCATCCTCGCCGGAGTCGGCGAGCACCATGAACTCCTCGGAGACGCTGCCACCGATGGCGCCGCTGTCGGCGCCCACCGAGCGGAAGCGCAGATCGAGGCGCTCGAACACCCGACTGTAGGCGCCGTGCATATCGCGATACGTGGCCTCCAGTGAGGGCTGGTCGAGATGAAAGGAGTAGGCATCTTTCATGACGAACTCGCGGGCGCGCATGACGCCGAATCGGGGCCGGATCTCGTCGCGGAACTTGGTCTGGATCTGATAGTAGGTGACCGGCAACTGCCGGTAGCTACGCAGTTCGCGGCGGAGGTAATCGGTGATGACCTCCTCGTGGGTCGGGCCGATGCAGAAATCCCGCTCATGGCGGTCCTGCAGGCGCAGCAGCTCCGGGCCGTAGACTGACCAGCGCCCGGATTCCTGCCAGAGCTCCGCGGGCTGCACCGCGGGCATGAGCACTTCCAGGCCACCGATGCCGTCCATCTCCTCGCGCACGATCTGCTCGACCCGGCGCATCACCCGCAGGCCCAGCGGCTGCCAGGTGTAGAGTCCGGCGCCGATCTTCTCGATCAGCCCCGCCCGGAGCATCAGGCGATGGCTGACGATCTCGGCGTCGGCCGGGGTCTCCTTGCTCGTGAACAATGGAAAACGGCTTGTGCGCATGAATCCGTGCCCTGTGGTGAATGCCAGGCTGCACAGGTTATCCGACCGGGGCGGGAGCGCCCACCCCCGCGCTTGACGCCCAATGGCGGGCGCCGTAACTTGAGCGGCTTTCATCGGACAAAAGTTGGGACCATCCGGCGCCGGTCACAGGGCTATGCGACACATCATTTCCATTCTTGTCGAGAACGAGTTCGGTGCGCTGGGGCGCATCGCCGGGCTGTTTACCGCCCGCGGCTACAACATCGACTCGCTCACCGTCGCGCCCACGGATGATCCCACGCTCTCGCGCATGACACTGGTCACCCAGGGTGATGAGCGCATCGTCGAGCAGATCCTCAAGCAGCTCAACAAGCTGCTTGATGTGGTCAAGGTGATGGACATCACTGACTCGGCGCACATCGAGCGCGAGCTCATGCTGGTCAAGGTGCAGGCCACCTCCAGCGAGGCGCGAGAGGAGTTCAAGCGACTGGCGGAGATCTTCGACGCCCGTGTCGTCGACGTCACCGATAAGACCTACACCATCGAGGTGATTGGCCGCGGCAGCAAACTGGACGCGTTCCTGGCGCTGCTCGAGCACAAGACCCCGATGGAAGTGGTGCGCTCCGGTGTCATCGGCATTGCGCGCGGCGACAAGCAAATGCGTGTCTGAATCCACACTTCGGGGGAGTCATGAAGGTTTACTACGATAAGGATGCCGATCTTTCCATCATTCAGGGCATGAAGGTGGCCATTCTCGGCTACGGCTCGCAGGGGCATGCCCATGCCAACAATCTCAAGGAATCGGGTGTCCCCGTCGTGGTGGGCCTGCGCGCCGGCTCCGCGAGCGCGGAAAAGGCCGAGGCCGCGGGCCTCGAGGTCGCGGAGGTCGCTGATGCCGTGGCGGCGGCCGATCTGGTGATGATGACCCTGCCGGACGAGCATCAGGCGGCGGTCTACCGCGAGTATGTCGAGCCGAATCTGAAGACCGGCGGGGCGATCGCCTTTGCCCATGGCTTCAACATCCACTACCAGCAGATCGAGCCGCGCGCGGACATGGACGTGATCATGATCGCGCCCAAGGGCCCGGGCCACCTGGTGCGCTCAACCTACGTCGAGGGCAACGGCGTACCGAGCCTGATCGCCGTGCATCAGGATTCCAGCGGTCGCGCGCGCGACGTCGCCCTGGCCTATGCCTCCGCCAACGGTGGCGGGCGCTCGGGGGTGATCGAGACGAGTTTCCGCGAGGAGACCGAGACGGATCTCTTCGGCGAGCAGGCCGTGCTCTGCGGTGGCATCACCTCGCTGATCGAGGCCGGCTTCGAGACGCTGACCGAGGCGGGCTATGCCCCGGAGATGGCGTACTTCGAGGTGCTCCACGAGACCAAGCTCATCGTCGATCTGCTCTACCAGGGCGGCATCGCCAACATGCGCTACTCGATCTCCAACACCGCTGAGTACGGTGATTTCACCCGCGGCCCTCGGGTGATCAATGAGCAGTCGAAGCAGGCCATGCGCGAGCTGCTCGAGGAGATCCAGAACGGCGAGTTCGCCAAGGAATTCGTGCTCGAGAGCCAGTCCGGCGAGCCGCGTCTCAAGGCCATGCGTCGTCGCGCGGCGGAGCATCCCATCGAGCAGGTGGGCGAGAAGCTGCGCAGCATGATGCCGTGGATCCAGGCCAACCAGTTGGTGGACCGCAGCCGTAACTAGGGAGCGGCCACCGCTGCCATTGGGCGGCCCCGGCGCGTTGCCGGCGGCCGCTGCATCGAGGTCAGCATGACCGAGCGTCTCCCGGAGCCGCGTCGATCCCGGCGCGGCATCTATCTCCTGCCCAATCTGATCACCACCCTGGCCCTGTTCTTCGGGTTCTACGCGGTGGTGGCAGCCCAGTCCGGCGCCTACGAGGCGGCGGCCGTTGCCGTGTTCCTGGCCATGGTCATGGATGGGCTGGACGGCCGGGTCGCCCGCATCACCAATACCCAGAGCGATTTCGGCGTGCAGTACGACAGCATCGCCGATATGGTCTCGTTCGGTGTCGCCCCGGCTCTGGTGGTCTATCTCTGGGCGCTGGAGGACCTCGGTGCACTCGGCCCGGTCTGGGACAAGCTCGGTTGGTTGGGGGCGTTTATCTACACGGCCTGTGCAGGCCTGCGGCTGGCCCGTTTCAACACCCAGGTGGGCGTGGCGGACAAACGCTACTTCCAGGGACTGCCCAGCCCGGCGGCCGCCGCCACCCTGGCGGGACTCGTCTGGGCCGGCGACCGCCTGGAGTTCGGTGGCTGGCCTGCGGGTATCCCGGCGCTGGTCATCACGGTGCTGGCCGGTGTGCTGATGGTCAGTAACGTGCGCTATGACAGTTTCAAGGAGATCGACTTTCGCTACCGCGTGCCCTTCGTGGTCATGGTCCTCGGGGTGATGGGCGTGGCGTTGATGTCGGTGCATCCTCCCACGGTGCTGTTCGCGCTGGCGCTCACCTATCTCGGCTCCGGTCCGGTGCTCACGGTGCTGCGCCGCCGGCGGCGTCGCAAACGCCGGCAGGCGGGTTAGAATACCGCCAAGGGAACATCGCGAGGACGGGGAAAGATGAGCGAAGCCGATCGCCTGATCATTTTTGACACCACGCTGCGAGACGGTGAGCAGTCGCCGGGCGCGTCCATGACGCGCGAGGAAAAGGTCCGTATCGCCCGGGCGCTGGAGCGGCTGCAGGTGGATGTGATCGAGGCCGGGTTTCCGGCGGCGAGCCAGGGCGATTTCGAGTCCGTTCGGGCGGTGGCGCAGACCATCACTAATGCCCGGGTCTGCGGGCTGGCCCGGGCCAATGAGCAGGACATCGACCGCGCCGGCGAGGCCATTGCGCCGGCGCCGGCCGGCCGCATTCACACCTTTATCGCCACCTCGCCGGTGCACATGGAGAAAAAGCTCCAGTTGACGCCGGATGAGGTGGTGGCGCGTGCCATGGCGGCGGTGGGCCGCGCCCGCAATCTGTGTGATGACGTCGAGTTCTCGCCCGAGGACGCCGGCCGCTCCGAGCCGGATTTCCTCTGCCGGATCATTGAGGCCGCGATCGATGCCGGTGCGACCACCATTAATATCCCGGACACGGTGGGCTATAACCTGCCAACACAGTTCGCCGGCCTCATCCGAGGACTGCGAGAGCGCATCCCGAATGCCGACCGGGCCGTCTGGTCGGTGCACTGCCACAACGACCTCGGCCTGGCGGTCGCCAACTCGCTCGCGGCGGTGCGCGAGGGCGCACGGCAGATCGAGTGCACCATCAACGGGCTGGGCGAGCGGGCCGGCAATGCCGCACTCGAGGAAGTGGTCATGGCGCTGCGCACGCGGCGCGATGATTTCCCCTGCGACACCCGCATCGAGACCCGTGAGATCGTGCCGACCTCGAAGCTCGTGGCCAATATCACCGGTTTTCAGGTGCAGCCCAACAAGGCCATCGTCGGCATCAACGCCTTCGCCCACGAGTCGGGCATTCACCAGGATGGCGTGCTCAAGCATCGTGAGACCTACGAGATCATGCGCGCGGAGGATGTCGGCTGGGGCACCAACCGCATGGTGCTCGGCAAGCACTCCGGGCGGAATGCCTTCCGCAGCCGCTGCGACGAACTGGGCATCCGCTTCGAGACGGCCGCGCAGCTCAACGAGGCGTTCCAGCGCTTCAAGGACCTCGCCGACAAGAAACACGAGATCTTCGATGAAGACCTCCAGGCGGTGGCCACTGAGGCGGTGGCGGCGCTGGAGGAGGATCAGGGCGTGACCCTGGTGGCCTTCCGCTGCTGCTCGGAGACCGGCGAGACGCCGGTGGCGGATGTCACCCTCAATGTCGATGGCGAGGAGCGGCAGAGCTCGGCAGCCGGTGATGGACCGGTGGATGCGGCGTTCAAGGCCATTGATGGCATCCTCGGCGTGGAGGCCGAGCTGCTGCTCTACTCGGTGAACAACATCACCACCGGAACGGATGCGCAGGGCGAGGTGACGGTGCGGCTCGAGCGCGGTGGTCGGGTGGTGAACGGTCAGGGATCAGATACCGATATCGTGATCGCCTCGGCCAATGCCTATCTGAATGCGCTCAATCGCCTCCGCGCGCGGGGCCAGCGGACTCACCCGCAGACCGAGGGCGTCTGAGCCGCGGCCGGCTGTCATGGGCGTGCTCGATTCCCGTCGCCGCCGGCTGCTTGATGAGATGGGGGTGCCCGTCTGGCGTCTGCGTCCGCACGCCGACGCCAGGCCAGTGTCCCAGGCCGAGGGCGATGTCGAGGCCGCAGCGCAGGCCGAAACCGAGACCGAGGCGATTCCTGAGCCGGCGTCGCGTCAGGCACCCGAGTCCGCGATCGACTGGGCGGCGCTGCTGCGGGGCATTCGCGACTGCGATCGCTGCCCGCTGCATGCGACCCGGAACCAGGCGGTGCCGGGTATCGGCGATCAGGATGCCCGGCTGCTGATCGTCGGCGAAGCCCCGGGTGCCGAGGAAGATCGTCGCGGCGAGCCGTTCGTCGGCCGGGCCGGCAAGCTCCTCGACGCCATGCTCGCGGCCATTGGGCTGGCTCTGCAGCAGGGCGTGTACATCACCAATGTCGTCAAGTCGCGTCCGCCGCAGAATCGTGATCCCAATGCCGGCGAAATCGCTGCCTGCCGGCCCTGGCTGGAAGCGCAGATCTCGCTGATCCGGCCGGAGGTGATCCTGGCCGTGGGGCGGGTGGCCGCGCAGTCGCTGACCGCCACGACGGCCCGCATGGGCGAGTTGCGCGGGCGCTGGCATGCCTATGGCGAACCGGCGATCCCTTTGATCGCGACCTATCATCCGGCCTATCTGCTGCGCAGTCCGACCGCGAAGGCAAAGGCCTGGGAGGATCTGCTTGCGCTCAAGCGCCGCCTGCGCGCGGGGGGTGTATGACAACCGCGCCGGCCGACTTCCTGCCGGTGATCCGGCCCATGCGCCCGCGTGATGTCGCCGCGGTCCACCAGGTGGAATCGAGCGCCTACGACTATCCCTGGACACTGAATATCTTCCGCGACTGCCTGCGCATGGGCTACGAGTGCTGGGTGCAGTTGGCCACCGACCGTGTCGTCGGTCACTTCATCCTGGCCATGGGGCCGGGCGAGGCCCATGTGCTCAACATCGCGGTCCATCCCGACTGGCACAACCAGGGCCTGGGCCGGGCGCTGCTCGAGCGCTCACTGGAGCAGGCCGAGCGTCTCGGCGCCGAATCGGTATTCCTCGAAGTCCGGCCTAGCAACTCGCCGGCGGTCCATCTGTACATGAGCACCGGCTTTCGCCGGGTCGGCCGACGGCGCGATTACTATCCGTCGGAGACGGGGCGTGAGGATGCACTGGTCATGCGTTATGACCTGCGGGAGGTTGCGCCGGCGGGGCGGCGATGAGCGCGCCGCGCGAGCAGCGCCGGGTCGTCAGGGCCTGGGCGCTCTACGACTGGGCCAATTCGGGGTTCGCGACGGTCGTGCTGGCGGGTCTCTTCCCGATTGTCTTCCAGGACTACTGGAGTGCCGCGGCCGAGCCATCGGTGGCCAATCTACGGCTCGGCTGGGCTAATGGGCTGGCCAGTCTGGTGATCGTGCTCATCGCGCCCCTGGCCGGCGCCATGGCCGACCGCGCCGGCCGGCGCAAACGGGCGCTGCTCCTGTTCGCCTTCCCGGCGGCGGCGCTCACGGCGCTGTTCGCACTGGTGCCGGCGGGCATGTGGTGGCTGGCGGCGGGGCTGTTCGTATTGGCCACGGTGGGCTTCATGGCCGCCAATCTCTTCTACGATTCTCTGCTGGTGGCGATTGCGCCGCGCCGGCGCTGGCACGCGGTGTCCGGCTTCGGCTTCGGGCTCGGCTATCTGGGTGGGGGGCTGCTGTATCTCGGCTGCGTGATCGCCGTGCTGCGGCCCGGTTGGTTTGGCCTGGCCTCGGCGCTGGACGCCGCCCTGGCCGCGTTCGTCGTCACCGGCCTGTGGTGGGCGGTGTTCAGCCTACCGCTGGCATTCCGTGTGCCGGAACCGGCGGGTACCGCGCCCCGGACGGCGGCCCTTCCGGGTGGGCTCCGACAGCTCCGATCAACGCTCAGCCATCTGCGTGCGCATCGTCCGGTGTGGATTTTCCTGCTCGCCTACTGGCTCTACATCGACGGCGTCGGTACCACCATCCGCATGGCGGTGGCCTACGGGCGGTCACTCGGCTTCGAGCAGAATGATCTGATCGTGGCGTTGCTGATCACCCAGTTCGTGGGCTTCCCCGCGGCCATCGCCATGGGGGCGCTGGGTGAGCGCATCGGCGCCCGGCGCGGTATCCTCCTCGGCCTCGCGCTGTACATCGGCATTGCCGTCTGGGGCGCTTTCATACAGGCCCCCTGGGAGTTCTACACCATCGCGGCCCTGGTGGGGCTGGTGCAGGGCGGTGTGCAGGCGCTCAGCCGCTCGTTCTATGCCGGGCTGATCCCGCCGGAGCGGGCCGGCGAGTTCTTTGGCTTCTATAATCTACTGGGCAAGTTTGCGGCACTCATCGGCCCGCCGCTATTCGGCCTGCTCGGGGTGTGGTTCGGTGATGTGCGCTACTCAATGCTGGCGCTTATCGTATTGTTCATGGCCGGCGCGCTGCTGTTGATGCGCGTCGACACAGTCGAAGGGGAGAGAAGATGACGGATACGGGTGAGCCGCAAGACAGGCAGCGGCGGCTGTCGGTCTGGCAGGTGATCAAGAGTACTGCGGCGGCGGCCTTCGGTGTGCAGACCGAAGACGCGCGACGCCGCGACTTCACCCAGGGCAGCGCGGCGAGTTTCATCATTGCCGGGCTGCTGTTCACCGTGGCCTTCGTGGTGGGCCTGCTGGTGGTGGTCAACCTGGTACTGAGCCAGGCCGGCTAGCAGGGGCGAGGCGCGCTACCAGCCATGTGATCGCGGCCGAGCCCAGCAATGCGCCCAGAAACGGCGCCAGTGTCGGCGTCGCGCCGGGAAAGCTGGCGGCCAGCAGGCCGGCGGCGATCGAGCCACCGCTGAGGCTCCCCGGGATCACCGCGCCGACGAGTCCGGCAATTGCCCCGGTAATGGCCGCCCTGGGCGGCACGCGATCGGACAACCCGCTCAGCAGCGGGACCACGGCGGTCGCGCAGAGCAGATCCGCGATCAGGAAGAGTCGCAGCACAGAGATGTCCTGCAGGGCAAGTGCGACCACCGGCAGCATGAGCAGGGCTGTGAGCCAGCGCGCGCCGCTCAGACCCATCCGGCCGGTCTCGGTCACGCCCAGCGAGACCAGCGCGTTCTGCAGCGTATCCACCGAGGAGGCCACCAGCGTGATCGCCAGAACCAGTGCCGGTAGCGTGAGCCAGCCGGGCGCATCGCCGAGGAGGGCGAAGAAGGGAATCGGCGGCGTTCCCAGATCGAGTCCGCGGACCGCGGCGAGGACCCCGGCACCGCCCAGAATTGCGACGACGACAATGGTGGCCGCGCCGCCCAGTAGGGCACCGCGGCGCAGGGACTGATCGTCCCGGGCCGCCCAGACCCGCTGCCAATAGCCCTGATGGAAGAGATTGGCGGCGGTGACCGCAATGATCAGCGTCGCGGCCACCGACAGCCCGGTGCCCAGTCCCGGCGAGGGGAAGTGACCCGCCGAGGGTGTCGCGCCCGCCGGCGCCAGACCCAGTGCGCCGTAACTCACCACGCCGATCAACGCGATCAGCAGCCAGGCCTGCCAGCGATCGGTGACGAGGCTGGCGCGCAGGCCGCCCATCGCCGTGTAGAGCAGGGTGGCCACCGCCACCGCGATGATCACGTACTGCCCATCGACGCCGGAGAGCAGGCTGGTGATGGCGCCAATGGCCGTCAGTTCCGCGGCCAGGAAGCAGAGCATGTAGAGCACGGACAGCGCGGCGACCCAGTATCGGAACCCGTTCCCGAAGCGGCTGGCCGTGAACTCGGTCAGGCTTCGGCCGCTGGGCAGGCGCCGGCGGATGGCCGGCCCCAGCAGGCCGAGGATGATGAACGGCAGGGCCGAGCCGAGGGCGTAGCCGGCCACCGCGACCGGGCCCACGAAAGCGCCGACCTCAGGTGGTGCGAAGAGGATCCAGGCGCCCATCCCGGAGGCGAGGAAGGAGAGGCCCACGGTGGTGCCGCTCTGCGAGCGTCGGGCGGTGAGATAGTCGTCGAGTCCGGCCGTATGCCGGGCGCGCAGTCCGAGGCCGATGAAAACAAGCAATGCAGCGGCGATCGCCGCCATGGTCAGGGCAGGCATGTCGCACTTCCTCCGCCGGTATGATCCGGTTCAGGTTCCAGGGTCAGCGCGATGCGCACTCTCAGTCCGAAGACTCCCCTGGCGACGTGGGTTCAGATTGTTCAGCACGGGCGAGTATGCCGGCCGGTATGCTCTGGTGCAAACAGGGCTGGCTGGGCAATCGGCGCTGCGCCGGGCATGATGCAGAGCTGATGATTGGCGCGTGTCGGAGTTGCCGATGAAAAAGCGATGGCGCCGGGGGATAGCGGGCGCACTGATCCTGCTCGGGGCGCTTGCCACAGCGGTCCCGGCATTCAATGGCTGGCAGGCGGAGAGGCACTGGCGTGACCAGGTTGCCTGGCTGGATTCCTCGCTAGCTGCTGCCAACAACCGGGCGGGCGCGGCGGTGATCGACTATCAGCGGGGCGTCTTTACCGCCCGGACGCTCTCCCGGGTCGAGCTGCCGGCCTCAGTCCTGGACGCCGGCCTGCGGACCGCTCTCGCCCTGCCACCCGGTCCCGTTAAGCTGAAGCTCGTTCAGACGGTTCAGCACGGCTGGCGCGGCGTGTCGTTCGATGGTTACCTACAACCGGTCGGTGCACTCGCTGAGCCCTTTGACCGACTGGGTGGCAGTGAGCGAAGCGTGCAAATCCGTGGTCGTATTGGACTTGGCCGACAATCGCTGACGGTTCAGACCAAGGTGCTGACGGGACCGTTGGATCCTGAGGGGACGCTGCGCCTGCGCCTTGAGCCACTGCGCTTTGAATCGGACTACACGGCCGATGATCGTCGCCTGACGGCGTCGCTGGATGGGTCAGGGCTCACCCTGGGAGCCGCCGGGGGCGATGAGCTGCTGCGGCTGGAGGGCCTGCAGGGCGACGCCGAGGGCCGGCTCGAGGCCGGGTTAATCGATGCGACGGCGGGCCTCGACTGGACCCGGCTTGCCGTGGCCGGCCTGCCGGTCCTGCGCGGCGGCCTCGCGCTGGCGCTCGAGCGGCTATCGCCGGCGGGCGTGGTCGCGCTGGGCCGGCAGGGCAGCGCGGACGCGCTGGCACTGCTTGCCGAGACCGGCCCCCGGGCCACGCTCACCCGCCTGCAGCTCGGTGACGACGCCGGCGTGGGCCTGAGCGCCAGGGCTGACCTGCAGGTTCAACCGCGGATGGCCGATCGGTTGCGCGCAGGGGCCGGCGGTATGGCGTTGTGGTCGGCGCTGCGGCTGGATGCCTCGATGGCCATCGACGAGGCGCTGATTCAGGCGCTCCCCGCGGAGCAGTCGACGTGGCTGCGGCAACTCCAGGCCTTCGGTGTTCTCCAACGGCAGGATGACCAATGGCGGCTGGAGGTATCGATGGACGAGGGGCGCCTGAGCGTTCATGGCCAGCCCTGGTGGCGTGGTGGCTAGGGAGCCGAGTCGACCATGAACCTGGCCGCGGACAGTCTGCCGTCCTGGATTGCCTGGGGGCTGCTGACGGTCTTTGGCCTGATCATCGGCCGTGCGGCGTGGCGCGCGCCCTGGCGGATATTGCGGGCCAATGGGCTGGTGACGGTATTCATCGCGGCGACGGCACTGGCAGGGTTGCTCTGGAGCATGCAGGTCGGTGTGCGCGAAGGCCTCACACTGCATCTGCTCGGCACGGCGAGCCTGGTGCTGGTGTTCGGGCCGGCGCTTGCCATGATGGCCGGCGCCGGCGCGCTGCTGATGACGATCATGGCCGGTCAGACCGATGTCCTGATGGCCGGTTACCAGGGGCTGCTACTGGCGGTGCTCCCGGTGTGGGTGGCCGACGGATCGCACCGGCTGCTGCGCCGCCTGCTGCCACCCAACCCGTTCATTTTCTTCCTCGGTAGCGGTTTTGTTGGCGGCATGCTGGCCCTGGCGGCGCCCATCCTTGTCTCCGCCGCGCTCATTGCCCTCCTCGGCCTGCAACCCGGCTGGGCCATCCAGCGTGACTATCTTGCGCTGCTGCCGCTGGTGCTATTCCCCGAGGGCTTTATCAACGGCGGGGTGATGACGGCGCTCGCCGTCTATCAGCCCGACTGGGTTCGAAGCTTCGACGACGAAACCTACCTGCGCTAGAGCCGCTCGATGCGGGCCATCTGCTCGTCGATGCGCTCCAGCGCCGAGCGCCCCTCGGCCAGCTTGTCGCGCTCACGCTGGACGACATCGGCCGGGGCCCGGCTGACGAAGGCCTCGTTGGCCAACTTGCCCTCGGTGCGCGCGAGATCGTCGCCGAGGCGCCGGCGCTCCTTGTCGAGCCGCGCGAGCTCGGCGGCCTTGTCAATGAGGCCGGCCATGGGGACGCGCACTTCCAGCTCGTCGACCAGTGCCAGGGCCGACTCCGGCGCCTCCTCGCCGGCCTCCAGCACGGTGACCGACTCAAGCCGGGCGAGGAAGTCGAGCTCGGCGCGATGGCGTTGCAGGCGCTGTCGGTCGAGGTCGGCGGCATTCTGCAGCAGCACCGGCAGCGGCTTGCCCGGGGCGATGTCCATCTCCCCGCGGATGCGCCGGATGCCGAGGATGAAGCGCTGCATCCAGTCGATCTCCGCCTCCGCGGCGGGATCCTCGCGGCCGGCCTCCGCCACCGGGAAGGGCCGGGTCATGACCGTGTCGCCATCAACGCCGGCGAGCGGCGCCACGCGCTGCCAGATCTCCTCGGTGATGAACGGCATGATCGGGTGCGCCAGCCGCAGCAGCGCCTCGAGGACCCGGACCAGTGTCTGGCGCGTACCCCGCGCGCGGGCCGGATCGGCATCGCCCTGCAGCGTCGGCTTGCTGAGCTCGAGATACCAGTCGCAGTACTCGTCCCAGGTGAATTCATAGATGGCCTGCGCCGCCTGGTCCATGCGATAGCCTTCGATGGCCTCGGCGACCGCACGCTCGGTCCGCTGCAAGCGCGAGATGATCCAGCGCTCGGCGGTGCCGAGCTCGATCCCGCCGTCGCCACTGCCGCAGTCCTTTCCCTCGGTGTTCATCAACACATAACGCGCCGCGTTCCAGAGCTTGTTGCAGAAGTTGCGATAGCCATCGACGCGGCCCATATCGAACACCACGTCGCGGCCGGTGGTGGCGAGGCTGGCGAAGGTAAACCGCAGGGCATCGGTGCCGTGCGCGGCAATGCCTTCGGGGAATGCCCTGCGGGTCTGCTTTTCGATGGCGGGCGCGCGCTGGGGCTGCATGAGCCCGGTGGTGCGCTTGGCCACCAGCGACTCAAGATCGATGCCATCGACGATATCGATGGGGTCGAGGACGTTGCCCTTCGACTTCGACATCTTCGCCCCTTCGGAATCCCGCACCAGGCCGTGGATGTAGACCTCGCGGAACGGCACGTCACCGCGGAACTTCAAGCCCATCATGATCATCCGGGCGACCCAGAAGAAGATGATGTCAAAGCCGGTGACCAGCACGCTGGTGGGATAGAAGGTGGCGAGCTCCGGCGTCTCCTCCGGCCAGCCCAGCGTGGAGAAGGGCCACAGCGCCGAGGAGAACCAGGTATCGAGCACATCCTCGTCCTGGGTGAGGGTCACGGTGTCGTCGAGCCCGTTGCGACGGCGCACATCGGCCTCGTCATGGCCGACGTAGACCGCGCCCTGCCCGTCGTACCAGGCGGGGATACGATGCCCCCACCAGAGCTGGCGGCTGATGCACCAGTCCTGGATATCCTCGAGCCAGTTGTAATAGGTCTTGCTCCAGTTCTCGGGGACGAAGCGGATGTCGCCCTGGCGAACGGCCTGGATGGCCGGGCGGGTGATTTCCGCCCAGCCGCCGGGGCGGCCGTCTTCCTGCACCTCGCGGGTGAGGTCGACGAACCACTGGTGGGTGAGGTAGGGCTCGACCACCACACCGGTGCGGTCACAGCGCGGGACCATAAGTTTATGTGGCTCAATGCCCTCGAGCAGGCCGGCGGCCTCGAAATCCGCCACGATGCGTTCGCGGGCCTCGTAGCGATCCAGGCCGCGGTAGGCCTCGGGGGCGTTGCCGTTGACCCGGGCCGCCTCGGTGAAGATGTTGATCGGCTCACAGCCATGGCGCTGGCCGACCTCGTAGTCGTTGAAGTCATGCGCCGGGGTGATCTTCAGGCAGCCGGTGCCGAATGCTGGGTCGACGTACTCGTCGGCGACGATGGGGATCTCCCGGCCGACCAGGGGGAGTCTGACGTGGCGGCCCACCAGATGGCGGAAGCGCTCGTCCTCGGGATTCACCGCCACGGCGGTGTCGCCGAGCATGGTCTCCGGGCGTGTCGTCGCCACCACCAGGTGTTCACCGCCATCGGCGAGGGGGTAGCGGAGTTTCCAGATCGAGCCCTGTTCCTCGCTCGATTCCACCTCCAGATCGGAGACGGCGGTCTGCAGCACGGGGTCCCAGTTGACCAGGCGCTGGCCGCGATAGATCAGTCCCTCGTCATGCAGTCGCACAAAGACCTCGCGGACTGCCGCCGAGAGGCCCTCGTCCATGGTGAAGCGCTCGCGCGACCAGTCCACCGAGGTCCCGAGCCGGCGCATCTGGTTCTGGATGGTGCCGCCGGACTGCGCCTTCCACTCCCAGATCTTCTCAACGAAGGCGGCGCGGCCGAGCGCATGGCGATCGGTGCCCTCGGCGTTGAGCTGCCGCTCGACGACCATCTGCGTGGCGATGCCGGCGTGGTCCGTGCCTGGCTGCCAGAGCGTGTTGTCGCCGCGCATGCGATGGTAGCGCGCCAGAATGTCCATCAGGGTGTCCTGGAAGGCATGGCCCATGTGCAGGGTGCCGGTGACGTTGGGTGGCGGGATCATGATGCAGTAGGGGTTGCCTTTGCCCGCGGGGCGGAAATGCCCGTTGCGCTCCCAGGTGGCATACCAATGGGGTTCAATGCTGGCGGGATTGTAGGTCTTGTCCATGGGCGGCAGTGGCTCCTAGTGATCGATGTGGTGGGTGCCGGGTTCCGCACCCGCCTGCTGGTAGTCGCGGTAGCGCTCGCGTCCCGCCCTGCGGGTCGCGGCGTCGGCGCTGATGATCTCGGCGACGCGCTGGCGTTCGGTCCAGTCCTCGGGGAGGGAATCGGCGAGGTTGATCACCAGCGCGCCGGGGGCCGGTGTCGGGGCGATGACGATAGGATTGTCGCCGTCCAGTGGCTCCCGGCCATGGGGGATGAAGCTCGCCTCATCGAAGGTCCACAGGGCCTCGTCGATGCGCTCGCTCATGGCCTCGTCGGCGGTGCGGATATGCACATCCAGCCCCTCGCGCCAGGCGCGTGCCGCCAGTCGGCAGCAGAAATGCTCCCGACCGGCGATGCCTTCGGCGGCGAGGATGTAGAAATCGATGCGCGGCATCATCGGCTCCGGCGCTGTACCATGACGCTCCGAGGATCGGCTGGCATGGGAACGATCGCATTGCACAAACGGGTGAAGGTTACCGCAGCCGCCGGGGCGCTGTCGTGGGGCTGACCCGCCTGACGCGCTATCTGCTGCGCGAAGTGCTGCTCGCCTGGCTGGCCGTGACGGTGGTGCTGGTGGTCGTTCTGCTCACCAATCGCCTGGTGCAGTTCATGGCGGACGCCGCGAGCGGTGATATCCCCGCCAATGTCATTTTCACGCTGCTCGGGCTCAAGGCCGCCGCCAACCTCGGGGTGGTGCTGCCGGGGAGCTTCTTCCTCGGTGTGGTGCTGGCACTTGGCCGGCTCTATCGCGACGCTGAAATGACCGCCATGGCCGGCTGCGGGATTGGCCCATGGCAAATCTATCGTGGGATTTTCGCGGTGGCGGTGCCGCTGACCGTTCTGGTGGCGATGCTGACGATGTCGCTGGGGCCCGCCGCCGAGCGCCAGGCCGATCGGGTACTGGCCAATGCCCAGCAGCAGGCGCGCTTTGCCGGCGTCCAGCCGGGCCGATTCATTGAGCTGGGTGACAACACCACGGTTTATGTCGCCCGGGTGGCCGACGATGGCGAGCTACAGGGGATCTTCGCGGAGCGGACGCAGCCTGATGGCGATCAGATCTGGGTGGCGGAGCGCGGTCGCCGTGCCATCAATGCCATGGGCCAGGGGGAGTTCCTGGTACTGGAGGATGGCTGGCGCTATGAGGGCGAGCCGGGCCAGGCCGCCTGGCGGATGATGCAGTATGCCGAGCATGGGGTTCGCATCGCCGAGCCGGAGGCCGTCGAACCGGGTCTCGGGCGCGATGCACAGCCGCCCGGGCAATTGCTCGCCGATGGCGGTGATCCCGCCCTGGCTGAGCTCCAGCTCCGGCTCTCCCTGCCGATGATGGTCCTGGTGCTGGCGCTGGGCAGCCTGCCGCTTGCCAGTACCGACCCGCGCAGCGGCCGCTACGGCCGGGTGGTCCTGGCGGTGCTGCTGTTCATGATCTATTTCAATCTGCTCTACACCGCGGCCGACTGGGTGGGAAGCGGCCTGCTGCCCGCCTGGGTGGGGGTTGGCTGGGTTCACGCGCTGGCGCTGCTGGCCGCCCTTCTGGGGCTGTGGACACGACTCGGCGTGCGTTGGCGGAGGTGGGCGGTGTGAGGCGCCTGGATCGCTATATCGCGAAGACGGTTTTCGGTGGGGCACTCGCCGGGCTCTTCGTGATCGTGTCGCTGAGCTTTGTCTTCGAGTTCATCGACGAGGCCGATGACATCGGCCGCGGCGGCTACGACCTTGCCTCGGTAATGCTGGTGGTGGCGCTGTCGATGGTGCAGCGTGCCTATGAGGCCTTCCCCATGGCGACGCTGATCGGTGCATTGGTCAGCCTCGGTGCGCTCGCCGCCCGCAGTGAGCTCACCGTGATGCGGGCCGTGGGCATGTCCGTCGGGCAGATCGCCCGCGCGGTGGTGGCCGCCGGCGTGCTGCTGGCCCTGCTGGCAGCAGCGCTGGGGGAGTGGGTGGCACCGCCGGCCAATCAGCTCGCCCAGGCCGTACGGGCCGAGGCGGCCGGTGGCGGCGTGGTTACCGCCGGCGGTGGCTTCTGGGCCCGGGATGGTAACTACCGGCTGCGGGTCGAGCAGGTCGTGCGGCCGGATCTGCTGGCCGATGTGCGCGCCTATGAGCTGCGGGATGGCCGCTTGCAGCGCATCATCAGTGCGCCCCGGGCGCGTTTCGAGCAGGGGCGTTGGCGCCTGTCCGATGCCTCGGTGACCGCGCTCGGCGGCGAGTCGGTGGTCGTCTCATCCGGACATTCGCTGGCCATTGGTGGCGAGCTGCAGCCGGCCACCCTGGAGGTCGTCGTCCAGGCGCCGGAGACACTGTCCGGTCGCGAGCTGCGTCGCTATATCGGTTATCTGGAAGGCAATGATCTCGACAGCGGGCGCTACCGGCTCGCGCTGTGGGTGAAGCTGGCCACGCCGCTCGCCACCATCGTGATGCTGTTGCTGACGGTGCCGCTGGTGTTCGGCTCGCAACGCGGTGCTGGTGTGGGGCAGCAGGTCTTCCTCGGCGTGCTCATTGGCCTCGCGTTTTTCCTCCTCAACCGGTTCCTTGGCAATGCCGGGCTGGTCTATGGCCTGCCGCCATCGTTCAGTGCGCTCGCGCCGACGCTGGTCTTTTTCGTGATCTCGCTCGTCGCCCTGCGGCGCGTGCGCTAGCGGCTGCGCTTGGGATCGAGGTAGAGGTAGGTCTTCGACAGGCGGTCATGCCAGGTCAGGCCCTCACGGTCAACGAGTGCCCAGAGAAAACCGGCGCCTGCGGGCAGCCACGAGAGGATGGAGGCCACGAAACGGTTGGTGGCGGCGCGGACGGTGACGCGGTTGCCGTCGGCGTCAATCAGCCGCAGCCGCCAGGCCTGCATGCCCAGAGTGCGCCCGCCCCAGATCCAGAAGCCGACGAAAAAGGCGTAGGCCACCGCCAGCAGATAAAGCCGGAAAGCGCCGTCTCCCGCGGGCGCCGCGTTGCCCCCGTGAAAACCGATCCAGAGCGCGCCCGCCCCCATCCACAATGCGATCAGCAGCATGCCGTCGTATAGCACGGCGGCGAGGCGGCGCAGGAGGCTGGGGCGGTTTTCCTCGGGAATGGCCATGGCATAGGAGGATACGGAATCCCGGGCCGGTTGGCATCACGCACGTGAACGACGCCTGGAGATTTTTCCGGGCGGGCGGGATATCAGTCCGTGGCTTAGTGGCGCTCCCACGGGGATTTGAACCCCGGTTTCCGCCTTGAGAGGGCGGCGTCCTCACCACTAGACGATGGGAGCGTTGCCGGTTTTGCGCCGAATGCAGGCCATGATCGGCCTCGCTGGCGAGGGCTGGTATTATACGGGCTCGTTGTTATCGCACAAGAGGTTGAGCCCACTCCGTGACTGAAGCGCAAGCCCGGGGTATTGAACCCACCATCGTCCCGCGTGATCAGCATGTCATATCGCGCGCGCAGATCAGCGAGCGGGCCCTGACCGTGCTCTACCGGCTGAAGAACGCCGGCTATGGGGCCTATCTGGTGGGCGGCGGCGTGCGCGACCTGTCGCTCGGTCGCGAGCCCAAGGATTTCGACGTCGCCACCGATGCCACGCCGGACGAGGTCAAGGCGCTGTTCCGCAATTGTCGCCTGATCGGGCGGCGCTTCCGGCTGGCGCATGTGCACTGGGGCCCCGATATCATTGAGGTGGCCACCTTCCGCGCGCTCACCCCGGCGCCGACGGATGATGAGGGCGGGGACCGCGTCGTCGAGGACGGCATGATCCTGCGCGACAACATCTACGGCACCATCGAGGAGGATGCACTGCGGCGCGATTTCACCATCAACGCGCTCTACTACAACATTGCCGATTTCTCGATCGTCGATTACGCCGGTGGCATGGCCGACCTGCAGGCGGGTCGTCTGCGGCTGATCGGCGATCCTGCCGTGCGCTACCGCGAAGACCCCGTTCGAATGCTGCGTGCCGTGCGCTTCGCCGCGAAACTCGGTTTTACCATTGATGCCGGCACCGCTGATCCCATCCCGCGCATGGCCGATCTGCTTGACGACATTCCGCCGGCGCGGCTCTTTGACGAGGTGCTCAAGCTCTTCATGGCGGGTCAGGGCGTGGAGACCTTCGAGGCGCTGCGCCAGCATGGCCTGTTCCGCTATCTCTTCCCGGCGAGCGACACGGCGCTGGATGATGACGAGCACGGCGAGCTCATCACCTTCGTGGCCCGCGCCCTCGAGAGCACGGACCGACGCGTCAACGAGGAACGGCCGGTGACGCCGGCGTTCCTTTTCGCGGCACTGCTCTGGCCGGCCATTCTCGCCCAGTTGCCCGGCGGCCGACTGCAGCCGGGCGTCGACCGCGAGCTCTTCGAGCAGTCGGTCACCGAGGCCCTCGAGCGGCAGTTGCGTCAGGTCGCGATTCCCAAGCGCTTTGCCCTGCCCATGCGCGAGATCTGGGCCCTGCAGCCGCGCTTTGATACCCGCTCGGAGAAAAAGGCCAAGCGACTGTTCTCGCACCCGCGATTCCGGGCGGCCTATGACTTCCTGTTGCTCCGCGGCGAGGCCGGGCTGGTGGATCGCGAGCTTGCCGACTGGTGGCAGGAATATACTACGAGCAGCGCGGATGCGCCGCCGCCAACGCCGCCCCGCCGGCGGCGACGGGGTGGTCGGCGCCGCAACGGCACCGGTGGCAGCGCCTCGCCCGCGGATAGTGACAGGGGCTGATCCTTGGCGGCGCAGGTATTCATCGGTATAGGCAGCAATCTGGCTGACCCGGTGGCCCAGGTGCGCCGGGCGATCGATTGGCTCGATCAGCTCCCGGAGACGTCCCGCTGCGCGGCCTCGCGGCTGTACCGCAATCCACCCATGGGTCCGGCGGATCAGCCGGATTACGTCAACGCGGTGGCCGAGATAGAAACGGGCCTCTCGCCGCAGGCCCTGCTGGCCGCGCTGCAGGCGCTGGAGGCCGAGGCCGGTCGGGATCGCAATGGCCGACGCTGGGGCGCGAGACCCCTGGATCTGGATCTCCTGATCTACGGCGACCGGGAGATTGAGGAGGCGACGCTCACCGTGCCCCATCCGGGTCTGGCCTCTCGCGCCTTTGTGTTGCATCCGTTGGCCGAGATCGCCCCGGCGCTTTCGGTACCAGGCCTTGGGACGGTGGCCAGCCTCGCCGGGCGCGTCGCGGCGGATGACCTGATGGCAGTGGAGTAGGGCATGACGTCGCCAGGCCTGGATTACGTGGTGGTGGAGGGGCCCATCGGGGTGGGCAAGTCGCGTCTTGCCGAGCAGCTCGCCGAACGCCTGGTGGCGACGCCGCTGCTGGAGCGCAGCCAGGAGAACCCTTTTCTGGAGCGTTTCTACAAAAACCCGCGGGAGGCGGCGTTCCCCGCGCAGCTCTTCTTTCTGATGCAGCGTGCGGAAATGCTCAGCGGTATGCGGCAGAACGACCTCTTCGCGCCGCGCCATGTCGCCGACTTCCTGTTCGCGAAGGACCGCCTGTTTGCCGAGCTCAACCTCGATGCCCACGAGTTCGATCTCTATGACCGCGTCTGGCAAACCCTGGCGCCTGGGGTGCCCGCGCCGGATCTGGTGATCTATCTGCAGGCGCCCGCCGATGTGCTGCAGGCACGGCTGCGGCGATATGCCAGCGGCCCGGAGCGGCGTCTCGACATCGACTACCTGGAGCGCCTCGCGGGTGCCTATGTCGATTTCTTCCATCACTATCAGGAATCGCCGGTACTCATCGTCAACGCCGCCGCCTTCGATCCGCTGGACAATGCCGATCATCTCGAATTGCTGATCGAGGAAATGGCGCTGGCCCGGACCGGGCGGCATTACTTCAACCCGGAGAGGGGCGTACTCTGAGCCCATGACACGTTCTATCTCGCTCTCGACATTGCGCAGGATGAAGGCCGATGGCACGCCCATCGTGGCGCTGACGGCCTATGACTACAGCTTTGCCCGCGTTGTGGATCGCGCCGGCGTCGACGTCGTGCTGGTAGGCGATTCGCTGGGCATGGTCATGCAGGGGCATGGCGGCACGGTGCCGGTAACGCTCGAGGAGATGGCCTATCACACCCGCTGTGTGGCGCGCGGGCTGGAGCGGGCCTATCTGATGGTGGACCTGCCTTTCCTCAGCGATTACGACGACCGGGCGGCCCTCGAGAGCGCGGCGGTCCTCATGAAAGAGGGCGGCGCGGATATGGTCAAGATCGAGGCCAATGCCGCGCAGGCACCGATTGTGGAGGCATTATCGCGGGCCGGCGTACCGGTCTGTGCGCATTTCGGCCTGCGCCCCCAGCGGGTCGGCCAGCTTGGCGGCTACCGGGTGCAGGGGCGCGGCGACGAGGCCGCTGAGCAGGTACTCGCCGACGCCCGCACGCTGGCGGCGGCCGGCGCGGATGTCCTGCTGGTGGAGTGCCTCTCGGCGCCGGTGGCGGCCCGGGTGAGGGCGGCCACCGAGCTGCCGCTGATCGGGATCGGTGCCGGCGTGGACTGTGACGGGCAGATCCTGGTGCTGCAGGATATTCTCGGCATTACGCCGGGGCGGCCGCCGAAATTCAGTCATGATTTCCTGGCCGAGCAAGGCAGTATCCCGGCCGCCGTCGAGGGCTATGTCGAGGCGGTGCGCTCGCACCGGTTCCCGGGCCCGGAACACGGATTCGAGTAATTCATGCAGACCATCACGGACATCGCGGCACTCCGCGAGGCGGTGGCGCGGTGGCGTCGCCATGGCGAGCGCATTGGTTTCGTGCCCACCATGGGCAACCTCCATGGCGGCCATCTCGCCCTTGTCGATGAGGCCCGGCGCCGGAGCGACCGGGTGGTGGCAAGCATCTTCGTCAATCCCACGCAGTTCGGGCCGGGCGAGGATTTCCAGAGCTACCCCCGGACCTGGGCCACGGATTACGCATCGCTGCAGCGCCATGACACCGATCTGGTATTCGCCCCCGGGGTGGAGGCCGTCTATCCACATGGCCCCACTCTGCGTACGCGGGTGGAAGTGCCGGAGCTGAGCGATATCCTCTGCGGGGCATCGCGGCCCGGGCATTTCACCGGCGTGGCCACCGTGGTGACGAAGTTGCTCAATATCGTCCAGCCCGATCTCGCCGTTTTCGGACTCAAGGACTATCAGCAGCTCCTGGTCATCCGCCGCCTCGTACAGGATCTCAGTCTGCCGGTGGAGATTGTCGGCGGGGCCATCGCGCGGGAGTCCGACGGCCTCGCCATGAGCAGCCGCAACGCCTACCTCGAGCCCGCCGAGCGTGAGCGGGCGCCGGTGCTGTATCGCACGCTCTGTGATCTCGCCGAGCGGATCGAGACCGGAGAGGCCGACTTCGAGCGCCTTCTGGCCGAGGGCCGGGAGCGGATCCGCGAGGCGGGGATGACGCCGGATTATCTCGAGATCCGCCGGGCGGAGGATCTGGCGCCGGCGGGGGCCGGCGATCGCGAGCTGGTGATTCCGGCGGCCGCCTACCTCGGCCGTGCGCGCCTGATTGACAACGTGCGGGTAAGCCGCCCGCATACCGGATAAGGGGAGAGCATGAAGACGCTGGAGCACACGGAGGCCTGGCAGCGCCTGTGGGCATCCCGGGAGGCGATTGCCACGCAGTCCATCAACGGCCTTTTCGCAGAGGATGCCGACCGATTCGAGGATTTCTCGCTGACCGCCGGCGGGATGCTGCTCGATTACAGCAAGCAGCCGCTCAGCCGGCAGACCCGCGAGAGGTTGCTCGAGCTCGCCCGGGCGCGGGATGTGATCGGCCAGCGTGACGCCATGCTCGCGGGCGAGCCGATCAATGCCAGCGAGGGTCGGGCGGTGCTGCATACCGCACTGCGGGTGCCGGAAGGAGAGACCGGCTGGGCCGGAGCCGACATTGCCCGGGCGGTAGAGGACACCCGTTCGCGTATGGCCGAGCTGGCCGAGGCGATTCGGACAGGCCGGCGCACCGGGGCCACCGGCCAGCCCATCGAGCATGTCATCAATATCGGCATCGGGGGCTCCGATCTGGGGCCCAGACTGGTGCTGGAGGCATTGGCCCCGCTCGCGGACGGGCCGGCGGTGCATTTCGTCGCCAATGTGGACGGCGTCGAGCTGCAGCAGGCGATGGCACACTGCGATCCCGAGCGCACACTGGTGCTGGTCGTCTCCAAGAGTTTCGGTACGGTCGAGACCATGGCCAATGCGCATGAGGCGATGGCCTGGCTGCGCCGGCGCGTGCCCGCCGATAACGTGCTGGAGCGACAGGTCATGGCGGTGACCGCCAGCCTCGACCGCGTCCGCGAGCTGGGCCTGGACCCCGAACTGGCACTGCCCATGTGGGACTGGGTCGGCGGCCGTTACTCACTTTGGTCCGCGGTGGGCTTTGCGATCGTGCTGGGGATCGGCCCGGAGGCCTTTGAGTCGTTGCTGGCGGGCGCCCATGCCATGGATCGACACTTTGCCGAGGCCCCGCTCGAGTCGAATATGCCGGTGATGCTCGGCCTGGTCTCGGTGCTCAACGGTACGCTGCTTGGCCGTCGCAGCCAGGCGGTGGTGCCCTACACTGAACGGCTCGGCCGTCTGTCGGCGTATCTCCAGCAGCTTGTCATGGAGAGCAATGGCAAATCCGTGGACCGCAGCGGGCATCCGGTCACCTTTTCCACCGCGGCGGCGATCTGGGGGCAGACCGGGACGCCGGGGCAACACGCCTTTTTCCAGGCGTTGCATCAGGGCACCGACGTCGTGCCGGTGGACTTCATCGGTGTCGCCCGCCCAGTGGCCGGCGAGCGGGGCGATCCACTCGAGCTCACCGCGAACCTGTTCGCCCAGAGCCAGGCGCTGATGCAGGGTCGTGGCGATGCCGACATGGCGGCGGAGCGGCGTTGTCCCGGCAATCGGCCCAGTAACACCATCCTGCTCGAAGCGCTCACGCCATCCAGTCTCGGCGCGCTCATCGCGCTCTACGAGCACCGGACCTTCGTCGAGGCCGCCCTCTGGGGGATCACTGCGTTCGATCAGTTCGGCGTCGAACTCGGCAAGGTACTGGCCGCCGACCTCAAGCCACTGATCGCCGGAGGGCAGGCACTCGACGGGGTGGATGGCTCCACTGCCGGATTGATTGCGCGCTACCGAGACTGGCGCGGCTGAGCATCCGGCCTGGGGCGATGGGGTGTTGGCAGCGTCAGCCGCGCCCTGAGCCCCGGCTCGGCATTCTCCAGGGCCAGTGAGCCGCCGGCTCCCTCGGCGATCTCCCGGCAGATCGCAAGCCCCAGTCCGGTGTGATCGCGGCGCTCATCCAGCCGCGCGCCTCGATCCAGCAGACGCGTCAGGGCGGAATCGGGCAGGCCCGGGCCATCGTCCCGAACGCGGATTTCAACCTTGCCGCCGCCGACGGGGCGGGCGCTGATTCGCACGCACTGATCGGCATAGCGGGCCGCATTCTCCAGCAGGGTGCCGATGGCCTCGGCGAGGTCGGCCGCATCGAGCGCCACCGGCATGGCCTCTGCGCCCTTGGTCGGTGTCTCCCAGGTGAGGCGCTCACCATCCGGCGTGCGGGCGATCACCGCCACGACACTCGCAGTGACCTCGATGACATCGCTACGTGATCCGCTGGCGCGGCTCGCCACGCGGGTGCGGGTGAGTTCCCGGTCGACGTGCTGGCGAATGCGGCCCACGATGCGCTCAAGGGTGTCGGCTGTGGCCTCGTCGCCCGTTCGGCGCAGGCGATCGCTCTCACCCAGCAGGGCCTGAAGCGGTGTCTTGAGTCCATGGGCGAGGTCGGCGGCCCGCTGTCGCGCCGCGTCCATCTCGGCCTCGCGGGCGTCGAGCAGGGCATCAAAATCCGAGGCGAGCGGGCTGACTTCGCGTGGCAGATCGCCACCCAGGCGCTGGGCCTCGCCGGTGCGGATGGCCGCCAGGCGCTCCGCGAGCTCTCTCAGTGGGCGCAGGCCGACCTCAAGCTGAAGCCAGCCGGCGGCGATCAGCGCCAACGCCAGCAGGGTCAGATAAGGCAGGAGATCTGTCGCGAATGACCTGACGGCTGCGCTGACGGCGGCCCGGTCCATGGCCAGCATTAGAGTGATGGTCTCGCCGCCCAGCGAAGGTGGTAGCACGACACTGCGCTCGACACCCAGGAGCCGCCGGCCATCCGGTGCCTGCAGATCATCCAGCACCGCCAGGCCCTCTGTTGGCGAGAGGGGCGGCAGCGCGAGCTGCCAGTCCCATAGTGACCGCGACCGAAGGCTCCCGTCGGCGGTATTGATCTGCCAGTAAAGCCCGCCATAGGGCTGTCTGAAGCGCGGATCAGCCGGTTCGCTGGCGAGGGTCAATGAACCGCCCGGGTCGCGCTCCAGCCCCCCCAGTACCTGCTCAAGATGCGTCTCCAGCTCGCTGACCGCTCCGCGCTCGACATGGGCCGAGAAAAGCCGGGTCATCCCCCATCCGGCCACGGCCAGACTGAGGCAGATGGCAATGGCCCCGGCAACGGCCAGGCGCAGACGCAGCGAGCCGCGGGTCATTGCGTCGGCTCGCGCAGGTAATAGCCGAAGCCGCGGCGATTGGCGATGGTGCCTGCACCGATCTTGCGACGCAGCCGGGCGATGATGGCCTCGATCGCGTTGACGTCGCGGGAGTCATCATCACCATAGAGGTGTTCCAGCAATTCCGTGACGGGGACCGTTCGGTCGCGATGGTGGAAGAGATAGGCCACCAGCCGGTACTCCAGGGCAGTCAGGTTCACCGGCTTGCCCCGCTGCGTGACGCGCATCTGATTGGCATCAAGGCGCAGATCGCCGAGGGTCTGGATGGCACTGCCATGGCCGGCTGCCCGTCGTATCAGTGCCCGGGCGCGGGCGACCAGTTCCTCCATGTGGAAGGGTTTGGGCAGGTAGTCGTCGGCACCGGCCTCGATGCCCTCGACCCGCTCGCTCCAGGTGCCCCGGGCAGTGAGTACCAGCACCGGCATGGCCCGGCCGTTGGCCCGCCAGCGCCGCAGGATGCTAAGGCCATCCAGCGACGGCAGGCCGAGGTCGAGGACGATCAGATCATAGTCCTCGGTATCGCCCAGGAACAGGGCCTCGTCGCCGTCGCTGCAGGGCTCGGCACGAAATCCCGCGGCGGCCAGCGCCGCGCCGACATCAGCGCTGATGAGCGGGTCATCCTCCACCACCAGCACCCGCATCAGTCGTCCTCCCGCTCAACCTCGAGGATTTCGCCGGTGCTGGCATCCACCTCGATTTCGAGGACATAGCCATCGTTGTCGAGCAGCTCGAGCTCATAGCGGTAGCCGCCATCCTCCCGCTCGAACTCCGTCTCCAGGACGTGGCCCGGGTAGGTCAGACGGATTGTCTCGAGGATCTCGGTCAGCGGCAGGATGTCCCCCCGCTCGAGCGCCTCATGGGCACGTTCATGGTCCTCATCCGCGAGCGCCGCTCCGGCGCTGAGCCAACCCGCGAGGGCGAAAACCGGTATCCAGTATTTCATGGCGACAGTGTAGCGCGCGGGAGACTGACAGTTCGCTGACAGGGCTTGTCAGGCTGGGATCAGCGATGGGGTGGCAGATTGGTCTCCGCAGCGAAGGGCTGCATCAGTCAATGACCTGAAGGAGACAAGAATATGAATCGCAATCGAATGATCCCCGGTGTTATCGGCGGCCTGGCCGGTGCGTTGCTCTTGAGCGCGGGCATCGCCCTCGCCGATAGCGACGACCGCCGTGGTGGCGATGACGATATGCCGCGTGACGACTGGATGAGTCTCACCGAGCTCGCCCTGCAGCTTGAGGATCAGGGTTACACACCCTATGAGATCGAGATCGATGACGGGGCCTATGAGGTGACCATGGTCGATGGTCAGGGCATGGTGATCGAGACCTACATCAACCCGACGACGGGCGAGCCGTTGCAGCGGCGCTGGGACGACTGAGCCGGTTCAATGCCCAGTCGACATGCTCTCGCACCATCTCTGAGGGATGCTCGAGGCGCTCGCGCAGCGCCTCGAGCACCTCGGGGTCGGCCGGGCCGTTACCGAGCGCCACGGCCAGATTGCGCAGCCAGCGCTCGTGGCCGAGCCGCCGGATGGCCGAGCCCTCGGTGCGCTTGAGGAAGGTGGCCTCATCCCAGCGGAACAAGGTCACCAGCGAGGCGCTCTCGAGACCATGCCGCGGATGGAAATCGGCCTCGTCGGTAGGTTGGGCGTAGCGATTCCAGGGGCAGACGGCCTGGCAGTCGTCACAGCCGAAAACGCGGTTGCCGATGGCCGGTCGAAGATCCTCAGGGATGTTCCCCTCATGCTCAATGGTCAGATAGGAGATGCAGCGCCGGGCATCGAGTTGGCGAGGACCGGTAATGGCTCCGGTCGGACAGATATCGATACAGGCGCGGCAGCTCCCGCACAGATCCTCGACCGGTTCGTCCTCGGGCAGCGGCAGATCGGTAAAGAGCTCACCCAGGAAGAAATACGAGCCCGCATGACGGTTTAGCAGCAACGTGTTCTTGCCGATCCAGCCAAGGCCGGCGTTGCGCCCGAGGGCCTTTTCCAGCACCGGGCCGCTATCCACGAACACCCGATAGCCGAATTTGCCCACCGCCGCCTCGATGCGGTGCGCGAGCCGCTGCAGGCGCTTGCGCATGAGTTTGTGGTAGTCCCGTCCCAGCGCATAGCGCGCGATGAACGCCCGGCGGCCATCGGCAAGGATGGCGTCATCGGCCTCGAGATCGGGCGGGCGGTAGTCCATGCGCACACTGATGATCCGCACCGTACCCGGAACCAGTCGCTCGGGCCGGGCGCGCTTGACGCCGTGTCGTCCCATCCAGCGCATGGTGCCGTGGCGGCCGTCGCGCAGCCAGCGCAGCAGGTGGGCTTCGTCCTCCGCCAGCGCCGGACGGGCGATACCCAGCTCATCGAACCCGAGCTCGTCCGCCCATTGACGGATATCCTCGCGGAGGCGTTGTATGTCGGCAGTGCGATCCATGTACCCCAGTGTATCGGCTCCCGGCCCGTGATCGGCATAGCCGCTATAATCGAGATATGAATCACTTGCCTGACGCCCTCTACACACCGGAGCAGGTCCGCGAGCTCGACCGGCGGGCCATCGAGGCCCACGGCATACCGGGCCGTGTGCTCATGGCCCGCGCGGGCCGTTCCGCCTGGCGTCTGCTGCGACGGCGTTTCCCCGGGGCCCGACGGCTCATGGTGCTCTGTGGCGGCGGCAATAACGGCGGTGACGGCTATGTCATGGCCCGACTGGCCGCCGATGCCGGCTTCGCGGTGGAGCTCTGTGCGTTCGCCGACCCGGCTGGGTTGAGCGGTGATGCGCGTACGGCGGCCGATGAGGCGCTGGCACGCATCACCCCCATGGATTTCTCGCCCGAGCGGCTGGATTCGGCGGATCTCGTCGTCGATGCCCTGCTCGGCACCGGACTCGATCGCCCGGTGGCCGGCGCCATGGCCGAGGCCATCGACGCGGTCAATGCCCGTCCCTGTCCGGTTGTCGCCGTGGATGTACCCTCCGGACTCAACGCAAGGACCGGGCAGGTCATGGGGGTGGCGATGCGCGCCGCGCTGACGCCGACCTTCATCGGGCTCAAGCAGGGGCTTTTTACCGGTGATGCCGCCGATTGTGTCGGCGAGGTGGTTTTTGATGATCTCCAGGTTCCCTACGCCGTTCATGACGCCATGCCGCCCTCGGCGCGCCTGCTGCCGCGTGAGGCGCTGTCAGCGGCCCTGCCGCGGCGGCCGCGCACCGCGCACAAGGGCGACTTCGGCCATGTGCTGGTCATCGGTGGTGATCATGGCATGGGCGGTGCGGTGCGCATCGCCGGTGAGGCTGCGGCCCGCTGTGGCGCGGGACTAACCAGTGTGGCCACGCGGCCGGCGCATGTCGCTGCGCTCCTCTCGGCACGGCCCGAGCTCATGGTGCGGGGCGTGGAGGCAGCCGGTGATCTGGCGACACCGCTGGCGCGTGCCGATGTGCTCGCGCTCGGACCTGGCCTGGGTCAGGCCGAGTGGGGGCGGGCCCTGTTCGAGGCGGTTCGTGACGGTGACCGGCCGATGGTAGTGGATGCCGACGGGCTCAACTGGCTCGCGCAGTCACCGGCCCGGCGTGATGACTGGGTGCTGACACCGCATCCGGGGGAGGCGGCGCGCCTGCTGGATAGCGATGTTGCGGATATCAATTACGACCGGTTTGCCGCGGTGACGGCAATCGCCCGCCAGTATGGCGGCGTGGCGGTGCTCAAGGGCGCCGGGACCCTCATCAGCGATGGCCGGGATTGCCGCGTCTGCACCGAGGGCAATCCCGGCATGGCAAGCGGCGGCATGGGCGATGCGCTCACCGGACTGATCGCCGGCTTCCGGGCCCAGGGTTTCGATGCGCTGACGGCGGCCTGTCTGGGCGTTCAGGTCCATGCTCGGGCGGCGGATCGGGCCGCAGTCGATGGCGAGCGTGGCCTGCTCGCCGGTGATCTGCTCGATATGCTGCGGGGCGTGGTCAATCCATGAGTGCGGCAGAACGCTATCTGCCGGATGAGGCGGCCACCGAGTCGCTGGGTGCCGTCCTCCAGGGGCGGCGGCCGCGGTATGGCTGCGTGCATCTCACTGGCGATCTGGGCGCCGGCAAGACCACCCTGGTGCGCGGGTTCCTTCGCGCGGCGGGCCACCAGGGCGCAGTGCGCAGCCCGACCTACACGCTGATCGAGCCCTATGAGCTGGCCGATGGCGCGGTCTTTCATCTGGATCTTTATCGGTTGTCAGACCCCGAAGAGCTCGAATTCATCGGGCTGCGAGAGCTCCTCGATGCCGGCCTGCTGCTGGTGGAGTGGCCGGAGCGGGGCGAGGGCGTCCTTCCGGCGCCCGGGCTGCGCGTGCATCTGGCGCTGTCAGGCAGTGGACGCCTTGCGCATCTCGAGGCGGTGTCCGGGGAATGGCCCGATCCGCGGACAATGGTTGATGCGCTAGGCTAAGAGATCAACCTATCCTCCTATCGAACCACGGGTTTTATTGAAATCTCCTCGGCGCTGTGGCGTACTGGAGAAAAGAATTCCGGGAATGGGGGGACGATGCGCGTCCTGGCAATGATTTTTGCATTTGTGTTGGCGCCTGCCACCGCGTTGGCCACAACGGTGGTGGAGGACGTCCGGACCTGGAACGGCCCCGATCACACGCGGGTCGTGTTTGACCTGAGCGCGCCGGCGAATCACGAGCTTTTTACGCTCGAGGGTCCGCATCGGGCGGTCATCGACCTCGCGGGCGCACGCCTCGATCCGGCGCTGGTCGAGGACATCCGTGATGAAGGGCCGATCCGGCGGATCCGCAGCGGGCGCCGCGACGGTGGCGTGCGCATCGTGCTCGACCTCGATCGGGCGCTGGCCACCGAGAGTTTCCGTGTCGCGCCCAATGAAACCTATGGCCACCGCCTGGTGGTGGATCTCGACCACGTCGGTGGTGGCGCCGATGATCAGCCGTCGGCCGACCAGAGTACGGCGCCGGTGCGCATTGCCGAGTCGCGGGCGGCCGGTGAGTTCGTGGTGGCCATCGATGCCGGTCATGGCGGTGAAGACCCCGGTGCCATCGGCGCCGCCGGCACCTATGAGAAAGATATCGTGCTGGCGGTGGCGCGCAAGCTGGCGAACCGTGTCAACGCCGTTGATGGCCTTCACGCGGTGCTGATCCGGGATGGCGACTATTATATCGGCCTGCGGGAGCGGACCCGCAAGGCGCGGGACGCCGATGCGGATCTGTTCATCTCGCTGCATGCCGATGCCTTCCACGACCGCCGCGTCAAGGGCTCGTCGGTCTTCGTGCTCTCCCGCAACGGGGCATCGAGTGAGATGGCCCGGGTTCTTGCCCGGAGCGAGAACCGGGCGGACCGCATCGGCGGTGTGTCGCTGGCGGACAAGGATGAACAGCTCGCCTCCGTGCTGGTGGACCTGTCACGGGCTCACACGGTGGAGGAGAGCGTTGACGTGGCAAGCGTGCTCATTGAAGAGCTCGACGCACTGGGCGACGTGCACGGCGGAGATGTCGAGCAGGCCGGTTTTGCGGTACTCAAATCGCTGGACATGCCCTCGGTGCTGGTGGAGCTCGCCTTCATCTCCAACCCCGACGAGGAACGGCGCCTTAACTCGAAGGCCTACCAGCGCCAGCTCGCCGACGGGCTGGTCCACGGCGTCAAGGCGTATGTGGCGCGGACTCGCCCGCAGCTCGCCCTCGAGGTGGACGACAGCGAATACATGGTGCGCCGCGGCGACACGCTATCGGCCATTGCCCAGCGCCATTCGGTGAGTGTCGGCGCGCTGCGCCGCGTCAACGACCTCGGCGGCGACATGATCACCGCCGGTCGCACGCTGCGTATCCCCTGATCCGGTTTCCTCCCCCGGGCAGTGCAGCGGCATAATGCGCGCATGAGCATTCGCCGCCTGCCCCCCGAACTCGTCAACCAGATCGCCGCCGGTGAGATCATCGAGCGACCCGCCTCGGTGCTGAAGGAGCTGCTGGAGAACGCCCTCGACGCCGGCGCTGGGGCGATTCAGGTGGATATCGAGGCCGGCGGCACGCGGCTCATCCGGGTGCGCGACGATGGCCGTGGCATGGCGGCGGCGGATCTGGCGCTCGCGGTGGAGTCGCATGCCACGAGCAAGATCGCCGCGCTTGATGATCTCGAGCATATCGCCACGCTGGGGTTTCGCGGCGAGGCCCTGCCGAGCATCGCCTCGGTGGCCGCGCTGACGATCACCTCGCGCCGCGTCGACGCCGATCACGGGCATCGACTCAAGGCCGGCCAGGGGCAGACACCCGTGCCAGCCCCGCATCCGCCGGGGACCACGGTGGAGGTGCGGGATCTGTTCCACTCGGTGCCGGCGCGGCGCAAATTCCTGCGCACCGAGCGCACCGAACTGCGCCATGTCCAGGAGCTGGTGCGCCGCGTCGCGCTGGGCCGTCCGGAGGTCGCCTTCCGGCTGACACATAATGGCCGTGACTTGCTGCACCTGCCGGCCCTCCCCGCCGAGCGCAGCGAGCAGCGCGTGAGCGAACTCATGGGCCGTGCCTTTACCGAGGCCGCCCTGCACCTGGACACCGAGGCGGCCGGGCTGCGGCTGCAGGGCTGGGTCGGCCTGCCCACTGCCTCGCGGGGCCAGCCGGATCTGCAGTACGTCTATCTCAACGGCCGGATGATCCGTGACCGGCTGATCACCCAGGCCCTGCGCCGGGCCTACGCCGACGTGCTCTTCAAGGATCGCTTTCCGGCCTATCTTCTGCATCTGCAGATGGACCCGGCGCTGGTGGATGTCAACGTCCATCCGACCAAACATGAGGTGCGTTTTCGCGACGGTCGTCTGGTGTTTGATTTCCTCCACCGCCAGGTCACCCGCGCCCTCGCCCATGGCGGCGCGGCGCCGGAGGAGCATTCAGTCGAGGCCGGGCGTCCGGCTGGGCCAGGTGATTCGGCAACGGCGGAGACCCGATGGCGGGGCGATGCATTCGGTAGCGCGCAGACCCGCCTGGCTGCCCCTCAGCCCGGACGTCTTCCCCTGCCGGTGGCCGAGGCGAGGGCGGTCTATGCGGTGCCGGCGGATGGAACACCGGCCGCCGAGGCCGAGTCCGCAGACCTGGGTGTCGGGGTGCGGGCGGTGCCGCGGCTCGGTCATGCCATCGCCCAGATCCATGGCGTCTACGTGCTGGCCGAATCGGCCACCGGGCTGATTCTGGTCGACATGCACGCCGCCCATGAGCGCATCGTCTACGAGCGTCTGAAGCGTCAGTACGCCCGGGAAGGGATCGCCCGCCAGCCGCTGCTGGTGCCGGTGGCGGTGGGCGTGACCCCCGCGGAGGCCGATATGGCGGAGGACAGCCGTTCGCTGCTCGAGGCCGTGGGCCTCGAGGTGGATCGGGCCGGGCCCGAGCAACTGCGTCTACGGGCCGTACCGGCGTTGCTGGCCCGGGCCGATGGCGAGGCCCTGCTCCGAGATGTCCTTGCCGACCTGCGGGCGCAGGGTGGTACGGCCGCTGTCGAGGCGCGGCAGCGCCACCTGCTGGCCACCATGGGCTGCCATGGCTCGGTGCGCGCGAACCGCCGCCTGACCCCGGCGGAGCAGGAGAACCTGCTGCGCGAGATGGAGCGCACGCCCAATATCGATCAATGCAATCACGGCCGGCCGACCTGGGTTGCCCTGGAGATGGCGGATCTGGATCGGCTTTTCCTGCGCGGGCGATGAGCAGGGGCGCGGCCGATAAACCGCCGGTGGTCTGTCTGATGGGCCCCACGGCGGCCGGCAAGACCGACGTCGCGCTGGCGTTGCATGCCGGCGGCGGCGTCGACCTGATCAGTGTCGATTCGGCCATGGTCTATCGGGGCATGGATATTGGGACCGCCAAGCCCGAAGCGGCGGTGCAGGCCCGTGCGCCACATGCGCTGATTGATATCCGTGACCCGGCTGAGGCGTACTCCGCCGCGGAATTTGCCCGGGATGCCCGTGCACTGATTGACGCCTCCCATCGCGCCGGCCGCGTGCCGCTGCTGGTCGGGGGGACGATGCTGTATTTCCGTGCGCTCCTCCAGGGGCTCTCGCGCCTGCCCACCGCCGATCCGGCAATCCGGGCGGATCTGGAGCGCGAGGCGGTCGAAGTCGGCTGGCCCGCTCTGCATCGGCGGCTGGCCGCGGTGGATGCGGCCACTGCGGCGCGACTGCATCCCAACGACGCGCAGCGCATCCAGCGGGCGCTCGAGGTCCATATTCTGGCCGGGCAGCCGCTCAGTGCGTTGCAGGCACAGGCGGCTCCGGAACCCTGGCCGGGCAGGCTGGTCAGAGTAGCCGTGGCACCGGCGTCTCGCGCCGAGTTGCATGAGCGGATCGCCGCCCGGTTCGAAGCAATGCTCGCCGAGGGGTTCGTTGACGAAGTAGCCGGGCTGCGGGCGCGGGCTGATCTGCATCGGGACCTGCCGTCCATGCGGGCGGTGGGGTATCGCCAGGTCTGGGACTGGCTCGATGGACGGATACCCCGGGATGAACTGCTTTTCCGGGGTGTGGTCGCCACTCGCCAGTTCGCGCGCCGGCAGATGACCTGGCTGCGTCGGGAGCCGGCGCTCAACTGGGTTGATACCGGGGCCGGCAACCGGCTGGAACAGCTTAGGGATCTGCTCCCGGACGTGGTAATTTAGGGCACGGCATCGAGAAGAAAAACCGCTGCTAGCGATCAAGGAGTCACGGCACTATGTCGAAGGGGCAGTCATTGCAGGAACCATTTCTGAACGCGCTTCGCAAGGAGAAGGTTCCGGTGTCCATCTATCTGGTCAACGGCATCAAGCTGCAGGGCCAGGTGGAGTCGTTCGACCAGTTCGTGATCCTGCTGCGTAACTCCATCAGCCAGATGGTGTACAAGCACGCCATCTCCACGATTGTCCCGTCCCGCAACGTCCGCAGTCTGTTGCAGGAGGAGCGTAATCCCGAAGCCGACGAAGACTGAGCGCGCGGCGGGTCCCGAGACCGCGCCATCGCAGCTTTTCGAGCGCCCCGGCGGCGGTGAGCGGGCGGTGCTGGTGCAGGTGGATGATGGCGTCGTCGATGCCGACGATGCCCTGCGCGAGTTCCATGCCCTCGCCGAATCCGCTGGTGCAGAGGTTGTTGCCAGCCAGACCGGGCGACGCCGGAAGCCGGATCCGCGGACCTACGTGGGGCCGGGCAAGGTCGAAGAGCTCGCCCGCATGCTGGGCGACCACGACGCCGACCTGGTGCTCATCAACCATGCGCTGTCGCCGGTGCAGGAGCGGAATATCGAACGCGCCCTGCGCTGCCGAGTGCTCGATCGCACCGGTCTGATTCTCGATATCTTCGCCCAGCGTGCCCGCTCCCACGAGGGCAAGCTCCAGGTCGAGCTTGCCCAGTTGCGCCATATCGCCAGCCGCCTGGTGCGGGGGTGGTCGCATCTAGAGCGCCAGAAGGGTGGCATCGGGCTGCGCGGCCCGGGCGAGACCCAGCTCGAACTCGACCGTCGCATGCTCGGCAACCGGATCCGGCAGCTCGAGAAACGCCTCGGCCGGGTTCGCCAGCAGCGCGACCAGGGACGCAAGGCCCGTCGCCGGAAGGATCTGCCGGCGGTCTCGCTGGTGGGCTATACGAATGCCGGCAAGTCGACGCTGTTCAATCGCGTCGCCGACTCGGGCGTCTACTCCGCCGACCAGCTCTTCGCCACGCTCGACACCACGTTGCGGCGTATCGAGCTTGCTGGCGGTGAGGCGGCCGTGCTCGCGGATACCGTCGGCTTCATCCGTGATCTGCCGCCGCAGCTTGTCGCGGCGTTCCGCTCGACGCTTGAAGAAGTGGTCGAGGCGGACCTGCTGGTGCACGTGATTGATGCGGCCGACCCAGCGCGTGAAGACAACGCGGTGGAGGTGGCGTCGGTGTTGAAGGCGCTGGCAGCGGATGAGGTGCCGCAGTTGCGCGTCTACAACAAGATCGACGCGCGGGGCATGGCGCCCAGGATCGATCGGGATGATGACGGGCAGGCCGTGGCGGTGTGGCTGTCTGCGGCCACGGGTGAAGGCCTCGATCTGCTCCATGAGGCCATCGCCGAGCGCGTGAGCGCCGAGCAGGCGCGCGGGGTGATTGAGCTCAGTCCGTCGGAAGGACGGCTGCGGGCGCGTTTCTACGCCCTTGGGGATGTCCTTGAGGAGCAATACACCGATTCGGGCCATGTCCGGCTGGCCGTCGAGCTGCCGCGTCGGGAGCTCGAACGGCTCTACCGGCACGAAGGACTGGCCGCGGAACTCATGCCTTTCGCGGATGCCAACTTGCCGGTAGGTGCGGTGGCTCATTAGAATCACGCGGTTGGTGCCGGCGACGGTGCCGATCGCCAAACATTGGAGAATTTGCATGGCCTGGAACGAACCCGGTGGCGGCAACCGCGACCCCTGGAGCAGTGGCGGGGGCGGCCGCGGCAACAATCAGGGGCCGCCTGACCTGGACGAAGCGATCCGCAAGCTGCGTCAGCGCCTGGAAGGCCTGTTCGGTAAACGCGGTGGTGGCAACCGCGGGTTCGGCGGTGGCGGCGATGATAGCAGCGGAGGAGGCAGGCCAAAGGCGCCGGGCCTCAAGGGTATCGGCATCATCGTCGGCCTGCTGCTGACCGTCTGGATCCTCTCTGGCATCTACATCATCGACGAGGGGACCCGAGGGGTCGTCACCCGCTTCGGCGCCTATCAGTCGATCGCCATGCCGGGTCCACACTGGCATCTGCCCTATCCCATCGAGTCGGTGCAGACGGTCGACGTCTCCAGCCGTCGACGGATCACCATTGGCTACCAGGCGGTCTCCGCGCAGCAGACCCGGCCAGTGCTCTCCGAGGCCCTCATGCTCACCGAGGACGAGAACATCGTGAACGTCCAGCTTGCGGTGCAGTATCAGGTCTCTAACGCCGCGGACTTCGTCTTCAACTTCGTTGATCCGCAGCAGACCCTCAAGGAGCTCACCGAGAGCGCGCTCCGCGAGGTCGTTGGCAAACGGCGTATGGACTTTGTGATCACCGAGGGCCGGACCGAGGTGGCCCAGCGCACCCGCGAGCTCGTGGTCCAGGCGCTGGATGAATACGAGGTCGGCATCGAAGTGGTGGAAGTGGTCATTCAGGATGCCCAGCCGCCGGAGCAGGTGCAGCCGGCCTTTGAGGATGCCATCAAGGCACGTGAGGACCGCGAGCGACTGATCAACCAGGCCGAGGCCTATCGCAACGAGGTGATTCCGCGGGCTCAGGGTCAGGCCGCGCGTATCGGCGAGGAAGCCCAGGGCTACGTCGCGCGCATCGTGCAGCGGGCCGAGGGTGATGCCAGCCGGTTCTCGCAGCAGCAGCAGGAGTACGCCAAGGCGCCTCGCGTGACGCGCGATCGCCTGTATCTCGACACGATGGAGCGCGTGCTGGGTAACTCGGCCAAGGTGCTGATCGACAACGAATCCAGTCAGCAGCTCATGTACCTGCCGCTTGACCGGATGATGCGCTCCAGCGGTGCCACCGGCAGCAGTACGGACACCAGCGGAACATCGTCGATGGATAACACCGTCTCGAGCAACAGCAGCTCGAACCGATCACAGAGCAGCGTACCGAGCAGCTCGCTGCGCATGCGGGAGACACGCTGATGAATCGCCTGACTACAATCGGCGCGGTGGTGATCGTCCTGCTGATCGTGGGTATCACCTTCGGCACTTTCACCGTCAAGGAAACCGAACGCGCACTGAAATTCCGGCTGGGTGAAGTGGTCCGTACCGACTACATGCCGGGTCTCTACTTTCAGATCCCGTTCGTGAACAACGTTCGCAAGGTCGACGCCCGGGTGCAGACTCTCAACGAGAGCCCGCAGCGGTTTCTGACCAGCGAGCAGAAGAACCTGATCGTTGACTCGTTCGTGAAGTGGCGCGTTGAGGACGTCGAGCAATATTACGTGACCGTGGGTGCCAATCCCCGGCGCGCCAACCTGCGCCTCTCCGAGATCATCCGGGACGGCCTGCGGGCCGAGTTCGGTAAGCGGACGGTCCAGGAGGTGATCTCCGGCGACCGCGCCGAGATCATGTCGATCCTCACCGAGCAGGCGAAGAGGGCCGGCGACTCCCTTGGCATCGCGGTCCTTGATGTCCGACTGCAGCGTGTCGACCTGCCGGAGGGCGTGAGCGAATCGGTGTTCAACCGCATGGTCGCGGCGCGAGAACAGGTGGCGCGTGAGTTCCGGGCGGAAGGTCAGGAGCAGGCGGAGCGCATCCGGTCGGCGGCGGATCGCCGGCGCACGGAGATCATCGCCGAGGCGCAACGACAGGCCGAAGAGCTTCGCGGTCAGGCGGATGCGCAGGCAACGGCGATCTATGCCGATGCCTATGGGGCCGATGAGGAGTTCTACAGGTTCTATCGCAGCCTGCGGGCCTACGAGAACACCTTTAACTCTCAGGACGACATGCTCGTTCTCTCGCCGGAATCGGAGTTCTTCCGCTACTTCGACCAGCTTGACACCTTGCAGCCCTGATTGACGTCAACGGGATGCAGGATCTGCTCACGGCGATCGCGCTGATGCTGATCATCGAGGGGATCCTGCCATTCCTGAGCCCGCGTAGCCTGCGTCGGGCCTTGTTCTCGATCGTGCAGCAGAATGACAAGAGCCTGCGTCTGACAGGGTTGGGCACCATGCTGGCAGGCGTCCTGCTGCTTTATCTGATCCGCTGAGGGGAGGGGGCATGAACGACAATCTGGCGGGCAAGCGCAACCCCTGGCTGCTGCCCGATGCGGTGGAAGAGCTGCTGCCACCGGCGGCAGCGGGCCTCGAGCAGCTCCGCCAGTCATGCCTCGAGCGCTGCGCGCGCTGGGGCTACGCCCTGATCATGCCGCCGGCGATCGAATACCTGGAGGCGCTGCTCTCCGGCGTGGCCCATGATCTCGATCTGCAGACCTTCAAACTGACCGACCAGTTGAGTGGCCGCATGATGGGCGTGCGGGCGGATATCACGCCGCAGGCCGCGCGCATCGACGCCCATCAGTTGCGCCGGGAAGGGCCGGTGCGGCTCTGCTACAGCGGCACCGTACTGCGGACGCGGCCGGAGGGTGCCGACGGCTCCCGCAACCCCCTCCAAATGGGTGCCGAGTTGTATGGCCATGCCGGCATCGAGAGCGATGTCGAGGTCATCACCCTCATGGCCGAGCTCCTCTCGGAGGCGGGTGTCGGAGCGCTGCACATCGACCTGGGGCATGTGGGTATTTTCCGCGGCCTGAGTGCGGAGGCGGGTCTGGACAGCGATGCCGAGGGACAGCTCTGGGACGCGTTGCAGCGCAAGGCCGCGGCGGATATCAACGAGCTGCTCGACGCGTTCGGCGTCGCATCGCCTCTCCGCGACCGACTGGCGGCACTCGCCTCGCTGAGTGGCGGACTCGAAGTGCTTGCTGAGGCGCAGGAGCGGCTTCGGGGTGCCGGTGAGGCGGTGGGCGAGGCCCTGGATTCGCTCGCCCGCATCGCCGAGGCACTGGCGGCCGGCCTGCCGGAGGTTACGCTGCATTTTGATCTCGGTGAGCTGCGGGGTTATCGGTATCACACGGGTGTCGTCTTTGCCGCCTATACCCCGGGGGTGTCCGGCGAGCTAGCCCGGGGCGGGCGTTATGACGATATCGGTGCGGTATTCGGTCGCGGCCGTCCGGCCACCGGGTTCAGTGCCGATCTCAAGGCGCTCTACCGGGTGACGGCCGGCAGGCGTGACCGCCACGCAGAACCGGGAGCGATCGCTGCCCCCTGGCGTGGCGATACCGCCCTGAGGGAAAGGATCACCGCGCTGCGGGCGGCTGGCGAGACCGTGGTCTGGTTATTGCCGGGCCATGAGGGCGAAGCAGCGGATATGGGATGCGACCGGCAGTTGTCATCCACTGCGGATGGCGACTGGCGGGTCGAGCCGCTCTAGATAACGAGGAACACAATGGCCAGAAGCGTGGTAGTGATCGGCTCCCAGTGGGGAGACGAGGGCAAGGGTAAGATCGTCGACCTGCTCACCGATCGGGTATCGGCGGTTGCGCGTTTCCAGGGCGGGCATAACGCTGGACACACCCTGGTCATCGATGGCGAGAAGACCGTCCTCCATCTCATTCCCTCCGGAATCCTCCGGGAAGACGTCCTCTGTCTGATCGGCAACGGCGTTGTGCTCTCGCCCGAGGCGCTGATGACCGAGCTGGAGGCCCTCGAGGCCTCCGGCGTGCCGGCTCGGGAGCGGCTGCGCATCAGCCCCGCCTGCCCGGTGATCCTGCCCTCGCACGTCGCCCTCGATCAGGCGCGGGAGAAGGCCCGCGGCAAGGCGGCGATCGGCACCACGGGTCGCGGCATTGGTCCGGCCTACGAGGACAAGGTGGCCCGGCGCGGCATCCGCGTGGGAGATCTTTTCCATCGTGAGCGACTGGCGGCCAAGCTCGGTGAGTTGCTGGACTATCACAACTTCATCCTCAAGCAGTACTACGGCGAACCCGGGCAGGACTTCCAGGCCATCCAGGAGCAGTGCCTGTCGGTGGCCGGCGAGCTTGAGCCGATGGTGGCCGATGTCAGCCATCTGCTGCAGACCCATCGCGAGAACGGCAACAATCTGCTCTTTGAGGGCGCCCAGGGCACGCTGCTGGATATCGATCAGGGGACCTATCCGTTCGTCACTTCTTCGAATACCACCGCCGGCGCGGCGGCGACCGGTACCGGCGTCGGCCCGCTCGAGCTCGACTATGTGCTGGGCATCACCAAGGCCTACACCACCCGGGTGGGCGCGGGTCCTTTTCCCACTGAGCTCTCTGACGACCTGGGTGAGCATCTGGCCCGCCGCGGCCATGAGTTCGGTTCGACCACGGGCCGACCGCGGCGCTGTGGCTGGTTCGACGCCGTGGCCATGCGCCGTGCGGTGGAGATCAGCAGCATCTCGGGGCTGTGCATGACCAAGCTGGATGTCCTCGACGAGCTGGATACGCTGCGCATCTGCACGGGTTACCGCTGCGGCTCAAAGCGCAGTGATGTCCTGCCCACTGGCGCCGAGGCACTGGCCGAATGCGAGCCGGAGTATGTCGAGCTGCCCGGCTGGCAGTCTTCCACGCTGGGCGTACAGCGCTACGAGGATCTGCCGCGGGCGGCGCGCGACTATCTCGAGCGGATCGAGGCGCTCTGTGGCGTCCCGGTGGATATCGTCTCCACCGGTGCCGACCGGCGGGACACGATCATACGCCGGCATCCCTACGACGGCTGATTCCCGGGCGCTGCTGCATTGGCCGCCTCGCTTTGACGGCTCTCGATGATCGTCAGCAGCGCGGCGATAAAAAAGCAGGCGCCACCCAGCCAGAGATGGACATTGGCGATGATCCCGATCCAGGCAGGGGCACGGCCATCCGGAATGAAGGCGGTGATGGCGGCTGTCATGAAGAAGATGCAGCCGAGCAGATTCACCGACACGATCCACCAGTCCAGCGAGGCCGGCCGCCACGACCAGAACCCGTGGCTCGCCTCCATGAAGGCGAGATAGCCCGAGACCAGAAACAGCACCGATCCGATCATCCCGGGTACCCAGATGGTGATGTCCTGGTCGTACCACCCGGCGATGGGATGGATCGCGTCGAAGGTGTTGAAGTTGAACGCGACGGTGCCAATGAATTGCGTGACGGTGCTGAGCCAGCCCAGGCTCCCGGGGCGCCAGCCAACGAGGTGTAACCGTCGTCCCGGCTGCACATCGCCGGATGGCGAGAAATCCGTCGTATTCGCGGCCTGGAAATTCTGCAGGAATCCGCCGATCGTGAACGGGATTGATCCGGCGAAGAAGACGATGGCGATCTGCGTCGGGGTGAGCGGGTTTGGAACCAGCGACAGGCCCGCGCCCAGCATGAAAAGCAGAGAGCCCACCGCGAAAAAGCTGGCGGTCCCCGCGTTATAACCGGGCCGCTGCCAGAAGGGTGCCGCCACATCGCGATGATGGCGCTGCAGGCCCTTGCGATGCTGACGCGCCCGCCAGATCACCTCCCTGCCGTGGCGCTGGAAGCGGCGGAACGTGACGAACCCCGCCACGCCCCGGGTGATCATGCCGTGGTGGTTTTTCCGAGCGATGGGACTGCCCCTAGTGGTGGAAACCCGAGGCGTCGTCCTCGCCGAGCGGCACCCTTGCCGGATGTTCCTCGAGATGCTCGAGTGCCGCCTTCATATCGCCGATCAGAAGCTCTGAGAGGTCGCGGCTCACGCCATTGCGCACGAGGATGCGCTGGATCGCCTGATCATCGCACTTCGGCGGCAGGGTGTAGGCCGGCACCTGCCAGCCCCGGGCGCGCAGCCGATCCGCCAGATCAAACAGCGTGAAGCCGGGATCGGTTCCGTCCTTCAGCTTCCAGGAGACCGCGGGGATGCCGCGGGAGCGATCGCCGTCGTAGATGATCTCGAAAGGTCCCATCGCCGCGATCTCGCCGGCGAGATAGGCGGCCGTGTCATAGCAGGCGCCGTGCACGCGCTCATAGCCGTCGCGGCCCAGGCGCACGAAATTGTAGTACTGGCAGACGATCTGGCCGCCGGGCCGGGAGAAATTGAGGGCGATATCCTTCATGTCGCCGCCCAGATAGTTGACCCAGAAGACCATGTTTTCGGGCAGATCGCTCTGCTCGCGCCAGAGCACCCAACCGACGCCGAGCGGCGCCAGGCCGAATTTGTGCCCCGAGGCGTTGATCGAGCGCACCCGCGGGAGGCGGAAGTCCCACTCGAGGTCCGGGGCGCAGAACGGGGCCAGAAAACCCCCGCTCGCCCCATCCACATGAATCGGGATGTCGAGGCCGGTGTCCCGCTCGAGCTGATCGAGGGCGTCACTGATCGCCTTGACCGGCTCGAATTCACCGGTGAACGTGACCCCCAGGGTGGGCACCACACCGATGGTGTTCTCGTCGCAGTACTTCAGCGCCTCCTCCGGGGTCATCAGCAGGCGTCCCGGCTCCATGGGAATCTCGCGATGCTCGATGTCCCAGTAGCGGGTGAACTTATGCCAGCAGACCTGGACCGGCCCGGTGACGAGGTTGGGTTTGTCCGTGCTCAGCCCCTGAGCCTTGCGCTTCGCCTCCCAGCGGCGTTTCATCGCGAGCCCGCCCAGCATCGCGGCCTCGCTGGAGCCGGTGGTCGAGCATCCGGTGGCCGGCCCGGCCGGCGCATTCCATAGGTCGGCCAGCATGCGCACGCAGCGCGCCTCGATTTCCGCCGTCTGTGGATATTCGTCCTTGTCGACCATGTTCTTGTCGATGCAGACGTCCATGAGCTCGTGGATTTCCGGCTCCTCCCAGGTCTGACAGAAGGTCGCGAGGTTCTGCCGGGCATTGCCGTCCAGTAGCAGTTCGTCGCGGATCGCCGCGCTCACCGCCCGCGGGTTGGCCGCGTCAGCGGGGAATTGCGATTTCTCAAGTGCCAGAGAGAGCGTATGGGAGGCGTAGAGCTCGTCGGTGGTGCTATCGGCGCAATCCGTCATGGGATGATCCCTGTTCAGTCAGACATGGGCGGTTCACAAGGCACAAAGTATTGCTTGTGCGCGGCTGCGATTCAATCGAAGCGCGCGACAGGCCATCGCTCGCGCCCGCTGGTCGTGAGCGGTCTGGATGCCGCCACAGTGGATCCGGGTGTCGACGCTACGCTACCGTTTCTCTTTCATCTAGCAGGAGGCTTTCAGAGGATGGCATTCACCACCGAGAAGTATCCCGGCGTGGTCGCTGACACCCCCGCCGCAACGCGAGGCTTCACTCTCAACCATAGTATGGTGCGAGTTAAGGATCCCGAGCGCTCACTGGCGTTCTACACGGGCGTGCTGGGTATGCGGGTGCTGCGCCGGCTGGACTTCGAGGAGCTGGGTTTCTCTCTATATTTCCTCCAACCGCCCGGCGAGGCGGGAGCCCCCCCGGCGGAGACCGGTGAGCGCACGGTATGGACGTTCTCGCAGAGCGGGCTTCTCGAGCTCACGCATAACTGGGGCAGCGAAGATGACCCTGATGTCCAGTACCACAACGGGAATGATGCACCCCAAGGGTATGGTCACATCTGTATCGCCGTACCGGATCTGGATGCAGCGATGAAATGGTTTGATGATCAGGGTGTTGATTTCATAAAGCGCCCTGAGCAGGGCAAGCTGCCGGATGTCGCGTTCATCCGTGATCCCGATGGATACTGGATCGAAGTTATCGAACCTGCGCGTCTGCCGGATCTGGGCCGGTGAGGCGTCCTATGGAGTGATCACCGTTCGCGCGGGCTATTGCCTGCGCGGACACCTTCTTCGGTCGGGTTGCAGTGCACGGACTGCGTCGGGGACGTGGTGCCGAGGAGAGGACTTGAACCTCCACGGGGTTTCCCCCACTAGCACCTGAAGCTAGCGCGTCTACCAATTCCGCCACCTCGGCTTTGCTGATCGACGGGACCCCGTCGACAGCGGCGCTGAGAATACTGTCGCACCCCGTTGCTGTCAAATGCCGGTCATTTGCGCGTAGGCACCGCGCGGCGCATGCCGTATCCTTCGCCCATGTCAAAACGCAAGACCGAAACCGCCGACCCCGGCCGGGATCCGTACCTGGATCGGGAGCGTGAGAAATACGAGTCCCCGGTGCCCAGCCGGGAGTACATCATCGATCAACTCGAGAACCAGGCCCGTCCGTTGTCGCGCAAGGAACTGGCCGAGCTGTTCGGCCTCGATGACGAAGACGCCCTGGAGGGGCTGCGACGCCGGCTCAAGGCGATGGAGCGCGACGGGCAGTTGGTCCGCAACCGCCGTAACGGCTACGTCGTCGTCGACAATGAAGAGCTTGTGCGGGGCCGGATCCGCGCCTCGGCCGACGGCTCGGGTATGGTGCATCCCGATCGGCCCGGCCCCAACGTCTACCTTGCGCCACGCGAGATGCGTCGCCTGCTCAACGGGGATCGCGTCGTGGTCCGGCTCACCGGCGATGACGAGCAGGGCCGGCCCGGCGGCGAAGTCGTCGAAATCATCGAGCACGCCAACCAGGAGATCGCCGGGCGCTATTACGAGGAAAGCGGCATCGGCTTTGTGGTGCCGAACAACAAGCGCCTGCATCAGGATCTGATCATTCCGGCCGCCGATCGTAACGGCGCGAAGCATGGCGAGCTGGTCACCGCCGAGGTGGTCAATCAGCCTTCACAGCGCCGCCAGCCCATCGGTCGCATCATCGAGGTGTTCGGCACGCAGATCGCGCCGGGCGACGAGGTGGCCGTGGCCGCCCGGACCCATGGCATTCCGGTGGAATGGCCGGATGAGGTGCTGCGCGACAGTGAGCGTTTCGGTGATCAGGTTCCGGAGGAGAACAAGGCCGGCCGCCGTGACCTGCGCGAACTGCCACTGGTCACCATTGATGGTGCCGATGCGCGGGATTTCGACGATGCGGTGTACTGCGAACCGACCAAGAGTGGCTGGAAGCTGATCGTGGCCATCGCGGATGTCGCCACGTATGTCACGACGGACTCGGCGCTGGATACCGAGGCCGCCGAGCGCGGCAACTCCGTGTACTTCCCGCGCAATGTCGTGCCCATGCTGCCGGAGACACTCTCCAACGGGCTGTGCTCGCTCAATCCCGAGGTCGATCGGCTCTGCATGGTCTGCGAGATGCAGATCAATCCCGAGGGGCAACTGACGCGCTCGCGCTTCTACGAAGGGGTGATGAACTCTTCGGCGCGGCTCACCTATGAGGATGTGGATGCGATCCATAATCACCGCGATCCGTCCCTGCGCCGTCAGCATAAGGGGCTGCTCAAGCACATCGAGCACCTCTACGAAGTGTTCCATGCCATGCGAGGGGACCGGGAACAGCGCGGCGCGCTCGATTTCGATACCACCGAATCGGTGATCGAATTCGACAATTCGGGGCAAGTCGCCGATGTGCACCCCGCCGAGCGCACAGATGCCCATCGGCTGATCGAGGAGTGCATGGTCAAGGCCAATGTGGCCACCGCGCGCTTCCTCCGCCGCCATCGCATCCCGGCGCTCTATCGCGTGCATGAGCCGCCGGCCGAGGAACGCCTGAAGAACCTGCGCGAATTCCTCGCGCAGACCGGCCTCAAGCTGGGTGGGGGCGATGAGCCGACGCCCAAGGACTATGCCGGGCTCATCGAGCAGATCCGCAAGCGACCCGACCGGCACCTGATCGAGACCATCATGCTGCGCTCGATGATGGCCGCCGAGTACCGGCCGGATAACGCCGGCCACTTCGGCCTGGCCCTCGATGCCTATGCGCATTTCACCTCGCCGATCCGCCGCTATCCGGATCTGATCGTCCACCGGGCGATCAAGCATGTGCTCTCGAAGCAGCCCATCGAGGCGTTTCAGTACACCGAGGATCAACTGGTCACCGTCGGCGAGCACTGCTCGATGACGGACCGCCGGGCCGAAGAGGCGACCCGCGACGCCACCATGACGCTCAAGTGCCGCTTCATGGCCGCCCGCCTCGGTGAGGAGTTCACTGGCGTGATCAGTGGTGTGACGTCGTTCGGTCTGTTCGTCGAACTGGATGACCTGTTCGTGGACGGGCTCATTCACATCACCAATCTCGAGCAGGACTTCTTCCATTTCGACGCCATCGGCCATCGCCTCGTCGGCGAGCGCACCGGGAAGGAATACCGGCTGACCGACCGCATTCGCGTGCGCCTCGCGCAGGTCAATGTCGATGACGGCAAGATTGACTTTGACCCGGTTGCCCATCCGCTGGGGCCGGACGGCGAGCCGCTGCCGCAGCCGGAGCGCAGCGAGCGCCCGGATCGCGGCAAGCGCAAGGAGCGCAGTCGCAAGGGCGGCTCCCGGAGCCGTCGGCGCCGGCGATGAGCCGGACCACGCTGATCGGCGGGCTGCACGCCGTGCAGTCCGCCCTGCGCTATGACCCGACCCGGGTGACCGAAGTCTGGCTGGACCGCCGCCGACGGGATGCCCGTCTGCAGAAGCTGCGACGCCAGATCGCTGAGCTCGACTGCGCGGTCCATGAGGCCGATGCGCGGACGCTCGATGACAAACTCCCCGAGTTCAATCACCAGGGCGTGGTGCTGGCCTGGCAGGGTCAGGCGCCACGCGGTGATGCCGAGTTGGCCGATCATCTCGACGCTCTGCCGCATGCGCCGCTGTTGCTCGTGCTCGACCAGGTCCAGGATCCGCACAACCTCGGCGCCTGCCTGCGCACGGCCGATGCCGCCGGAGTGGATGCCGTGATCACGCCGCGGGACCGGGCCGCCGGGCTGACGCCGGTCGTCCATCGGGTGGCTGCGGGGGCGGCCGAGGTGGTGCCGCTCTTCCAGATCACCAACCTCGCCCGCTGTCTGCGGAATCTGCGCGATCGCGGGATCTGGTTATTCGGGTTGGCCGAGGAGGGGGCGACGGCGCTGCACGCCGCCGACCTCACCGGGGCGGTGGCGGTGGTCATGGGCGCCGAGGGCAAGGGTCTGCGGCGGCTCACCCGCGCGCATTGCGACACGCTTGTGGCCATCCCCATGGCCGGCCAGGTCGAGAGTCTGAATGTCTCCGTCGCCACGGGTGTCGTCCTGTTCGAGGCGGTGCGACAGCGACAGGCTTTCGCGTAACCGCCCGGTTGAATATACTGGTCGGCTAATCGGCCTCAGGCCGGTTTCTCCTTGCTGCCCGTCATGGCGGGTGGCTTTTACCGGTCAAAACCGGATCAACCGAAAGGAGCCACAATGCGGCACTACGAAATCGTCTTCATGGTCCATCCGGATCAGAGTGATCAGGTCCCGGCCATGATCGAGCGCTATCGCGGCCTGATCGAGGGCAACGGCGGCAGCATCCATCGCCTCGAGGACTGGGGCCGGCGTCAGCTCGCCTACCCGATCAACAAGCTCATCAAGGCACACTACGTGCTCATGAACGTCGAGTGTGAGCCCTCGGATATCGAGGAGCTCGAGTCGATGTTCCGCTTCAATGACGCGGTCATCCGCAACATGGTCCTGGCGCGCAAGGAAGCGGTCACCGAGGCCTCGCCGCTCGCCAAGAGTCAGGAAGAGGAGCGCGAGCGGGAGCGTCCGGCGCGCCGGGAGCGCCCGGAGTCATCGTCGGAGGGTGAGTCCAGCGGGGCGGAGAGTGCCGGCGAGGGCGAGTCCGACAGTGACGCGAAGCCGGCCGACGCCGAGTCCGCGGACAGCGAATCGCAGGCGTGAGCAACCGCGTGGAGCTGACCGGCCGGCTGGTGGATGCCGCCGAGCTGCGTCACTCACCGGCAGGCGTTCCGATCGCGCGGGGGCTGCTCGAGCACGAGTCGACCCAGAGCGAGGCGGGCGCCGAGCGCGCCATCCGCTTTCGCGTCGGCCTGAGCGCGGCGGGCAGCCCGCTCGCCGAGACGCTCCGGGGGCTCGCCATTGGCGAACCGGTCCGCGTCGCCGGTCACATGCGCCGGTCGCGGCAGCGCACACCCGAAACCGATCCGATCATCATCAGCGTCAGTCGCCTCGAGCGGCTGACAGAGACCGAATAGAGGAATAACGACATGGCCCGTTTCTTCCGTCGCCGCAAGTATTGCCGTTTCACTGCCGAGGGCGTGAAGGAGATCGACTACAAGGATCTCAACACCCTGCGCCAGTACATCACCGAGACTGGCAAGATCGTGCCGAGCCGCATCACCGGCACCCGTGCGAAGTATCAGCGTCAGCTCTCCACCGCCGTCAAGCGGGCGCGCTATCTGGCGCTGCTGCCCTATACCGACAGCCACTAGGCGACTGGCAGGCAGTCACGGCAGCGCGGCATGCAAGCATTCCTTGCCTTTGTCATGCGGACCCGGTTGGGCGCCATCGGTGTGGTGGCGCTCGGGGCACTGCTGCCGCTGCTGTTCTGGGTCAGTGGCGGAGCGCTCGCGCTGATCACCCTGCGGCGCGGACTCGCCGAGGGCGCCATCGTGCTGGCGGGTGCCACGGCGGTGCTGGTGCCGATCTACGCCGGCCTGCTGGGGGCGCCCATGGCGGTGCTGCAGCCGCTGGCGCTGGTCTGGCTGCCGGTGATGGCGCTGGCACAGATCCTGCGCTCGACGGTGTCGCTGGCAACCACCCTGCAGTTGGGCACCTTGCTGGCAGCGGCCGGCGTGCTGGCCTTCTACGGGCTGCATGGTGATCCGGCGGCGTTCTGGGAAGGGACGCTGCAGGCCATCGCCTCGGCACTGACCGATGGGCGGCCGGGGCCGGAGTGGAGCCAGGCTGCCGCCCAGCTCGCGCCACGCCTCACCGGGTTGTGGGTGACCAATCTGCTGGCGGTCGCCTTCCTCTGCCTTCTATTAGGACGGTGGTGGCAGGCGGTGCTGTACAATCCGGGCGGGTTCCGCAGCGAGTTCCACGGTCTGCGCTTTGCCCGCTGGTTCGCTGGCCTGGGTGTCGCCGCCGTGCTGGCGGGCATGTTCGGGCCGCCGGGGCTGGTCGCGGATGTCGGCCTGGTGATCGGCGCGGTGTTCCTGCTGCAGGCGCTGGCGGTGGCCCATGCCCTGGTCGCCGCGCGGGGTTGGCATGTGGGCTGGTTGGTCGGTTTCTATCTGATCCTCCCGCTCCTGCTGCGTCCGGTGGCGCTGCTGGGACTGGCTGACACGTTCGTGGATTTTCGGGCGCGCTTCGCGCCCGCGGCGTAATATCGAAAAAGACTTTGAGTCGGGGTTAAACACAATGGAAGTCATTCTGCTGGAGAAAGTCGCCAATCTGGGTGGCCTGGGCGACACGGTGCGAGTGCGCGCCGGTTATGGCCGCAACTATCTGATCCCCCAGGGCAAGGCAAAGCCGGCGACGGCTGAGAACGTGGCCTACTTCGAGGCCCAGCGGGCCGAACTCGAGCGCAAGGCCGCCGAGGAATTCGCAGCGGCCGAGGCGCGTGCCGAGAAACTCAACGCCCTTGAAGTCACGATCACGGCCAATGCCGGTGAGGAGGGCAAGCTCTTCGGCTCGGTGGGTCCGCAGGACGTGGCCGAGGCCATCACGGCAGCGGGCATCGAGGTGGGTCGCCACGAGGTGCGCATGCCCGAGGGGCCGATCCGCGCGGTGGGCGAGTACTCCGTGGAGCTGCACCTGCACGCCGACGTCAATGCCACGGTGAGCGTCAACGTCACCGGCGAATCCTGAGGCGACTGCATCCGGCATGGCTGAAGCCCGCAACCCCTCACCGGCGGAGGCGCTCAAGGTGCCTCCGCACTCGATCGAGGCGGAGCAGGCGGTACTCGGCGGGCTCATGCTGGACAACAATGCCTGGGATCAGATCGCGGACCGGGTCGGCGAGGGCGATTTCTATCGCCGTGATCACCGGCTGATCTTCCGCGCCCTCGAGTCCCTGGCCGAGTCCGGCCGTCCCATGGATGCGGTCACCCTCTCGGAGTGGCTCAAGTCCAACGATGAGCTTGAGAACGCCGGGGGGCTCGGCTACCTCGGGCTGCTGGCGCGGGACACCCCCAGCGCCGCCAATATCCGGGCCTATGCCGACATCGTCCGCGAACAGTCGGTTCTCAGGCAGCTCATCGAGGCCGGCACCGAGGTCACCAACGCCGGCTTCAACCCCGAGGGTCAGACCTCCGCGGATCTGCTCGACAGTGCCGAGAGGCTGATCTTCCAGATCGCCGAGCAGTCGGGCCGCAACCGCCGCGGTTTCGTGGGGGTGCGCGATGTGCTCCCGGATGTGGTGGATCGCATCGACACCCTCTACCACCAGGACAGCGATGTCACTGGCCTGGCAACGGGGTTCACGGATCTCGACCGGATGACCTCCGGTCTGCAGAACGGGGATCTGGTGATCGTTGCCGGTCGGCCCTCCATGGGCAAGACCACTTTCGCCATGAACATCGCCGAGGCGGCAGCACTGCAGAAGGGGCCGCCCACGGCGGTGTTCAGCATGGAGATGCCCGCCGACTCCCTTGCCATGCGCATGCTCTCGTCGCTGGGTCGGGTGGAGCTGCAGAAGATCCGCTCCGGTCGCCTCAGCGATGACGACTGGCCGCGCCTCACCAGCACCATGAATCTGCTCTCGCAGGCCAATCTGTTCATCGACGACACGCCGGGGCTCACGCCGACCGAGATGCGGGCCCGCTGTCGGCGCCTGAAGCGCGAGCATGGGCTGGGGCTGGTCATGGTGGACTACCTGCAGCTCATGCAGTTGCCGGGTTTCAAGGAAAACCGGGCTGCCGAGATCTCCGAGATCTCCCGCGCCCTCAAGGGCATGGCCAAGGAGCTGGGGGTGCCGGTGATGGTGCTCTCGCAGCTCAACCGCAGCCTGGAGCAGCGGCCGAACAAGCGCCCGATCATGTCGGATCTTCGTGAGTGTGTGACGGGCGATACGCGTGTCATGCTAGCAGATGGCTCGCGGAGGCCAATTGAATCCCTGGTCGGTCAGCAGCCCGAGGTGCTCACGATCGATCATCGGGGCACGCTTGCTACGGCCCGCTCCGATCTCGTCTGGGAGGTCGGGCGGCGTCGTGTTTTCCGTATCAATCTGGCCAGCGGCCGCTCGATAAGGTGTACGTCCGAGCATAGGCTCCGAACCCTGTGGGGATGGCGGCGGGTAGAGGAGATTCGTTTCGGTGACCGCCTCGGAGTCGCCCGACATCTTCCGGAGTCGTCCGCCACAAAGCGCTGGTCTGAACATGCGCTCATCCTGTTGGGCCACCTGGTCGGTGACGGCAGTTATGTAAAGAACCAGCCGCTCCGATATACCACCGCGAGTGAAGAGAATAGCCAGGCGGTCCGTCAGGCTGCGGAGGCAATGGGTTCGGTAGTGAAGCGCCGGGAGGGGCGTGGTAACTGGCATCAGCTACTCATTAGCGGGAACGGCAACCGCTGGCATCCGGCGGGCGTCGGTAAGTGGTTAAAGGAATTAGGTGTTTTCGGACAGAGATCCCGGGAAAAGACCCTGCCCGAGGAGGTGTTCCAGCTTTCTGCCGACCAGATGGCACTCTTTGTCCGGCACCTTTGGGCAACCGATGGGAGCATAACGGTTGCCCGTAATGGTCGTGTTCGCATCTACTTCGCGACCGCGAGCCAGCAACTGGCAAGGGATGTCGCGGATTTACTGCTCAAATTTGGGATTTTCGCCCGCGTCCGGCATGTCAAGCATCCGCAGAGCGAGGGCTGGTTTACGGTTGACGTGTCCGGGGCCAAGGACCAGCTCGTCTTCCTGGATCGAATCGGGGCCTTCGGAAGCCAGGCCGGTCAGATCGACGAGATACGCGCGAATCTTCAGGCGGCTCGCATCAATACGAACGTTGATACGCTACCCCGCGAAGTGTTTGACACTATTCGGGAGCGCATGCTCGAGAGCGGCATCAGTCATCGCGGTATGGCGAAGCTTCGGGGGACGGCATATGGGGGCAGTGCGCATTTCTCCTTCTCACCATCAAGAGAGACGGTGAGGGGGTATGCTGACCTGCTCGGCGATGAAGTTCTTCGTGGTGTCGCCTCTGATGATCTTTTCTGGGACCGCGTCGTGTCCATCGAGGACGCTGGCGAAGAGACGGTCTATGACCTTACGGTCCCGGAGACGGAATGTTGGCTGGCGAACGGTATTGTCAGTCACAACTCGGGCGCGATTGAGCAGGATGCAGACGTCATCGTATTCATCTACCGCGACGAGGTGTACAACGAGGAGAGTCCTGATACGGGGACGGCCGAGATCATCATCGGCAAGCAGCGTAACGGGCCCGTCGGCACGGTACGCTTGACGTTCCTCGGCCAGTACACGCGCTTCGAGAACTTCATTGCGGATTCCGGTTACGGGGGCGGAGGCTGGCAGTGAGCCGATTGGCCCGGGCGACGGTGGATCTCGACGCCCTCCGGCATAACCTGTCCGTGGCCCGACGCCGGGCACCCCGATCCAACCTCATGGCGGTCCTCAAGGCCGATGCCTATGGGCACGGCCTGCTGCCGGTGGCCCACGAGCTGGCCGACTCCGCCGACGCCTTTGCCGTGAGCTGCCTCGAGGAGGCGCTGCCGCTTCGACTGGCGGGGCTTGGGCATCGCATTGTCCTGCTCGAGGGCTTTTTCGATGCCGATGAGCTTGGAACCTTTGCGGCGCGGCGGCTGGACGCGGTCATTCATCAGCCCTGGCAGATCGAGGCGCTGGCCCAGGCGGACATCACCGCCCCGATCGACTGCTGGCTGAAGGTGGACACGGGCATGGGGCGCCTGGGCTTTCTGCCCAGGGACGCACCGGCGGCATTGGATCGGCTCCGTCGTCTCCCGGGCGTGGGTGCGGTGCGCTGGATGACTCACCTTGCCAGTGCCGATGAGCCCGACAGCCCGGTGACCGAGGCGCAGCTCGGGCGTTTCGGCGCTTTGGCCGGGTCTTCTGCCGTGACTGCCGAGGCGACGGCGGCCAATTCCGCGGCCACGCTCCACGGGCGCGAGGCCCATGCCGACTGGGTGCGCCCGGGCATCATGCTCTATGGGGCATCGCCATTTGCGGATGCGCGGATTCATCCGCGGCTGCGTCCGGTGATGACGCTGGAGGCCGCGCTGATTTCCGTCAAACGGCTTCCCGCCGGACACGGCGTCGGCTATGGGGCCCGATTCGTCTGCCCCGAGGCTATGCCGGTGGGGGTCGTCTCCATCGGCTATGGTGACGGCTACCCGCGGCAGGCGCCGGATGGGACGCCGGTGCACGTCAACGGCCAGCGCTGTCCGGTGATCGGCAAGGTGTCCATGGACATGGTCTGCATTGATCTGCGCAATGCACCGCAGGCGCGGGTCGGGGATACTGTCACGCTCTGGGGCGGAGCGCCGCTTGCCACCGAGATCGCCGGTCACTGCGGCACCATCAGTTACGAGCTTTTCTGCCAGCTCACGCCCCGCCTGCAGCGTGTCTATCGTCGTGGAGGCGATCATGGCCAAGGCTAGCGTCAAGACCCGTTACGTCTGCACCGCCTGTGGCGGAGTCTCCATGCAGTGGGCGGGGCAGTGCCCGGAATGCGGTGAGTGGAACACCCTTGAAGAGCAGGTCCAGGCGGCGCCACCGGCGGGTGGGCGCGGGTCGACCCGGGGCGGCGCGCACTACGCCGGCGACAGCGGCATCAAGCGTCTTTCGGAAGTCCCGCGTGATCAGGAAACGCGTTTTCCCACCGGGATTGGTGAGTTTGACCGGGTGCTCGGCGGTGGACTGGTCGCCGGCGGGGTGATCCTGCTCGGTGGCGATCCGGGTATCGGAAAATCGACGCTGTTACTGGAGGCCGTGGCGCAGATTGCCGGTCGGCACGGCGCACTGTATGTCACCGGCGAGGAGTCGCTGCGCCAGGTGGGTATGCGTGCCGAGCGCCTGGGGGTGGAGGGCGACGGACTCCGGCTGCTGGCCGAAACCCGGGTCGAGACCATCATTGAGCTCGCCGCCCGGGAGCGCCCGGAGGTGCTGGTGGTGGACTCCATCCAGACCATTCACAGTGATTCGCTGGGCTCCGCGCCGGGCGGGGTTGCGCAGGTACGGGAATCCGCCGCCCAGCTTGTGCAGTTCGCCAAGCGGACCGGCACCGTGCTGTTCCTGGTCGGCCATGTCACCAAGGAAGGGCAACTGGCCGGGCCGCGGGTGCTTGAGCACATGGTCGATACGGTGCTCTATTTCGAGAGCGACTCCGGCAGTCGCTACCGGTTGCTGCGCGCGGTCAAGAATCGCTTTGGCGCGGCCAACGAACTGGGCGTGTTCGCCATGCTTGACACCGGGCTCAAGGAGGTGAAAAACCCCTCGGCGATATTCCTCTCGCGCCACGAGCAGCCGGTACCCGGCAGCGCCATTCTGGTGACGCGGGAGGGGACCCGGCCCTTGCTGCTGGAGCTCCAGGCGCTGGTGGCGGAGAGCCCGCTGTCCAATCCCCGCCGCCTGGCGGTGGGCCTGGATGGTAATCGCCTGGGCATGTTGCTGGCGGTGCTCCAGCGCCATGCCGGCGTGAGTACTTACGGAGAGGATGTGTTCGTGAACATTGTCGGTGGCGTGCGCATTGGCGAGACCGCCAGCGATCTGCCGGCGCTGCTCGCGGTGAGCTCCAGCCTGCGCGACCGACCCATTCCCCAGGATTGGGTGATCTTCGGCGAGGTCGGTCTGGCCGGCGAGATTCGCCCGGTTCCGAATGGCCCCGATCGCCTCGCGGAGGCGGCCCGCCATGGCTTCCGGCGGGCGCTTGTGCCGGCCAAGAACTGCCCGTCGCCGGGGGACAGGCCCAAGGGGCTGGACGTCATGGTGGTGGAGCGCCTGGATGCCGCGCTCGAGATCATCCGCGAAGCCGATTAATCCGCCAGCGCCCGGGCCGCCTGCAGGGTGTTCTCGAGCAGGGTCGCGCGGGTCAGCGGCCCGACACCACCCGGCACCGGCGTGATCCAGGCCGCTCGCTCAGCGGCGCCGGCATAATCGACATCGCCTACCAGGCGGCCGTCTTCCTGGCGGTTGATGCCCACATCGATCACCGTCGCGCCGGATTTGATCCAGTCACCGGGGATGAAGGCGGTTCGACCGACGGCGGCCACCAGGATGTCAGCCCGTTCCACCTCCGCGCGCAGATCCTTCGTGCGGCTATGGCAGATGGTGACGGTGCATCGCGCATTGAGCAGCTCCAGCGCCATGGGCCGGCCGACGATATTCGACTGGCCGATGACCACGGCATGGGCGCCGGCCAGTTCCAGTCCGGTGCGATGCAGCAGTGTCATCACCCCATGGGGCGTGCAGGAGCGCAGACCCGGCAGGCGAAGGACGAGTCGGCCGACATTCTGCGGATGGAAGCCATCCACGTCCTTGGCAGGATCGATGCGCTCGATCACGGCCTGCTCGTCGATATGATCCGGCAGCGGTAGCTGGACCAGGATGCCGTGGGTCTCGGGGCTGGCATTGAGCCGGTCGATGAGGGCGAGCAGCTCGTCCTGGGTGGTCTGCACCGGCAGATCGTAGTCCTGGGAGACAAAGCCCACTTCGGCGCAGTCGCGCCGTTTCATGCGTACATAGACCGAAGAGGCCGCGTTGTCACCGACCAGCACAACAGCAAGCCCGGGCGCGGCGCGGCCCGCCGCCACCCGTTCCGCCACCTCGCCACGGATGGTCTCGCGGATATCCGCGGCGATCGCCTTGCCGTCGATGATGCTTGCGCTCATTGCCCCCTCGCTCCCGTCATCCGTCATGATCCCGACGCGGATTGATTGTACAATCCATGGAGACGCGCCCGTAGCTCAACCGGATAGAGCATCGGCCTTCTAAGCCGAGGGTTGCAGGTTCAAGTCCTGCCGGGCGCGCCATTCATCGGCCGCGCCTCAGGCGGTGGCGCTGGCCCGCTCGAGCGGCCGCTTGAGCAGTCTCTCGATGCCCTTCAGCAGCTTGGCCTCATCGGGTGCCACCAGCGAGATCGCCTCGCCGCTGTTGCCGGCCCGGCCCGTGCGGCCGATGCGATGGACGTAATCCTCGGCGACGTGGGGCAGGTCATAGTTGACCACATGAGGAAGCTGGTCGATGTCGAGCCCGCGGGCGGCGATATCGGTGGCCACCAGTACGCGGACCTTACCCTGCTTGAAGCCCTCCAGCGCCCGGGTGCGTGCCGACTGACTCTTGTTGCCATGAATGGCGGCGGCGGTGAGCCCGTCGCGGTCAAGCTGGCGGCTGAGGTTGTTGGCCCCGTGCTTGGTGCGGGTGAAGACCAGCACCTGCTGCCAGTCGCCCTCGCGAATGAGTCGGCTCAACAACGGGCGCTTTTCGGCCTTGTCGAGCCGGTAGACGCGCTGGTCGACGGTGTCGGCCGCGCTGTTGCGCGGTGCGACGTCGATTTCCACGGGATGCCTGAGCATGCCCGAGGCAAGCCGGCGGATTTCCTTGGAGAAGGTGGCCGAGAATAAAAGCGTCTGGCGCTCGGCCGGGAGCTGCTTCATCAGGCGACGGATATCGTGGATGAAGCCCATGTCGAGCATCCGGTCGGCCTCGTCGAGGACAACACTCTCCACCCGGTCCAGGCGGACATTGTCGCGCTGCAGATGATCCAGCAGTCGTCCGGGGGTGGCGATGAGGATATCAACGCCCTTGCGCAGCCGATCGATCTGCGGCTGCATACCCACGCCACCGAATATGACCGCTGCCCGCAGTGGCAGATGGTTGCCGTACTGCTTGACACTGTCGTGGATCTGGGCGGCCAGCTCGCGGGTTGGCGCGATGACCAGCAGGCGCACCGGACGGCGTTTGCCCTCGGGCTGGCGAGCGGCGAGGCGCTCGAGCAGTGGCAGCGTGAAAGCCGCGGTCTTGCCGGTTCCCGTCTGCGCGGCGGCGAGCAGGTCGCTGCCTTTCAGCACGACGGGAATGGCCTGTTCCTGTATCGGGGTAGGGGTGGTGTAGCCCGAGGCCCGGACGGCGTCGAGCAGCTCGGCACGAAGGCCGAATTGATCAAATGTCATGTAAGCGTTACTCCTTGCGCTGGGCGGAGTATACGCGCATTGACCAGGAAGGGGGCGCTGAGTATTATTCCGCTTCTCTCTGCGGCGCGCCGCGGGAGCGCCTGCAATCGAGGCGGGGTGTAGCGCAGTCTGGCAGCGCGCCTGCTTTGGGAGCAGGATGTCGGGGGTTCAAATCCCTCCACCCCGACCAGCTTGCTGGCAGGGACTGTGACAATGGTGGGCGTAGCTCAGTTGGTAGAGCTCCGGATTGTGGCTCCGGTGGTCGTGGGTTCAAGTCCCATCGCTCACCCCATCCTTTCGATGGGCCGTTAGCTCAATTGGTAGAGCAGCTGACTCTTAATCAGTAGGTTCGGGGTTCGAGTCCCTGACGGCCCACCATCTCCCCATACGAAGAACCCGAAGCGGTCGCCCGCTCCGGGCCCGGTTCCGTCGCCTGATTGCCAGGCCTTACTGGCGGATGCCCTCGACCTCGAGCTCGAGATAGACGGTCTCGCTGGCGGGGCCCAGGTTGTAGTCGATGCCGTAGTCGGCCAGCGCGAATTCCGTCTCGCCGCTGAATCCCACGCGGTAGCCGCCCCAGGGATCCTCTCCCTCGCCGATCTTCTCGACATCGATGCTGATCGGGCGGGTGACGCCATGCAGGGTGAACTCACCCTCCAGCGTTGCCGTTCCGTCGCCGTTGGGGACGTAGTCGGTGCTCACGAAGCTCGCCTCGGGATACTGTTCGACATCCAGGAAGTCCGCACTGCGGAGGTGCTTGTCGCGCTCGGCATGGTTGGAGTCGATGCTGGCGGTGTCGATGTTCACGACGATTTCCGAGTCGCCGGGATTGGCCGCGTCATACTGGAACTCGCCGCTGAAGTCGTTGAACCGCCCCTTCAGCCAGCTATAGCCCAGATGGCTGATGCGGAACTGAATGGAGGCATGGGCGCCGTCGGTATCGATGACATAGTCTGCGGCGACGGCCTGGCCGGTCGCGGCCATACCGGTGAGTGCGATGCCGGCGATCGCCGGGCGGAGTGCGCGAGGGATGTTCATGGGTTGGTCTCCTTTGCGGGTTTGAGCATGCGGGACAGCGTACTGTCCCGGTCGATGAAGTGATGTTTGAGCGCGCCCAGAGCGTGCACGCTAGGCTACCCCTGCCGATTCATCTAATGCATGGTTTATATTAGCACTATGCACGAAGTGAATTTGCGCACCCTCGATCTCAATCTGCTGGTGGTCCTCCAGGCGCTGCTGGAGGCACGGCATGTGAGTCACGCCGCGGAGCGGCTGAACATGAGCCAGCCGGCGGTTAGCCGTGCCCTCGGGCGCTTACGGGAGATGTTCGGCGACGCCCTGCTGGTGCGGAGTCCGTCCGGCCTGGTGCTGACCGAACGGGCGCGTGACCTGCAGCAGCCGCTGGCCGATGCGCTGACGGGCATCTCACGACTGGTGGCCGAACCGGGATTTGATCCGACCACGGCGACGACACCGGTCCGGCTCGGTTGTCTGGACCTGGAAGCGGCCATTTATCTGGCGCCTGCGGTGGAGCGTCTGCGCCGGGCGGCACCCGGCATGCCGGTGGAAATCCACTCCCATCCCGATGACTACTTCGGCCTGCTCGCCGAGGGCCGGCTGCATCTGGCCATCAGTGCGCTCGAGCCGCGGCAGCGCCAGGCGGAGTTCCACCGACGGGTCATCGATACCATCTGGTCGGAGTGTCTGATGAGCCGGGATAACCCGCTGGCTAGCGGTCCAATGACGCTCGATCGGTATCTCCGCGCCCGGCATGGTGTCGTGGCCATCACCGGCAAGGGCCCGGCGATCATGGATCAGCGCCTCGAGGCCATGGGTCGGAACCGGCGCGTGGTGTTGCGCCTCTCGAGCTTCTTCAATGTGCCCGATTCCTGTGTGGGTACGGATGTGGTGTTCTCGCTGCCGCACCGAATTGCGTCGCGGTTGGCCCGGGATTCCCTGCTGGTTACACGCCCGCTGCCCGAGGCACTACAATCGGCCGGCTTCCCCATGTATCTCTACTGGCATAGCCGCCATCATGGGGATCCGATGCACCAGTGGCTGCGCCGCCTCGTGATGAATGGCGCCGCCGATATGGCCAGCGATCCGGAGAAAGAGCATGAGCGACTCGGAGGATCTCAAGCGACACCGTGATGCCTGGGTCTATCGCGGAGGCGAGCGTCCCGACTTCGCAGTCGAGCCGGGGCCGGGCAAGGAGTCGGTCTGGGACTACCCGCGGCCACCGGCCTACGTGCGTGACGACCGAACGGTGCGCATTGCCGTCGGTGAAACCCTGATCGCCGCCAGCGATCACAGCATCCGGGCGCTCGAGACCGGCAGCCCGCCGGCCTTTTACCTGCCGCCGGAGGCGGTGGACCATTCCCGGCTGCGGCCATCCAGCCATCGCACCTTCTGCGAATGGAAGGGCGAGGCGGAGTATTTCGACGTCGTCACCGATACCGGCATCATTGAGGCGCCCATCTGGCGGTATCCGGCGCCGCTTGCCGGCGCGGAGACGATCGCGGGGTGGTTCTCCGCCTACCCCGAGAAGCTCGACTGCCGGGTCGGCGATGAACCGGTCCAATCCCAGTCCGGTCGATACTATGGTGGCTGGGTGACCCAGGAGCTGGTCGGCCCGTGGAAGGGAGAACCTGGCACCTCACACTGGTAGATCCTCACGCGGAGCAGGGAAGATGACCGCAGCGTCGGAAAAGCAGGAGACGGGGGCAGGCGAGCAGCCCGCCTGGCATGCGCTGGACCCGGAAGAGGCGCTCCGCCGGCTCGACGCTGATCTCGAGGGGCTCGGTGCGGCGGAGGTGGCCCGGCGGCTCGAGGTCCATGGCCCGAACCTTCAGCGCCCGCCCCGGCGACGTGGCCGCCTGGCCCGCTTTGCCAGTCAGTTCCGCAATCTGCTGATCTACCTGTTGCTGGCCGCCGCGCTGGTCACGGCGGCGCTCGGCCACTGGATCGACACCGCCGTGATCGTCGCCGTGGTGCTGGTGAACGCCGTCATCGGTACCATCCAGGAGGGCAAGGCGGAGAGCGCAATGGAGGCCATCCGTGGGCTGCTCTCCCCGGAGGCCACCGTCCGTCGGGACGATCGCCGGCAGACCATCGACGCGGCCGGCCTGGTTCCCGGGGACCTGCTCATTCTTGAGCCCGGCGCAAAGGTGACCGCGGACGTGCGCCTTGTCAGCGCCCGGGGGCTGGCCATTGATGAGTCGGCGCTCACCGGCGAATCGGTGCCGGTGAGCAAAACCATCGATCCGGTGCCGGCGCAGTGTGGCCTTGGCGATCGGCACTCCATGGCCTTCGCCGGCACGTTGGTGACCACGGGCGAGGGACTGGGTGTCGTGGTCGCCACCGGCGAGCGGACAGAGCTCGGTCAGGTCACCGAGATGCTGGCCGAGGTCGAGACACTGACCACGCCACTGCTGCGCCACCTCGACCGGCTCGGCCGTCAGCTCGCCCTGATGATCGTCTCCACCGGTGCGCTGACGGCGCTGGCGGGCATCCTGCTGCACGGATTTTCGATCGTCGAGATGTTCATGGCGGCGGTCGGGCTCGCCGTGGCGGCGATACCGGAAGGGCTGCCGGCCATCGTCACGATCACCCTGGCACTCGGCGTGCAGCGTCTGGCCTCGCGCAACGCCATCGTCCGACGGCTGCCTGCGGTGGAGACGCTGGGTGCCGTGACGGTGATCTGCTCTGACAAGACCGGCACCCTGACCCGCAACGAGATGACAGTCCAGGAGCTGCTCCTGGCCGACGGCCTCCACGTGCTGCATGAGGAGGCGGCGCCATCGGGCGAGGCCGCCGTTGCGCTGGCCCGCGCGGTGGCGCTCTGCAGCGATGCCGCCGTCGAGCCGGCGGGCGGCGAACGGGGGCGGATCAGTGGCGATCCGATGGAGATCGCGCTACTTGCGCTCGCCGAATCGGCCGGCGTCGACATCGAGGCTTATCGGTCAGCCCATCCCCGGCTCGACGGGATTCCGTTCGATTCCGGGCACCGCTACATGGCCACCGTGAACAGCGATGACAAGCGTCGCCGGCTGATCGTCAAGGGCGCGCCGGAAGCGGTGGTGCCACGCTGTGAACGGGTGCTGACCGGGTCGGGGACAGCGGCGCTGGATGAGGCGGCATGGCATCGCCAGGCGGAGCATATGGCGGCGCGCGGGCTGCGCCTGCTGGCGGTCGCCGAGCGCTGGCTGGACGACGACTCGACGGCGATCCACCACGGGCATGGCCCGGATGGGCTCGTCCTGATCGGGCTGGTGGCGATTATTGATCCGCCCCGCGATGAGGCGATCGCCGCGGTGGCGGCCTGTCAGCGGGCCGGCATCGAGGTCAAGATGATCACGGGTGATCACGCCGTGACGGCGGCCGCCATCGGCCGGCAGCTCGGCCTCGAGAGCGATGAGCGCGGCGTCACCGGAGATGATCTGGATGCACTCGATGATGCCGGGCTTCGCGAGGTCGCGCGGCAGCGCTCGGTTTTTGCCCGCGTCTCGCCGGCGCACAAGCTCCGCCTGGTGGAGGCGCTGCAGGCCGACGATGAAGTCGTGGCGATGACCGGTGATGGTGTCAACGATGCGCCGGCGCTGAAGCGGGCCGATGTGGGCGTCGCCATGGGGCGGGGCGGGACGGACGCGGCGCGCGAGTCCGCCGAGATCGTACTCGCCGATGACAATTTCGCCACCATCGAGGCCGCGGTCCACGAGGGGCGGGTCATCTACGACAACATCGTCAAGTCCATCCTCTTCATCCTGCCCACCAACGCCGCCCAGGCGCTGCTGCTCGTGATCGCCGTGCTGGCCGGTCTGATGCTGCCGGTCACGCCGGTGCAGATCCTCTGGGTGAACATGATCACCGCGGTCACCCTGGCACTGGCCCTTGCCTTTGAGCCACCCGAAGACGCCATCATGGCGCGCCCACCGCGACGGACGAACGCCTCGCTGATCCCGGAGGGGCTGGGTTGGCGGGTCATCATCGTCGCCGTGGCCATGCTGATCGGTACGCTGGGGCTTTTCCTGCGGGAGCTCGCGGACGGACGGGATCTGGCAGAGGCGAGGACGCTGGCGATCAACACCCTTGTCCTTTTCGAAGTCTGGTATCTGTTCTCTGCGCGGCGTCTACGGGAGAGCGCGCTTAATCGCTCTGGGCTGTTCGGCAACCGAATCGTACTGCTCGCCGGCGTCGCGATCATTGTGGCGCAGTTGCTCTTTACCTATGCACCGCCCATGCAGCTATTGTTTGACACCCGGGCCCTCGGCTCGGCGGAATGGCTTATGGCGGTGTTGGTCAGCCTGCCCATCATCGCAGTGGCTGAGGGGCATAAGGCATGGCAGCGGCGGCGGGGTGTCGGTCTGTCATCCGGCATGGGCCGGTAGCTTTTTCCGGTAATCGGCCTTCGCTTTTGCCCGCTGCGGCATGCCGGTATACTGATCGGCTTGAGTCTTTAAGCGCGAAAGTGGCGGAACTGGTAGACGCGCTGGGTTTAGGTCCCAGTGGGGTTGTCCCCCGTGCGAGTTCGAGTCTCGCCTTTCGCACCAGTTACCTCAGAGGTGGGCAATGCAAGTATCGGTGGAGTCGGGCGAGGGCCTGAAGCGCAAGTTGAAGGTCCAGATCCCGTCCGAGCGGGTGGACGAGCAGGTCGACAAGAAGCTGCGGGAGATGCGCGGTCAGGTCCGTCTGCAGGGATTCCGGCCCGGCAAGGTGCCCATGAAGGTGGTGCAGAAGCGCTACGGCCCCCAGGTGCGCGGCGAGGTCCTCGACGAGGTCGTCCGCAGCACCTACGCCGAGGCGCTGGAGCAGGAGTCGCTGCGGCCGGCGGGTACACCGGATATCCAGCCGCTGGCCGTCGAGCCCGGTAAGGATCTCGAGTACGAGGCGAGTTTCGAGGTGATCCCCGAGGTCGAGGTGCAGGGTATCGAGTCCATCGAGCTTACCCGCCCGGCAGTGGATATCGAGGCCGCGGACGTGGATCGCATCCTCGAGCGGCTGCGCAAACAGCATGCCGAGTATACCGAGGTCGACCGGGCGGCGGAGGAGGGCGATCGCGCCACCATCGATTTCCACGGTCAGGTCGAGGGTGAGGACTTCTCCGGCAACAGTGGCGAGGATGTGCCCGTGCCGCTGGGCGAGGGCCAGATGCCGGGGCCCTTCGAGGAAGAGCTGGTCGGCATGAAGGCCGGGGAGCAGAAGACCGTTCGATACACCTTCCCGGAAGGCTTTCCGGATGCGGATATTGCCGGCCGCGAGGCCGAGTTCTCGGTGACCATGAAGAAGGTCGAGGCCCCCGAGCTCCCCGAGGCGGATGACACGTTCGCCGAGAAGCTCGGTATCGATGGCGGAGTCGAGGCGCTGCGCGAGCGCATCACCGAGAGCCTAGAGCGCGAGCGGGAACAGGCCGTGCGCACGAGGGTCAAGAACCAGGTGATGGATGCGCTGGTCGAAAAGAATGACATGGCGCTGCCGCAGACGCTGGTGGACAGCGAAATCGATCAGCTCCGCCAGCAGACGCAGGAGCGGATGCGACAGGCCGGGGCCGAGGGCGAGGAACCGGATCTGCCCGCCGATCAGTTCGAGGAAGAGGCGCGGCGCCGGGTCAAGCTGGGTCTGCTGGTTAATGAAATCGTCCGGGCCAATGACATTCAGCTTGAGCCGGAGCGCATGCAGGCCGCCCTGCAGCGTGTGGCATCAGGCTACGAGCAGCCTGAGCAGGTGATGCAGTACTACCTGCAGAACCAGGAGATGATGCAGAGCCTTCAGCTCCAGGTGATGGAAGACCAGGTCGTTGACTGGGTCATGGAACAGGCGCAGGTCACCGAAAAGCCGATGAGTCTCGATGCGCTGACCAGTGGCGTCGAGGATGAGGAAAACACCGAGGCCTCTTAAGGGCCGGGAGTATTATTGATCATGAGCGAACAGCGCCGCGAAGACACCCCCATGGCGACGGGCCTGGTCCCGATGGTCGTCGAGCAGACGGCGCGGGGCGAGCGTGCCTTCGACATCTACTCGCGCCTGCTCAAGGAGCGGGTGATCTTCATGGTTGGTCCGGTGGAGGACCATCAGGCCAATCTGTTGATCGCTCAGCTTCTCTTTCTGGAGTCGGAGAACCCCGACAAGGACATCCATTTCTATATCAACAGCCCCGGTGGCGTGGTCACCGCGGGGCTGGCGATCTACGACACCATGCAGTTCGTCAAGCCGGATGTGAGCACGCTCTGCATCGGCCAGGCGGCCAGCATGGGCTCTCTACTGCTCGCCGGCGGCGCAGCGGGCAAGCGCTTTGCCCTACCCAATTCGCGGGTCATGATCCATCAGCCGCTGGGCGGGTTCCAGGGACAGGCCACCGACATTGATATTCATGCCCGCGAGATCCTGAGTATGCGAGAGCGGCTCAACCAGATTCTGGCGCATCATACCGGGCAGGACCTGGAGACAATCGCCCGTGACACCGAGCGCGATAACTTCATGTCACCTGAGGCGGCCCGAGACTACGGGCTGGTCGATCAGGTGCTCACGGATCGCAGTAACCTTCCGCTCGAGTAAGAGTGGTTGCGTGGTCTTCTAAAAGCGGGCATGGTCAAAAACGTCCATTTCTCGCATGCGCAAAGGTAGCCAATGACTGACAGAGATAACGGCGGTCGCGGCGACGACAACGGCAAGCTGCTCTACTGCTCTTTCTGTGGCAAGAGCCAGCACGAGGTGCGCAAGCTCATTGCAGGGCCTTCCGTATTCGTCTGCGACGAATGCGTGGAGCTCTGCAATGACATCATCCGCGAGGAGATGGAGGAGAAAAGCGCCGAAGCCGGTGCCAGTCTCCCCAAACCTCACGAGATCAACGCAGCGCTCGACGAGCATGTCATCGGGCAGGATCATGCCAAGAAGGTCCTGTCGGTAGCGGTCTACAACCACTACAAGCGCATGCAGGCGGCGCAGGGCCGGGATGATGTCGAGCTCAGCAAGAGCAATATCCTGCTGATCGGGCCGACGGGCTCCGGCAAGACGCTGCTCGCCGAGACGCTGGCCCGGCTGCTGGATGTTCCGTTTACGATCGCCGATGCCACGACGCTCACTGAAGCGGGCTATGTCGGCGAGGATGTCGAGAACATCATCCAGAAGCTGCTGCAGCGCTGCGACTATGATGTCGAAAAGGCACAGCAGGGCATCGTCTACATCGACGAAATCGACAAGGTGTCGCGTAAGGCGGAAAACCCGTCGATCACGCGGGATGTATCGGGCGAGGGCGTGCAGCAGGCGCTGCTCAAGCTCATCGAGGGCACGACCGCCTCGGTGCCACCACAGGGTGGTCGCAAGCATCCGCAGCAGGAGTTCCTGCAGGTGGACACCGGTAATATCCTTTTCATCTGTGGTGGTGCGTTCGCCGGGCTGGAGAAGGTCATCCAGCAGCGCTCGGAGAAGGGCGGCATCGGTTTCTATGCCGAGATCAAGGGTGAGTCCCAGCGTAAGGCCGTTGGCGAGACGCTGCGGGACGTGGAGCCCGAGGATCTTGTCCGCTATGGGCTTATTCCCGAGTTTGTCGGCCGGCTGCCGGTGGTGGCGACGCTCAACGAGCTCGACGAGGAGGCCCTGGTGGAGATTCTTCGCGAGCCCAAGAACGCGCTGGTCAAGCAGTTCCAGCGTCTCTTCGAGATGGAGGGCGTGGAGCTCGAGTTCCGGGACGAGGCCCTCTACGAGGTGGCCCGCAAGGCCATTGCCCGCAACACGGGTGCCCGTGGGCTGCGCACGCTGGTCGAGCATGTCCTGCTCGACACCATGTACGACCTGCCATCGCTCGATAATGTCGGTAAGGTTGTGGTGGATGACGCGGTGATCCGTGGCGAGACCTCCCCCTATCTCATCTATGACGGTTCGGAGCAGCCCGCCGCGGCATCGGATTGATCCGCGGCCGGGCGCCCCCGGCCTCCAAGAGGAACCCTATGAGTGAGGAAATGACGCCGATCAGCGGATCGGTGACGCCGGTGCTACCGCTGCGTGATGTAGTGGTCTATCCGCACATGGTGATTCCGCTGTTCGTCGGCCGGGAGAAGTCCATACAGGCGCTTGAGGCCGCCATGGCTGAGGACAAGCGCATACTGCTGGTGGCTCAGCACAGTGCCGAGGTGGACGATCCGACGGCTGAAAACCTCTATGGCGTTGGCACCGTCGCCAATATCCTGCAGATGCTCAAGCTGCCGGATGGTACGGTCAAGGTGCTGGTCGAGGGCGCCGAGCGTGCCCGGGTCGAGGGCCTGGATGACACGGGTGAGTACTTCACCGCCAATGCCGTGGCACTTGCCGACGAGGCGGTGGATGGCGATCCGGAAGTGGAGGTGATGACCCGCTCGTTGCTTTCCCTTTTCGAGCAGTACGTCAAGCTCAACAAAAAGGTCCCGCCGGAGATCCTTTCCTCGCTGCAGGGCATCGAGGAGCCCGGCCGTCTCGCGGATACCATAGCCGCGCACATGAGCCTGAAGATCGACGAGAAGCAGACGATACTCGAGATCGACAATCCGGCGCGGCGCCTGGAGCATCTCATGGGCCTGATCGAGGGTGAGCTCGATATCCTTCAGGTCGAAAAGCGCATCCGCGGCCGCGTCAAGCAGCAGATGGAGAAGTCGCAGCGCGAGTACTACCTCAACGAGCAGATGAAGGCGATCCAGAAGGAGCTCGGTGAGCTGGAGGATGCCCCTAACGAGCTCGAGGACCTGGAGCAGAAGATCGAGGCTGCGGGGATGTCGGAGGAGGCCCGGGAGAAGGCCGACCAAGAGCTCGGTAAGCTGCGCATGATGTCGCCGATGTCCGCCGAGGCAACGGTGGTTCGGAACTACCTCGAATGGATGGTGGCGCTGCCCTGGAAGAAACGCAGTCGGGTCCGCCACGATCTGGAGCGGGCGGAGAAGATCCTCGACGCCGACCACTACGGGCTGGAGAAGGTCAAGGAGCGCATCCTTGAGTATCTCGCCGTGCAGCAGCGGGTCCGCAAACTCAAGGGGCCCATCCTCTGCCTGGTGGGGCCGCCGGGCGTGGGTAAGACCTCGCTGGGTGAATCGATCGCACGCTCCATCAACCGCAAGTTCGTGCGCATGTCGCTCGGGGGTGTGCGTGATGAGGCGGAGATCCGCGGGCACCGCAGGACCTACATCGGCTCGCTGCCCGGTAAGATCGTCCAGAAGCTCTCCAAGGTGGGAACGCGCAATCCGCTGTTTCTCCTCGACGAGGTCGACAAGATGGCCATGGACTTCCGCGGCGATCCGGCCTCCGCGCTGCTGGAGGTACTTGACCCCGAGCAGAACGCCACCTTCAACGACCACTATCTGGAGGTGGACTTCGACCTCTCGGACGTCATGTTTGTCTGCACCGCCAACACCATGGATATCCCGGGGCCTTTGCTGGATCGCATGGAGGTGATTCGGCTGTCCGGCTACACCGAGGAAGAGAAGGTCAATATCGCGCGTAACTACCTGTTGCCCAAGCAGATCAAGGCGAACGGGTTGAAGGCCGGCGAGCTGGAGGTCAGCGACAACGCGCTGCGGGACATCGCCCGCTATTACACGCGCGAGGCGGGTGTGCGGAATCTCGAGCGCGAGGTGGCGAAGATCGCCCGCCGCGTGGTCAAGGAGGTGCTGATCAAGCCCCGCGATAAGGCGGTACAGGTCAGTACACAGAATCTCGACAAGTATCTCGGCGTGCGTCGCCATCGATATGGAGTGGCGGAGTCCACCGACCAGGTGGGGCGCGTGACCGGACTGGCATGGACGGAGGTTGGCGGGGAGCTGCTCACCATCGAGAGTGCCGTGGTCCCCGGTAAGGGACGGTTGCAGAACACCGGCCAGCTCGGCGACGTCATGAAGGAATCGATCCATGCGGCGCTCACCGTGGTGCGCAGTCGGGCAAGGGCCCTCGGCATCGATCCGGAATTCCACCAGCGCCATGATATTCATATTCATGTGCCAGAGGGCGCTATCCCGAAGGACGGGCCGAGTGCCGGCACGGGAATGTGTACCGCGCTGGTCTCGGCGCTGACGGGGATCCCGGTGTCTGCCAGCGTCGCCATGACCGGTGAGATCACGCTGCGCGGCGAGGTCCTGCCGATTGGCGGGCTCAAGGAAAAACTGCTGGCAGCGTTGCGTGGCGGCATCCGGACGGTGTTGATTCCGGAGGACAACCGCAAGGATCTTGCAGAGATCTCCCGTGATATTAAGGGGAAACTCGATATCCGCACAGTGCAATGGATTGATCAGGTGCTGGAGGTGGCGCTGACGTCGTCACCCGTGCCCCTGCCGGAGGCCGAGGAAGGCGTCACTGAAGCGACGTCAAAGGCCGAGGCTGGCGGAGAGTCAGTCCGGCCGCACTGAGCGCGGGGCAGGCATGATTTCCGGTTCTTTTGTTTGACAGTGGTCCGTGGGCGTTGCTATACCCGATGACATATCGTCAGAGGGCGCCTCGGGAACTGGCCGGGCACGGGCGCGAGATCATTGTCGGGGCGCCGTCCAGACGATAGCATGCGGGTCGTTCGTCTTCGTGGACGATGACCGAGAGAAAAACTTTCAAGGGGATCGATTAATGAACAAGTCTGAACTGATCGACGCCGTCGCCGAGTCGGCCGGCCTGTCCAAGGCTGACGCCACCAAGGCCGTCGACGCCTTTGCGTCGACCGTGACCGACGCGCTGAAGCAGGGTGACCAGGTGACGCTGGTAGGATTTGGCACCTTCACGGTCCGCGAGCGTGCTGCGCGCACCGGGCGCAACCCGCGGACGGGGGCATCGATCAACATCCCGGCCTCGAAGGTTCCGGGTTTCAAGGCTGGCAAAGCCCTGAAGGATTCGGTAAACTAAGCGCCGCTTTCCAGGGTGGTTAGCTCAGTTGGGAGAGCGTCGCCCTTACAAGGCGAATGTCGGGGGTTCGAACCCCTCACCACCCACCAAAACTGACAACGGAGCGGTAGTTCAGCTGGTTAGAATGCCGGCCTGTCACGCCGGAGGTCGCGGGTTCAAATCCCGTCCGCTCCGCCAAACAATCCCATCATCAGGAAGGCGCCCATGGGCGCCTTTTTGATTTACGGAACTCGAACATGCTGCTAGCCATCAGAGACCGGACCCGAGGTTGGATCGCCTATCTGATCGTTGCCCTGCTGGTCATTCCGTTCGCCCTGTTCGGGCTCTACAACTACGTTGGTGGCGGTGGACCGCAGATTGTGGCCACCGTAAACGGCGAGGAGATCACGCGCTCCCAGCTTGACCAGGCCTACCAGCAGCGCCAGGCGGAACTGCGCCAGATGCTGGGAGAGCGCTTCGATCCGTCCCTCTTCGATACCGATCAACTCCGACGCCAGACGCTCCAGCAGTTGATCGATCGCCAGGTGCTGGTGGATTACGCGCAAACCAATGGCCTCCAGGCCAGTAACGCCGATGTGGCGAGTTCGGTGCGCAGTCAGTCCATTTTCCAGGTGGACGGCAGCTTCTCCATGGACCGCTATCGCACGATCCTGCAGCAGAACGGGCTGACGCCGGAGGCCTACGAAGCACAGCTCCGTCGGGATCTCTCCATCACGCTGCTGCAGCGTGCGGTGGAGACGAGTTCCTTCACAACGGACCGCGCGCTCGACCGGCTACTGGAACTCCAGGGGCAGCGCCGCGAGCTGGCGTGGGCCACGGTGCCTACCGCCGCCTACCAGGACGAGGTCGAGGTCACTGGGTCTGCCCTGCAGACCTGGTACGACGAGCACCCCGATCGATTCCAGTTACCTGAGCAGGTGCAGTTGCGCTACCTGCGCCTGTCGCCGGAGGGGATCGCCGAAGACGTCACCGTTTCGGCTTCGGACGTCGAGGCGCGATATGAGGAGCGCAGCGCAAGTACTCGTAATGCCTCCGCGAGAGAGGTTCGGCATATCCTGGTGAACGTCCCCGATGGGGCCGATGAAACGGCGGTTGAGACAGCCCTCGAGGAGATCGAGTCGGCGCGTGAGCGCATACAGGGTGGGGAGACATTCGCGGCGGTGGCCGAGTCGGTATCCGACGATCCTGGCTCGGCGGCCCAGGGTGGATCGCTCGGGACAATCGAGCGGGGTGACGTCGATGCGGCGTTTGCGGATGCGGCCTGGTCGCTGACACCGGGTGAACTGAGCGAGCCCGTGCGCACATCCTTTGGCTGGCACCTGATCGAGGTGACCGATGCGCCGGCGCCGGAGATGCCCCCGCTGGAGCAGATGCGCGATCAGATTCGCGAGGAAATCGCGCTGGAGCGCGCCGAGCGGCGGGTCATTGAACTGGCCAACGAGCTTGACACGCTGGCCTTCGAGAATCCGACGACGCTGGAGCCGGCGGCCCAGGCAACGGGCGTTGAGGTCGAAACGACCGATTGGATTTCCGCCTCCGGCACCGAGAATGGGCTGGCCAGCGAGACCGGCGTGGTGCAGACGGCCTTTAGTGACGAGATGCTTGAGCGCCGGGAGAACAGTGATCTTCTCGAGCTCTCCGACGGCGGTTATGCGGTCATCCGGGTGACGGATTATCGACCGGCCCGGGTCGAGCCGTTCGAGACGGTGAGGGAAGAAGTTCAAGCAGCCTATGTGCGCGAGCAGGCCAGGGCCTCTGCCCGCAACGCGGCACAGTCCATCGCGGACGCCGTCGAGGCGGGTGAATCACTGGAGGCCGCCGCCGCCGACGTTCCCGCTGCGGAGCTCAATCCGGCACAGTGGAGCGGGCGGAATGCACGGGCTCTGCCGGCCGGCGTTCGCGAGACCGGTTTCCGGCTGCCGATGGGTGACGGCACCGGACAGCGCGCGGGTGTGGCGACATTGCCCGAGGGATTTGCCGCGGTGACGGTGCAGTCAGTCGAGCCGGGTGACCCGACGTCGGTGGATGCCGAACGGCGCGCTCAGTTGCGCCGTACGCTGAATGAGCTCGATGGGCAGGCGAGCGTGAACGCCATCGTGGAAGCGCTCCGCAGTCAGGCCGAGGTTCGTATCCGCGAAGACAACATCTGACGACGATGGCACCGGGCGAGATTCCCGACTCGCCCGGTGCCAGTCAGCGGCGCGGAATCGATTCAGCCCTCAAGCATACTGTTTGACAGCGCCACGGCATGGAAACCGCCATCGACGTGGACGACCTCGCCGGTAATACCCGAGGCGAGCTCAGAGCACAGGAACGCGCTCGTGTTGCCCACCTCCTCAATGCCCACATTGCGCCGGATGGGCGCGGCAGCGGCGTTGTAGTCCAGCATTTTGCGGAAATCGCCGATTCCTGAGGCGGCCAGGGTGCGGATGGGCCCCGCTGATACGGCGTTGACGCGGATCCCCTCCGGGCCCAGATCATTGGCCATGTAGCGCACGGCCGCCTCAAGGCTGGCCTTGGCCGGCCCCATGACGTTGTAGTTGGGCAGGGCCCGCTCACCGCCGAGATAGGTCAGCGTGAGCAGGCTGCCGTTGCGTCCCTGCATGAGCGGCCGCGCCCCGCGGGCCAGCGCGACGAAGCTGTAAGCGCTGATGTCGTGTGCCATGGCATAGCCAGCGCGGGTGGTGTTCTCCACAAAGGATCCTTCCAGCTCCTCGCGCGGTGCGAACCCCACGGCATGGACCACGATATCCAGATGCCCCCAGACGGCCTCCAGCTCCGAGAAGACCGCATCAATCTGCTCGTCATCGGTGACATCCATTGGCAGCACTGGGCCGCCCCCGGTGGCCTCGGCGCATTGCTCCACGCGCTTTTTGAGCTTTTCGTTCTGATAGGTGAGCGCGATTTCGGCGCCCTCGCGATGCATGGCCTCAGCAATACCCCAGGCAATGGAGCGATTACTGGCCACCCCGACGACGAGTGCCTTGCGATTGGAAAGAAAACCCATGGGAACCCCTTTGCCCCTGAAAGAATCCGAAGTACGTTACTGAAAAGCATTGTAACGGCCAAGCGGCCGATGATGACGGAAAGCGGGGGATAACCGAATGGGGAAATTCGACAGGGCCCGGTGGACGGCGGCCTCAGTCGTATGTGTGCTGTTGTCCTGTGCGCCGGCACTCGCACTCGCCCAGGCCGAGCATGCCATGGCGCTGCACGGCGAGCCGAAATACGGGCCGGGCTTCGAGCACTTCGACTATGTCAATCCGCAGGCGCCAACGGGTGGTACGCTCAAGATGGCCAATGTCGCCGCGTCGACCTTTGACAGCCTCCACCCGTTCATTCTCCGGGGCACGGCGGCCGAGGGGATCGGCCTTATCTATGACACCCTCACCGAGCGCTCCCTGGACGAGGCATTCACGGAATACGGCCTGATCGCCGAGTCGATGGAGGTGGCTGACGACAACAGCCAGGTTCGTTTCAATCTGCGCGAGGAGGCTCGGTTCCATGATGGCGAGCCCGTGACCGCCGAGGATGTGGCCTGGACCTTCCGGGCGCTGCGCGAAGACGGCCATCCACAGTATCGGGCCTACTATCAGGATGTGGATCGGGTCGAGGTGGTTGATGACCACACGGTGGTGTTCCACTTCGCCAACCCGGGCAACGCCGAATTGCCGATGATCCTCGGCCAGCTCCCGGTGTTGCCCGAGCACTACTGGGCCGGACGGGATTTCACCTCGACGACCCTTGAACCGCCGCTTGGCAGTGGTCCTTACCGCGTCGCCGAGGTGGATCAAGGCCGGCGAGTCGTCTACGAACGGGTTGATGATTACTGGGCGGAGGATCTGCCCGTCAAGCGCGGCCGCCACAATATCGATCGCATCAGTTATGACTATTACCGGGATGGCACCGTCGCGCTCCAGGCGCTGAAGGCGGGTGAATACGATCTGCGCCAGGAGAATGTCTCGCGCAACTGGGCCACCGCTTACGACATACCGGCGGTTGAGGAGGGGCTGCTGCAGCTCGAGGAAATCCCCCATGATCGTCCCGCCGGCATGCAGGGATTCTTCTTCAATACCCGCCGCGAGATCTTCTCCGATCCCCGGGTACGCGAGGCACTGTCCTACGCGTTCGACTTCGAGTGGACCAACCAGAACCTTTTCTACGGCGCCTATGAGCGGACGCGCAGCTTTTTCGAGAACTCCGAGCTGGCGGCAACCGGGCTGCCCTCGGAGGCGGAGTTGGCCGTGCTCGAGCCCTACCGCGATCAACTGCCGGAACGGGTCTTTACCGAGGCTTATGAGCCGCCGAGCACTGAGGGTGGCAGCCTCCGGCGGAATCTGCGCAAGGCGCTGACGCTCCTGAACGAGGCCGGCTGGCAGGTCGAGGACGGCGTGCTCACGAACACGCAGACCGGTCAGCCCATGGCCTTCGAGATCCTCCTTGTCTCACCGTCCTTCGAGCGTGTCGTCCTCCCCTTTAAGCGCAATCTCGAGCGCCTGGGGGTTGAAGTAACCGTCCGGACGGTGGATCCGACGCAGTACCAGAACCGAATGGACGACTTCGACTTCGACATGACGGTGCATGTCGCACCGCAGTCGCTGTCGCCCGGTAACGAGCAGCGCGACTTCTGGAGCTGCGAGGCGGCCGACGTCAACGGCAGCCGCAACGTGGCCGGTCTCTGTGATCCCGTTGTCGATGAGCTGGTCCAGAAGATCATCGATGCGCCGAACCGCGAGGCCCTGGTGACCCGGGCGCGGGCGCTGGATCGGGTGCTGCAGTGGACGTTCATTGCCATCCCCAACTGGTACATCGACCGGTTCCGGGTGGCTTATTGGGATCGTTTTGGCCGACCGCCCGAGAACCCGCCCTACGGCCTGGCGCTGGACACCTGGTGGGTGGATCCGGCACGGGCGGAACGCGTCGAAAACCGTTAGCCAAACGCTTCACGGGAGCGCACTGCGTTGCACGCCTACATCGCCCGCCGACTGTTGTTGATGATCCCGACGTTGATCGGCGTGCTGCTGATCAATTTCGTGATCGTTCAGTTCGCACCGGGTGGGCCGGTGGAGCAGATCATGGCCCAGGTGCAGGGCACGGCGGATCTGTCCACCAGTCGCTTCTCCGGCGTAGCCGGTGACGAGATCTCCGGCGAGAGCCGGGGCGCGCGGGGGCTGGACCCGGCCTATATTGCCGAGCTTGAGGCCCAGTTCGGCTTCGATCGGCCAGCCCATGAGCGTTTCCTGAAGATGCTGGGCGACTACGCCCGTTTCGACTTCGGCGAGAGCTTCTACCGGGATCAGACGGTACTCGAGCTGATTGCCGACAAGCTGCCCGTGTCGATCTCGCTGGGTGTCTGGACGCTGTTATTCACCTACCTGATCTCCATTCCACTGGGCATCCGCAAGGCGGTGCGGGATGGTTCGGCCTTTGATATCTGGACCAGCGCAGTGGTGATTGTCGGTTATGCCATCCCGGGCTTCCTGTTCGCCATCCTGCTCATTGTGGTATTCGCCGGGGGCAGTTATCTCGACTGGTTCCCGCTGCGCGGGCTGGTCTCCGACAACTGGGAGACGCTCTCCTGGCCCGCGCTGATCCTCGACTACCTCTGGCATATGGTCCTGCCGGTGCTGGCGATGGTGATCGGCGGCTTCGCCGGGCTGACCATGCTCACCAAGAACTCGTTCCTCGAGGAGATCAACAAGCAGTACGTGATCACCGCTCGGGCCAAGGGGGTGAGTGAACGCCGCGTGCTCTACGGGCACGTCTTCCGCAACGCCATGCTGATCGTCATCGCGGGTTTTCCGGCGGCCTTCGTCGGTGTGCTTTTCACCGGCGCGTTGCTCATTGAGGTCATTTTCTCTCTCGACGGGCTGGGTCTGTTGGGCTTCCAGTCGGTGGTCAACCGCGACTACCCCGTCGTCTTTGGCAGCCTGTTCATCTTCACGCTGGTGGGGCTGCTGCTCAATCTGCTGGGGGATCTGATGTACATGTTCGTCGACCCCCGAATCGACTTCGAGCGGCGGGAGGGCTGAGGCGGCATGGCGCGGCTCAATCCCATCAACCAGCGGCGTTGGGCACAGTTTCGAGCCAATCGCCGGGGCTGGTGGTCGCTGTGGCTGTTCCTGATCCTCTTCGGGCTGTCACTGGGTGCCGAGTTCATCGCCAATGACCGCCCGCTGCTGGTGCACTACGACGGTGGCTGGTATTTCCCGGTGCTGGTCAATTATCCGGAGACCACCTTCGGTGGCGATTTCCCTACCGAGGCGGAATATCGCGATCCGTTTGTCGCCGATCTGATCAATGCCGATGGCTGGATGATCTGGCCGCCCATTCGCTATCACTACGACACCATCAACTATGCGAGCGAGGCCGCCGCACCGGCGGCGCCGTCGGCGGAGAACTGGCTTGGCACCGATGACCAGGCGCGGGATGTGCTGGCCCGTCTGATCTACGGTTTCCGCATTTCGGTGCTGTTCGGGCTGGCGCTGACGCTGGCCAGTTCGTTGATCGGTGTGGCGGTTGGCGCGGTGCAGGGGTACTTCGGCGGGCGGATTGATCTGTTCGGCCAGCGTTTCATCGAGATCTGGGGCGGTCTGCCGGTGCTCTACCTGCTCATCATCATGGCGGGGTTCGTGCAGCCCAATTTCTGGTGGCTGCTGGGCATCATGCTGCTTTTCAGTTGGACGCAGCTGGTCGGCGTCGTGCGGGCGGAACTCCTGCGGGTGCGGAATTTCGATTACGTCAAGGCGGCGAGGGCGCTGGGCGTCACCGATGGCGTGATCATTGTCCGCCATGCCCTCCCCAACGCCATGGTGGCCACCGTCACCTTCATGCCCTTCATCCTGACCGGCTCGATCACCACGCTGACCTCGCTGGACTTCCTCGGCTTCGGTCTACCTCCAGGCTCGCCTTCGCTGGGTGAGCTGCTGGCCCAGGGCAAGGCGAATCTGCAGGCACCCTGGCTGGGGCTCACGGCGTTCTTCACCCTGGCCATCATGCTTTCTTTGCTGGTGTTCATCGGCGAGGCGGCCCGGGATGCCTTCGATCCGCGCAAGACGCTCGGGGGGCAGGGCGGATGAGCGCCGAGCTGTTGCGGATCGAGGATCTGGCCATCGCCTTTGGCAGCGAAGATCCTCGGCCACCCACCGTGCAGGGAGTCAACCTGTCGCTGGATGCCGGCGAGACCCTGGCCCTGGTGGGGGAGAGCGGTTCAGGCAAGTCGATCACGGCGCTCTCCATTCCGCAGCTCCTGCCTTATCCGCTGGCGAGTCACCCGGCTGGCAGCATCCGGCTCGATGGCGAGGAGCTGATCGGCGCACCGTCGGCTCGACTCCGCGCGCTCCGCGGCGGGACGCTGGGCATGGTCTTTCAGGAGCCCATGACCTCCTTGAATCCGCTGCATACGCTCGATAAGCAGATCGGCGAGACGCTGCGCATTCATCAGGGGATGACGCCGGCCGCCGCCCGCGACCGGATTGTCGAGCTGCTCGAACTGGTGCGCCTGCCGGAGGCCTCGGCACGACTGGGGGCCTTCCCGCACCAGCTCTCCGGGGGGCAGCGCCAGCGGGTGATGATCGCCATGGCCATTGCCAACAACCCCCGTCTGCTGATTGCCGATGAGCCGACCACCGCCCTCGATGTCACGATCCAGGCGGAGATTCTGGCGTTGCTGGCCGATCTCAAGGATCGCCTCGGCATGGCCATGCTCTTTATCAGCCACGACCTTAACGTGGTCCGGCGCATTGCCGATCGGGTGGCGGTCATGCGGCAGGGCGAGGTTGTGGAGCAGGGCGCGGTTGAGTCGGTGTTCAGCCGCCCGCGCCACGGCTACACCCGAATGCTGCTCTCCGCCGAGCCGGCCGGAAGACCGGCGCCCGTCACCGACGCGGAGCCGGTGCTCGCCGCTCGGGATCTGCGGGTCTGGTTCCCGCGTCGCGCGGGGTTGTTCCAGCGTGTGGTCAGCCATCTCAAGGCCGTGGATGGTGTCGACCTGCAGGTCCGGCCAGGCGAGACGCTGGGTGTGGTGGGGGAGAGCGGATCGGGCAAGACCACCCTTGGCATGGCGCTGCTGCGCCTGCAGCCGGCGCGGGGTGAAATCCTCTTCCAGGGACGCGACATCAGTTCGGTGGACAAGCGCGCCCTGCGGCCACTGCGGCGGGAGTTCCAGGTGGTCTTCCAGGACCCCTTCGGCAGTCTCAGCCCGAGGATGTCCGTCGAGCAGATCATCGGTGAAGGGCTGGGCGTCCACGGCATCGGCTCGGATGCCGCGGAGCGTGGCCAGCTCGCCCGGGCAGCGCTCGAGGAAGTGGGGCTGGATCCGGCGCTCGCCGAGCGCTTTCCGCACGAGCTCTCCGGGGGTCAGCGCCAGCGTGTGGCCGTGGCCCGCGCGATTGTGCTCAAGCCTCGGCTGATCGTCCTGGATGAACCGACCTCGGCCCTGGACCGCTCGGTGCAGAGCCAGCTTGTGGAGCTGCTGCGCACGCTCCAGAGCCGTCATGGACTTGCCTATATCTTCATCAGCCACGATCTGAAGGTGGTCCGGGCAATGAGCCACCGCATGATCGTCATGCAGGGCGGACGCGTAATGGAATCCGGCTCGGCGGAACAGGTGTTCACCGACCCGCGCGATCCCTATACACAGCGACTGCTGGCGGCGGCGCTGGATACCAGCTGACACCGTGCCCCGGGGCGTGGCGACGGCTGCTATCATTCGTGCATGGAACAACCCGTCATCGCTCTGGTGGGCCGGCCCAATGTCGGTAAATCCACCCTGTTCAACCGTCTGACCCGAACGCGCGATGCGCTGGTGGCCGACTTTCCCGGTCTGACACGGGATCGTCAGTACGGCATCGGCCGGGTCGGCCCGGCTGCCTACGTGGTTGTGGATACCGGCGGGCTGGGGGAGCCTGACGACGTCACTTATCACCATATGCAGCGCCAGGCGATCCGGGCGCTGGACGAGGCGGACGCCATCCTGTTCCTGGTGGATGCGCGGGTCGGCGTAACGCCCGGTGACGAGGCCCTGACCTCGGAGCTACGCCAGCGGGGCAAAAGGGTCTGGCTGGTGATGAATAAGATCGACGGTGTTGATCCCGATCTCGCGGCAGCGGACTTCCACAGCCTTGGTCTGGATGCACCATGGCCGATCGCTGCCGTCCACGGGCGGGGCGTGACCCGGCTCATGACGGCCGTTCTCGAGGATCTGACCGGCGAGCCCGTGGATCCCGAACAGACGATACCCGATGCCGATGACAGCTCCGGGATGGCGGATGAGGCGGTGTCCGATGAATCGACGCCCCGATCCATCGAGGTCGCCATCATTGGCCGGCCCAACGTGGGCAAATCGACGCTGGTGAACCGCCTGATCGGCGAGGAACGGGTGCTCGTCTATGACATGCCGGGTACGACCCGGGATGCCATCCGGGTCCCGTTCGAGCGCGAGGGTCAGGCCTTTACGCTTGTCGATACCGCCGGTGTCCGACGGCGCAGCCGGGTGCGGGAGAGCATCGAGAAGTTCAGCGTCGTCAAGACGCTGCAGGCCATCGAGGCGGCCCAGGTGGTCATCATGGTGCTGGACGCCCGACAGGAGATCTCCGAGCAGGATGCCCATCTGATCGGCCATGTCATCGAGTCCGGCCGCGGGCTGGTACTGGCGGTGAACAAGTGGGACGGACTGGTGCCGGATACCCGAGAGCGCATCCGGCGTGAGCTCGACGTCAAGCTCGGTTTCCTGGACTTTGCCCGGCCGCGGTTCATCTCGGCGCTACATGGTACCGGCGTCGGCCGTCTGCTTGAGGAAGTGGTGCATGTCTATCGGGCAGCCCGCCGCGAACTGCCGACATCGGCGCTCAACCGTGTGCTGGAGGAGGCCGTGGAGGCGCATCAGCCGCCCATTGTGCGAGGCCGGCGCATCAAGCTGCGCTACGCCCATCAGGGCGGACAGAATCCGCCCACCATCGTCGTCCACGGCAACCAGACCGGCGAGCTGCCCGGCGCCTATCGGCGCTACCTGGTCAATCGCTTCCGCCGGGCCTTCAGTCTGCAGGGCACACCGATCCGCCTTGAGCTGCGCACGGGCGAAAACCCGTTCGCCGGGCGGCGCAACAAGCTCACGCCACGCCAGCAGCGCAAACGCGATCGAATGATCCGGCGCCGAAAGGGCAGAGGTTGAGACGCATGGGCGAAGTCACCGTCCCGGGCGTCCATCAGGTCCGTTTCGTCTACTCCGCACTCGAAGACCGCCTGGCGATCAGGCTGACCATGGCCTCAGGTGACGGGCGGGTGGCGTGGCTGACGCGGCGGGGGCTGACGGGGCTCATGCGGCACATGAATACCATGCTCAAGAAGAGTCACCCGGCAGCGGATGGCGATGAGGCGCATGATGCCGTGATGGCGCTGGAGCATATCGGCGCCCGCTCGCAGGTCGCCGCAGAACGCGCGCAGGAAAAGGATGCCCGCGCCGGGGACGGAAGCGTGGGCGTCGAGGCACCATCGAACTGGGCCCATCATTTGATTACCGAGGTGACGGTTGAGCCGCAGGGCGACCGCCTGGTGGTGGCCCTGATGGGCCAGCCGCTGCCCAGTGTGCCCGACCGGCGGCTCGATCCGCTGCCGGTGGCCGGGCTCTCCTTGACCCGGGCCCATGCCCATGAGCTGCTCCATCTGATGCGTACGCATGCCGAGCAGGCCGGCTGGGCCCTTGAGCCGCCCATCACATGGATGAACCGGCAAGGCGAATGAGCTGGTGCCCCGAGCAGGATTCGAACCTGCGACCTATCGCTTAGGAGGCGATCGCTCTATCCAGCTGAGCTATCGGGGCGCTAATCCCATCGCCAGAGGGCTGGTCACCAATGCAATGGTGGCACTGAATACCACCAGGAACAATCACCGGTGCAGCTACCGGCGCGGGGTGGATGTGGCTATGATATTTCTTCCTGAAATTCATCAATGGAAAGTGTTGAGATGTCCAGAGTCCGCACCCAGATGGCCGGCGCCGTTGGCAGTGTCCTCGAGTGGTATGACTTTGCCGTTTTCGGCTTCCTGGCGCCGTTCATGGGGCCGCTGTTCTTTCCGGATTCCGATCCGGTGGTGGCGCTCATCCAGACCTACGGGGTGTTTGCGGCGGGTTATCTGATGCGGCCGCTGGGCGGCGTCATCTTTGGCTACATCGCCGATCGGCTGGGCCGACCCCGAGCGCTGCGCTGGTCAATCATCATGATGGCCGGGCCGACGGTTCTGGTCGGGTTGCTGCCCACCTACGAGAGCATTGGTGTGATGGCCGCCGCGCTGCTGATCCTCCTGCGCCTGATTCAGGGCGTCTCGGTGGGCGGCGAGCTGGTCACCTCGATTACCTTCCTGGTGGAAGGGGCGCCGCGTCACCGGCGGGGGCTCCACGGCAGCTGGGCGCTGTTCGGCGCGGTCGGCGGCATACTGCTCGGCTCCGCCGTGGTGGCGACCACCGAGGCGCTCATCAGCTCCGAGGCGATGGCGGATTACGGCTGGCGCATCCCGTTCCTGCTGAGCGTGGTGATCTTCGTTTTCGGACGATGGTTGCGCCGCGCGCTGGCGGATGAGCCGATCAATGTCGGGAGCAAACAGGAAACGCCCCTCCGTCAGGTGCTGACACGCCACCCGATTGATGTTCTGCACCTCATGGCCTGCATGCTGCTTTTCTGCGGAGGCTTCTATACCCTGTTCGTCTGGATGCCGACCTACCAGTCGAAGGTCATTCCGAATCCGATCGACCATGCAATCGATCTGAACACCCTCTCCATGCTGGTGCTGGTCCTGCTCCTGCCGGTTGGTGGTCTGATGGGGGATCGATTCGGCTTCCGCCGCATGATGCTCTGGGGTATCGGGATCACCGGCATCGGGGTTTACCCGCTGTTTCTCTGGATCGATACCGGGAGCTTTCTGGGTGCCCTGATCAGCGGACTGATCTTCGCGCTTGCCATCAGCTGGGTGCAGGGCCCGATGCCGGCGATGCTCGCACATACCTTCCCCCGCGACATCCGTAATACCGGTGTGGGCATCGCCTACAACCTGGCTATGGGCCTTTTCGGTGGAACCGCACCCATGGTCTGCACATGGTTGATCAACGCCACGGGGGACATTGCCGCGCCGGCGTACTACCTGCTGGCTCTGGCGGTGATCAGCGCGGTATCGCTTGTCACTTTCCAGCCGGGCCGCGGTGCGGGCCAGGAAGGAGCGGATGCGGTCGGATCGACCTGAGGGGGAGGTGGTGGAGCCGAGGGGAGTCGAACCCCTGACCTCTAGAGTGCGATTCTAGCGCTCTCCCAACTGAGCTACGGCCCCGTCTCACTTTTCGTCGCGAAGTCTATCACTACCCGTCGCGGGAGTGCCACATCACCGCGGCGCGTTGCTATGATGGGCGTTTGGGTAAAATCGATGGTGCCGGGGGCGGGAATCGAACCCGCACTCTCTTGCGAGAACCGGATTTTGAGTCCGGCGCGTCTACCAGTTCCGCCACCCCGGCGTCCGGGGATCGATTATAACAGGCCTGCATGAAAGTCAGCGATTTCAATTATGACCTTCCGGAGGCGTTGATCGCCTCCGAGCCGCTTCCCAACCGGACCGACAGCAGGCTGCTGGTGTTGGATCCACGCACCGGCCGCATCACCGATCGTCAGTTCCCGGCGATTCGGGATTACCTGCGCGATGGCGATCTGCTGGTGATCAATGACACGCGTGTGCTCCCCGCGCGCCTCCATGGTCGTAAGGCAAGTGGCGGGGCAGTGGAAATCCTGCTGGAGCGTCTGACCGGCGGAGCGGAGGCGCTGGCCCAGATTCGGGCCAGCAAGACACCGAAACCCGGCACGCAGATTCGGCTCGAAGGGGGCGTGAGCGTTGAAGTGGTGGAGCGGGCGGGTGATTTCTTCCGCCTGCGCTTTCCTGCCGATCCGCCCCTGCCGCAGCTCCTCGAGCAGTATGGCCATATGCCACTGCCGCCCTATATCAAGCGTCAGGACACCGACGAGGACCGCGAGCGTTATCAGACGGTTTTCGCCGACAAACCCGGCGCCGTGGCGGCGCCTACTGCCGGCCTGCATTTTGACGAGGCACTGCTCGGTGCGCTGCAGGCGGATGGCGTGGAAACCGCTTCCCTGACGCTGCATGTGGGCGCGGGGACATTCCAGCCGATCCGCAGCGAGACAATAGCGGGCCACGATATGCATGCCGAGTGGCTCTCGGTGCCGGCGTCCGTCTGTGAGGCGATCCAGCGCACCCGCGCCTGCGGTGGCCGCGTGGTGGCCGTGGGAACCACCGTGGTGCGTGCCCTGGAGGCGGCGGCCGCACCAGGAGAGCTGGCACCCTTCGAAGGCGAGACTGAGATTTTCATCTACCCGGGCTTCGAGTTCCGCGTGATCGACGGACTGATAACCAACTTCCATCTGCCGGGGTCGACCCTGGTGATGCTGGTCAGCGCGCTGGCAGGCCGCGAGGCAATCCTCAACGCCTACCGTCATGCGGTTGAGGCGAAATACCGGTTCTTCAGCTACGGCGATGCCATGCTGATCCTGCCGGGCGCGGGCGGGGCGAGGCCATGAGTCTGCGGTTCGAGAAACTGGCCAGTGACGGACTGGCCCGGCGCGGGCGGCTGCATTTCGACCGCGGGGTCGTTGACACGCCGGCCTTCATGCCCGTGGGGACCTACGGCACCGTCAAGGGCGTCACTCCGGAAGAGGCGGCTGAATCCGGCGCGCAGATTCTGCTCGGGAACACGTTCCACCTCATGCTGCGGCCGGGTACCCAGATCATCGCCGAGCACGGTGACCTGCACGACTTCATGCACTGGGGTGGTCCGATCCTCACCGACTCCGGTGGTTTTCAGGTATTCAGTCTTGCCGAAGGGCGCAAGGTCAGCGAGGCCGGCGTCGAATTCCGCTCGCCAGTGGATGGCTCGCGGGTGTTCCTGGATCCGGAGCGGTCAATGGCCGTTCAACGGGCGCTGGGCAGCGACATCGTGATGATATTCGACGAGTGCACCGCCTGGCCGGTGGAGTGGTCCGAGGCGAAGCGCTCGATGGAGCTCTCGCTGCGCTGGGCCGAGCGCAGCCGTGCGGCCCATGCCGGTAATCCCTCGGCCCAGTTCGGCATCATCCAGGGCGGGATGTTCGAGGATCTGCGCGCTGCATCGCTCGCGGGGCTCACCGATATCGGTTTCGAGGGATACGCCGTGGGGGGTCTCTCAGTGGGAGAACCACCGGAGGAGCGCATCCGCGTACTCGATGCACTCGGCCCGCGACTGCCGGCGGACCGGCCGCGATATCTGATGGGCGTTGGCAAGCCCGAGGATCTTGTCGAATGCGTGGCGCGGGGCATCGACATGTTCGATTGTGTGCTGCCCACGCGCAACGCCCGTAACGGCTTTCTGTTCACCGATACGGGGACGCTGCGCCTGCGCAACGCGCGCTTCGCCCATGATACCCGCCCGGTTGAGGCCGCCTGCGACTGCTATACCTGCCGCCATTACAGTCGCAGCTACCTGCGCCATCTCGACCGTTGCGGGGAGATGCTGGGCGCCAGACTGAACACCCTTCATAACCTGCGCTATTTCCAGCGACTGATGAGCCGTATTCGCGACGCGATCGAAGCGCAGGCGCTCGAGGAATTCACTCGGGAGTTCCATGCCATGCGTTCCGGTGTGACATAATGCCGACTTTTTAATCGAGGGAGATTGCCATGGACTTCTTCATCAGTGATGCACTTGCCCAGTCGGGCGAGCCGGCGGCCGGAATCACCGGCCTGATCTTTCCCATCGCGCTGATCGTCATCTTCTACTTCCTGCTGATCCGCCCGCAGCAGAAGCGGGCGAAGGAGCATAAGAAGCTCGTCGCGAATCTCTCCAAAGGTGATGAGATTCTCACCACCGGCGGGTTTGTCGGGCGCGTGACGGATGTCGGTGATACCTACGCCAGCCTCGAGCTCGCCGACGGGATCGAGGTCCGGATGCAGAAGAGCGCGGTGGCCCAGGTTCTGCCCAAGGGGGCGATGAAGGGCAGTCTCGAGAAGGCCGAAGCGACAGCCAAGGACGAGTCCGGTAAGGGCGGCAAGTCGAAGTAGGCATGATGAATCGGTATCCGCTCTGGAAGTACCTGCTGCTGGTGTTAGTGATCGCCGGCGGCTGTCTCTACGCGCTGCCCAATCTGTTCGGGCAGGACCCCGCGTTGCAGATCAGTACCGCCGAGGGCAGCGCGCCCTCGGAGCAGGCACGTGAGCGGATCCGCCGTCTCTTGTCCGACGATGGCGTCGCCATACAGGGCACGGAAGTCTCGGAGGATCACCTCCTGGTGCGCCTCGCCAGCAATGATGCGCAGGTGCGGGCGGCCGACGAGCTCGCCGTCGCGCTGGGCCGTGATTACACCGTCGCCCTGAATCTCGCACCGGCCACACCGGGCTGGCTGCGTAACATCGGTGGCCAGCCGATGTATCTGGGTCTGGATCTGCGCGGCGGGGTGCACTTTCTCATGGAAGTGGATATCGAGGCGGTTGTCGAGCAGACGCTTGCGCGCTATCGCGACGAGTTCCGGCGTCAGCTGCGCGAGGCGGATATCCGCTATGGCGATATCACCTTGGCCGAAACCGGGGTGGTGATGCAGTTTGCCGATGCGGCCCGCCGTGATGCAGCGCGGGAGGCGCTGGGTCCGGATTATCTGGAGCTCGACTTTAACGCGGAAGCGTTGGATGGAACGCCGACCCTCGAGGCCGCACTCAGTGAACAGGAACTGCGTGAGGTCCGGAACTTCGCTGTCGAACAGAACATGACCACGCTGCGCAATCGGGTGAATGAACTCGGCGTCGCGGAGCCGGTGATCCAGCGTCAGGGCCTCAACCGGATCGTCGTCCAACTCCCTGGTGTGCAGGACACAGCCCGTGCGAAGGACATCATCGGTGCGACGGCAACGCTCGAGTTCCGAATGGTCGACGCCGGCAATTTCCCCTACTTCGGCGATGGCGATGATCCGGTACCGCCGGGTACTGAACGGTTCCCGGAGCGCGGTGGCGGATACGTCCTGCTCGAGCGAGAAGTCATTATCACCGGTGACGCCATCACCGATGCATCCTCGGGAATCGATACGCAGACCGGTCAGCCGGAGGTGAATATCCGCCTGAGCGGAAGTGGCGGCAATGTCATGAACCGGATTACCGGCGGCCGCGTCGGCGATCATATGGCAGTGGTCTTCAAGGAGACCGAGGTACAGGCGCGGCGGGTCGACGGCGAGGTTGTGCGTGAGCAGGTCGAGGTCGAGGAGGTCATCAACGTCGCCCGCATCCAGGAGCAGCTGGGCAGCCGCTTTCGCATCACCGGTCTCGACAGTTCCCGCGAGGCCCGCAATCTCGCCTTGCTGCTGAGGGCGGGTTCGCTGGCGGCGCCCATGCAGATCGTCGAGGAGCGGACCATCGGGCCGAGCCTTGGTCAGGAGAACATCAACCAGGGCCTGGCGGCGGTGATCGTGGGGTTCCTGTTGGTGGTCGTGTTCATGGCGGTCTACTACAAGGTCTTCGGACTGGTGGCGAACCTCGCGCTGCTGGCCAACCTGGTGCTGATTGTGGCGGTGCTCTCGATGCTCCAGGCCACGCTCACACTGCCGGGTATTGCCGGCATCGTCCTGACGGTGGGGATGGCGGTCGACGCCAACGTGCTGATCTATGAACGTATCCGTGAAGAACTGCGCGCCGGCAGCAGCACCCAGCAGGCCATCGAGGCCGGCTATGGCAAGGCCTTCTCGACCATCGCCGATGCCAACGTCACGACACTGATCGCGGCCCTGGTGCTGTTTGCTTTCGGAACCGGCCCGGTGAAGGGGTTCGCCGTAACGCTGTCGATCGGCATCGTGAGCTCCATGTTCACGGCCATTCTGGGCACCCGTGCTGTCGTCAACCTGATCTATGGCGGCCGTCGCGGCGTCCGTCTGGCCATCTGAGGAGGCGCTCGTGGATTTCTTCAAACGCGAGCCGAATATCGAATTCATGGCCCATCGCGGGCGTGCCGCGGTGTTCACCGCGGTGCTCGTCGCCGCGGCCATCGCCTTTCTGCTCTTCAGGGGGCTTAACCTCGGCCTGGACTTTACCGGCGGCACGCTCGTCGAAGTGGGTTATCCGCAGACCGTGGATCTGGCGGAGGTTCGCTCAACACTGGCCGAGGGCGGCTACGAGGACGCCGTGGTGCAGACCTTCGGCACTTCGCGCGACATCCTGATCCGGCTGGCGCCGGATGTCGGAGAAGGCGATTCGCTGAGCAATGCGGTGCTGGATACGCTGCGGGAAGCCGACCCGGCGGCGGAATTGCGCCGGGTGGAATTTGTCGGGCCGCAGGTGGGTGAGGAGCTTGCCGAGAAGGGCGGGCTTGCGCTGCTCTACGCTCTGGGCGGCATTCTGATCTACGTGGCCTTTCGCTTTGAATACCGCTTCGCCATTGGTGCGGTGGCCGCTGTGGTGCATGACGTGGTGGTCACCGTCGGGATTTTCGCCGGGATCGGCATGACCTTTGATCTCACCGTGCTGGCCGCGCTGCTGGCGGTGATCGGCTACTCGCTGAACGACACGATCGTGGTGTTCGACCGGATCCGCGAGAACTTCGTGCGGGTCCGCAAGGGGACGGCCGCGGAGATCGCCAACCGATCGATCAACCAGATGCTGCCGCGCACGCTGGTCACCAGCCTGACCACGCTGCTTGTCCTCATCGCACTCGCGCTGCTCGGTGGCGAGCTCATCCGCGGGTTCGCGATCGCGCTGATCATCGGTGTGCTGGTGGGCACCTACTCGTCGATCTATGTGGCGAGCTCGGCGGCGCTGGCCCTCGGCGTCAGCAAGGAAGATCTGGTTCCGCCGCCGAAGGAAGGTGAGGACGCCGAGAATGAGCAGCCCTGATTCCAGTGGTGGTCACGCGGATTTCATAAACAGCTCGTATGATTCGGACAAACATGGCCACGGGGATACCGCCATGACGGACGTCGAGCTGCTCAAACCGCTTCGCTACCGCAGTATTTTCATCTCCGACACGCACCTCGGGTTCAGTGGCGCGAGGGCGGATTTCCTTCTCGATTTCCTCGAATCGGTGGAATGCGACACGCTCTATCTGGTAGGCGATATCATTGATATCTGGGAGATGCGGAGGCGGGGGTTGCGCTGGCCCGACAGCCATAACGCGGTGGTTCAGAACATCCTCAAACGGGCACGCAATGGCACCCGGGTCATCTATATCCCGGGCAACCATGACGAGATGTTCCGTGACTACGCCGGGATGTCCATCGAAGGCGTGAGCATCGAACTGCGGGCCATCCATGAGTGCGCGGACGGGCGTCGACTCCTGGTGCTGCACGGCGACGAATTCGACACCGTGGTGCAGTGCAGCCGCCTGGCGGCGATGCTGGGGAGTCGCATGTACGCCTGGCTCATTCGGGCCAATCATTGGGTCAATCGCATCCGCCAGCTGTTCAACCGCCCCTACTGGTCGCTGGCCGCTCATCTCAAGCACCGCACCAAGAATGTCATGCAGTACATCGCCAATTACGAAGAGGCGCTCATCCACGAGGCCCGGCAGGCGGGTGTCGACGGGCTGGTCTGCGGGCATATCCACCACGCCGAGATCACCGACCAGAGCGGCGTCCTCTACTGCAATGACGGCGACTGGGTCGAGAGCTGCACCGCGCTGGTGGAATCCCGCGCCGGCCATCTGGAACTGCTCCGCTGGAGCGATGTGCGCGAGACGCTGAAGTCCACCTCCGGGGTGGTGGCGGACGGGCGCGCCGCCTGAGCGGCGATCAGGCGCGAATACCCTCGACTCGGTGCGGGCCGATGGTGCGCACCAGATCAGCGAAGAGCTTCGGGCTGCCGGCGACAATGTTGCCGGTCTCGAGGTAGCGGTCCCCGCCCGCGAAATCCCCCACAATGCCGCCCGCTTCCCGGATCATCAGTGCGCCGGCCGCCATGTCCCAGGGCTTTAGACCGATCTCCCAGAAACCGTCCAGACGCCCGCAGGCGACATAGGCCAGGTCCAGGGCCGCCGAACCGGCGCGACGGATATCGCCGGCGCGGCGAAACACGTCGCCGAACATCCCCAGATAGGCCTCGTGGTAGTCCCGCATCCTCAACGGGAAGCCCGTGCCGAGCAGGGCGTTGTCCAGTCCCGGGCGTGCCTGGATGCGCATGCGCCGGCCCTCGAACGTGCAGCCGCCACCACGCCGGGCCGTCCACAACTCCTGGCGGATCGGATCGTAGATGACCCCGGCCTCGAGCGCGCCCCGGTATTTGAGGGCAATGGAGACGGCAAACTGCGGGAAACCGCGCAGGTAATTCAGCGTGCCATCGAGCGGATCGACCAGCCAGACGTAATCGGCTGTCTCCTCGCCGCCGCGCTCCTCGCCAATGATCGAATGGTCGGGATAGGCCTGGCTGAGAATGGCGTGAATCTCGTCCTCGGCCATCCGGTCGACCTCACTGACGAAGTCGTTTTCGCCTTTCGTCTCGACCTGGATACGATCGAGGCGGTCGATGTTGCGGACAATGATATTTCCGGCGCTGCGGGCGGCGCGCACGGCGACGTTGACCATCGGGTGCATTGGCTGATCCTGAAACGGGCTGCGATTGGCGTGGTATGCCGTAGAATTCACGTTAGCCGCCCATGATAACAGCAAACCTAGGGGAGTTCGTGTTTTGGCCCAGTTGCAAGGCAATGACTGTCGCTTCGTTCTGGTGGGAACCTCACACTCCGGCAATCTGGGCGCGACCGCGCGGGCCATGCTCACGATGGGACTGGACGAGCTGGTGCTGGTGGCGCCGGAGTGTGCGGTTGATGAGCAGGCCCTTGCCATGTCAGCCGGCGCCCGGGACATGCTCGCCGCCGCCCGGCACCAGGCCGAGCTCACCCATGCTGTGGCCGATGCCCAGCTCTGTCTGGGGCTGACCGCCCGGCCGAGGCGTGACGGGGTGCCAGCGCTGACGCCGCGTCAGGCGGCCGCAATGATCGCCGGGGAATCCGGCCCGGTGGCCGTGCTGTTCGGTCGTGAGCGCACGGGCCTGACCAATGATGAACTGGCCTGCTGTCATCGTCTGGTCCACATTCCCGCCAATCCGGACTACCCGGCGTTGAACCTCGCCGCTGCGGTGCAGATCATGGCCTACGAGATCTTCATCGCATTGGCGGAACGGCAGGGCGATAACGGGCAGCCTGCGCCCACCCGCGAGGCGGCGGCAACGCTGGCGACGGGTGCCCATCTGGAAGGGCTCCACCGGCAGATCGAGCTCCTGGCGGATCACAGCGGTTATGCCTCGCGCGCGCCCCGTGAGGTCATGCTGCGGCGGCTGCGTAACCTCATCAACCGGGCCCGGCCCACGACCGACGAAGTGGATCTGCTGCGGGGCATCCTCAAGCGCGTGCTGCCCTAGGGCGGTACGCTGGCTGCCGTAAGCGTGGGGCGCGTATACTTCCTTCATGTTCCAGCGTCTGCGCGAAGATGTCAGCTGCGTTCTCGACCGCGACCCGGCGGCACGAAACCATTTCGAGGTGCTGACCAGTTATCCCGGTGTTCATGCGCTCATCATGCATCGCATGAACCACTGGCTGTGGCGGCGGGGTCTGCGCTGGCTGGCACGATTCTTCTCGTTGATCGCCCGCTGGCTGACCGGCATCGAGATTCATCCGGGTGCGCGGATCGGACGACGTTTTTTCATCGATCACGGTCTCGGGATCGTGATCGGCGAGACGGCGGAGGTCGGCGACGACTGCACGCTCTACCAGGGCGTGACCCTTGGCGGGACCTCCTGGGAGGGGGGTAAGCGGCATCCGACACTGCACGATGATGTGGTTGTCGGGGCGGGTGCCAAGGTGCTTGGCCCGATCGAGGTGGGAGAGGGTGCGCGGATCGGTTCCAACGCCGTCGTGGTCAAGGACGTCCCCGAGCACGCCACGATGGTGGGCATCCCGGCGCGGGTCGCCCGCATCGCACGGGAGGAAGCGCCGTGTACCGAAGCCGATCAGCGCCGCGCGGAGACGGCCCGGCGCATCGGCTTCGAGGCGTATGGCGCGACACGGGATATGCCGGATCCGGTGGCCAATGCCATTAATGCGATTCTCGATCACGTTCACCACACCGACGCGAGGATGCAGGAGATGTGCAGCGCGCTGCGCGCCTTGGGCGCGGAGGTGAATGACAGCCGAATTCCTGATATCGAGGATTGTGGCATGCAGGACGAGGGCGAACGGGACCAGGCCTCGGGTTCGGAACGCTGAAGGGCGCTCATGACCCCCTACCTGGACTATGCGGCAACGACCCCCGTTGACCCCCGGGTCTCCCGGTTCATGGCCCGGTTCGAAGGACCGGACGGTTTTTTCGCCAATCCCGGTAGCGACCATCCCGCCGGCCATGCGGCGGCATCGGCGGTGGATGAGGCCGCGCACCAGGTGCTTGGCCTGCTGAACGACCCGGGGTTCCGCGTGATCTGGACCAGTGGCGCCACCGAGGCGGACAACCTCGCCATCGGTGGCCTCGCAAGGGCGCTCGATCGACGGGATAGTCGCCGGCGGCGAGTGCTGGTGGTGGCAACCGAGCACTCGGCGGTACTGGCAGCCGCCCGGGCGACAATGTCCGCTGGCATGCAGGTGGAAACGCTGCCAGTATCCGGCGATGGCCTCCTTGAGGTGAGTACGCTGGAGCAGGCCCTTGACGACAACGTTGCGCTGGTCTCTATCGCGCCCGTCAACAACGAGACGGGTGTCATCCAGGATATTGAGACCCTCGCCCCGGCGATTCGCGCCGTGGGTGCCCGCCTTCATCTGGACGCCGCTCAGGCAGTCGGTCATCTGCCCGACGACAGGCCCTATCGTCATGCCGATCTGATCTCCCTGTCGGCCCACAAATTCTATGGACCGAAGGGCATCGGAGCGCTCTGCTATCGGCCGGAGCTGCGCCTGGAGCCACTGCTCCATGGTGGTGGCCAGCAGGGTGGGATCCGTTCGGGGACCCTGCCGGTGCCACTCATCGCGGGGATGGGGGAGGCCCTGCAAATAAGGGATGACCACGACGAGCGGACGCGTCAGCGCGGCCTCCATCAACGGCTGAGCCAGCACCTGGAGGGGCTTGGCGATGTCGTCATCAATGGCCGCCGCGACGGATCGGCGCATGTGCTAAACGCCTCGTTTGCGGGTGTCCAGGGTGAGGCCCTGCGTGCCGCACTGGCCGATCTGTCGGTGGGTTTCGGGTCGGCCTGCAGTAGTCGCGGCGGGCCGTCCCATGTCCTGCGGGCGATGGGACGGCCGGATGCGCTGGCCCATGCTTCGGTGCGTTTCAGTCTTGGGCGCTTTACCACCGAGCGCGACATAGACGCGGTGGCGGGGCGAGTGGCCGACCGGGTCCGGCGCCTGCGGGCGATATCACCGGTGTGGCGCGAACTTCAGGCGGGAAAGTCCATCGAAGATGTCTACGGTGTCACAACCCCGCCGGGAATGGCTTGAAATGATGGAAATGTCGGCGGAACCTTGGAATGCGGGGAGCCTTGGTGCTCCCGCAGAGCCGCAGGGCTGGACTCATGGCGAGGCTGGACGCGTCGCCGACGGCTGTCGAGTCGATTGCTGGCTGGCAGCGGGGCCGGAGTGTATCCGCGAAGCCCGATTTGAGGTGTTCGCGGGCCCGGAGGCGATGAAAGCTGCGGCCTGGCTGGCGGATTGGCTCGCGGGTCGCTCATTTGACGCCGCAGCGAAGGTCACGGGGCTTTGGCTCGCCGAGAGAGTCGACATACCGGATGAGGCTCGGGGTACAGCACTTTGCATTGAGGATGCATTGCGGTCGGCGCTGACCGTAATGGCCGCCGGAGAAGGTGGGAGCGAGATATGACGATACAGCTGACAGAAAGGGCCGCCGATCACATTCGCGACGCATTGGCGCGCCAGGGCAGTGGCATGGGACTGCGGCTGGGTGTCCGCACCTCGGGCTGCTCGGGGTTCATGTACACGGTGGATTACGCCGATGCCGTTGCGGATGACGATACGCTGGTGGAACAGCATGGCGTTTCGGTGGTGATTGATCGAAAGAGCCTGCCATTCCTGGAGGGCGTGGAAGTGGACTTCGTCAGAGAGGGCCTCAACGAGCGCTTCAGTTTCCGCAACCCCAACGTGACGGCCGAGTGCGGTTGCGGCGAGAGCTTCTCGGTGCAGTGATTGCCGGTATACCGGTGGCTGGGTAGACTAGCGGGCGGTTTTTCGGGCCCACTGCGCCGAGGCGGGTGGGTTTTGTATTTTCGGACCGGCGGTTAAGCCGGTTCCCCAGCAGGAGTTGATCAATGGCCGTGGAGCGCACGCTTTCCATCGTCAAGCCGGACGCGGTTGCCGGCAACCACATCGGCGAGATTTACAGCCGCTTTGAGACCGCGGGTCTGCGGATCATCGCCGCGCGTATGCTGCACCTCAGCCAGGAGCAGGCTGAGGGATTCTACGCCGTGCATCGGGAGCGTCCGTTCTTCCGCGATCTGGTGAAGTTCATGACCTCTGGGCCGGTGATGGTGCAGGTACTCGAGGGTGAGCACGCCATTCGCAAGAATCGCGAGATCATGGGCGCCACCAACCCCGCCGAGGCGGCCGCCGGCACGATCCGCCACGACTTCGCCGAGACCCTGGATGCCAATGCCGTCCATGGCTCCGACGCCCCGGAGACGGCCCGCGAGGAAATCGCCTTCTTCTTTGGTGATGATGAGCTCCACAGCCGCAACTGAAGACCGGCCGCTGACCCGCTCCGGTCGGGTCAATCTGCTTGGTCTCGACGAGGCAGGCCTGCACGGCCTCCTCAAGGAGCTTGATGAGAAGCCTTTCCGCAGCAAGCAGCTGCGGCAGTGGCTGCACCAGCGGCGGGTGTTCGATTTCGAGGCCATGACGGACCTGGCGAAGGGCTTCCGCGGGAAGCTGGCGGATCTCTCGGAATTGCGCGTGCCGCAGGCGGTTTTCGATCGTGAGTCCGAGGACGGCACGCGCAAGTGGCTGCTGGCCCTGGAGAGTGGTCAGGCGGTTGAGACCGTCTACATACCCGAGCGTGGCCGTGGGACGCTGTGTGTGTCTTCCCAGGTGGGTTGTGCGCTGGACTGCGGATTCTGTTCCACGGGCAAACAGGGCTTCAATCGCAACCTCACGGCCGCGGAGATCATTGGTCAGCTGCACTTCGCCACCCAGGCCCTCGAAGAAGAGGGCCGCGGCCGGCGAGTGACCAATGTGGTCATGATGGGCATGGGCGAGCCGTTGGCGAACTTCCGCAACGTGGTGGCGGCCACCAACCTCATGGTGGATCCCTATGCGTGGGCGCTGTCGCGGCGGCGGGTCACACTGTCGACGGTGGGCCTGGTGCCGGCGCTTTACAGGCTGGCGGATGTCAGCAACATCAGCCTTGCCGTTTCGCTGCATGCGCCCAACGACGCGCTTCGCGACGAGATCGTCCCCATCAATCGGAAATATCCGCTGCGGGAGCTATTGCCGGCCTGCGAGCATTACCTGGGCAACACGCCGCATCACTGCATTTATTGGGAGTACGTGATGCTCGATGGCGTTAATGACGGTCAGGAACATGCCCGGCAGCTGGTGGATCTCCTGGCCGGGATTCCCTCCAAGATCAATCTTATCCCGTTCAATCCGTTTCCGGGCACCCGCTATGCGGCATCGCCCAGGGAACGCATCCGGCGCTTCGCCGATACGCTCCAGCGCGCCGGGTTCATCACCACGATCCGCCGCACCCGAGGGCAGGATATCGACGGGGCCTGTGGCCAGCTGGTCGGTCAGGTCATCAATCGTCGCAACCAGGGTAAACGCGGGACAGCAACGGCATCCGCCTGATGCGCGTCTGGTCGATGGTCCTCGCCGCTACACTGATGGCCGGATGCGTGGCTCGGCAGGATGCCCCCCTCAGTACCGAGGATTCCCTCCAGGCGGCCCGGGCCAATACCGATATCGCCACCTATCATCTGCGCAACGGAGCGCTTGGCCTCGCGCTGGAGAAAATCGACAGGGCGCTGGATCAGGATCCCGAGCTCATTGACGGGCACCTGGTGGCGGCGGAAGTACGGGCAAGGCTCGGTGAACCGGCGGCAGCGGAGTCGCACTTCCAGACGGCGCTGTCGCTGGACGAGGACAGTGGTCCGGCGCTCAATAACTATGCCGCCTTCCTGTGCAGCCGCGGCCGAGTGCGTCGGGCACTCGATCTTTGGGATATGGCGGCCGCCAACCCGCTCTACCCGCGGCGTGTGATGGCGTTGAGCAACGCGGCCCGTTGCCTTAGCGATGCCGGTCGGCGTGGCGAGGCGGCAGCCTACTGGCGGCGGGCACTCTCGCTGCAGCCCCACTACCCGCCGGCCCTGCGGGGAATGACCGAATGGAGCCTGTCGCAGGACTCGGCCGATGCCGCACAACAATGGTTTTCGCGCTACACTGCGGTGGCAGAGGAAACGCCATCGCTGCTCTGGCTGGGGGTGCGGGTCGCCAGAGCCGCCGATGATGCGGACCGTCACGGGCAGCTTGCCCGGCGGCTCAAGGAACGATATCCCGCATCCGAGCAGGCCGCACGCTTGACGGAGTAACATCTCGATGACGGAGCAACAGCGCAGCGGCGATAGCAGTAACACCGTCAGCCAGGCCGCTGGACCGGGTCGGCTGGTACGGGATGCCCGTCTGCGGCGGGACATGAGCACGGATCAGGTTGCCGAGGCCCTGCATCTCGACCGCCGTACGGTGGAACAACTAGAGGCCGATGACTTCGAGGCGCTTCCGCCGCTGACCTTCGTGCGCGGCTACCTCCGCGCCTACTGTCATTTGCTGGATCTGGATCCCGAACCGGTGATCGGCCGCCTGGCTGATGCCGGGATTACCGACAACGAAAGCCCGCTCAAGGCACATGCCGGAGCCGAGGCGGGTGATGCGCGCACGCCACGCCCAGTCAGTCGCGGCCCCGGCTTCCTCGGATTGGCCCTTGGGCTTGCCCTGTTGATCGCCGGTGTGGTCGCAGCGGGGTGGTGGCTGTCGCGCGCGGAGATCTCCATCCCGTTCATGGGACCGGCGGACGAGTCCACCGAACCGGCACCCAGCGATCGTGCTTCGCAAAACGCTTCATCATCAGACGCCGCGATGACGCAGGCCCCATCGGACGGGCAATCCATGGGGACAGCCGCATCCAAACCCACCTCTGAGTCCATGGATACCGACCCCGAGCCGGCGGAGTCCGTGGTCGCCGCACCCGAAACGGAGACGGCGCCATCCATGGAAGAAACGGCGGACAGCGAGAGCGCGGTGGACACGAGCCCGACAACAGCGGGCGTATCCAGCAATGAGGACGCCGCGGACTCGTCGGTCGCGGTACCCGACGCCCCGGCCGCGACAGTCGACGCGCCGGTGGCAGAGCCGGATGAACTGGTCTTCCGCTTCAGCGGGGATTCCTGGATGGAGGTCACCGATGACCGCGGTGAGCGGCTGCTATTTGGAATGGCCGAGCCGGGTGAGGAGCGCCTGACTGGCCGGGCACCATTCGATATCGTCATCGGCAACACGAGCAACGTCAGGCTCGAATACGGGGACGAGGAAGTCGACCTTGAAGCGTATGCGCGGGGCAATGTCGCGCGTTTCACGCTGGGTGGTTCCTGACATGGTCCGATCAGTCATGGTTTTAAATTAACGGGGAAAGCTTGAGTACCTCGATCCAGAACATCCGCGGCTTCAGTGACGTCCTGCCCGACGAGGGCCCGATCTGGCGGTTCGTCGAAGAGACGTTCCGTCATGAGCTTGAGCGCTATGATTATTCGGAGATACGGCTGCCGATCGTGGAGAAGACGGAGCTCTTCTCGCGGTCAATCGGCGAGGTGACCGATATCGTCGAGAAGGAGATGTACACCTTCACCGACCGCAATGGCGATAGCCTCACGTTGCGACCGGAGGGGACGGCCGGCTGTGTCCGGGCCGCCCTGCAGCGGGGTTTGCTGCACAACGCCCGTCCCCGGCTCTGGTATTCCGGTCCCATGTTCCGCCATGAGCGTCCCCAGAAAGGCCGATATCGCCAGTTCCATCAGGTGGGAGCGGAGGCATTCGGAGTCTCCGGTCCGGACCTGGATGCCGAGCTTATCCTCCTCTCCGGACGGATCCTGCGCGCGCTTGGTATCGACGGACTGCGGCTTGAGCTCAATAACCTGGGGACCATGGAGGCGCGTCAGCGCTATCGGGCCGCGCTGATTGAGCATTTCGAGTCTCACGAGGGCTGGCTCGACGATGATGCCCGGCGACGACTGCATACCAATCCGCTGCGCATCCTCGATACCAAGAACCCGCAGATGGCCGACGTGGTCCGAACCGCGCCGGACCTCGCGGATTATCTCGACGAGGCTTCCCGGCAGCATTTCCATGATCTGTGTTCCATGCTCGATGCCGCCGGTCAGCCTTACGTCATCAATAGTCGTCTGGTGCGCGGGCTCGACTATTACGGCGGCACCGTCTTCGAGTGGATCAGCGATCGTCTCGGCGCGCAGGGCACCGTACTGGCCGGCGGGCGCTATGACATTCTGGTCGAGATGATCGGCGGGCGACCGACGCCGGCGATCGGCTTCGCGGCGGGGCTGGAGCGTCTGGTGGCACTGGTGGAGGCGTCGGGCAGTGCGCCGTCCGCGCCGCCGGCCCATGCGGCATTGGTCGCGGCGGATTCGGGCCTGCAGGCCGATACCCTGGCCCTGGCGGAGGGGCTTCGTGACCGTCTCCCCTGGCTGCGACTGCAACTGCCCGTTGGCGGGGGCTCCATGAAAAGCCAGTTACGCCGGGCCGATCGAAGTGGTGCGGCCCTGGCGCTTATCCGCGGCGCGGAGGAAACCGCGGCCGGAGAGATCACGATCAAGGACTTGCGTGGCGATGCGGAGCAGTATTCAGTGGCGATCGAGCGGTTGCCGGAGATACTCTCCACGCTGGAATCAACCTGAGCAGGACGGAATCGATCCGTGGCATACGACGACGAAGAACAACTCGAGGCCATTCGGGCCTGGTGGCAGCGGTACGGCCGCACGGTGCTGGTAACCGTGGGTGTGGCCCTGGCGGTGGTCATTGGCTGGCAGCAGTGGGGTGCGTGGCAGGATCGCCAGGTGGCGGCGGCGGCGTCCGACTATGCGGCCATACTGGCGTCGCTTAACGATGGCGATCGCGATGCCGCGGCCAATCGACTGGAGTTGCTTCGCGAATCGCACGCAAGCAGCCCCTATGCGGCAATGGCAACGCTCGCTGTCGCCACTGCGGAATTCTCCGGAGACGAAACGAGCGAAGCGGCCGAGAGCCTTGGCTGGATCCCGGCCAATCAGCCACAGAGTCCGCTGGCGGTGGTTGCCCGGCTTCGCCAGGCGGAGGCACTCAGTGAGGCTGGGGATGATCAGGCGGCCTTGACGGCACTTGAGCCGCCACCGGAAGGGCCACTGCGGCCCCGATACCTGGAATTGCAGGGTGATCTGGAGGCCGCTCTGGGCAATACCGATGCCGCCATCGATGCCTATCGCCAGGCCTTGGAGGAGACGGGCGGTCAGCGCCGGTCGCTGTTGGAGATCAAGCTCCTCGACTTAGGCGGGGCGCCGGCATCATGAACGGGCAGATGACCGCGAAAGCCATCATCACCGCGACCGCCCTGGTGATTGCCGGGTGTGGGGGTCAGTCACTCATCCAGGCAGAGGATCCACCGGCACTGGACTCGCCGGTGCCGGAGGCGCAGGTCACCCAACGCTGGCAGGCGGACATCGGCGCGGTTTCCGTGCCCTATCACCGCCTCGAGCTCGCCGCGCTGGATAATCGAATTTTCGCGGCCTCTTCGGACGGCGAAGTGGCCGCTTTCGACGCCGATAGCGGCGAATCGCTCTGGCGTCAGGATTTCGATGTAGAAATCGGCGGTGCGGTGGGTGCCGGCGAAAACGCCGTGGCGGTGGGGACGACGACTGCCGAAGTGCTGTTCCTGGACGCCGAAACCGGCGAGCTCGACTGGCGGACCCGCGTCAGCAGCGAGGTGCTCGCTCCGCCGGCGGTCGGGCAGGGCAGTGTGGTCGTACGAACGGCGGACGGCGGGGTGTTCGCGCTCGATGCCGCTAATGGCGATCAGCGTTGGCTGTATCGGCGCAATGTGCCGGCACTCAGTCTGCGCGGCCACTCGGCGCCGGTGCTGGTCAATGGCGGCGTCGTGGCGGGATTCGACAACGGACGGCTGAGCGCACTCGATCTGGCGACCGGCAATCCCGTCTGGGAGGCCACAGTCGCTGTCCCGGAGGGTCGCACCGATCTGGAGCGCATGATCGATCTCGACGCCGATCCGGTGGTGAGTGGTCGTGAGCTGTTCGCGGGTACCTATCAGGGTCGGCTCACCGGATTGGCCCTCGGCAATGGACAGGTGGCCTGGGCCCGGGATGTTTCCGTCCTTGGCGGGCTGAGCGTGGATGACACCAATGTCTACGCCACCGACGCTGAGGGGCGTATCTGGGCTTTCGATCGTCGTAACGGCGCTTCGGTCTGGCGGGTCGATGCGCTCTCCGGCATCCGGCTGACGGCGCCGGTCCAGTATGGTGATCGGCTGGTGGTCGCCGGTTCTGACGGCTGGCTCTACTGGATTGATATTCGTGATGGCAGACTGACCGCCCGTTACGAGGTTGGCAGGACTGGCATCGCAGCGGCGCCGCTGCTCGAGGAAGACAGGCTGTATGTCCTGGATCTGGGCGGTAGACTGCGCGCCCTGACCATCGAGCAAGGCAACTAGGAGGAGAGCCATGCGCATGATACTTCTGGGCCCCCCCGGGGCCGGCAAGGGAACCCAGGCCGCCGGGCTCTGCGAAGCCTACGGAATTCCGCAGATTTCCACCGGCGACATGTTACGGGCAGCGGTCAAGGCGGGCACTGAGCTGGGTAAGGCGGCCAAGGCGGTGATGGATGCCGGCGAACTGGTCTCTGATGACATCATCATTGGCCTGGTCAAGGAGCGCATCGCGCAGCCCGATTGCGCCAGCGGTTTCCTCTTTGACGGATTCCCGCGGACGCTCGCCCAGGCGGACGCGCTTCAGGAGGCGGGCGTTCCCATCGATGCCGTCGTCGAGATCAGGGTCGATGACGAGGCGATCGTCTCGCGCATGGCGGGACGCCGAGTCCATCCCGGTTCCGGGCGCGTCTACCATCTGGAAAACGCGCCGCCCAAGGAAGACGGCAAGGACGACGTCACCGGGGAGCCACTGGTGCAGCGCGAGGATGATCAGCCTGACACGGTGCGCCAACGCCTTGCGGTTTATCACGAGCAGACCAGTCCGCTGGTCGATTACTACCAGTCACTCGCTGAGAATGGCGGACCCGACGCGCCTCGGTATGTCTGCGTCGATGGCGAGGGCCATATCGACACGGTTCGACAGCGGATCATCAACGCCCTGGAGGGCTGAACCGGGAACCTGCGTACCAGGCCTGCGATCTGACAGGCATGATGCGCGGGTTTATCTCTCTGGTGCTCTGTCTGGCCGTGACGAGCGTCAGTGGTCAGACGGTCCATCGCCTCACGATTGATGGGGCGATCGGTCCGGCGACGGCACAGTATGTCGTGCAGGGGCTCGAAACGGCCGAGGCGGAGTCTGCCTCGGCCGTCATCCTGCAGATGGATACGCCGGGCGGGCTCGACCAGTCCATGCGCGACATCATTCAGGCCATCCTCGCCTCCGAGGTGCCCGTCATCGGCTACGTCGCCCCCTCTGGAGCGCGCGCGGCCAGCGCCGGAACTTATATACTCTATGCCACGCACTGGGCTGCCATGGCGCCGGGTACCAATCTGGGGGCCGCTACCCCGGTTCAGGTTGGGGGTATGCCCGGGAATCCTGACGGTGGCGCGCGCGAGCCCGACGCCGGCGGCGCCGCGTCTGAATCCGATGAGGCGCCCGCGGATCAGGGCGGTCGTGCGCAATCGGCCTCGGAGCGCAAACGCATCAACGATGCCGTCGCTTATATTCGTTCGCTGGCCGAGCTCCGGGGGCGCAACGCCGAATGGGCGGAGCGTGCCGTTCGCGAATCGGTGAGCCTGTCCGCGGAGGCTGCCTATCGGGAGGGAGTCATCGACCAGGTGGCCACGAATACCCAGGCGGTATTGGCGGCCGTTGACGGACGCCGGCTCCTGCAGGAGAGCACCGAGCCCCTTCGGCTGGCGGACGCCGTGATCGACGAGCGCGTCCCGGACTGGCGAAATGAATTGCTGGCCGTCATCACCAATCCAAACGTGGCGTACATTCTGTTGCTCGTGGGGATCTACGGGTTGATCTTTGAACTGGCCAATCCGGGTACATTCGTTCCGGGGGTGATCGGAGGCATTTCCCTACTCCTCGCGCTATTTGCACTGCAGGCGCTCCCCGTCAATTATGCCGGGCTCGGTTTGATTGCGTTGGGCGTTCTGTTCATGCTGGGCGAAGCCCTCGCGCCATCCTTTGGTGCGCTGGGCGTCGGTGGTGTACTCGCCTTCGGGCTTGGTTCCTTGCTGCTTTTCGATACCGAGGGGCCGGGGTTCGAGCTATCGATGCTCTTGGTGGCCGGTGTAACCGCAGCGAGCCTGGTGATTTTCATGGGCACGGCCATGCTCGCGCTGCGTGCCTTCCGGCGGCGTGGCGTTGCGGGAAGGGCGCACATGCAGGGAGAGCAGGGCGAGGTGATCGCAACCCGGCCCGAACTGCGGGTATGGGTGGAAGGTGAGCGCTGGAAGGCGAGATGTGATAAGCCGCTGGGGGAGGGGGACAGGGTGCGGGTCACCGCAATAGACGGCCTGACCCTGAGGGTCGAGCCGATGGACACAAGGGAGACGAATGACGATGGGGCATTATGAAACCGCGGTCGCGCGCTTTACCGAATGGCTGGATCTCGCCCGTGAGACCGAAGGCATTCTGGAGCCGACGGCGATGACACTTGCCACGGCAACGGCGAGCGGGAGGCCGAGTGCGCGAACGGTATTGCTCAAGCAGGTGGATGAAGATGGCTTTGTTTTCTACACCAACAGCCTCAGTCGAAAGGGGCGCCAACTTGCCGCCAACGCCCGGGCGGCGCTGACGTTCTTCTGGGCTCCGCTGATGCGCCAGGTGATGATCGAGGGCGCGGTGCAGCCGGTGAGCGACGTCGAGGCGGATGCCTACTTTGCCAGCCGCCCGCGCCTCAGCCAGATTGGTGCCTGGGCCTCACAGCAGTCCGAGCCTCTGGCCGGGCGCGAAGCCTTCGATGCAAGGGTTGCCGAGGTCGAGGCCCGGTTTGCCGATATGCCGGTAACGCGGCCTCCGCACTGGACGGGCTATCGCGTCCGCCCCGACATGATCGAGTTCTGGCGGGGCCGCGACGGCCGCCTGCACGACCGCGAGCGGTACTACCGCGGCGAAAGCGGCACCTGGGAGTGGACGCTTCTCAACCCCTGATCAGGCTCGGCCCTGGTAGTCGAGCCAGGGTTGGAGCTGGGCCGGTTCGCCGCCGGCGATGATGTTGCCGGGCCGCTCCACCTGCCAGGCGGCGCCCATAGAGCGTGCCCGCTCCGCCCAATGATCAAGGATGGCCTGCATGCCGTCCGGATGGACTGGATAGTCATGCACCAGTGTCAGGAGCTTGCCATCCGCCGCCTGGGCGAGCGCCGTGTAGGCCACCGGGCCGAGTTCCCGGCTGGCCTGTTCGGTCACGGTGACCACCGCCGCCGAGTTCACGCCCCCGTGGTCGATGACGACCTGGCGGTACCACGGCTGTCGGGCGTCGATGGCATGCGCCTGAGCAACGGAGAGGGCGACCTCAGGGTCGGCCGCCCTGGTGCCTTTTGCCGGTGCGCTGGCCGTCACCTCGATGCCGTGGCTCTCCAGACCCGCCATGTACTGCCTCTGCATCCTGACCCATCGGCCATAGCCTGTCAGGGCCGTCTCCACGTCGGCGGTGTTGCGCGCCGACCAGTCATCGAATGTCATCCAGGGGGTCCAGACCGAACCGGCGCTACCGATAAAACGGTTTCCCGACTCGAGTCCAACGTCCTCAAGGCTGTCGGGCCGGTATAACGCGCCTTCAATCAATTGCCATAGGCCGCCGAATTCTGCGTGCTCCAGCTGCACCTTGAGCAGCGCGGAGAGATCATGGAATGTCGCATAACTCAGGTTGACGGGCTCAATTCCCATTAACTGCCGCAACGCACGGTCCGTGGCGAGCCCCGCCCGGCCCTTTTCCAGGAGCGTGCTTTCCAGTTTTCGGCGCAATGGATCGAGCTGTTCACCGGGGGCAACCAATGCAAACGGAATGGCCAGGAGGGGGCCGGATCCGGGCCGGCGCTGTGGGGCCAGCGCGGATTCCGGGAAACGGCCTCCGCTGCTGCCCAGGGAGAGCAATTGTGGCTCGAACGGGCCCCCGCGCAGGCTGCCGCGGTAGATATCCAGTAACGCCTCGACCATGGGCAGCCCTGGCCGGAGTATTTCTGTGAGGTCGTACAGCGCAGCCGGCATGACCAGCCCCGCCTCAGCGATTTCCTCGCCAATGATTCGCCGCAGGTCATCGGCGATTGGCGCGGCGAGCAATTCGGCGCTGTCGCGGCTCAGTGGCTCCGGGGGCCGCGTCTGCATGATTCCCGAGGGGTCCAGCTCAACGGTCAGGACGGCCGGTGTTGCGGAGAGGGCAGACGGCATTGCATGGCCTCTTATTCAAAAGGCTTAATTATATCATTACTCCGTGATTAACAGACCCTGGGATACTCCGTTAAACATCAAGAAAGGTCGTCAATCGGGCTGTATTCTGTTGCATGATGGATTATATTGGTGTGTGAGGAAAGGCGATCAATCAGTATTTGAAGGGGAACCCATGGATCTTTCTAATTACACCACCGAAGAGCTAAATCAGCTAAAGAAAGACATCGACCGCGAAGTACAGGGTCGGCGCAAGGAAGATGCAAAGAAAGCCCAGCAGGAACTCAAGCAGGTAGCCGAGCGCTATGGCTTTACCCTGAGCGATCTGGTCGGTGGACAGCCCGCCAAGGCACGCGCCAAGGGCAAGGTTCGCTTCCAGCACCCCAGCGATTCGGGCAAGACCTGGTCAGGCCGTGGTCGCAAGCCGGGCTGGGTGAAGGAATGGGAGGCGAGCGGTCGCTCCCTGGAGGAACTCCGGATCGACTGAACGTCCCGCGTTAGCGGCCCGTCACTGGTCTAGTGGCGGGCCGCGAGCTCTGCGCGCAGCCTCTCAAGACCCGCGGAGAGCGCCACGGGATATCGATCGGGCGCCCGGAGCGTCCGCACATCGGCCGGAAGCAGGGACAGCTGTGTAGCGCAGCGCTGGCGGGCCTGGTTGAGGTCTGTCGCCCCCGCATCGGCAACCTGGCGGCCTGACGCCATGACCTCCTTCAGCATCGGCTCCCCCGCGAGCGACTCGCTCATGAGTCCGAGGGTATCCCCGGTCATCACACCGGCGCAGTCGAATTGCCGGAATATCTGTTTGCGCCCGGGGAGGTCCGTCTTGCCCGCGGAGTGCTTGCCACGTGGCTTGTCCCGGAAATAATGCAGTTTGTAGGCCGAATCGAGGAAAGGGACATCGGCCGAAGTATCGACATTGGATCCGACACCCACGCCATCAATGGGGACATCCTCGGAAAGAAGCGATTCGATGCGGTACTCGTCAAGCCCGCCGCTCACCAGAATCCGCGTATCCCCAAGTCCACCGCGATCAAGAATTTCCCGCGTCATGCGGGCGTTGGCCGCGAGATCGCCGCTGTCGATCCGCACGCCGTGGACAGTAATTCCTTCGTCGGCGAGGCGGCCGGCAACTTCCACCACGCGTTCGGCCCCGCGGCGGACGTTATAGGTGTCAATGAGTAGCACCACGTTGTCCGGGTGACTCCGGGCAAAGCGCTCGAATGCCTCGATTTCGCTGTCGTGGGCCAGCACGAAAGCATGGGCCATCGTCCCGGTGGGCGGGATCCCGTAGCGGGCGCTCGCCAGGCAGGTGGCGGTCGCAGCAAAGCCGGCCAGATAGCATGTCCGAGCGGCCCAGGTGCCTGCCTCCCCACCATGCGCACGGCGCATGCCAAAATCGATGACCGGCGTCTCGCCGGCGGCGAGCCGACAGCGCGCCGCCTTGCTGGCGATCAGCGTCTGGTAGTGGAGGATGTTCATCAGCCGCGATTCGATGAACTGCGCCTCGGGCAGCGGCGCGACGATCTGGACGAGTGGCTCCTCAGCGAAGAACACCGAGCCCTCCTCGAGTGCCAGCACCCGGCCAGTAAACCGGAAGTCTGCCATCCGGTCGACAAACGCGTCGGAGAAGAGCCCCGTCTGTCGCATCCACTCAAGCTCCTGCGGCTTGAATTGCATCTGCTCCAGCCACTCGAGGCCCTGCTGCAGTCCCGCGGCGACGAAAAAGCCGCGTTGCGAGGACTCCCGCATGAACAGCTCAAACACCGCCTCCTCCGTCATGTCATGCTCGTAATAGGTCTGGAGCATGGTCAGTTCGTAGAGATCGGTCAGAAGCGGCGTACGTTCCAGATTCATTCTCGTTGCTCTGTCAGCTGCGCAGGCCCGTGCCGCGGCGCAGCAGCCATAGGCTGAGTGTCGTGCCGGCGGCGATGAAGCCGATCACCAGCGTGTAGGCTGTCGCCAGGGGAATGTCCGAGCTGCCGAGGATGCCATAACGAAAGGCGTTGACCATATACAGGATTGGATTGGCCATCGACAGGGTCTGCCAGAAATCGGGCAGCATGGAGATTGAGTAGAAAACACCGCCAAGGTAAGTCAGTGGCGTCAGGATGAAAGTCGGCACGATGGCGATGTCATCGAACTTCTTGGCGAAAACGCCATTAATGAAGCCGCCGATAGAGAACAGCACCGCAGTCAGAAAAACCACCGAGATAGTGACCGGGATGTTGTGGATGTGCAGGTCGGCGAAAAAGGTCGCGATGATCGTCACGATCAGGCCGGTTAACAGTCCCCGGCCAACACCACCGGCCACGTAGCCTGCAAGGATGACGTAATTCGGCGTGGGCGATACCAGCAGCTCTTCGATATGGCGCTGGAACTTCGCGCCAAAGAAGGACGAAACGACATTCGTATAGGAGTTGGTGATCACCGACATCATGATGATGCCCGGTGCGATGTACTCCATGAAGCTGTAGCCGTCCATCGGGCCGACGCGCGAGCCGATCAGGCTGCCGAAGATGATGAAATACAGCGTCATGGTGATCGCCGGCGGCACCAGCGTCTGCACCCAGATCCGCAGATAGCGATGGGTCTCTTTCCAGGCCAGGGTCTGCAGTGCAGTCAGTGTCTGCCGGGGGTAGGCGGGGTACAGTGCTGCCATATCAAGCGGTCTCTGGCTGGGCGTCGTTCTTGCGATCGCCGAGCATACGGACGAAGAGCTCTTCGAGACGGTTGGCTTTGTTCTTCATGCTGGTGACCTGAACGCCCGTCGCGTTCAACTGGCTGAAAAGGTCGGTCAGCGTTTGGTCGCCACGCACCTCCACCTCGATGGTGCGCTCATCCACCGGCACCACATAGAAATCCCGGAAATCGGGCAGGCTGCCGACCGGAGAGGCGATGTCCAGCAGGAAGCTCTGGCTCTTCAGCTTGGCGAGCAGTGAGCGCACGTCGGTGTTCTCGATGATCCGCCCCCCATCGATGATGCCGATGCTGCGGCACAGCGACTCGGCCTCTTCGAGATAGTGGGTGGTCAGGATGATCGTCGTGCCCCGCTCATTCATCTGGCGCAGGAACGCCCACATGGAGCGACGTAACTCGATGTCGACCCCGGCGGTCGGCTCGTCGAGGATGAGCAGGCGCGGTTCATGAATGAGGGCCCGAGCGATCATCAGCCGCCGTTTCATGCCACCGGAAAGCGATCGTGACGTGGCATTGCGCTTGCCCCACAGATCGAGTTCGCGCAGATACCGCTCGGCCCGCTCTTGAGCGGTATGACGGTCAATGCCGTAGTAGCCTGCCTGATTGATGACGATCTGGCTGACCGTCTCGAACTGATTGAAATTGAACTCCTGCGGGACCAGGCCGATGTTCGACTTCGCCTCCCAGGGATCGCGGATGATGTCATGGCCGAAAACGCTGACATGGCCGGAAGTCGGTCGGACGAGGGACGCGACAATCCCGATGATGGTGGTCTTGCCGGCACCGTTCGGCCCGAGAAGACCGAAAAAGTCGCCGGGCATGACTTCCAGGTTGATATCCCGCAACGCGGTGACGCCGCCAGGATACGTCTTGTTCAGCTGGCGCAGGGAAAGCGCATTCATTTCGTGCAAACCGGTATGGTGGATCGCCGGACAGCGATCAAAAGCGACAACGGTAGCCGCTTTGGGCGGCGCCGTGCAAGCGGCTGACCGGCCACGGCGCTTGCACTCCGCCATTGGACACCCGAGCGCGCTCGGGCGTAAACTTTCTGGGCTAAGACAGCCGACGGGAGGGCTTCTGCGGAACCCTCCCGTTTTTGCGAGCAGATGGGGTGGATGCGTGACCGACACGGCAATTCTGGCACTCGAAGATGGTTCGGTTTTCAAGGGACGGTCATTGGGCGCCAGCGGCCAGACGGCCGGTGAAGTCTGCTTTAACACGGCGATGACCGGATACCAGGAAATCTGCACCGATCCTTCCTACTTCGGCCAGATGGTCACGCTGACCTACCCGCATGTCGGCAATACGGGTGCGAATCGACTGGACGAGGAGTCCGATGGGCCCCAGCTCTCCGGGCTGATCATCCGCGATGCGCCGGTCCGCATGAGCAACTGGCGTGCCGAGGAAACCCTGCCGGCGTACCTGGCCCGCCACGGCATCGTCGGTATATGCGACATCGATACCCGCCGGCTGACTCGAAGGCTCCGCGAGAAGGGCGCCCAGAACGGTTGCATCATCGCCGGAGACCGGCCGGATGCCGATGAGGCGGTGGCGGTCGCCCGTGCCCATCCGTCACTGACCGGCCGCGATCTCGTCCAGTCCGTGTCCACCTCGGAGCGCTATGAGTGGCGTCTGGGCACCTGGGCGCTCGAGCGTGGTGAGCGGGAGGGCGAGCCCCGGCCGGACGCGGACCTGCCCTGGCATGTGGTGGCCTATGATTTCGGGGTCAAGCGCAACATCCTGCGGATGCTGGTCGACAGCGGCTGTCGTGTGACGGTGGTGCCGGCCCGGACGCCAGCCGACGAGGTGCTGGCGATGCAGCCGGATGGCGTTTTCCTATCGAACGGTCCGGGGGACCCCGAGCCGCTGACCTACGCCATCGAGGCGACGCGGCGCTTCCTGGCGGAGCGCATGCCGGTGTTCGGTATCTGCCTCGGGCATCAGCTGCTCGGGCTCGCTGCCGGTGCGGGCAGTCTTAAAATGAAGTTCGGGCACCATGGCGCCAATCATCCGGTGCTGGATAGTGACAGTGGCCGGGTGATGATCTCGAGCCAGAATCATGGCTTTGCCATTGACGCAGAGACCCTGCCGGACAATGTCCGCGTCATGAACCGGTCGCTGTTCGATGGCACGCTCCAGGGCATTCATCTCACGGATGGTCCGGCGTTCAGTTTTCAAGGCCACCCGGAGGCCAGCCCGGGGCCGCATGACGTCGCCCCGCTTTTCTCCCGCTTCGTCGACTTGATGGCCGCCCGCCAGTCGGCGGCCTGATCCACCAGGTGGTTTAACCAACATGCCCAAGCGCACCGACATCCAGAGCATCCTGATCATCGGCGCCGGGCCGATCGTCATCGGTCAGGCCTGCGAGTTCGACTACTCCGGCGCACAGGCCTGCAAGGCCCTGCGTGAGGAGGGGTATCGCGTCATTCTGGTCAACTCCAATCCCGCCACGATCATGACGGATCCGGAGATGGCCGATGCGGTCTACATTGAGCCCATTCAGTGGCAGACGGTGGCCAGCATCATCGAGCGCGAACGTCCCGATGTCGTGCTGCCCACCATGGGCGGGCAGACCGCGCTCAACTGTGCGCTCGATCTTGACCGTCACGGCGTGCTCGAGCGCCATGGTGTCGAAATGATCGGCGCGACCAAGGCCGCCATCGACATGGCGGAAGATCGCGATGCCTTTCGCCAGGCCATGGCCCGAATCGGGCTGGACACCCCCGCCGCCCGCATCGCTCACAGCATGGAAGAGGCCAACGCCGCCCAGCGGGAGATCGGATTCCCCACCATCATCCGGCCGTCATTCACCTTGGGCGGCAGTGGTGGTGGCATTGCCTACAACGCCGAGGAATTCGCCGAGATCTGCGAGCGCGGCCTGGATCTATCGCCCACCAATGAGCTGCTCATCGAGGAGTCGGTGCTGGGCTGGAAGGAATTCGAGATGGAGGTGGTGCGTGATCGAGCCGATAACTCGATCATCATCTGCGCCATCGAGAACCTGGATCCGATGGGCGTGCATACCGGTGACTCCATCACGGTGGCGCCGGCGCAGACGCTCACCGACAAGGAATACCAGATCATGCGCGACGCCTCTCTGGCGGTCCTGCGCGAGATCGGGGTGGAGACCGGCGGCTCCAACGTGCAATTCGCCGTCAACCCGGACAACGGGCGCCTGGTGGTCATCGAGATGAACCCCCGGGTGTCGCGCTCCTCGGCGCTGGCCTCCAAGGCGACCGGCTTCCCCATCGCCAAGGTCGCCGCCAAGCTGGCGGTCGGCTATACGCTCGACGAGTTGCGCAACGAGATCACCGGCGGGCGGACGCCGGCCTCCTTCGAGCCGAGCATCGATTACGTGGTCACCAAGATTCCGCGGTTCACATTCGAGAAGTTCATGCGCACCAAGCCGGTGCTGACCACGCAGATGAAGTCCGTCGGCGAAGTCATGGCCATTGGCCGTAACTTCCAGGAGTCACTCCAGAAGGCCTTGCGCGGCCTCGAGAACGGGCTTGAGGGTTTGGATCCGCGGGTTGCGCCGGGGCCGGAGGCGCTTGAGCGGGTGGTTCAGGAGCTGCGCCAGCCGGGGCCCGAGCGCCTGCTCTGGGTGGCGGACGGGTTCCGTGCCGGTCTCGACCTCGACAGCCTGTTCGGCCACACCTGGATTGATCCATGGTTCCTTGCGCAGATCGGCGATCTGGTGGAACGCGAGCAGGCGCTTGCCGGAGCGGCGCTGGAGGACCTCGACGCCGGGCGCCTGCATGAGCTCAAACGCGGCGGGTTCTCCGATGCGCGGCTGGCGCGTCTGCTCGGGGTGGATGAGCATGCCGTGCGGGCGCGGCGACATGCCGAGGGTATCCGGCCGGTCTACAAGCGGGTCGACTCCTGCGCGGCGGAGTTTGCGACGGCTACGGCCTACATGTACTCGACCTACGATGAAGAGGACGAGGCCGCGCCGACGGATCGCAGGAAGATCATGATCCTCGGCGGCGGTCCGAACCGCATCGGTCAGGGCATCGAATTCGATTACTGCTGCGTGCATGCTGCCCTCGCCCTGCGGGACGATGGCTACGAGACCATCATGGTCAACTGCAACCCGGAGACGGTGTCCACCGACTACGACACCTCCGATCGCCTCTACTTCGAGCCCCTCACGCTCGAAGACGTCCTCGAGATCGTCAAGACGGAGCAGCCCGATGGCATCGTCATCCAGTACGGCGGCCAGACTCCGCTCAAACTGGCCCGGGATCTGGAGGCTTTTGGCGCGCCCATCATCGGGACGACGCCCGATTCCATCGATCTCGCCGAGGATCGTCAGCGCTTCCAGGGCCTGATCAACGACGCCGGCCTGCAGCAGCCCCCCAACCGCACGGCGAGCAGCGCCGACGAGGCCTTCCGGCTGGCCGGCGAGATCGGCTATCCCCTGGTGGTTCGCCCCTCCTATGTGCTGGGTGGCCGCGCCATGGAAATCGTCTATCAGGAATCGGAACTCGCCCAGTACATGAATGAGGCGGTGAAGGTCTCCAATGAGTCTCCGGTATTGCTCGACCGCTTCCTCGACGACGCCATCGAGGTGGATGTGGATGCCATCTGCGATGGTCACGACGTCCTGATTGGCGGAATCATGGAGCATATCGAGCAGGCCGGCGTGCATTCGGGCGATTCCGCCTGTTCGCTGCCGCCGTACAGCCTGGCTCCACAGGTTGGCGATCGCTTGCGCGACCAGATGCGCGAGATGGCGCTGCGCCTCGGTGTCGTCGGCCTGATGAACGCGCAGTTTGCCATCAAGGGCGACGAAATCTTCGTCCTCGAGGTCAACCCACGGGCCTCGCGGACGGTGCCGTTCGTCTCCAAGGCGACGGGTCTGCCGCTGGCCAAGATCGCCGCCCGGTGCATGGTCGGGCGGACGCTGGCCGACCAGGGCTGTACGCGGGAGCGGATCCCGCCGAGCTATTCGGTCAAGGAAGCGGTGTTTCCGTTCATCAAATTCCCCGGGGTTGATCCGATCCTCGGCCCGGAAATGAAATCCACCGGCGAAGTCATGGGCATCGGGCCGGTCTTCGGCGAGGCGTATGCCAAGTCTCAGCTTGCCGCTGGCGTTGAGCTGCCACGTGGCGGGCGCGTGTTCATCAGCGTCCGTGACGCCGACAAGCCGGCCGTGGCGGCCATTGCCCGTGACCTGTCGCGCAAGGGGTTTGAGCTGGTGGCCACCAGTGGCACCGCCGCCGTACTGCACCAGGCCGGTATCGACTGTGATCTGATCAACAAGGTGGTCGAGGGGCGTCCGCATATCGTGGATGCCATCAAGAACGGCGAGATCGACTTGATCATCAATACCACGGAAGGCCGCCAGGCCATCGCCGACTCCTTCTCCATCCGCCGTGAAGCACTGCATCACAAGATCTGCTATACGACCACGATCGCGGGTGCTCGGGCGACCGGCCAGGCGCTGGATTATCTCGAGTCGGAGGATGTGCGCTCGCTTCAGGACCTGCACAAGGAGGCCAGGGCATGAGCAAGACACCGTTGACCGTACGCGGTGCCGAACAGCTGCGGGACGAGCTCAATCGGCTCAAGACCGAGGATCGACCGCGGGTAATCAACGCGATCGCCGAGGCAAGGGCGCATGGCGATCTCAAGGAGAACGCCGAGTACCATGCCGCCCGCGAACAGCAGGGCTTTATCGAGGGCCGGATCGCCGAGATCGAATCCAAGCTCTCCAATGCCCAGGTCATCGATGTCACCACTTTGCCTGCCACGGGCAAGGTGGTGTTCGGTGTCACGGTGGTGCTGGCGGACGAAGAGGACGGCACCGAGAAGACCTACCAGATCGTTGGCGAGGACGAGGCGGATATCAAGGCGGGTCGGATCTCGGTCCAGTCGCCCATCGCCCGCGCCCTGATCGGCAAGGAAGAGGGGGAGGTCGTCGACGTTCAGGCCCCCGGAGGACAGCGCGCCTATGAAATCGTCGAGGTCCGATACGAGTAGCGGTCTTGATCGGCTGGATGCGGTCAAGCTCGAGCTGGCCGTGGTTCTCGGCCTGGTCGTTGGTGTGCTGCTGGTGATCTGGCGACTGGATGCCAGCCACTGGCTGGAGCTGGGGCTGCTGGCGATGACTGGTTTTGTGGCCGGCGGCTGGCTTGCCTGGCGGACGCGGGGCGTGATTCGTGGGGTCGATGCTCAAGATCCGAGCACCGGAGCTGGAGAGGACTGAGGCATGGCCCGCAGTCGCGGCAGCCGTCGCTGGTTGGACGAACATTTCAATGACCCGTACGTGCGCGAGGCGCAGCGGCGCGGTCTGCGATCCCGGGCGGTGTTCAAGCTCGAGGAGATCGACGAGCGTGATCGATTGCTGGCCACCGGCCAGTGCGTCGTCGACCTGGGCGCCGCACCCGGTGGCTGGAGCGAATATGCCGCCCAGCGGGTCGGTGAGGGCGGGCGGGTGATTGCCATCGACCTGCTGGAGATGGCGCCGCCTCCCGGTGTGACCGCCTTACAGGCGGATTTCGTCGCCGATGAAGGTCTGGCTCAGCTGGATGCCGCGCTGGAGGGTCAGGCCGTCGACCTTGTACTTTCTGATATGGCCCCCAATCTCTCGGGGCAGAAGGCGATTGACCAGCCGCGCTCAATGCTGCTTGCGGAGCTGGCGCTGGATTTTTGCGGCGATCGTCTGAAACCCGGTGGCGCGCTGCTGGTCAAAGCCTTTCAGGGGCAGGGTTTCGATGAACTGCTCGGCGAGATGCGCCGGCGCTTCGATCGGGTGCAGAGCCGCAAGCCCCGCGCCTCGCGCGACAGAAGTCGCGAAGTCTACCTGCTGGCCCGTGGCTTTCGGGCAGTGTAGGGTGCACAGTCAAACGATGATTTGAGGTAAGCCGTCTTGAACGACATGGCCAAGAACCTGATTCTCTGGGTGGTCATCGCCGTCGTGCTGATGTCCGTGTTCAGCAACTTCCAGAACCAGGGCACCACTGCCCAGGAAGTGCCTTACTCACAATTTCTGAGTGAGGTCGACAGCGGCCGGATAGATTCGGTCACGATGAAGGGGCCGGTGATCCGCGGGACGCGCTCCGACGGATCGAATTTCAGCACCTACAGTCCGGAGACGGATAATAACGCGCTGATTGGCCAGCTCATGGACAGTGGCGTCCAGATCCGTGCCGAGGAGCCGGAAGGGCGCAGCATGCTGCTGCAGATCCTGATCTCCTGGTTCCCGTTCCTGCTTCTCATCGGCGTGTGGATCTACTTCATGCGACAGATGCAGGGTGGTGGCGGCGGCCGTGGCGCCATGTCCTTCGGCAAGAGCCGCGCCAAGATGATGTCCGACGAGCAGGTCAAGGTGACGTTCAAGGATGTCGCCGGTGTCGAGGAGGCCAAGCAGGACGTTGTTGAACTGGTGGAGTTCCTGCGTGACCCCTCCAAGTTCCAGCGCCTGGGCGGCACGATCCCGCGCGGCGTGCTCATGGTCGGGCCGCCCGGAACGGGTAAGACGCTGCTGGCCAAGGCCATCGCCGGCGAGGCGCGGGTGCCGTTCTTCAGTATCTCCGGGTCCGATTTCGTAGAGATGTTCGTTGGCGTGGGTGCATCCCGCGTGCGGGACATGTTCGCCCAGGCCAAAAAGCAGGCGCCCTGCATTATCTTCATTGACGAGCTCGATGCCGTCGGCCGGCAGCGTGGCGCCGGACTCGGTGGCGGTCACGACGAGCGTGAGCAGACGCTCAACCAGATGCTGGTGGAGATGGACGGTTTCGAGGGCAGTGAGGGCATCATCGTCATCGCCGCCACCAACCGGCCTGACGTTCTGGATCCGGCCCTGCTACGTCCCGGCCGCTTCGACCGCCAGGTGGTGGTGCCGCTGCCCGACGTCCGCGGCCGCGAGCAGATCCTGCGCGTGCACATGAACAAGACGCCCCTCGCCGACGATGTCGATGCACGGATCATTGCCCGAGGCTGCCCCGGTTTCTCCGGTGCCGATCTGGCGAACCTGGTCAACGAGGCGGCGCTTTTCGCGGCACGGCGCAACAAGCGCGTCGTGGACCAGCGTGACTTCGAGGACGCCAAGGACAAGATCCTCATGGGCGCCGAGCGCAAGTCCATGGTCATGACCGAGGACGAGAAGCGTCTGACCGCTTACCACGAGGCGGGTCATGCCATCGTCGGTCTCAAGGTCCCGGAGCATGATCCGGTGCACAAGGTCACCATCATCCCGCGCGGCCGAGCCCTCGGCGTGACGATGTTCCTGCCCGAGGAAGACCGCTACAGCTACACCAAGCAGCGGCTGAACAGCTCCATCTGCGGGCTGTTTGGCGGGCGGATCGCCGAGGAGATGATCTTCGGCGCCGAGCGGGTCACCACGGGGGCGCAGAACGACATTCAGCGTGTGACGGAGATCGCCCGCAACATGGTCACCAAGTGGGGGCTCTCGGACAAGATGGGGCCGCTCGCTTATGGCGAGGACGAGGGCGAAGTGTTCCTTGGCCACCAGGTCACCCAGCACAAGACGATCTCCGACGAAACGGCGCACTCCATCGATGAAGAGGTGCGGCGGATTGTCGAGGAGAACTATTCCGAGGCTAAGCGTGTGCTGGAGGAGAATACGGATGTCCTGCACGCCATGGCCGATGCCCTGATGAAGTTCGAGACCATCGATCGTGAGCAGATCGATGACATCATGAACGGACGTCCGCCGCGGCCGCCGCAGGAAAACGGCCGGCCGTCCGGTACCGCCACCAGTGGCGAGTCCGGTACGGCGGACGATGCTGCCTCGGGTGACGAGCAGGGCGGCGACGTGGGCAAGCCCGCCAGCGAGCACTAGGCCCGATATGGCAGGGATGCTGGACTGCGGGGGGCGGCCCCTGAACCTCGGCCGTCCCCAGGTCATGGGCATTCTCAACGTGACCCCCGATTCCTTTTCGGACGGGGGTCGTTTTGTTGGGGCGGAGGCCGCGATCGATCATGCCCGATCGATGGTGGCTGACGGCGCCGCCATCATTGATGTGGGCGGCGAGTCCACCCGGCCGGGATCCAGGGGCATTTCCGTCGAAGAGGAACGCCAGCGCGTGATCCCCGTGCTTGAGGCGCTGCATGACGCGGTTTCCGTACCGCTGTCTGTGGATACATCGAAGCCTGAGCTGATGGTGGAGGCAGCGGCCGCGGGGGCGGGCCTGATCAATGACGTCATGGCGCTGCGCCGGCCCGGCGCCCTCGAGGCCGCGCGATCGACCGGTCTGCCGGTCTGTCTGATGCATATGCAGGGCGTGCCGGAAACCATGCAGGACGACCCGCGTTACGACTCGGTCGTGGTCGAGGTCCGGGATTTCCTCGCCGAGCGTATCGCCGATGCTGAGGGTGCTGGTATCCCCCGTGACCGGATCATTCTCGACCCGGGGTTCGGCTTTGGGAAAACCGATCCGCACAATGCGCGACTGCTCGCCGGGCTGGCGGAAATCTGCGACCTGGGCGTGCCGGTGCTGGCCGGGCTGTCCCGCAAGTCCCTGGTGGGTAGAGTGCTCGGCCGAGCGCTGCCGGAGCGCCTCGCGGGGAGCGTGGCGGCGGCAGCCATCGCCACCTGGAACGGCGCGCGAATCATCCGTGCGCATGATGTGGCCGAAACCGTGGATGCCGTACGCTTGGCGGAGTACGTGCAGGCTGGAGGGACCGAGACATGAGCAGGCGCTATTTCGGCACCGACGGGATTCGGGGCCAGGTGGGTGTGCCGCCGATTACGGCGGATTTCGTGCTCAAGCTTGGCTGGGCCGCCGGCCGGGTGATCGGGCATCGTGATGGCTCCGGCGAAGTGCTCATTGGCAAGGACACCCGGCTTTCCAACTACATGTTCGAGTCGGCCCTTGAGGCGGGTCTCTCCGCCGCCGGCGTCGATATTCGACTGCTCGGTCCCATGCCCACGCCGGGTATTGCCTATCTCACCCGCACACTGCGCGCCAATGCGGGGATCGTCATTAGCGCGTCTCACAACAGTCATCATGACAACGGCATCAAATTCTTCTCGGCCGACGGCTTCAAGCTCGATGATGCGGTGGAAGAGGCCATTGAACGGGAGCTCGACCGGCCGCTTGAGACGGTGGCCTCCGCGGCGCTCGGCAAGGCCAGTCGTCTTCTGGATGCGCCGGGGCGTTATATCGAGTTCTGCAAGCATTCCCTGGGCGCGGGGTTGAGCCTGCACGGCTTAACACTGGTCGTCGATTGCGCCAATGGCGCCGGCTACCAGGTCGCCCCGGCCGTTTTTGAAGAGCTCGGTGCCACGGTGATTCGACACGGAGCGCAGCCTGACGGGCTGAACATCAATGTCGACTGCGGCTCCACCCATCCGGAGGCGCTGCAACGCCTGGTCGTCGAGACGGGCGCGGACGCAGGCATTGCGCTGGACGGCGACGGCGACCGCGTCATTATGGTCGACCATCGCGGCGCGGTGCTCGACGGCGATCAGTTGCTGTGGATCATCGCACGCCACCGTCACGATCAGGGCCTGCTGGAGGGGCCGGTGGTGGGTACCCAGATGAGCAATTTCGGTCTGGAGCTGGCACTGGAAGGCCGCGGGATCGATTTCCAGCGTGCCCGGGTCGGGGATCGCTATGTGCTCGAGCTCCTGCGCGCGCGAAACGGGATGCTCGGCGGTGAGTCGTCCGGGCATATCGTCTGCCTGGACCGGACAACGACCGGCGACGGCGTCGTCTCGGCGCTCCAGGCGTTGGGCGCGGCCATGGACTCCGGGCGGCCGCTGTCCGATCTCGCGGATGGTATGGCGCTTCTGCCCCAGCATATGGTCAACGTCCCGATCCAGCCCGGCAGCGACCCGCTATCGGACCAGCGCATCACAGCCGCCGTCGGCGATCTCGAGGCACGCCTCGCGGGTGCGGGTCGGGTGCTTCTGCGCCCCTCAGGCACCGAGCCGGTATTACGGGTGATGGTCGAGGGCGATGACCGGGTGCGTGTTGAGGAACTGGCCATCGAACTCGCCGAACAGGTCCGTGCATGCTGCGGCCATCGTCCGGCCGAACCCGCGGTCAACGATTGATTCCCGCGGCGTCCATCAGTAACCTCCTTAGGCTTTGCGTGGGGAAGTAGGGATATGCGCACGCCACTGATTGCCGGCAACTGGAAGATGAATGGCCTGAGCGCAGACGCGATGGCGCTCGCGGATGCCGTCGTAGAGCGCGCGGCCGGGCTCGATGGCATTGAAACAGTGATGTGCCCGCCGTTTGTCCACCTCCCGATGGTTGGCGATCGGCTCAAAGAAGGCGTCCGACTCGGCGCCCAGAATTGCGCCGACGCCGAGCAGGGCGCGCGCACCGGGGAGATTGCGGCGGATATGCTCGCCGATCTCGGCGTGAGCTACGTCATTCTGGGGCATTCCGAACGTCGCCAGTTCTACGGCGAGGATGATGCAGCCATTGCCGCCCGTTACGCACAAGCGCTCAAGGCGCGCCTGCGGCCGATCCTATGTGTTGGCGAGACCCTCGAGGAGCGCGATGCGGGGCGTACTCAGGCCGTCGTGGCCGAACAGATCAACGGCGTGGTCGACCGGCTCGAGTCGGCCGCCGGTCTGGGGGGTGGGGTGATCGCCTACGAGCCGGTCTGGGCGATTGGCACCGGGCGCACCGCCACCGCGGAGCAGGCTCAGGGCGTTCATGCCTTCATCCGGGAAATCCTGGCTGAGCGCCAGCCGGCGCTGGCCGACGAGATGCGGTTGCTCTACGGCGGGAGCATGAAGCCGGCCAACGCGGCCGACCTGCTCGCCCAGCCGGATGTGGATGGGGGGCTGATCGGCGGCGCCTCGCTTGATGCAGAAGATTTCGTGGCCATCTGTGCCGCGGCAGCGCGGGGCTGAACCCCCGCAGACAGTTAGATCGGATTTGTGATGTACACGATTGTGCTGGTTATCCACCTCGCCCTGGCGCTGGTGCTCATCGGCGTGGTTCTGCTGCAGCATGGCAAGGGCGCCGATGCCGGTGCCGCCTTCGGCAGTGGTGCGTCGAGCACGGTTTTCGGTGCCCGCGGCTCCGCCTCGTTCCTGGGGCGGCTGACTGGGGTGCTGGGGGTTGGCTTTTTCGTGACCAGCCTGACGCTGGCGATCATGGCGGGCACGTTCAACAGCGGCGGCAGTGTCGTGGAGCAGGCGTCGCAGAGCTCGGAGTCGGTGCTGGATTCTGCGCCGGCACCGGCTGGAGAGCAGGACGACGCGAGCGGCTCGGCGGCACCAGCGCCGGCTCCGGAGTAGGCGGAAGCTTAGGCCTTCGGGGTGCAATCGGGGGCGATTGTCGTTGTCGCCAAACGGCGGCACTGTTAATATCGGAGAGGTAAAAGGGCTACCGTGACGCGGATGTGGTGGAACTGGTAGACACGCTGTCTTGAGGGGGCAGTGGCGCAAGCCGTGCCGGTTCGAGTCCGGCCATCCGCACCATTTCAGTCCAGTCAATCGTTTCCGATTACAGGGTGTCGTCCGCCTATGGTCGAGAGCTATCTACCGGTCCTGGTTTTCATCGTCCTGGCGATGCTGATAGGCGTTGCGCCACTGGCGGCCGGCTTCATCCTGGCGCCACGCCGTCCGGATCATGAAAAGCTCACTCCGTACGAGTGCGGCTTCGAGGCCTTCGAGGACTCGCGCATGCAGTTCGACGTGCGGTATTACCTCGTGGCCATTCTGTTCATTATCTTCGACCTGGAGATCGCGTTCCTTTTCCCCTGGGCCATCGTGCTCGATGACATCGGGCTGTTCGGGTTCGGGGCAATGGCCATCTTCATCGGCGTTCTGCTGGTCGGGTTTCTCTACGAGTGGAAGAAGGGGGCGCTGGAATGGGAATAGAGGGCGTTCTCGAGAAGGGTTTTGTCACCACCTCGGCCGACAAGCTCATCAACTGGGCGCGTACCGGGTCGCTCTGGCCCATGACCTTCGGTCTTGCCTGCTGTGCCGTTGAGATGATGCATGCCGGGGCGGCGCGGTACGACATGGACCGCATGGGTCTGATCTTCCGTCCGTCGCCGCGGCAGTCCGATGTCATGATCGTCGCTGGGACTCTGGTCAATAAAATGGCGCCCGCCCTGCGTCGCGTCTATGACCAGATGCCGGATCCGAAATGGGTCATCTCCATGGGCTCCTGCGCCAACGGCGGGGGGTACTACCATTACTCGTACTCCGTGACCCGTGGCTGTGACCGCATCGTGCCAGTCGATATCTACGTCCCGGGCTGTCCGCCCACCGCCGAAGCATTGCTCTACGGAGTGGTTCAGCTGCAGAACAAGATTCGGCGTACCAACACCATCGCGCGCTGAGGAGCTCGGCCATGGCCAGGTCGCCAGAGAAAGTCTTGGAGCAGGTGCGTTCCGCCCTGGGTGAATGGATCGTCGACAGCCGCTGCGAGTACGGGGAAGCCGAAGTCGAGGTGGCGCCCGATCACCTCTACCGGGCGCTGGAGCAGCTGCGCGACAGTGAGCTGCTGGCGTTTGACCAGCTTCTGGATATCGCCGGGGTGGATTACGCCGCCTACGGTCAGGACGAGTGGATCACCGATGAAGCGACCAATACCGGCTTCAGCCGGGGGGTAGACGGCTTTACCACGGGCCGTCTGGGTCTGACCGGGATCTATGGCGTGCAGCCCATCGAGAGCAACACTGGCCGTCGTTTCGCTGCGGTCTATCAGCTGCTCTCCGTGCGGCACAACCATCGCGTCCGTGTCCGCTGCTACGCAGCCGATGACGATCTGCCCATGCTCGACTCCATCGTGCCCCTCTGGGCATCGGCCAACTGGCAGGAGCGGGAGGCTTTTGATCTCTTCGGCATCCTGTTCAACGGCCATCCGGATCTGCGCCGCATACTGACCGATTACGGATTTGTCGGGCATCCCTTCCGCAAGGATTTCCCGCTGATCGGCAATGTCGAAGTGCGTTACGACGAGAACCGGGGGCGCGTGGTCTATGAGCCCGTCTCGATCGAGCCGCGTGTCCTGGTGCCGCGGGTGATCCGTGACGACAACCGCTATACCGATCCGGCGACGCAGGAGGCATCTGATGCCTGAGATCAGTAGCTACACGGTCAATTTCGGGCCGCAGCATCCGGCGGCCCATGGCGTGCTGCGACTGGTGCTGGAGATGGATGGCGAGGTCGTGCGGCATGCCGACCCGCATATTGGCCTCCTGCACCGCGCCACGGAAAAACTCGCCGAGACCAAGCCGTTCAATCAGAGCATCGGCTACATGGATCGGCTGGATTACGTCTCAATGATGTGTAACGAGCATGCCTACGTGCTCGCCATTGAGAAACTGCTCGGCATCAAGCCACCGGAGCGGGCGCAGTACATCCGCGTGATGTTCGACGAAATCACCCGGATCCTGAATCATCTGCTCTGGATCGGGGCCCATGGTCTCGATGTGGGCGCCATGACGGTGTTCCTCTACGCGTTCAAGGAGCGTGAGGAACTGATGGACTGCTATGAGGCGGTCAGCGGCGCGCGTATGCACGCGACCTACTACCGGCCTGGTGGCGTCTACCGCGACCTGCCGGAGCGCATGCCGAAATACCGCGAGTCGGAGTTCCGCAACGACAAGGAACTCAAGCGCATGAACGCCGATCGCGAAGGCAGCATGCTCGACTTCATCGAGGCCTTCTGCGACCGTTTTGTGGGCACGATCGAGGAAATCGAGACGCTGCTCACCGATAACCGGATCTGGAAGCAGCGCCTGGTGGACGTGGCGATCGTATCGCCGGAGCGGGCGCTTCAGCTCGGCTTCACTGGTCCGATGCTCCGTGGCTCGGGAATTGAATGGGATCTGCGACGCAAGCAGCCCTACGAGGTCTATGACCGGATGGACTTCGACATTCCAGTGGGCACTAGCGGGGATTGCTACGATCGCTACCTGGTCCGCATGGAAGAGCTCCGGCAGTCGGTCCGCATCATCCGGCAGTGCATCGAATGGCTGCGTCGCAACGGCGGGCCGGTGATGCTCAGCGACCACAAGGTCGTGCCGCCGAGTCGTGAGGAAATGAAGGATGACATGGAATCGCTGATTCATCACTTCAAGCTCTTCACCGAGGGTTACTGCACGCCACCGGGCGAGGTCTATGCCTCGATCGAGGCACCCAAGGGCGAGTTCGGCGCCTACATCGTCTCCGACGGCGCCAATAAGCCGTATCGGCTCAAACTGCGCGCCCCGGGGTTCGCACACATGGCGGCCATGGACGAAATGGTCCGCGGTCATATGCTGGCCGATGTGGTGACGGTGATGGGAACCATGGATATCGTATTCGGGGAGGTGGATCGGTGAGCAGCGCCGAAAACCAGGTTGAGGCCGGACTGACGGATGCCGAGCGCGAGGAAATCGATCAGTGGCTCGGTCGCTTCCCCGACAATGCGGAAGGGCGTCGCTCCGCGGTGATTCCGGCGCTTCACGTAGTTCAGCACAACAGTGGAGGATGGCTGCCACCGGCTCGGATGGATGCAGTGGCTGACTATCTCGGCATGCCGCCGGCACGGGTCTACGAGGTGGCCACCTTCTATGGCATGTTCGACGTCAAGCCCACCGGCCGCCACAAGGTCAATATCTGTACCAACATTTCCTGCATGCTCCGCGGCTCCGACGAGATCGTCGAGCATGTGGAGAAAAAGCTGGGAATCAGCCTGGGCGAGACCACCGCTGACGGGCGCATTACCCTCAAGCGAGAGGAAGAGTGCCTGGCGGCCTGCGCCGGCGCGCCCATGATGCTCGTGGACGAGGAGTATTACACCGACCTCACGCCCGAGAAAATCGACCGAATTCTCGACGAGCTGGAGTAGTCATGACCAACGTCTGCTACACGACCCTGCAATTCGATGAGCCCTGGACCCTTGAGAACTATCGGGCGACCGGTGGTTACCAGGCGCTGGAAAAAGTCCTCCGGGATGGCATGAGCCAGGAGGACATCATCGAGACGATCAAATCGGCCAATCTGCGCGGGCGGGGTGGTGCCGGCTTCCCGGCGGGAATGAAATGGAGCTTCATGCCGCGCAATGCCCCGGGTCCGAAGTACCTCCTGTGCAACTCCGACGAGTCGGAACCGGGTACCTGCAAGGACCGTGACATCCTGCGCTACAACCCGCATGCGCTGGTCGAGGGAATGATCATCGCCGGGTACGCGATGGGTGCCACCACCGGGTTTAACTACATGCGCGGCGAGTTCATGAAAGAGCCCTTCTCCCGCATGGAGCAGGCGGTCCGGGAGGCGCGCGAGGCAGGGTATCTGGGCAAGGATATCCTCGGCTCCGGGTTTGATTACGAGATCCAGAACTACATCGGCGCCGGCGCCTACATCTGCGGCGAGGAATCGGCGCTGATGGAGTCCCTCGAGGGCAAGAAGGGGATGCCGCGCAACAAGCCGCCATTCCCGGCCCAGGCGGGTGTCTACGGTCGGCCCACGACGATCAACAATACCGAGACGATCGCTTCCGTCCCGGCGATCATTCGCAATGGTGCGGACTGGTTCCTCGAGCTGGGCAAGCCGAACAACGGCGGGATGAAAATCTTCTCCGTCTCCGGCCATGTCGAGAAGCCGGGCAACTTCGAGATCTCGCTGGGTACCCCGTTCCGCGACCTCCTGGAAATGGCGGGCGGCGTCTGGAAGGGCCGCAGGCTCAAGGCAGTGATCCCCGGCGGTTCGTCAATGCCGATGATCCCGGGCGATCAGATGATGGAGCTCACCATGGACTATGACGCATTGATGGAGGCGGGCTCTGCGCTCGGCTCGGGCGGCGTAGTTATCATGGATGAGACGACGGATATGGTTCAGGCGCTGCTGCGCATCAGCCGCTTCTACTACGCCGAGTCCTGCGGGCAGTGCACGCCCTGCCGCGAGGGCACAGGCTGGATGTACCGGGTGATCAAGCGCATCTATGAAGGCCATGGTCGCCCGGAAGATCTGGAGTTGCTGGATTCCGCGGCGGGCCAGATCGCCGGGCATACCATCTGTGCCTTCGGTGAGGCGGCGGCCTGGCCGGTGCAGGGCGTGCTCAAGCACTGGCGCCACGAGTTCGAGTATTACATCGAACACAAGCGATCCATCGTCGAGGCAGCGGCATGAGCGCAGAAGTCGAGACCCAGAACCCGGAGACGGTGAGCGTCACCATTGACGGGCAGGAAATCGAGGCGCCGAAGGGCGCTTCGCTGATCGCAGTCGCCGACGAGCACGGCATCGACATCCCGCGATTCTGCTATCACAGCAAACTCTCCGCACCGGCGAACTGCCGCATGTGTCTGGTGGATGTCGAGATGAACGGCCGGCCGGCGCCAAAGCCGCTGCCTGCCTGCATCACGGCGGTGGCCGATGGCATGGTGGTGCGGACGACCTCCGAGCGCGCCCTCAAGGCGCAGCGCGGTGTCATGGAATTCCTGCTCATCAACCACCCGCTCGACTGCCCGATCTGTGATCAGGGCGGGGAGTGCGAACTGCAGGACCTCGCCCTTGGATATGGGCGGAGCGTGTCGCGTTTCGTGGAGCGTAAGCGGGTGGTCAAGGACGAGAACCTGGGCCCGTTGGTGGCCACCGAGATGACCCGCTGCATTCACTGCACGCGCTGTGTCCGTTTCCTCGACGAGATCGCCGGCACCTCGGAGCTCGGCGCCATGTACCGCGGTGAACACACCGAGATCAGTACGCTGGTGGGCAGCGGCGTGCACTCCGAGCTCTCCGGCAACATCATCGATCTGTGTCCGGTGGGTGCGCTGACCTCGCGGCCGTACCGCTTCACCGCCCGGGCCTGGGAAATGCTCAGCCATGCGAGCATTGCGCCGCATGACTGCCTCGGCTCCAACATCGATCTCCATCAGGTCCGGGGTACGATCAAGCGGGTCGTCCCGCGGGACAATGAGGCGGTCAACGAGTGCTGGATCAGCGATCGGGACCGATTCTCCTACGAGGGCGTCTACAGCGCCGAGCGCCTCCTCTCGCCGCAGATTCGGGAGAATGGCGAATGGCACAGTGTCGACTGGCAGACCGCTATCGAGAAAGTTGCCAACGCGCTGCGCGAGGTCGTTGACCAGCACGGCCCGGAGGCCCTCGGGGCATTGCTCTCGCCATCCTCCACCCTGGAGGAAATGTACCTCCTCGGGCGGATCATGCGGGCACTTGGTAGTGACAACATCGACAGCCGGCTGCGTCGGGCTGATTTCCGCGACGGCGTCGAAGCCACGGGATACCCGGGCCTGCAGATGCCGGTGGCCGACCTTGAGCAGCTTGATGCCGCGCTCGTCATCGGCGCATACCCCCGCCATGAGCAGCCGCTGATCAACCACCGCCTGCGCAAGGCGGCGAAAGCCGGTGGCCGGATCATGGCGCTCAACCCCCGCGCGTTTGACTGGAATATCGATCTGGCGGCCGAGCAGGTGGTAACGGCAGCACAGATGCCGGCGGCACTCGCCGCTGTCGCCCGAGCGGTTGCCCGAGGCAAGGGGGTCGACGAGCCGGAAGAGATTGCCGGTTGGCTCGGCGACGAGGCGCCCGGGGCCGAGGCGCAAGCCATCGCGGCCGGCCTCTGCGGAGAAGGACGGTGTGCCGTGCTGCTTGGCGGCCTGGCCGAGGCGCATCCCGCGGGGGCGGAGCTGCGTCACCTGGCGGCTGTGATCACTGGAATGACGGGAGCCGCCTATGGCGAGCTCACCAATGGCGCCAATGCGGCGGGCGCGTGGCTCGCCGGGGCATTGCCCGGGCGCCGTGTCGATGGCGCGGCTGCGGCCGGGCTGGACGCGGCCGCCATGGTGGCGGACCCGCGCAAGGCCTACCTGCTCATGGGCATCGAGCCGGAGCACGATCTGATTGATGCGGCGGCGGCCACCAGGGCATTGGGCGCGGCGGAGACGGTGATCGCACTGGCGACTCATGATTCGCCGGCGCTGCGGCAGAACGCCGACGTCCTGCTGCCCATCGCGGCACTGGGGGAGACGGCGGGAACGCTGGTCAACGCCGAGGGGCGCTGGCAGACCTTCGCCGGAGTCGGTCAGCCGCAGGGTGAGGCAAGGCCCGCCTGGCGGCTCCTGCGTGTGCTCGCCAACGTGCTTGAGCTCGACGGCTTCGAGTATCAGGCACCGGATGAGATTCATCATGAGGTCCAGTCGATCGCCGGTGAGGTTGTCGCCGGTCGACCCACGAACCCCGTGAAGGCCTCGCCGATCACCGAGACGGAGCTGATGCGGATCGGGCAGGCGGCGATGTTCGGAGTCGATCCGCTCACCCGCCATGCCGACTCGCTGCAGGCCACCGACCATGCCGCGCCGGTCACGGCAACCATGAACCCGAGTGATGCGGCGCGCCTGCGGCTGGACTCCACCGGGCAGGTGCGCGTCACCCAGGGGGGCGTCACCCGTTCCATGCCGCTCGAGCTCAGCGAGGCGGTGCCGGCGGGCAGTGTGTGGATCCCCGCGGGTGTTGCAGGCAGCGAGGGACTCGGCGCGCTGATCGGGCCGGTGGAAGTCAGCGCCTCCGGAGACAGTGCATGAGCGCATTGATCGAACTCAGCTGGATCGTGGCCAAGATCGTGGCACTCATCGTGCCGCTGTTCGTGGCGGTGGCCTACATGACCTACGCCGAGCGCAAGGTCATCAGTTCCATGCAGCTGCGCCGCGGTCCGAACCGGGTTGGATGGCACGGGCTGCTGCAGCCCATCGCCGACGCGCTCAAGCTGCTCATGAAGGAAGTCGTGCTGCCGCAGAACGCCAACCGCTTCCTCTTTGTGCTGGCGCCCATGCTCTCGATCATGCCCGCGCTCGCGGCATGGGCGGTCCTGCCAGTGGGCGATGGGCTGGTGATCGCCGACATCAACGCCGGCCTGCTCTACGTCCTGGCGATGACGTCGATGGGCGTCTACGGGATCATCCTGGCGGGCTGGGCCTCCAACTCGAAATATGCGCTCCTCGGTGCACTTCGGGCCGGGGCGCAGGTGGTTTCCTACGAAATCGCCATGGGTTTTGCGCTAGTGGGCGTCTTGATGGCCGCTGGCAGCCTCAACATGGGCGACATCGTCCGGGCCCAGGAAGGGCCGATCTGGAACTGGTTCTGGCTGCCGCTGCTGCCGCTGTTCATCGTCTATTGGATTTCCGGGGTGGCAGAGACCAACCGATTGCCATTCGACGTGGCGGAAGGTGAATCCGAGATCGTCGCCGGCTTCCACGTCGAATACTCGGGCATGGCGTTTGCGATTTTCTTCCTCGCCGAGTACGCGAACATGATCCTGATCTCCGGTCTGGCGGCGATCATGTTCCTTGGTGGTTGGTATTCGCCATTTCACGGGATCCCGCTTCTGGGCCCGCTGTTCAGCTGGGTGCCGGGGCTCGTCTGGTTCGCACTCAAGGTCTGTTTTTTCCTGTTTCTCTACATCTGGTTCCGGGGCACTTTCCCTCGATATCGCTATGACCAGATCATGCGCCTCGGCTGGAAGGTGCTGATCCCCGTTACAGTGGTATGGCTGATTGTCGTGGCAGGCATGATTCTGGCCGAAATCGGACCATGGTTTTCATGAGCAGGTAATTGACGATGCAGGCAGTTAAGGAATTCTTCGGCACGTTCATGCTCACCGAGCTGCTCAAGGGTATGCGGCTTACCGGGCGGCATCTGTTCGAGTCGAAATACACGCTTGAGTATCCGGAAGAGAAGGCGCCGCAGTCGCCGCGCTTCCGCGGGCTTCATGCGCTGCGTCGCTATCCCAATGGCGAGGAGCGCTGCATCGCCTGCAAACTCTGCGAGGCGGTCTGTCCCGCGCTCGCGATCACCATCGAGTCGGAGCAACGCGAGGACGGCACCCGCCGCACCACGCGATACGACATCGACCTGTTCAAGTGCATCTACTGCGGTTTCTGCGAGGAGTCCTGCCCGGTGGACTCGATCGTCGAGACGCGGATCCACGAATATCATTTCGAGCGGCGTGGTGAGCAGATCATTCCCAAGGATGAGCTCCTGGCGCTGGGCGAGAAGTACGAGGCGCAGCTGGCCGAGGATCGGGCAGCAGACGCGCCGTACCGGTAAGCGCAGGGGGCTGGGGGCAGCACGTGATCGAAAAAGTCATCTTCTACGTCTTCGCAGCGATCCTGCTGCTCGCGGCGACACTGGTGATTACCTCGCGTAATCCGGTGCACTCGGCACTCGCGCTGGTGCTGGCGTTTTTCACCAGTGCGGCGCTATGGCTGCTGGCGGAAGCGGAGTTCCTGGGCATTGCGCTGATTCTGGTCTACGTCGGCGCGGTCATGGTGCTGTTCCTGTTCGTGGTGATGATGCTTGATATCAATCTGTCGGTGATGCGGGAGGGCTTCGCGCGCTATCTGCCCATTGGCGCGTTGGTGGGCCTCGTCATGGTGCTGGAGATGCTGCTGGTGATCGGTGCCGGCGTGGTCGATATCGGCGGGCCACCCGCGGAGGCGGCAGGGGGCGCCGCTGAGTCGAACAACATACGACTGCTGGGCAGTGTCCTCTACACGGTTTACGTCTATCCGTTCGAGCTCGCGGCGATCGTCCTGCTACTGGCCATCATCGCCGCGATCATGCTCACGCATCGCCGTCGAGCGGGAACCAAGCACCAGGATATCTCGGCACAGGTCCGCACCCGCAAGGCCGACCGCCTGCGCCTTGTGCAGATGCCGAGCGAACGCGAAACCGACTCATAACAACAACCGGGGCATTCATGTTAGCGCTCTCCGACTATCTGGTTCTCAGCGCACTGCTGTTTTCCATCGGCATGGCGGGCATCTTTCTCAACCGAAAGAATGCCATCGTCCTGCTCATGTCCATCGAGCTGATCCTGCTTGCGGTGAACTTCAACTTCATCGCCTTCTCGCATTTCCTCGGCGACATCCACGGTCAGGTTTTCGTGTTCTTCATACTCACGGTTGCTGCGGCGGAATCGGCCATCGGCCTCGCCATTCTCGTGGTGCTGTTCCGCAACCGGAACACCATCAATGTGGGCGATCTGGACAGTATGCGGGGATAGGAGATGAAGACGATCTATCTACTCATTGTCCTCGCGCCCCTGTTCGGTGCCGCCGTGTCGGGGCTTGCCGGTGCCCGGATCGGGCGGGCCAATGCCCATCGCATCACGGTGGGCGCCGTGGCGGTATCGGCACTGCTGTCCCTCTGGGTTTTCTATCAGCATCTCTGGGGCGGTGTCGGGCCATACAACGAGACCATCTACCAGTGGGCCGTCGTCGGCGGACTGAACATGGAGGTCGGCTTCCTGGTCGACCGGCTGACCGCGTTGATGATGGTGGTCGTGACCAGTGTCTCGCTGGCGGTCCATGTCTACACCATTGGTTACATGCACGACGACGCCGGCTACCAGCGCTTCTTCAGCTACCTCAACCTGTTCACCTTCGCCATGCTGATGCTGGTCATGGCGAACAACTTTCTGCAGCTGTTCTTCGGCTGGGAAGCGGTGGGGCTGGTCTCTTATCTGCTGATCGGCTTCTGGTATCGCAAGGAAACGGCCATCTTCGCCAACCTGAAGGCCTTCCTCGTCAACCGGGTGGGCGACTTTGGTTTTCTGCTGGGCATTGCCGCGGTACTGATGTACTACGGCAGCCTGGACTACGCCGAGGTCTTCACGGCCGCCGCGGCGGCACCCGACCAGACCATGACGCTGTTTGGTACGGAAGCACTGGTGGCCACGGTCGCCGCCATCCTGCTGTTCATTGGCGCCATGGGTAAATCGGCGCAGGTGCCACTCCATGTCTGGCTGCCGGACTCCATGGAGGGTCCGACACCGATCTCGGCGCTCATTCATGCCGCCACCATGGTCACCGCGGGCATCTTCCTCGTGGCGCGCATGTCGCCGCTGTTCGAACTCTCCGATACGGCCCTCTCGGTGGTGCTGGTGCTGGGAGCGATCACCGCATTCTTCATGGGGCTGGTCGGTCTGGTCCAGAACGATATCAAGCGGGTGATCGCCTACTCAACGCTGTCGCAGCTCGGTTACATGTTCGTCGGCCTCGGCGCCTCGGCGTACGCGGCGGGCGTGTTCCACGTCATGACCCACGCCTTCTTCAAGGCGCTGCTGTTCCTGGGCGCAGGCGCGATTATCGTGGCGCTGCATCATGAGCAGGACATGCGCCGGATGGGCAACATGCGCCGCTACATGCCCATCACGCATATCACCATGCTGCTGGCGACGCTCTCGCTGGTGGGCACGCCGTTCTTCTCCGGTTACTACTCCAAGGATGCGATCATCGAGGCGGTGCACCTCTCCGATCGGGCCGGAGCGGTTTTCGCCTACTGGGCCGTGCTGCTCAGTGTGTTCGTGACGGCGCTCTACAGCTTCCGGCTGTATTTCATGGTGTTCTGGGGGGAAGAGCGCATTGATCCGCATGCCAAGGAGCATATGAAACATCTGCCACGCTACGTGCTGCCGGTGATGGAATGGCCGCTCGTGGCGCTGGCGGTACCGGCGGCGCTCATTGGCTACTTCACCATTCAGCCGCTTCTGTTCGGCGGTTTCTTTGCTGACTCCATCCATGTCGCGCCAGCCAACGATGTCCTCGTTAAGCTGGCGGAGAAGTTCCACGGACCATTCGCATTCGGTCTCCATGCCGCGGTCAACCCGGCGTTCTGGCTTGCCGTGGCCGGTGCCGTGACCGCCTGGTTCCTCTATCTCCGTCGCCCGGATCTGCTGCCCGCCATCAACGCGCGCTTTGCGGTGGTGGTTCGGGTGTTGCAGCGCAAGTACGGTTTCGATGACCTCTACAACACCGTGTTCGCCGGTGGCGGTCGACTCGTCGGCCGTATCCTCTGGCGGGGCGGTGATCAGGGCATCATCGACGGCGTGCTCGTCAACGGGACGGCGCGCACCATCGGCCGAATGGCGGCGGTGCTGCGCGGTGCCCAGTCCGGATATCTGTATCACTATGCCTTTGCGATGATCGTCGGCCTCCTGCTGCTGCTGACGGTGTTCGTGGGTAGCTGGCGGGGATGGTTCTGAACATGTTTGAAGGTTGGCCCTTACTGAGCCTGTTGATCTGGTTGCCGATCGTCGGCGGGGCGGGTGTGCTCGTCCTCGGCAGGGCGGATGCCGATCGGGCCCGCTGGTCGGCACTGGCAGTGGCAGCGCTGGTCTTCGTGCTTGCCCTGGCGCTCTGGGTCGGCTTCGAGGTCGGCGTCGCGGGGATGCAGTTTATTGAGCGTACCCCCTGGATCCAGGCGTTCGGAATCGATTACTACCTGGGGGTTGACGGCATTTCCATGCCGCTGGTCGTGCTGACCGCGTTCTCCACGCTGCTGGTGGTCGTGGCGGCCTGGGAGGTCGTGCGTTACAAGCCGGCCCAGTATCTTGCGGCATTCCTCATTATGGAGGGCATCATGATCGGCGTGTTCAGCGCGCTGGATGCCATCCTGTTCTACGTGTTCTTCGAGGCCATGCTGATTCCGATGTTCCTGATCATCGGAATCTGGGGCGGCCCGAACCGGATCTACGCGACCCTCAAGTTCTTCCTGTATACCTTCCTTGGTTCGGTGATGATGCTGGTTGCGCTGATCTATCTGCGCACCGAGGCGGGTAGCTTCGCGATCCAGGATTTCTATGGACTGCAGCTTCCACTGGCGACACAGACGCTGGTCTTCCTTGCGTTCCTGGCGGCCTTTGCGGTCAAGGTACCGATGTTTCCGGTGCATACCTGGCTACCGGACGCCCACGTCGAGGCGCCGACCGGGGGCTCGGTCATCCTCGCGGCGATCACCCTGAAGATCGGCGGCTATGGTTTCCTCCGCTTCAGCCTGCCCATTACGCCCGAGGCGAGCATGGCGCTGGACTGGCTCCTGATCGGCCTGTCCCTCATCGCCGTGGTCTACATCGGGCTGGTGGCGATGGTCCAGGAGGATCTCAAGAAGCTCATTGCCTACTCATCCATCGCGCACATGGGCTTTGTCACCCTGGCGTTCTTCCTGATCTTCCGCATCCTCGCCGGTAGCGGTAGCCGGGACGGTGCGCTCATGGCGCTTGAGGGCGGGATGGTTCAGATGATCTCGCATGGTTTCGTCTCCGCGGCGATGTTCCTGTGCGTGGGTGTCCTCTATGACCGTATGCACACTCGGCGGATCGCCGATTATGGCGGTGTTGCCAACCGCATGCCGGTATTTGCCGGGTTCTTCGTGCTCTTCGCCATGGCCAATGCAGGTCTGCCCGGCACCTCCGGATTCGTGGGGGAGTTCATGGTGATTCTGGCCAGTTTCCAGGCGGGATTCTGGTATGCCGCGATCGCGGGGCTGACCCTCATTCTTGGGGCGGCCTACAGCCTCTGGATGATCAAGCGGGTCGTTTATGGAGAGGTCAAAAGCGAGGCGGTCGACGAGTTGCAGGACGTCAGCCCCCGCGAGCGCCTTCTGCTGGGAAGCCTCGCCGCGGTGGTGCTCTTTTTCGGCATCTATCCGGCACCGTTGATCGATGTCATGGCGCCGTCGCTGGATGCGCTCTTCCGAATCGTGGTGCCGACCCTCTAGCACCCTGGCCCGAGGACGATGATGAATTTCGAGATGCCCCAATTCGCACTGGCCGCCCCGGAGATCTGGCTCGGGGTCATGGTTTGTGTCGTGCTCATTGCGGATCTTTTCGATCGCAGCCAGGAGGGCCGGATCGCCTTTTTCCTGACCCAGGCCACCCTGCTGGTGGCGATCTGGCTGGCTGTATCCACGCACTGGGGCGGCGACCGTGAGATCACCTTCAATGGGATGTATGTCAGCGACAGCCTGGCCGCTGTGCTGAAAGTGGCGATTGCCGGCCTTGCCGCGGTCACGCTGGGATACAGTCGGGATTACCTGCGTCAGCGCGATCTGCTCAAGGGCGAGTTCTACATGCTCGCGCTGATTGCGACGCTGGGCATGTTCGTCATGGCGTCCGCGAGCAGCCTGCTGGTGCTCTACGTCGGCCTCGAGCTTCTCTCGCTGAGTCTGTATGCGATGGTCGCCTTCGACCGCGACAGCCGGATCGGCGCCGAAGCGGCGATGAAGTACTTCGTGCTCGGCGCGCTGTCCTCCGGCATGCTCCTCTACGGCATGTCGATGATCTACGGCGCCTCAGGCAGCCTGTTGATCGATGACATCGCGACGAGGGCGGCGGCTGGCGATAACCTGCTGCTGATGGCGTTCGGGATGACCTTCGCACTGGTTGGTATCGCCTTCAAGTTCGGCGCTGCCCCTTTCCATATGTGGATTCCCGATGTCTACCAGGGCGCACCGACGGCGGTGACGGCGTTCCTTGGCAGCGCGCCGAAGATTGCGGCGCTCGCTCTGTTCCTGCGTCTGCTCGCCGACGGCCTGGGGCAGCTGCATGATCAGTGGCAGGTCATGGCGATTATCCTCGCCGTCGGCTCGCTGGCCGTGGGTAATCTCTTCGCGCTGGTGCAGACCAACTTCAAGCGGATGCTGGCCTACTCCACCATCTCTCATATCGGTTTCCTCTTCCTCGGTCTGATTGCCGGCACTGAGGAGGGCTATGCCGCCGCGCTGTTTTACGCGATCAGCTACGGCATCATGGTGGCTGGCGGATTCGGAATGATCATCCTGCTCTCCCGGAAGGGCTTCGAGGCGGAGATGATCGATGACATGCGCGGGCTGAACGACCGGCATAGCGGCTACGCGCTGGTCATGCTGCTGTTGATGTTCTCGATGACGGGCATCCCGGGCACCGTGGGTTTCTACGCGAAGTGGCTGGTGCTGCAGGCGCTGGTGGATTCCGGCATGATCTGGCTTGCTGTAGTCGCGGTGATCTTCGCCGTTATCGGGGCTTTTTATTATCTTCGGGTTCTCAAGGCCGTCTACTTTGACCGGGCGGAGTCACCCACACCGCTGGAGGCACCGATAGGCCCCCGGGTGGTCGTGGCGGCGAATGGGGGACTTGTGCTGTTGCTCGGGCTGTTCCCCGATACGTTGATCGAGATCTGTCGGGCCGCATTCGGGCTCTGAGTCAACGATGACGACCGGCGTCGCCATTATCGTCCTGTTGCTGATTGCAGTGCTCGCGGCGAATCTGCCCTGGACGAGCGAGCGCATCGCCTTCGTCTGGCCGGCGCCATCCCGGGGCAAGCCGGAGTGGGTGCGGCTTCTGGAATGGCTGATCCTCTTCTTCGTGGTTGGCCTCGTTGGCGCCGGCATGGAATACCGGACCCAGGGGCAGCTCCAGATTCAGGGCTGGGAGTTCTGGGTCATTGCGTTGTCGCTGTTCGCCACTTTTGCTTTGCCCGGCTTTGTCTACCGACATGACCTGCGGCGTCGCCTGATGAAGCGGCAGCGTCGATAAAGGCCTTGAAATAAAGCCGCTCGATCCCTATCCTGTGCGTTGTCGGTTGCGGGGTGGAGCAGTCCGGTAGCTCGTCGGGCTCATAACCCGAAGGTCGCAGGTTCAAATCCTGCCCCCGCTACCAAATAGGCATCTTCGAGAAGGCCGCTTGCGGCCTTTTTTTTTGCCGGTGCCGCCTGCGCGGCAGCCGGCGATGGAAATGGGCCACGGGCCCATTTTTTGTTCCGGGCAGGACCGGACAAGATAGACATGAAAGCGCCTGAACGCGTCACCAATCTGCTGGAGCCCGTCGTCGAAGGTCTCGGATACGAGTTCGTCGGAGTGGAATACCACCCGGGACGACAACAGGGCGTACTGCGCGTATTCATCGATGGTCCCGAGGGGATCGACGTCGACGACTGCGCCCGCGTCAGCCACCAGGTAAGCGGTGTGCTCGATGTAGAAGAGCCGATCGCCGGCGATTATCTCCTTGAGGTCTCTTCGCCCGGCCTCGATCGTCCCATCTTCAAGACATCGGACTATGAGCGTTTTGTCGGCGAGTGGATTCGCATCCGCCTGCGCACGCTGATGAATGGGCGGCGCAAGCTACATGGGCGGCTGATCGGCTTGAGAGAAGACGGCGTGGTGGTGGATGAGTCGGGTGAGCGGACCGTCGTGTCGCTGGCGGATATTGATCGCGCGCACGTTGAGCTGGAGCCTTGAGCGGCTGCGAATTGCAATCGGAGAACGGTAGAAGATGAGCAAGGAAATTCTGCTGGTAGTGGACGCCATCGCCAACGAGAAGGGCGTCGAACAGGAAGTGATCTTCGAGGCGATCGAAGCGGCCCTCGCCTCGGCGACGCAGAAGCGCCATGAAGGCGAGATCGCGGCGCGTGTCGCGGTGGATCGTCGCACCGGCGATTACGAGACGTTCCGACGCTGGGAGGTGGTTGAGGATGATGACGAGCTGGAATTTCCCGACCAGCAGATCCCGATCAGCGAGGCACGCGGGACGGATCCGACGATAGAGGTCGGCGGGTTCATCGAAGAGCCCATGGAGTCGGTGGATTTCGGCCGCATTGCCGCCCAGACGGCCAAGCAGGTGATCGTCCAGAAGGTCCGCGACGCCGAGCGCGCCCAGGTGGTGGAAGCCTACCGGGATCGTGTCGGTGAGCTGATCACGGGAATCGTCAAGCGTGTTGAGCGCGGCAACGTATTCCTGGATCTCGGTGGCAATGCCGAGGCCTTTATTCCCCGCGAGGATATGATTCCCCGCGAGGCGGTGCGCCCCGGCGATCGTCTGCGCGCCTGGTTGCGCGAGGTGCGGGAGGAGGCCCGTGGGCCGCAGCTGTTTTCCAGCCGCTCCGCCCCGGAGTTCCTGGTCGAGCTGTTCAAGCTTGAGGTGCCCGAGGTGGGGCAGGACCTGCTGGAGATTCTCGGCGCGGCGCGCGATCCCGGGCTTCGTGCCAAAATCGCTGTCAATGCACTGGATAGTCGCATCGACCCGGTAGGAGCCTGCGTCGGTATGCGTGGCTCACGGGTTCAGGCCGTGTCCAACGAACTCTCTGGCGAGCGCATCGACATCATTCTCTGGAACGAGAATCCGGCGCAGTTCGTCATTAATGCCATGGCCCCGGCCGAGGTGGAATCCATCGTGGTTGACGAGGATCGGCACAGCATGGATATCGCGGTGGGCGAGGAGCAGCTTTCGCAGGCCATCGGTCGTGGCGGTCAGAATGTGCGCCTGGCGAGTGAGCTGACCGGTTGGGAGCTCAACGTCATGACCGCCGCCGAGGCGGAGGCTAAGAGCGAGGCCGAGGCGGCCGAGCTCGTCGACATGTTCGTTCGTGAACTGGATGCCGACGAGGATCTGGCCGGGTTGCTGGTTGAGGAAGGATTCTCCAGCCTCGAGGAAGTGGCGTACGTGCCGGTGGTCGAGCTGCTGGAGATTGAAGGGTTCGACGAGGACCTGGTCAATGCGCTGCGCCAGCGCGCGCGCGACGTGCTGGCCGAGCGCGAGGCCGAGGCGGCCGCCGCGGAAGCCCCGGCTGAGGATCTGCTCGCCATGGAAGGTATGGATGAGGGCCTGGCGGCGAATCTGGCTGCTCAGGGTATCCGCACCATGGAGGATCTCGCGGAGCAGTCGGTGGATGATCTGGTTGAAATCGAGGGTCTTGATGCAGAGCGCGCTGGCGCTCTGATCATGAAGGCTCGAGAGCCCTGGTTCGCCGAGGAGGGCGAGGGCCAGGACTAAGCCCGGAGGATCCGGGACGGAGGAATTGTATATGGCGCAGAGCACGGTCAGAGATTTTGCGGAGCAGACCGGAGTGCCCCTGGACCGGCTGATGATTCAGCTGCGAGAGGCGGGGCTGTCCTGCGAGGATCCGGATGCGGAGTTTGCCGAGTCGGATAAGTCGGCTCTGCTCGATCACATCCGCTCAACTCACGGGCGCAAGGACGAGGCCGATGAGGAAGGGCCGTCCCAGATTACGCTCAAGCGGCGCAGCCACAGCCAGTTGCGTATGCCTTCCGCCGGTGGCGGGGAGCGGCGCAGTGCCCGCGGTAGTCGGGCTGCGACCGGTCGGACGGTCAATGTCGAGGTGCGCAAGAAGCGCACCTACGTCAAGCGGAGCGTGGTCGAGGCGGAGGCCGCGGAGCAGGACGCCCAGGTGCTTGAGCGCGCCTTGCAGCGCGATGTGAAGGCGGCGGAAGAAGCCCGTCGCCAGGCGGCCGAGGCCGAGGCCCAGCGTCAGCGCCAGGAAGCCGAGGAAGCGGCCGCTCGGGAGGCAGAGGCTGCGGCGGCTGAGCCGTCCGGTGCGGAATCCGTGGCCGAGGAAGCAGCGTCGGAAGGCGCGGCGACCCCGGAGGCCGAAGCCGAAGCGCAGACGGTTGCTGATATCGAGGCCGAACAACAGAAGGCGGATTCCGAGGCGGCACGCAAGAAGGAAATCGAGGACGAAAAGGAGCGCAAGCGTCTCGAAGCCGAAGCCAAACGCGAGCGCGAGGCCGAGGAGCGCGCCGCACGCAAAGCTTCACGCGGCAAGGGCAAGGCGCGCAAGAAGGCCGGGGCCGGGGGGCGTCAGGCGCGACGTCGGGGTGCGGCCGGCGCCGCCAGCTCCGCCCTGCAGCAGGAGTTCGAGAAGCCGACGGCGCCGGTGGTGCGTGATGTGCAGGTGCCGGAAACCATCACGGTGGGCGAACTTGCGCAGCGCATGAGCGTGAAGGCGGCCGATCTCATCAAGGAGATGATGAAGCAGGGCGTGATGGCCACCATCAACCAGGCGATCGATCAGGATACCGCTGTTCTGCTCGTCGAGGAGATGGGCCATCGCCCGCACATTGTGCGCGAGGACGACCTCGAAGAGGCAGTGCTTGGTCAGGCCGCAGAGCCGATTGGTGAGGAGGTGGCGCGTTCGCCGGTGGTCACCATCATGGGTCACGTCGACCACGGCAAGACCACGCTGTTGGATTTCATTCGCCGCGCCAAGGTGGCTTCTGGCGAGGCAGGCGGTATCACTCAGCACATCGGCGCCTATCGCGTGAATACCGAGGGGGGCGATCTGACCTTCCTCGATACGCCCGGCCATGAGGCCTTTACGGCGATGCGGGCGCGTGGCGCCCAGGTCACCGATGTCGTCATCCTCGTGGTGGCCGCCGACGATGGCGTCATGCCGCAGACCGAAGAGGCGGTCAAGCACGCCCGGGCCGCCGGAGTGCCCATTGTGGTGGCCGTCAACAAGATCGACCGCGAGGATGCCGATCCGGACCGGGTCAAGAACGAGCTGGCGGCACGGGAAGTCATTCCGGAAGAGTGGGGCGGCGATACCCAGTTCATTCCCTGCTCGGCGCTGACCGGCCAGGGCGTGGAAGCGCTCCTGGAAGCGGTGGCGCTGCAGTCAGAGCTGCTCGAGCTCAAGGCCGTCCGCGATTGCCCGGCCTCGGGCATCGTGGTTGAGTCGAGCCTGGACCGCGGCCGTGGACCGGTCGCCACCATTCTCGTCCAGAACGGTGTGCTTCAGCAGGGCGACATGATCATCTCGGGAACCGAATACGGCCGTGTCCGGGCGCTGCTCGATGAGCGCGGCGAGCGAGTGAAGACGGCGGGTCCGTCGACACCGGTTGTTGTCCTGGGCCTGTCCGGGCTACCGGAGGCCGGCGACGAGGTGCTGGTGGTCGAGGATGAGCGCAAGGCCCGGGAGCTGGCCGATCATCGCCGCGAGAAGAGTCGCGACAAACGGCTGCAGGCGCAGAAGGCCGCCCGGATGGACGAGCTCTTCTCGCAGATGCAGGACCAGGAGGTGAAGACGGTCAATCTGGTCATCAAGGGCGATGTCCAGGGGTCCGTGGAGGCGCTGACGCAGTCGCTCACTAACCTCTCCAATGAAGAAGTCCGGATTACCCCGGTCGCCACCGGCGTTGGTGCGATCAATGAGTCTGACGTCAATCTGGCCCTGGCTTCTGAAGCGCTGCTGATCGGTTTCAACGTCCGTGCCGATGCCAAGGCACGGCGGCTTGCCCAGGAAAACGAGGTCGAGCTGCACTACTACAGCATCATCTACGACGCGATCGATCAGCTGAGAAGTGCGATCAGCGGGATGCTGGAGCCGGAGACGCAGGAGCAGATCATCGGCACCGCTGAGGTGCGCGATGTCTTCCGGTCCTCGCAGCTGGGCCAGATCGCCGGATGCCTGGTGGTGGACGGCGTGGTCCGGCGGCGTAACCCGATCCGCGTGCTGCGCGACAACGTGGTCGTCTTTGAGGGCGATCTGGAGTCGTTGCGGCGGTTCAAGGACGACGTTAACGAGGTTCAGTCCGGTACCGAGTGCGGTATCGGCGTGCGTAACTACAACGACGTTCGGGTCGGCGACCAGATCGAATGCTATGAGCGCGTGACCATCGAGCGGTCGCTGTAGCCGATGCCGAAGGATTTTTCGCGCGCCCGCCGGGTCGGGGATCAGATCCAGCAGGAGCTGGCCGAGCTGATTCGTGACGAGGTCCGCGACCCGCGGGTCGGTTCGGTGACCGTCTCCGAGGTGCGGGCGAGCCGCGATTTCGCCCATGCCGAGGTCTATGTCACCGGGCTGGGCATGGACGAGGCGGCGTCGCGGGAAATGGTGAAGGCCCTCAACGGGGCTGCGGGTTTCCTGCGCCGCCAGCTCGCCCGCCGCCTCTCGCTCAGGACGGTGCCCGCCCTGCGCTTTCACTACGATCCGGTATTCGATCGTGGTGCCCGTCTGAATCGGCTGATCGACGAGGTGCGTCCCGATGATGGGGCAGCCGAGCCGGATACTGATTGATCGGACGGCATGGCGCGCAAGAAAGGCCGGCAGATAGACGGGATCCTTCTGCTCGATAAACCGTCGGGCATGACCTCCAACCGCGCACTGCGTCGGGTGAGTCGTTGGCTTGATGCCCGCAAGGCCGGCCACACCGGCAGCCTGGATCCCCTGGCCACGGGGCTGCTGGTCTTGTGTTTTGGCGAGGCCACCAAGATCAGCGGCTGGCTGCTGGATGCCGACAAGCAGTATGTGGCCACGGCCCGCCTCGGTGTGACCACGGACAGTGCCGATGCCGATGGGACGGTCCTCGAGCAGCGGCCGGTTCCCGATCTGGATGACGACGCGCTGGATTCGGTGCTCGGGCGCTTCCGGGGTGAGATTGAGCAGGTTCCGCCCATGTTCTCCGCGCTCAAGCACCAGGGCCGCCGGCTGCATGAGCTCGCCCGCGAGGGCATCGTTGTGGATCGAGAGCCGCGGCGGGTGATCATTCACGGCCTCGCCGGTCGATGGGTCGCGCCGGATCGGATCGAACTCCGCGTGGACTGCACCAAGGGCACCTATATCCGCAGCCTGGTCTCGGATATCGGCGAATGCCTTGGCTGCGGCGCCCATGTCGAGGCGCTGCGGCGCACCGCCCTCGGGCCCTTCCGCGAGCCTGTCATGTGGGCGCTGGAGGATCTCGAGGACAAAGCATCCAGCGGGCCCGAGGCGTTGGATGAGCACTTGTTGCCGCCGGATCAGGCGCTTATCGATCATCCGGCCGCGGTGCTCCCCGCAGGCGGAGCGCCGGCCTTCTGCCAGGGGCAGGCCGTATCACCGGCGACAGCGCTCGCCCCCGAGTCCCTGACGGCGACCCTATTGAGAGTGTACAGCGATACCGGAGCGTTCCTCGGTATCGGTCGAGCGGACGACGACGGCGCCGTGGCGCCGCGGCGATTGCTTGTTCAGCGAAGCAGCGGGGGCTAGAATGCCCCATTCTGTTAAATCAGCGAGTTAACCAGGAGTCATTGATGTCACTCAGCGCTCAGCAGAAGCAGGAGATCGTCCGTGATTACGGACGCTCCGACGGGGATACTGGGTCCCCAGAGGTCCAGATCGCCCTTCTGACCGCCCGCATCCAGCATCTCACCGAACATTTCGCCACCCATAAGCAGGATCATCACTCCCGCCGCGGTCTTCTCAAGCTGGTCAATCAGCGCCGGCAGCTGCTGGACTACCTGCACCGCAAGAGCCTTGAGCGTTATCAGTCCGTTATCGAAAGACTGGGCCTGCGCAAGTAAGGCGAACAGAAACCGACCAGGGGTGTATTTGCAGTGACTCCAACCGCCGTCAAGAAGTCCTTCCAGTTCGGTGAACAGACCGTAACGCTCGAAACGGGCAAGATCGCCCGCCAGGCCACCGGCGCCGTGCTCGTCAACATGGCCGACACCGTCGTGCTGGTCACCGTGGTGGGCAAGCGTGAGGAGGTGCCCGGGCGCAGCTTCCTGCCCCTCACGGTCAATTACCAGGAGCGTACCTACGCGGCCGGCAAGATCCCCGGTGGATTTTTCAAGCGCGAAGGCCGGCCCTCCGAGAAGGAGACACTCGTCTCGCGACTGATCGATCGGCCGATCCGGCCGCTCTTTCCCGCCGGATTCTCCAACGAGGTCCAGGTGATCGCGACGGTCATCTCCATGAATCCCGAAGTCGATGCGGACATTCCAGCGATGCTGGGCACGTCTGCGGCACTGGCCATCAGCGGCATTCCCTTCGAGGGACCCATCGGGGCCGCCCGGGTCGGGTATCGGGAAGGCGGGTTCATCCTCAACCCCACGTTCAGCCAGCTTGAGGACTCCGAACTCGATCTGGTGGTCGCCGGCACCGACCAGGCCGTGCTCATGGTGGAGTCGGAGGCCGACCGCCTGTCCGAGCAGACCATGCTCGATGCGGTGCTCTACGGTCACGAGCAGATGCAGTCGGCTATTTCCGCCATTAACGAGCTCACTGCCGAGGCTGGCAAGCCGCGCTGGGAGTGGGCGCCGGCGCCCGCTGACGAAACCCTCGCGGGTCGAGTCCGTGAACTGGCTGAAAATCCGCTCACCGAGGCCTACGGGATCGCCGACAAGCAGGCCCGGCAGGAGGCCATCGGAGTGGTGCGCGAACAGGTCAACGCCGAGCTTGTCACTGCCGAAGAAGGCACCGAAGGCTGGAGTGGCGACGCGGTTGGCGAGGCCTTCAAGACCCTTGAGAAGAAGATCGTCCGCGGCCGGATTCTGAGCGGCGAGCGGCGCATCGATGGCCGTGATCAGCAGACGGTCCGGCCCATCGACATCGAGGTCGGCACGCTACCGCGCACCCACGGTTCGGCGATCTTCACCCGCGGCGAGACGCAGGCGATTGTCGTCACGACCCTGGGGACTGGCCGCGATGCCCAGATCATCGATGCCATCGAGGGCGAGCGCCGCGAGCCCTTTATGCTGCATTACAACTTCCCGCCTTACTGCGTGGGTGAGACGGGCTTCATGGGCACGCCCAAGCGCCGGGAGATCGGCCACGGCAAACTGGCCAAGCGGGGCATTCAGGCGGTCATGCCGTCCCCGGAGGACTGCCCCTACGTGGTCCGCGTGGTCTCCGAGATCACCGAGTCGAATGGCTCAAGCTCCATGGCCTCGGTCTGCGGTACCAGCCTCTCGCTGATGGACGCCGGTGTGCCGATCAAGGCGCCTGTGGCCGGTATCGCCATGGGGCTTATCAAGGAAGGCGACGAGTTCGCTGTCCTGACCGATATCCTCGGTGATGAGGACCATCTGGGTGACATGGACTTCAAGGTGGCCGGCACCGACAGCGGTGTCACGGCGCTGCAGATGGACATCAAGATCAACGGTATCACCCGCGAGATCATGGAGCGGGCGCTCGAGCAGGCGCGCGATGGTCGGTTGCATATCCTCGGTCGCATGAACGATGTCATCGGCGAACACCGCGAGGAGATGTCGGCCTACGCCCCGAGGCTGATCACGCTGCGCATCGACCCCGAGAAGATCCGCGATGTGATCGGCAAGGGTGGTGCTACGATCCGCCAGCTGACGGAAGAAACCGGTACGACCATCGACATCACCGATGACGGCACGGTGACGATTGGTTCGGTGGACAAGGCAGCCGGCGAAGAGGCAAGGCGCCGCATTGAGCTCCTCACGGCGGATGTCGAAGTCGGTCAGGTCTACGAAGGCAAGGTCATCAAGCTCATGGACTTCGGCGCCTTCGTCAACATCCTGCCGGGTCGCGATGGTCTTGTGCACATCTCGCAGATCTCCAACCGTCGGGTGGAGAGCGTGAGTGATGAGCTCAAGGAAGGCCAGATGGTGCAGGTCAAGGTCCTCGAAGTGGATCGCCAGGGCCGCATCCGGCTCAGCATCAAGGCGCTGGAAGAAGAGGGCGCCGAGAGCTAGCGCCGGCGTCATCGCGTCGCAGGCCGACTCGGATCGGCCTCTGCCTGGAAAGCCCCGTGGCGGATGCCCCGGGGCTTTTTGATGGGTGGGTTGTCAGAACGCGCGTTGCTGGCGGCGGAATTCCACCATCCGCTCCTGGGCGCTGATGGCTTCGCTAAGCGTACTGATGGATTCGCCCGGCAGCAGCTCGATGAGGCGGGTGAATATCTCGGCCGTCGTCAGTGAATCCCCCAAGGCCGTATGTCGTCCGCCGACACCCACGCCGAGCCGTTCGGCTACGCTCTCCATCGTGTGCTCGCCGGTGTGGTCGTGCAACAGGATGGAGAGCAGCAGCGCATCCAGTGTGGGGTTGTCGAACCGCACATCGCAGCGGCGCTGCTTGAGTCGCAGAAAGCGCATATCAAAGGCGATATTAAAACCGACCAGCACGGCATCGCCCGCGTAGGCATGGAACCGCCGGACGACTTCCTCGACCGGCGGGGCGTCGGCGATGTCCTCGTCGCTGATGCCGTGAATGCTTGTCGCAAGCGCCGGAATGGGTCGGCCCGGATTGGCCAGCAGTTCAAAGGTTTCGCCGTGCATCACCTGGCCACGGTGAATGCGGACCGCCCCAATGGAAACGATCTCGTCGCCCTGGCTTGGGGCGAGCCCTGTCGTCTCACAGTCGAAGACCACGTAATCCAGGCTTGCCAGGCTCGCTTCGGCCTCCGCGCCCAGCGGGCGAACGGGTTCCGTATCCTCGACAGCGAAATCATAGAACTCCGGACGCGCCGGGACGATTTCGGTGGTGCGCACCTTTTCTGGCGCGCCCGGCAGCGGCAGCCGCAGAAGCGCTCGACCGGTGCGTGACAGATCCGGCTGGCTCCATGCCGTCGTGTCATGTCGCTGCAGGACCTCGCGCAGCGTGACGGTCCCACCCACGTCTTCGAGGCCGGCATCCAGCCATTCATCGAGCTGATCCGGTGCAACGACGTCACCCGACAGTTCATTTCCAGATAGACGAGGCTGCCTTCCTCGCGTCCCGACAGGGCGACGGCCGATACGCCGAGGTCCGTGACGAGCCGCGCCATCAGGGCCTCAACAACCTGGCTGAGCAGATACGGCTCGGCGGATACCCAGACGTCGGCTCGACACTGAATGCGTGGCAGGGCGGCGCTGTCGCCGGTCTGCTTGATGCCATCCACCAGGCTGCCGAGATGAACGTCTTCCAGGCGCCAGTTATCGGTGACGACGGACATGGTCTCGGTGGAGAGCGCCTTGAAGCCCGCGGTCAGTCGCTGTGTCTCTTCACAGACCATGTCACTGAAGCGCGCCGCGTCCTCGGCCATGTCGGCAGCCTGAGCCAGTCGCAGACTTTCACTGGCGGTGTTGAGGCTCGTCAACGGGTTGCGCAGGGCCTCCACGGCTTCGCGCAGGCTCTGCTCGCGACGCAGGGCAGAGCGTGTCTGGCGTGAGACATCCTGTAATGTCATCACGAAGCCGGCGGTATCGGGATCATCGGTGACAAGGCGTGCCACCCGGCAACGCAGCAATCGCTCGCCACTGGCCGTTGCGCAGACCAGCTCGGCATCGGCGGCTGCCTCGGTCCCGCCCTCGCCCGGCTCGAGCAGGCGCAGCGTGTGTCGCAGCGGCCCCTCGTTGAGGACCTCGTTGATATTTCGGCCGAGGCCCAGCGCCGGCTCGGCACTGAGGAGCTCGCGCGCGGTTCGGTTGTAGAGGCTGATGCGTCCGTCGGGTCCGCAGACAAGCACCCCTTCGCGGATCTCTCGGAGGATGGTCTCCAGGCGGGTCTTTCTGGCCTCGATTCGCGTGGTCCATGCGGCGGCCGCTTCTTCCAGTTCCCGACGGCTGCGGGCGACAGCGCCACCGAGCTTCTCAACCGTCTCCGGGAGTCGGCCGAGCCAGTGATTGCCGTTTATCTCCACGCGGTGACCGGGGTTGGAAGTAGCGATGATGCCGGCGCCACGTTCGGTTGCCACCAGGGGCCGACCGATGTGTCGGTCGATAACGAACCCGGCACCCAGAGTGCCCAGTGCACCGGCAACGGCCGCCAGCAGGGGGTGAACCGGTACCAGTAGAATGATGGCAACCAGCTCCAGGGTCGCCAGACCGACGATGGCCAGCCAGAGCCGTTTTCGCAGCCGGGGGAGCCGGAAAGCCCGCACCCTCAGGCAGCCTCTCGGAGCAGCTCCTGCACCCGGCCCAGGATCGCCGCGGGATCGAACGGCTTGACGACGAAGTCGGTGGCACCCAGGGATAGTGCCTTCTCGCGCTCTACCTGCAGGCTGCGGGTGGTCAGCATGAGAACAGGGAGATGCTGTAGCCCCGGTCGGGCCACCAGGGCCTGGCACAGATCGTAGCCGCTGCGGTCGGGCAGGCTGGCGTCGATCAGCGCCAGGTCTGGCCGCGTCCTGTCGGCAGCGGCCTCCGCCTCGGCATAGGTGCCGGCCAGGGTCACATTGAATCCGGCATGGCCTAGCAGGAACTGAAGGGCGGTGGCGAGGTTGGATTCGTGATCCACGAGTAGAATATTCTTATACATGACAATCCAGCATCAGCGATGCTGCCTCCTCCTCGTTTTAGTTCCAGTATAGGCTATTACGGTCGGGGTTTGTCGAGGTACTCTGTCGACCGAAGCGGCTGATTTTTCCAGGAGACGCGCATGGTTGGCGCCAACGCGGGCACCGATGCCACGGCCGTGGGCCGGGAGTTCCTCAAGGATAACGCCCCGTTCGACCGGCTACCCAAAGGCCTCCAGCGATACTTCCTCGAGCATTGCGAACTCCGCGACTACACCGCCGGGACGGTCATCCTCGAGCCGGCCGCGGGCCGGGCGCCGCACTTCTATGTGATCGTTGAGGGTCGGGTCGATGCCGAGCGGCCGGGCGGTGGCGAATCCGGCGTGGAGCGCTTTCAGCTCGAGACGGGCGAGAACTTCCCCATGGCTGCGATGATCGGTCAGCGGGCGACGCGAACGGTCTACCGGGCCGGCACCAATGTGCGCTGTCTGCGGCTGGCGCGCTCGGCATTCGAGCATCTCATCAGTGAGAGCGCCGTTTTCCGTGATTACTGCCTGCGGGGCGTGAGCAGCCTGCTCGACCAGGTCCAGCAGGATATCCAGCAGCATGCCGCCGGCAATCTAGGCGGCGATTCCACCCTCGATACGCCGCTTGGCGATCTCATGAAGGGTGACCCGCTGACCTGCGCCCCGGGTACACCGGTACGCGGGGCCGTGGAGGCGATGCATGAGCGCAAGGTGGGCAGTGTGCTGGTCACCGATGATGATAACCGTCCCAGGGGGATCTTTACCCTGCACGACCTGCGTGCCGTGGTGGCCGGGGGCAGTGACCTTGATGAGCCGCTCAGCACGGTCATGACCGGCGATCCGTTGACCCTCGATACCGACACCTACGCCTTTGAGGCCATCGTCGAGATGGCGCGGCATCGCATCCGGCACATGATCATCACCGATCATGCGGGACGGCTTGCCGGCGTGATATCCGAGCGGGACATCTTCGCGCTCCAGCGCATCAATCTGGTTCACCTCACCCGCTCGATCACGGGTGCCGAGGGCGTTGACGCCCTGGTCCATGCCCGCAGCCAGGTGGGCGCGCTGATTGACAGCATGATGGCCCATGGCGCGGGCGTGGAGCAGATCACACGGATCATCACCCTCCTGAATGACCGAACGGTCACCCGTGCCATTGAACTGGTGCTGGAAGAGCGGGGGGATCCTGGCGTGCCATTCACCTGGATCGCTTTCGGCAGTGAGGGGCGCAGCGAGCAGACGCGGGTGACGGACCAGGATAACGGCATCCTGTTCGATCCGGGTGCCGAGTCGCCGGAGACAGTCCGGGAGCGCCTGCTGCCCACGGCCTGGCGTATCAATGAGGTGCTGGATGCCTGCGGGTTCACGCTCTGCACCGGCAATGTCATGGCCAGCAACCCCAATCTCTGCCTCAGCCTGGCCGAGTGGGAGGACACCTTCCGCGGCATGGTCGGCAGCGCCACGCCGGAGAACCTGCTCAACTCCACGATTTATTTCGATTTTCGTCCGATCTGGGGCGATCTCGCCGCGGGTGAGGCCCTTCACCAGCGGGTGGTCGAAATCGCCGCCGGTAACAGTGTCTTCCTGCATACCCTGGCGGGCAACTGCCTCGCCATCAAACCGCCGCTGGGCGTCTTCCGCGACTTCGTAACGGACAAGGACGATGACGGCGTCAACCGGCTCGATCTCAAGGTTCGGGGCCTGACGCCCTTTGTCGATGCGGCACGGGTCATGGCGCTGCAGGCCGGCATCGTTGAATCCAATACGCCGGCCCGTTTCCGTGGCCTTGTAGAGGCCGGGGTGCTCAGTGCCGAGGATGCCGGGGCCTTCGAGCGCTCGTTCGCCTTTGTGCAGCTGCTGCGCATGCGGGAGCATCAGCGTCAGGCAGCGGCGGGCGAGGCCATGGGCAACCGGCTTGATCCTGATGAGCTCAACCCGATGGATCGCCGGATTCTCAAGGAGGCCTTCCGCGAGGCCCGTAGGCTACAGAAAAAACTCGAGCTGCGCTTTCAGCTCTAGGGCGGGCCCTGCGTCCCAACGAGTGACCCCGCCGCGCCATTAAAAAGCCCCGGCACCTGACGGTGACCGGGGCTTTCGAGTTTAGCGGCTCGGTGCGTCATTCCATCGACGCACCGCACCGTCAGTCTCAGCTCGCGCGTGGCACGCGGATGCTCTCCACCAGCTCCTGGATATCCTTCGGCGGCGGTGCCGTCGCACGGGATACCAGGGTGGCCACAACCACGTTGATCAACGCGCCGATGGCGCCAATGGCCTGTGGCCCAATACCCATGAACCAGTGCTCCGGCGTGTCCGGCAGCGTGTTCGTGCCCGGGATGAAGAACCATCCCTTGTAGGTGAACACGTAGATCAGGGTGAAGGTGAGGCCCGAGAGCATGCCCGCGATGGCCCCGGCACTATTCATGCGGCGGCTGAAGATACCGAGCATGAGGACCGGGAACAGCGAGGATGCCGCCAGTCCGAAGGCCAGTGCCACGACCTGTGCCGCAAATCCTGGTGGATTCAGACCCAGGTAGCCGGCTACAAGGACCGCTGAGCCCATGGCGATTCGAGCGGCTAACAACTCGCTCTTTTCACTTATCCCCGGGTTGATGACACCCTTGATCAAGTCATGGGATATCGACGAAGAGATTGCCATAAGAAGGCCTGCTGCCGTAGACAGCGCCGCTGCCAGGCCGCCGGCCACCGTTAGCGCGATCACCCAGTTGGGCAACTGCGCGATCTCCGGGTTGGCCATGACCATGATGTCGCGGTCGACGGTCAGCTCGTTGCCTTCCCAGCCGTACTCCGCAGCCGTCGGGGCAAAGGCCGGGTTATTCGAGTCGTAGTACTGGATACGGCCGTCATCGTTCTTGTCCTCCCACTGGAGGAGTCCGGTCTCCTGCCAGCGCGAGAACCAGCCCGGCACATCCTCATAGAGGAGGTTGCCGTCTTCCGACCCGATCGGGCCCGGCTGAACCGTATTGATCAGGTTGTAGAAGGACATGGCGCCGACTGCCGGGGCCGTCGTGTAGAGGATGGCAATGAAGATCAGCGTCCATCCAGCGGACAGGCGGGCATCCCGCACCCTCGGCACCGTGAAGAAACGCACGATGACGTGAGGCAGGCCCGCCGTGCCGATCATCAGCGACATGGTCAGGAAGAACATGTTGAGCATGCTTCCCTTCATCGCCGTGTACTGGGAGAAGCCGAGATCCACCAGAATGTTGTCCAGCTTGTTCAGCAGGTACGTGCCATCCGAGACGGTACCGCCCAGTCCGAGCTGGGGCAGCGGATTGCCGGTGATGGCCAGCGAGATGAACACCGCCGGAATGGTATAGGCGAAGATCATGACGCAGTACTGGGCGATCTGCGTGTAGGTGATGCCCTTCATGCCGCCGATGACGGCATAGAAGAAGACGATCGCCATGCCGATGAAAAGCCCCATCTCGTAGCTCGTCTCTAGGAACCGCGAGAACGCGACGCCGATGCCCTTCATCTGCCCGATCACGTAGGTGATCGAGGCGACGATCAGGGCGATGACGGCGATGACGCGGGCGGTCTTGGAGTAGAAGCGGTCACCGATGAACTCGGGGACCGTGAACTTCCCGAACTTGCGCAGATAAGGCGCCAGGAGCAGGGCCAGGAGCACGTAGCCGCCGGTCCAGCCCATCAGGTAGACCGACGCGTCATAGCCCAGGAAGGCGATGAGGCCGGCCATGGAGATGAAGGAAGCCGCGGACATCCAGTCCGCCGCGGTGGCCATGCCGTTGGCAATCGGGTTGACCCCTTTGCCCGCGACATAGAATTCGCCGGTGGTGCCGGCCTTGGCCCAGATCGCGATACCGATGTAGAGCACGAAGGTGGCGCCGACGATCAGATAGGTAGTGAGTGCCAGATCCATGTCGAATTCCCCTCGTTATTCTTCGTGCACGTCGTATTTCCGATCCAGCGCATTCATTTTGAACACGTAGACGAAAATCAGGACGATAAACGCATAAATGGCGCCCTGCTGGGCGAACCAGAACCCGAGGGGGTAACCAGCGATTACGATGCTGTTGAGTGCCGGGGCGAGAATGATACCCAGTCCGTAGGAGACGACAAACCAGATGATCAGCAGCGTGATCAACAGTCTGACGTTCTCCTTCCAATAGGCGATTGCCGCCTCTTCCTTACTTGAAGCCATGCTTTAGCTCCTCCTGCAGATGTCACACCGGTGGCAGTGTCCGATTGACCTGCCGCCTTGTTATACGACGAATCCGCGTCCGTCTGCCTTAACCTGATGCAAGAATCGTGCAATCCCGCGTCGCCGTCGAGATCCCCGATTGTCCCGGCTCTTGCCCGCGCGGTGCAGATCCTGGACATGAATTCGTTACCAAGGGTAACGTCGAAGTGTGACGGACGGTAACGACGGCGGCCGAATCGGCCGCCGTCATCGGATCCGCTACTGATTGGCGCGGTTGGTGATGAGCTCATCCACCACCGTGGGATCCGCCAGCGTGCTGGTATCCCCCAGGCTGTCGAGCTCGTTGGTCGCCACCTTGCGCAGGATGCGGCGCATGATCTTGCCGGATCGGGTCTTGGGCAGACCGGGTGCCCACTGAATCACGTCCGGTTTGGCGATCGGACCGATTTCCTTGCGCACGAGGTCGGTGAGCTCTTTGTGGAGCCCATCGTTCGGCTCCACGCCCTTGACCAGCGTGACATAGCAATAGATGCCCTGGCCCTTGAGATCATGCGGATAACCCACCACCGCGGCCTCGGCCACGGCGTCATGCAGCACCAGCGCGCTCTCGATCTCCGCGGTCCCCATACGGTGTCCCGAGACGTTGAGCACATCGTCGACGCGGCCGGTGATCCAGTAATAGCCATCCTCATCCCGGCGGGCGCCGTCACCGGTGAAATACTTACCGGCGTAAGTGGTGAGGTAGGTGTTCATGAAGCGCTCATGGTCGCCATAGATGGTGCGCATCATGCTGGGCCAGGCACGGGCGATACAGAGGTTGCCGTCGGTCGCGCCCTCGAGGATGTTGCCCTCGTTATCCACCAGCTGCGGTTCGACACCGAAGAAGGGCAGGGTGGCTGAACCCGGCTTCAGATCGATGGCGCCGGGCAGCGCCGAGATCATGATGGCGCCGGTCTCCGTCTGCCACCAGGTGTCAACGATGCGGCAGCGCTGGTCGCCCACTACGCGGTAGTACCACTCCCAGGCCTCGGGGTTGATGGGCTCGCCCACGGTGCCGAGGATGCGAAGGCTCTTCCGGGAGTACTTCTTCACCAGCTCCTCGCCCTGGCCCATGAGTGAGCGAATGGCCGTTGGCGCGGTGTAGAAGATGTTGACGTTGTGATCGTCGATGACCTGCCAGAAGCGGCCGGCGTCGGGGTAGGTCGGCACGCCCTCGAACACCAGGCTGGTGGCCGCGTTGGAGAGCGGGCCGTAGACGATATAGCTGTGTCCGGTGACCCAGCCGACATCGGCGGTGCACCAGTAGACCTCACCATCGTGGTAGTCGAAGACGTACTTGAAGGTCATCGATGCCTGGAGCAGGTAGCCACCGGTGGTGTGGAGCACGCCCTTCGGCTTGCCCGTGGAGCCGGAGGTATACAGGATGAAGAGCGGATCCTCGGCATCCATCTCCTCGGGCTCACACACCGGTGACGCCTCGGCGAGCGACTCCTGGTACCAGATGTCACGATCGGGATTCCAGCTCACCTCGTTGCCCGTATGACGGACCGTGACCACGGTGTGGACGGTATCCAGCCCGTCGATGGCCTTCTCCACGTTTTCCTTCAGGGGAACGGGCTTACCGCTGCGCAGGCCCTGGTCGGCGGTGATCACCGTCCGGCAGTCGGCATCCTCGATCCGGTCGCGCAGTGCATGGGGCGAGAAGCCGCCGAAGACGATGGAGTGCACCGCGCCGATACGGGTGCAGGCCAGCATGGCGACCACCGCTTCCGGGATCATCGGCATGTAGATGGACACGCGGTCACCCCTCGACACGCCGCGATCCTTCAACACATTGGCGAGCCGGCAGACTTCCTCATGGAGCTCGCGGTAGGTGATGTGCCGGGTGTTGCCGGGCTCATCACCCTCCCAGATGATGGCGTTGCGGTCACCATGGGTCTCCAGATGACGATCCAGGCAGTTGTAGCTGACGTTCAGCCTGGCACCCTCGAACCAGCGGATCTGACCCTTGCCGAGGTCGTTATTGCTCACCCGGTCCCATTTCCGGAACCAGGTGATGAACTGCTCCGCCTGTTCACTCCAGAACGTGTCCGGGTCATCCAGCGACTGCCGGTACATCCGATCGTATTCTGCGCGGGTGAGCAGTGCGTGCTCAGCGGTCTCCGGCGGTACCGGATACTGTTTTTCTGCGGCCATGCCGTTTTCTCCTCCTAGGTTACCGAATGTAACGTCCTGTATCGGGGCGCGCCCCCTATCCTGCTTGGCGTCGACGCTGGATTCCAAGCCGCTGGCGTTTCTCCCACAGCGCCTTGCGGCTGATGCCCAGGCGTCGGGCAAGTTCGGTCTCGGTGAGTTCCCCCTCGTGAGTGCGCACGAATTCCCGAAAGTAATCCTCAAGCGAGAGGTTCAGCGCATTGTTATCGGCCGGTGCCGTCCGACCCGGCAGTGCCAGATCATCCGTCGTGACAGTTCCGCCATCAGCGAGGATCACCGCGCGTTCTATCACATTCTCAAGCTCGCGGACGTTACCTGGCCAGCCATGATCCATGATCTGCCTCAATGCTTCTTCACTGAATTCCATCGCCGGACGATTCAGACGTCGACACGCCTTTTCAAGCAGGAATCGAGCCAATTCCGGTATATCCTCGCCGCGCTCACGTAGCGGTGGCAACCGTATTTCCATGACATTGATGCGGAAATACAGGTCTTCGCGGAATTGTCCCCGGCTCACCAGTGTCTGCAGGTCGCGATGGGTGGCTGCCACCAGGCGGATGTCGACCTGCCGCGAGTGGGATGCCCCCACGCGCCGAATCTCCGCTTCCTGGAGCACGCGCAGCAACCGTGCCTGGGCAGCGGCGGGGAGCTCAGCGATCTCGTCGAGGAACAGCGTACCGCCGCTTGCCGATTCGACGAGTCCCTCCCGAGTGGCGTCAGCGCCCGTGAACGCCCCTTTTTCATGGCCGAACAGCTCCGCTTCGATCAGCGATTCCGGGATGGCGGCGCAATTCACCGCGATGAGGGGACCGTCGCGGCGATTGCTCTGCTCGTGCAGCGCGCGGGCCACCAGCTCTTTGCCGGTGCCCGATTCGCCCAGGATGAGGACGGTGGTGTTGGTGGGCGCCACGCGGTCGACACGCTCGAAGACCTGGCCCATCGCGGGGCTGCGACCGACGATGCCGTTGACCGGATAATCGGCATTGACCTGGGCGCGCAGCGCAGCGTTCTGACGCTGCAGCGCATGCTCCCGCAGGGCCCGGTCGACGGTCAGCCGGAGCTCCTCGTTATCGAACGGCTTGGCGATGTAGTCGACGGCACCGCGGCGCATGGCGTCCACCGCCGAGCGGATGCTGGCATAGCTGGTCATGATGATCACGGGGACCGGCCCGGCCTCGTCGATGACCTCCATGCCGCTGCGCCCGGGCAGGCGAATATCCGCGAGAATAAGGTCATGGTTGGCGAGGGGGCCCTGGTCCAGTGCCTCCTCCAGCGACTCGGCGGTGCTCACGCCCATGCCATGGCGCGACAGATGGCGCTGGATGGCATCCCGGATGATGGTCTCGTCCTCGATGATGAGTACTTCAGCCATGGATTGGCTCAACCTCCGTGTCGATGATCTGAGCGCGTGGCAGGCGGATCATGACCTCCGTGCCGCCACTGCGGCCGCGTCGTGGCTGGATGCGCAGACTGCCGCCGTAGTTGGTGATGATGTTCTGGGCAAGCGCCAGACCGAGGCCGGTACCGTGGCCAAGGGTCTTGGTCGTGAAGAAGGGCTCCAGCACCCTGTCGCGGATGCCAGAGGGTATCCCGTGCCCCGTATCCAGAATACGCAGGGTGACCGCGTCGCGCTGCAGCCGGACCGCCGTGGCGATCCGCCCCCCGGGATCGCAGGCATCCACGGCATTGCTGTAGAGGTTCACCAGCACCTGCACGAGACGCTGGTGATCGGCCATGACCGCAACGTCGCCCGGCAACTCCGGGCTGAAAATGATCCCACGGGAGCGGGGGTTGAGCCGGACCAGGCGCTCGGCTTCCTCCACCACCGGCCGCAGGGCCGTGGCCTGGGGTCGGGTCGAGGCCTCGCCACGACCGGCATGCGCGTAGTCCACCAGTGTCTGGACGATATGGCTGATGCGTTCGGTCTGCTCGAGTATCTGGCGGGCATGATCATCGGCCCGGTCCTCGCGCAGTTCCTGGGCCAGGCAGGCGATGCCGGTGATGGGGTTACCGATCTCATGGGCGACGCCGGCCGCCAGACGGCCGATGGAGGCCAGCCGCTCGCTGTGCGCCAGCTCGTTCTCCAGGCGCTGGACGTCGGTCACATCCTCCATGAGTAACAGCCGGTCACCATTCAGGGTACCCGCCGGGTCTCCGATCATGGCCTTGTGCAGGCTCATCCAGCGCGTGCCGCCGGCGAGCATCACCGGCCGCTTGTAGGCATGGCTTTCATCCTCGTCGGCAAAGCCCTTGAGTAACTCACCCCAGGGTTCCGGTAACTCGGCAACGGCTTGCCCCAGTGCGCGACCGGCGCTGATTGCTGTCATCTGGTGCATGGCCGGGTTCCAGCGGGCGATCCGGCCGGCCGGCGTCACCGCCACGACTCCCAGTGGCAGGTCCTCGAGGATCTGGCGATGATAACGCCGCAGGGCATCGAGTTCCGCGGCGATTCCGCGGAATCCGCCCCGAGCCTGTTCGAGCCGCTCTTCGATGATGCGTACGTTCTGGGCAATGGCACCCCGGCTGTCGGCATCCAGCCGCAGGCACTCGTCGACGATATCCCGCGCCAGAACCGGTCCCATCATGCCGGACAGGTTGCGCCGGATCTGTTCGCGTAACTGCTGCAGCCGATCCGGTCGGTTTTCCGTCCAGGCCAGTTGCAGGTCCTCGAGGCCCTTGGCGACCTCGGCCCGTGCGGCCGGCAGACCGGTCACGGGCGCCAGCTGATCGACCATCTGTGTCGGGGACTCGGCAATCACCGAACCCGCGGGGATTCGGGTGCTGACCTCACGGCAGGCAGAGGCCGCCTCGCTCTCGCGCGGATCCTGGCGGGTGATCAGGGAAACCGCGGTGAACACCAGGGTATTGGCGGCTACAGACCAGAAGGCGAGGGCGCCGAAATGGGCTGCCGACTGGGCGACGCTCAGATCCAGGCCAATGATGCGGATCGGACCCATGGTGCTGAGCGCCGGGAGCAGACCTGCCACGCCCCAGATGACGCCACCTGCCACGAGGCCACTGACGAATCCCTGACGAGTCGCGCCGGGCCAGTAGAGTACGGCCAGCACACCCGGGACGAGCTGGGCCATGGCGAGAAACGAAATCAGCCCCCAGGAGACAAGCCCCTCGGTCCGCTCGAGGCTCAGGTAGAAGAAATAGCCCGCGGCGATGACCGCCGCGATCAGCGCGCGCCGCGTCCAGCGCAGTGTCTGGTAGAGATCCTGTCGACCGGTGATCCGCATCACCGGCAGCACCAGATGATTCAGGCACATCGAGGAGAGCGCCAGTGTCGAGACGATGATCATGGCGCTCGCCGCGGAGATGCCTCCGAGGTAGGTGAACAGCACCACGGCCGCCGATCCGCTCTCGCCGGCAACGCCGAGCACGGTGTAATCCGCCGGCGTCGACAGCCCCAGTGCCTGCCCGGCCCACAGAATGGGCGGGATGGCCGTCGCCAGCAGAAGCAGGAAGAGCGGGAAACCCCAGCTCGCCGTGCGTAGTCCCTGGTCCTGGAGGTTTTCGGTGAAGAGCATGTGAAACTGCCGGGGCAGGAGAAATGCCGCGGCGAAGGCGAGGAAGATCAGACCGGTCCACTCCGGGGCGTCGGCGCCTGCATGGAAGGCCTCCAGCCGGTCGGGGTGGTCCGCCAGCCAGTCCCCGAGACCGGCGGGCCCACCAAAGGCAAGCTCGATGGCCAGCCAGGCCACCAGCAGCAGCGCCGCAAGCTTGACCAGCGATTCGAAAGCGATCGCAGCCACCAGGCCACTGTGTTTTTCGCGCGGCGTGACATGACGCGCGCCGAAGATGATGGCGAATACCGTGACCATGACACAGAACACCACGGCCACCAGATGGGGCGGGGAGTCGCCACTGAGCACCTGCGTGGATTCGGACACCGCCCGGATCTGCAGGGCCAGATACGGGAGGCTGCCGGTGAGCAGCATCAACGTCACCAGAATCCCCGCGGCCCGGCTGTCGAAACGGAATGCGAAAAGATCGGCAATGGATGTGAGCTGATGGCGGCGGGTAAGCCGCAGGAGTGGCATCAGCAGTACCGGCGTCAGGGCGAAGGCGAGGGTGACCCCGATGTAGATCGTGGCGTAGGTGAGGCCGGCGTTGGCCGCAAACCCGACGCTGCCGTAGTAACTCCAGGTGGTGGCGTAGACACCGAGCGAGAGTACATAGACGGCTGGATGCCGGACGAGGGTCTCCGGAATCCAGCCCCGCTCGCTGGCATGGGCGATGAGAAAAAGCAGCGACAGATACGCGATCGCGGCGATGAAAAGCCCGGCGAGACTAAAGGTCATGTCGTCCCCGCCGGCCGATGCTGAGGGCGATCAGCAGGATGAATCCGAACCATGCCACGAAGGGCATGTACCAGGGCGGTGTTCGGTCCAGCCACCAGATCGTGAGCGGTGAGACGAATAAAACGAGCCCCACGCCCAGCAGAAAAAGGCTGACCGATCCGTTGGTCGCACTCGGTTTGGGCATTGCTCTCCTCCCCAACCTGTTACCAACGGTATCACAGGCCGCGCGGCTGTCGTTATACCCGCACCTCGGAAGATCGGGGGATATGCGCTGGCCGCCAATGGGCGACTGCCCAGGCGAGCACTTCCCCAACCGGCGCGCCGGCGATTTCCGCTGGCGGCGCCTGACCGAGAAAGGTCAATGCGTCCATGAGCGTGCCCCCCGGATCGGTCAGATCGGCCGGCGCAGCACCATTGGTCTTGCTCAGCTTATGGCCGCCGGGGCCGACGGCGATCGGCAGATGCAGATAACGGGGTGTCGGAAGGTCAAGCGATCGCTGGAGGGCGAGTTGCGGGAAGGTTGCCGGTAGCAGGTCGCCGCCGCGGACCACGTCAGTGACCCCAAGGTCGCCGTCATCGACCGCCATGGCGAGATGGTAGGCATGCAGGCCATCGCCCCGGCGAATGACGAAATCGCCAATGCAGGAGGCGGGCTCCAGTGACTGCTCGCCTGCATGGCGATCGTGGAAGGACAGTTCGCCGGGCGCCATGGCGAATCGCCAGCTACGGGCGCCGCGCCCGGCCGGCAGGCCATCCCGGCAGGTGCCCGGATAGATCATCCCGGCCGGGCCCACCGAAGCGACCGCAGCGATCTCGCGGCGGGTACATGCACAGGGGTAAGCCAGGCCAGCGTCTCGCAGGCGCTCCAGGGCATCCTGGTAGTGGTCACGACGCGGCGCCTGGTACTGGACCGGGCCGTCCCAGTGCAGGCCGAGTGTCTCAAGCGTACGGAGTATGTCCGCTGCGGCATCGTCACGGGCACGGCCGCTGTCCACGTCATCGATCCGCAGCCGCCATGTACCGCCGGCGGCCCGGGCATCCAGGTAGCTGGCCAGGGCCGCGATGACCGAACCCTGGTGCAGCGGACCCGTGGGGCTCGGCGCAAACCGCCCGATGTAGGACTCACCGCTCATGGTGGGCATGTTAGCGCATCCGCGTCATCCCGCTGCCACGGTTGCTACACTGCGGTTTTCTGGGCCAACCTTTAGGGTCATCGTGTCGCTCCCGCCGCTTTCCGCCCGCAGTCATCGCATTCAGCCGTTTCATGTCATGGCGCTGCTCGCCCGCGCCCGCGAGCTTGAGGCGCGTGGCGGCGATATCGTGCACATGGAAATCGGCGAGCCGGACTTTCCCACCGCCGGGCCGGTTCGACTCGCCGGTGAGCAGGCCCTGGCCCACGGGCATACCGGTTATCTGCCGGCGGCGGGTCTGCCGGCGTTACGGGAGGCCATCGCTGGCCACTATCGGTCACGCTACGGGCTGGACGTGGATGCCGGGCGTATTCTGATCACTCCGGGCGCGAGCGGCGCGTTGGTGGTGGCACTCGCCATGCTGGCCGATCCCGGCCGCAATGTCCTGTTGCCCGACCCGGGTTACCCCTGCAATCGCAATTTTGTCGAGCTGGTGGACGCTGTGCCCCGAGCCGTACGGGTGGATGCCGGGACCGATTACCAGCTCACGCCGGGTCTGGCGGCCGAAGCCTGCGATGATGCGACGGCCGCCATGGTGATTGGCTCGCCGGGCAACCCGACCGGCACGCTGGCCAGTGCGGCTGACCTGCAGGGCCTTGCAGCGCTTGGGCGGCGCCGCCACATCGGTCTGATCGTCGACGAGATCTACCACGGCCTCCACTATGGAGAGGACCCGGCGCAGGCCGTGGCGCATGCGCCGGACGCGGTGGTGGTCAACAGCTTCTCGAAGTATTTCGGCATGACCGGATGGCGGCTGGGCTGGATGGTGGTTCCGTCCGAATGGGTGCCGGTCGCGGAGAAGCTCATGCAGAACCTGTTCATCAGCGCTTCGACACCGGCGCAGCATGCCGCTCTTGCCTGCTTCAGTGACAGGGCGCTGGAGATCTTCGAATCCCGGCGCGAGGCGTTCCGTCAGCGCCGGGACTTCCTCCTGCCAGCGCTTCGATCGCTGGGATTTCATATCCCGGGAGATCCCGCCGGCGCTTTCTATCTGTACGCCGATGTCTCATCGCTGTGCGATGACAGTTTTACCCTGGCCGAGGATTTACTGGAGCGGGCTGGCGTCGCGGTGACCCCGGGACTCGACTTCGAGCGCACTGCCCCGGAACGCCACCTGCGTTTTGCCTACACCACCGACACTGACCGCCTCGCCGAGGCCGTGGAACGCATCCGCGCCTTCTTTGCCGCCGGCAGCTAGCGCGAAGCGGGCACGCCACACACCTCGGAGCGGGTCAGGAAGCGTTTGCCCTCGGGCGCCTCCAGCGAGAAGCCCGAGCCTCTTCCCTCGACGACATCGATGATCAGGTTGGTGTGGGCCCATAGTTCATACTGATCGCCGCCGATGTAGAACGGCTCACCGGCAATGTCACCCAGGTGAACGTCCCGGGCGCCAATGCGAAATTCATCGCGGGGGTAGCACATCGGCGCACTGCCGTCACAGCAGCCGCCCGACTGGTGAAAGACCAGCGGGCCGTGGCGTTGCCGCAGCTCCCTGACCAGCGCTTCCGCAGCCGGTGTGGCGCTGACCTTGGCTTCTTTTTCCACCATGAGACTCTCCTCCGACTGTTGAGCAGACGCCGGCCGCTTGTCGCGGCCGACGCCTTATCCTAGCGCGTGCAGAACTCAGAACAGCCCCATCGGTGCCTCGCTGTAGCTGACCAGCAGGTTCTTGGTCTGCTGGTAGTGCGCCAGCATCATGAGGTGGTTCTCGCGGCCGATACCCGAGTGCTTGTAACCGCCAAACGCGGCATGCGCCGGGTAGAGGTGGTAGCAGTTGGTCCAGACGCGACCGGCCTGGATGCCGCGGCCCATGCGGTAGGTGGTATGCGCGCTGCGCGACCAGACCCCGGCGCCCAGGCCGTAGAGCGTGTCATTGGCGATCGCCAGTGCATCATCCATGTCGCTGAAGTCGGTGACCGAGACGACCGGCCCGAAGATCTCCTCCTGGAAGACCCGCATGCGGTTGTGGCCCTCGAAAACCGTGGGCTGGACATAGAACCCGCCTGCCAGATCACCCTCCGGGTGAAGCTGCTCGCCACCGGCCAGCACCTTCGCGCCCTCCTGCTTACCGATATCGAGGTAGGCGAGGATTTTCTCGAGCTGATCACGCGACGCCTGAGCGCCCACCATCGTGTCGGTGTCAAGCGGATTGCCGGTCTTGATACGGCTGACGCGATCAAGGGCGGCGTCCATGAAATCGCCGTAGAACGATTTCTGTACGAGCGCCCGCGACGGGCAGGTGCAGACCTCGCCCTGGTTAAGGGCGAACATGGCAAAGCCCTCGAGCGACTTCTCCCGGAAGCCGTCGTCCGCGGCAAAGCAGTCCTCGAAGAAGACGTTGGGCGACTTACCGCCCAGCTCCAGGGTGACCGGGATCAGGTTCTCCGAGGCGTACTGCATGATCAGCCGCCCGGTGGTGGTCTCGCCGGTGAACGCGACCTTGGCGATGCGCGGATTCGAGGCCAGGGCCTTGCCTGCCTCGGCGCCGAAGCCGTTGACCACGTTGAGTACGCCGGCCGGCAGCAGATCGGCGATCATCTCCACCAGCAGCAGGATGCTGGCCGGTGTCTGTTCGGCGGGCTTCAAAACGATGCAGTTGCCAGCGGCGAGCGCCGGTGCGATTTTCCAGGTCGCCATGAGGATCGGGAAGTTCCAGGGGATGATCTGCCCGACCACGCCCAGTGGCTCATGGATATGATAGGCCACGGTGTCGTTGTCCAGCTCGCCGAGCGTGCCTTCCTGGGCGCGGATCACGCCAGCGAAGTAGCGGAAGTGATCAATGGCTAGCGGGATGTCGGCGGCCAGCGTTTCACGCACAGGCTTGCCATTTTCCCAGGCTTCGGCGACCGCGATTTTCTCGAGATTCTCCTCCATGCGATCAGCGATGCGGTTGAGAATGACCGCGCGCTCAGCGACCGGCGTTTTTCCCCAGGCGTCCTTGGCGGCGTGGGCGGCGTCCAGGGCGAGCTCGATGTCGGCGGCCTTGGAGCGGGGGATGCTGCAGAAGGTCTGGCCGGTGACCGGTGTGGGGTTCTCGAAGTACTCGCCATCCACCGGGGCCTTCCACTCGCCACCGATGAAGTTGCCGTACTGGGTCTTGAAGCTGACGATGGCGTCACTGCTACCGGGATTTGCGTAGATCATGCTCTCTCCTCCGTTGTTCGTGTTGTCGCACCGATGAATGGGCCGACACCCTCCGGTATGGCAAGATCCGGGCCAGCATGGCCTGCCAACGCGCCTACCCTTGTCATGAGCGTTTTTTGGGGCGATGCTGATCAGTAAGCGGACCGCCAGAGTCCGCCGGCCAATGTGCCGGGTTGAGACAACCTGTCGCAGAATGCGACAGAGGAGGAGGCCATGGATGATCGGCCATTGAGCGGCCGTGATGAGTTGGTGGATGTCCGACGCCAGCTGCTGGCGGGCGACCTGTCGCCGCCCGGTGCCGCCGATGGGGTTGCAGCCTCCTGGCAGCGTGTTCAGCGTGCGGGTCTCTCGCCGGGGCTCTGCGCCGCTGACGCCGTGCTCGATGCCGCCGCCCTGCGACTCGTCCGGGCCGAGAACGAACGGCTCATCGCATTTGCCCTCCCGGAGCTCGAAAACCTTCACCAGCAGATCGCCGGCAGTGGCAGCGCGGTCCTCCTGGCGGATGCCCACGGCGTGATTCTCGAGCGCCAGGGGGATCCGGGCTTCCGCGAGCGCAGCCAGCAGGTGGCGCTCTCGCCCGGCGCGTGCTGGGGCGAGGGGGCGCGTGGCACCAACGCCATCGGCGTTGCCCTGGCCGAAGGCCGCTGTGCCTCCGTTCATGGGCCGGAACACTTTCTTGAGTGCAATACATTCCTGACCTGTGCGGCAACGCCCATCCGTGATCCGGCCGGCGGAATCATCGGACTGCTTGACGTCTCGGGTGATCAGCCGGCGCGTCAGCTGCATGCCCTCGGACTCGTTCGAATGGGTGCCCGGATGATCGAGAACCGGATGCTGGCGGCGGAGTTCCCGGAGGCCATCTATCTGCATTTCCATGCCCGGCCGGAGCTCCTGGGTACTCTCGGCGAGGGCATTGCCGCGGTGGATGGTGACGGTCGGCTGCTCGCGCTGAATGCCGTGGCACGCTCGCATTTCGCCGACCTGGCGCCGGGCACCGGATTCGAGGCCCTGTTCGAGGGATCACTGGAGCACCTCCTGAGGAGTGATTCGATCTCGCAGATGATCCGCACCACGAGTGGCATCACCGTCTGCGTCCGTGTGATCAAGCCCACGCATCACGCCACCGCACATTCTGTTCCTCTGACTGACACGGATCGGGCACGCGACCAGGATCGGTTCAGCGAACTGCATGCCGGCGACCCGGCGGTCGCGGAGACGCTGCAGCGTGCGCATCGCGTATTCGCCCGCGGGATCCCTCTATTGATCGAGGGGGAGACCGGGACCGGTAAGGAGTGGGTCGCACGGGCGCTGCATCAGCGCGGTCCGCGATCCGACGGGCCACTGGTGACGGTGAACTGCGCCGCGATACCCGAGGGGCTCGCGGAGGCGGAGTTGTTCGGTTACGTTCCGGGTGCCTTTACCGGCGCCAGTGCCAGCGGGGCTGACGGCCGTGTCATGGAGGCGAATGGCGGTACGCTGTTTCTCGACGAGATCGGTGATATGCCGCTGGCCCTGCAGACCCGGCTGCTGCGGGTCATCCAGGAGCGCAGCGTCTTGCCGGTGGGCGGGGGCGCGCCGCGCGAAGTGGATTTCTCGCTGATCAGCGCCACGCATTGCGACCTGGCCGCGATGGTCGCCGAGGGGCGCTTTCGCGCCGATCTCTATTACCGTCTCTGCGGTCTGAGAATTCAGCTCCCGCCGCTGCGCTCACGGGCGGATCTGGCGGCGCTGATCGACCGGTTCATTGCAAACGAGGATTCACGGGCGAAGCTGTCGGCGGATGCCCGGGAGAGGTTGCTGGACCACCACTGGCCAGGCAACCTGCGGGAGCTTCACAACGTGCTTCGCACGGCCATCGCACTGCGCGAGCCGGGCCAGCCCGTCAGCGTCGGCGATTTGCCAGAGACCCTGATGGCGGATGCGGCGCCGGCCTCGTTGGCGATCGCGGACGCGTCCGGGGACCTGCGAGCCGCCGAGCGGCGTTGCATGGAGGCGGCGGTGGCAGCCCACGATGGCAATTACAGCGCGGCGGCCCGTGCGCTTGGCATCAGTCGGAGCACCCTCTACCGCCGCCTCGGCCGCGGCGGGGACGGCTAGCGAGGGGCCGCAACACCGCGAGATTTCCCAGTCACGGCCAAAATGGGTATTTTTGACGCTTCAGCGCGGGATGGCCTCAAGCGTCAATGCGGCTCAGCAGAATCCGCCTCAACGGCTTTAAATCGTTTGTCGACTCGACACCGGTGCCGCTTCCCGGCGGCATAACGGCCATCGTCGGCCCCAATGGCTGTGGCAAGTCCAATATTATCGATGCCGTGCGCTGGGTCATGGGAGAGAGCTCGGCGAAGCATCTGCGCGGCGGCTCCATGGCCGACGTCATCTTTACCGGTTCGGGGAGCCGCAAGCCCGTCGGCCAGGCGAGTATCGAGCTGGTCTTCGATAACGCCGACGGCAGCCTCGGCGGCCAGTACGCGGCCTTCGCTGAAATCGCCGTCCGCCGTCAGGTCAACCGCGATGGCCAGTCGGTTTACTACCTCAATGGCAGCCGCTGCCGGCGTCGTGACATTACCGATGTATTCCTCGGCACCGGGCTCGGCCCCAGGAGCTACTCGATTATCGAGCAGGGCACCATCTCCCGGCTGATCGAGGCCAAGCCCGAGGAGCTGCGCGCCTATCTCGAGGAAGCGGCGGGCATCAGTCTTTACAAAGAGCGTCGGCGGGAGACCGAACGGCGCATGCGCGACACCCGTGAGAATCTCGACCGCCTGGAAGACGTCCGGGACGAGGTGAGCCGGCAGCTGGACAAGCTCTCGAGACAGGCGGAAACCGCCGAGCGCTATCGCGAACTCAAGGCCGAGGAGCGCCAGCGCCGTGCCCAGCTCTTGATGCTGCGCATTCGCGGGCTGGAGGCCGAGCGTGCCCGCATCCAGTCCGAGCTCGCAGAGCGCAACACGGCCCTCGAGGCGCGGCTCTCCGAGCAGCGCCGCTGCGAGCGTGAAATGACCTCGCTGCGTGCCAGCCAGTCGGAGGCGAGTGATCGGCTCAACGCCATCCAGGGACGGTACTACCAGCTCGGCTCCGATATCGCCCGCCTGGAGCAGCGCATCAGCCATAACCGGCAGATCCGTGAGGACAGTCAACGCGAGCTGACCCGGATCAGTGAGTCCATCGGCGAGAATACGCAGTCGCTTGAGCAGGATCGCGAGAAGCAGCGTGTTCTCGACGACAGGCTCGCGACTCTGCAGCCGGAGCTTGACGAAGCCGATGCGAGCCTCGGCGAGGCTGATGCCCGTGTGGCGGAAGCGCGCCTCCAGCTGGAGACGGCCCGGGAGGCGCGGGATGTGCTGGCCGACGAGCGTGCCGATGCCGAGCGTCGCGCCCAGGTGGAGCGCACCCGCATCGAGCAGCTCGAGGGGCGACAGGTGGATCAGCAGCGTCGCCGCGAGCGTCTGGATAGCGAACTCGCCACGCTGGCTGAGGCGGATGCCGCACCGCTGGATGCGCTTCGGTCGGCCATCGATGAACTCGCGGCGGATCGAGCCGATCGGCATGAGCGCATCGAAGGCTGGCAGAGCGACATCAGTGACCGCTGTATCGAGCGTGATGACGCAAGCGAGCGGCTGTCTTCCCGGCGCACGGCGCTCGCCGAGCAACAAGCCCGGCTGGCTTCGCTGGAGACCCTGCAGGAAGCCGCCCTGGGTGCCAGAGAGGGCGTTGCCGATTGGCTTGCCCAACTCGATCTGGACCCCAGTCGCCGGCTTGCCGATCGCCTGGATGTTGAGCCGGGCTGGGAACTCGCCGTCGAGATGGTCCTTGGCGAGGCGCTACAGGCGGTTGAAGCGGTGGATGATCAACTCTTTGCCGGTTCGCTTGCTGCACCGGCCAGTGGTCGGGTCATGCTGTTTCAGGAATCCCGAACGAGCGCTTCCCATGACGCCAATGCTGGCGGGCGGCCGCTTAGCCGGTATGTGCGCGGCACGGACGCGCTGGCGGAGTTGCTGGCGGGCGTCCACGCCACCGAGGATGACGGCGGCGCTCGAGCGCTGCTGGCGACTTTGCCCCAGGGCCACTCCGTGGTCACGCGCGATGGACACTGGCACGGCCACCACTGGCTGCGCCTGATGGCGGTGGAGGACAATCCAGAGGCCGGCGTGGTCGCCAGGCGCCGCGAGATCGATGCGGCGCAGAAGGCCATCACCCGGCTTCAGCAGGAAGCGGCCGATGCCGAATCGGCACTGGCCAGGGAGAATGCCGTGCTGGATGACCTGGATGCCCGGCTCGAGGCCGAAATCGACCGGCGCAATGCGATTGACCGGGATCTGGCGGCGCAGCACGCGCGCCTGGAGTCCGAGCAGGCCCAGATGGACGCCCGCCGGCAACGCGCCGCGGCACTGCAGAGCGAACACGCCGAGCTGCAGCAGGCCATGGCGAGCGCCGACACGTCGATCCGCGAGGCGCGGGAACGGCTTGAGGCGGCGCTTGATGAAGCCGAGGCGGCGCAGCAGCGCCAGCGGCCGCTGGAGGCCGACCGTGAATCGGCGCAGGCGGCGCTCGACGAGGCCCGTGACAATGCCGCGTCGGCCCGGGACCGCCGTCAGGATCTGGCCGTCCGGCTGGAGAGTGCACAAACCGCCCGTCAGTCCATGGACGAGGCGATCGCGCGACTCGAGCAGCAGCGCGAACGGTATGCGCAACGTCGCGACGAACTGCAGGCGGCGCTTGACGCCGTCGATGATCCGCAAGGGGAACTCGAGGATGAGCGACAGGCGCTCCTCGCCCGGCGCGTGGACGTGGAAGGCGAGTTGACTGAAGCGCGACGCGGCCTCGAGGAAACCGAGGCGTCGCTGCGCACACTCGATCAGCAGCGTATGGCGGCCGAGCGGGCCGTGGCGGAACTGCGCGAGGCGGCCGAGTCGGCCCGGCACCGGGATACCGAAATCGGGGCGCGGCTGGGCACGCAACAGGAGCAGCTCGACGCCATCGAAGTGGATCAGCTGCAAGCGGCGGAGGCATTACCGGCGCAGGCGACGGAGGCGGAATGGGAGACTGAGCTGGAGCGGCTCGACAGCCGCATCCGCCGTCTTGGTCCGATCAACCTGGCGGCGATTGATGAGCATCGGGCGCTGGCGGAGCGCAAGGGTTATCTGGATGAGCAGCAGTCGGATCTGGCCGAGGCGCTGGAGACGTTGCAGGGTGCCATCCAGCGAATTGATCGGGAGACCCGCGCCCGCTTCCGGGAGACCTTCGAGAAGGTCAACAGCGGGCTGCAGCGGCTTTTCCCCCGGCTGTTTGGCGGCGGCGAGGCGTTCCTGGAAATGACCGAGGATGATCTGCTGGAGACGGGTGTGACGATCATGGCGCGCCCGCCGGGCAAACGGATTACCAACATCCACCTGTTATCGGGGGGCGAGAAGGCGCTCGCCGCGGTATCGCTGGTGTTCGCGATCTTCGAGCTCAACCCCGCGCCGTTCTGCATGCTGGACGAAGTGGATGCGCCGCTGGATGAGGCGAACGTGGGGCGCTTCTGTGACCTGCTTCGTGAGATGTCATCCCGTGTTCAGTTCATCGTCATCACCCACAACAAGACCACCATGGAGGCTGCCAGTCATCTCGCCGGCGTGACCATGGCGGAGGCCGGTGTCTCTCGTCTGGTGGCCGTTGATGTGGAATCCGCCGTGGAGATGGCCGGGGCGGATGCTTGAGTTAAGACAAGCGGCGTTGCAACCTGACGCCGGTTATGGGAGCGGACACTGGCATGGATGAATTGCGCTGGATTTTATTGGGCCTCGGGGTGGTCATCATCGTCGGGGTCTATGGCTATGCCCGACTGCAGGACTGGCGTCGGGAAGGACCGCCCTGGCGACGTCGCGCATCGGCGCAGCGGGAACCCTTCGCCGGCTATGACGAACCGGATATCGATGCTGACGATCCGCTGACCGTGGATCCGCTCGAGCCGACGGCCGACGATGGATTAGCCGATGACGGGGTGGTTGGTCCGGCTCGGGTGGTGGGTCCCGAACCCACGGCGCCAGAGGAACCCGCGACGGATGTGGCGATCAGCGGAGAAAATCGTCATGAGCAGGAACCGGAGTCATCCCCCACTGACACTCCCATTCCGGCATTCCTGCGGGCGCGGGAATCATCGCGAGACCCGGCGCCGGAGCCGCCAGTCGCCCCGGTCGCTCCGGTCGAGGAGCCGGAGCTCGATCTGGGTTTCCCGCCGGAGCCGGAGCCGGAGCCGGAGCCGGAGCGGAAGCCTGCCGCGAAAGCCCCGGCATCGCCCGTCGATCCGCCCTCGGCGGATGCCGAGGGTGAAGAGAAGGTCGTTGCCCTGTCGGTGATGGCGCCGACCGGGCGTCAGTACAACGGCGCGGATCTTGCCGCGGTGCTGGAGTCCGCCGGCCTGCGCCTGACCCCTCAGGGGATTTTCCGTCGCGGGCTGGATACCGGCGAAGGTACGGTCGCGCTTTTCACGGCGGCCAATATCATCGAACCGGGCACTTTCGATGCGGAGGATCCCGGTTCGGTGTCGACACCCGGGGTGGTGCTCATCATGCAGCTGCCGGGCCCCTTCGACGGGCTGGCGACCTTTGAACAGATGCTCACCGCCGCGCGCCGGATTGCCGACACACTGGGCGGTCAATTGCTCGATGGGCGTCGCTGCGATCTCACCACGCAGGCCATCGAGCATATCCGGGAGGAGTTGCTGGAGTACCGTCGCCGGGCCCATCTCGCCAGTCGCAGCCGGCGTCGGAGCTGAGCGACGTGGCCGGGGATCAGGACAGCGCGGCACGTCGCGCCGAGACGCTTCGCGAACAGATCGAGTACCACAATCACCGCTATTATGTGCTCGACGACCCGGAGATCTCGGATGTCGAGTACGATCGGCTCATGTCGGAGCTGGAGGCCATCGAGGCCGAGTATCCGGATCTTCAGACCCCCTATTCACCGACCCAGCGAGTCGGTTCCGAGCCCCTGGCGGAGTTCACCGAACGGGCGCATGGCGAGCCCATGCTCTCCCTTGCCAATGCCTTCAGCGAGGAAGAGCTGGAGGACTTTGACCGGCGTCTGCGCGAGGCCCTCGACGTCGAGCGTGTCGAGTACGTCGGTGAACCGAAACTGGATGGCCTTTCGATCAACCTCACCTACGAGCAGGGGCGGCTTGCCGGCGCGGCGACACGGGGTGACGGCCGTGTCGGGGAGGACATTACCGCCAATGCCCGCACCATTCGCAGCATTCCGCTGATGCTACTGACGGACGAGCCGCCCGAGCGCGTCGAGGTCCGCGGTGAGGTGGTGATCCGGCGCAGTGACTTCGATCGGCTCAACGACCAGCGCCTGAATCGAGGGGAGAAGCCTTTCGCCAACCCCCGTAACGCGGCGGCAGGCAGCCTGCGCCAGCTCGACTCGCGGGTAACGGCGAGACGACCGCTGACGCTGTTCGTATTCGGCATCGGCGAGTGCAGCGAGAGACTCGCCGGGACGCACGCCGGTGTGCTGGAGGTCCTCCAGCAGTGGGGATTTCGGGTCAATGAGCGCGTCGAGAAGGTGACCGGTGTGACCGGCTGCATGGATTACCACGACCGGCTGGTGGAAGATCGTGACTCGCTCGATTACGAAATTGATGGGGTGGTCTACAAGGTCAATGACCGCGGCGCGTGGCGCTCCCTCGGAACCACCGCCCGGGCGCCGCGGTGGGCGCTGGCACACAAGCTCCCGGCGCGGGAGGCGACCACGCGGGTCCAGTCGATCATCCCCTCGGTGGGGCGTACCGGCGTGATTACCCCGGTGGCCGATCTGGATCCGGTGGAGATCGGCGGTGTCACGGTGAGCCGGGCCACGCTGCATAACCTCGACGAGGTCCGCCGCAAGGATGTCCGGGAGGGTGACACGGTCATGGTGCGCCGCGCCGGCGACGTCATCCCCGAGGTGACAAACGTGGTCGAGTCACGGCGCCCTGACGATGCCACGCCCTGGTCGATGCCGGCCCATTGCCCGGTCTGCGGCTCGGAGGTGGCGCGTATCGACGACGAGGCGGCGCACCGCTGTATGGGCGGTCTCTACTGTCCTGCCCAGCGTATGGGCGCGCTCGAGCACTTCGTATCGCGCCGGGCCATGGACATCGACGGGCTGGGCGAGAAGCTCATCGCGCAACTGGTCGAGCGCGAGCGGGTGCATACGGCGGCGGATCTCTACCAGCTGACCCGCAGCGACCTGCTCGGCCTCGAGCGCATGGGCGAGAAATCCTCGGACAACCTGCTCAAGGCCATCGATGCCTCCCGCAGGACGACGCTGCCGCGTTTTCTCTACGCTCTGGGCATTGATCAGGTCGGCGAGGTCACGGCGCGCAGTCTCGCCGAGCATTTCCGCAGCCTCGAGGCGGTGATGAGTGCCGACGAGGAGTCGCTTACCGGCGTTGCCGACGTGGGGCCGGTGGTGGCGGAAGCCGTCCGACGCTTCTTTGGCCAGTCACATAATCGCGAGGTCATCGATGGCCTCATCAACGCGGGCGTGACCTGGCCCCGGCCGCAGGGTCCGGACGAGGGCGGCGGCGAGCGCCCGCTCGAGGGCAGAACCTTCGTGCTCACCGGTGCGCTGTCCGGCTACACTCGGGACGAGGCCCGAGCACGGATCGAGGCGCTGGGCGGTAAGGTGACGTCTACTGTCTCCGGTAATACGGACTATGTCGTCGTGGGTGAGGATCCGGGCTCGAAGCGGGATCGCGCCGAGCGCCTGGGCGTGACGCTACTTGATGAGGCCGGGTTCGAGGCGTTGACGGACTAGGCCGCCCTCGCGGGCGGCCCGGGTCCGTTCGGCGCGGCTACCCGTTATCGGGTGTGGCCCACGAGGCTTCGTAATCGATGTTCGCATTATCGCGCAGCGTCGCCAGGCGCTCCTGGATCCGCTCGTTGATGATGCGCATGCGCAGCTGACCGGCGACGTCGCCAAACGCCGGCGCCGCCGTCTCACGGGTCTCGTCGAGGCGGATGACATGCCAGCCGAACCGGGTCTCCACCGGCTCCGCTGTCAGCTCGCCGGCCTTCAGGCCCGCCACCGCCTCGGAGAACGGCGCCACCATGTCGCCGGCGGCGAACCAGCCGAGGTCGCCGCCGCGCTCGGAACTGCCGTCCTGGGAATACTGGCGGGCCAGATCGGTGAAGTCCTCGCCGTTTTCGAGCCGACTGATGATGCCCTCGGCCTGATCACGCTCCGAGACCAGGATATGACGTGCCTTGTACTCAAGCGGGGTGTCGCCGCCGTATTCCGCCTCGTAGCGTTCGCGCAGCACCGACTCGGCCACCGGCTCCTCGGTGGTCAGCTGGCGGACAAACGCCTGGGCGAGGGAGGTCCGGCGGTTGTTGTTGAGCTGGGCCTGCAGATCAGGATTCTCCTCGAGCCCATCGGCCTCTCCGGCCTGGGCGAGCAGCATCAGGTTGATGGTCTCCTGCAGGAACTGCCGCCGCTGGGCGGGCGGGATGTCCGACCTGCCCTGGGTCTGCTGCTCCACGAGCAGATCGAGTTCGCGCTCGGTGATGGGCTCGCCATTGATCTCGGCGAGGACCACAGCCTCCTGGGCCTGGGCAGTGCTCAGGCCGGCCGCCAGCAGAAGGGCGGGCAACAGGCGTCGCAGGGTGAATACAGGGTTGGAATGCATTGGCTTACTCACTGGCGGTTGGTTTGGGTGGCTCGGCCTCAGCGGGCGTCAGGGCCTCGATACTGAGTGCGTGGATGCAATCGTCGCGGATGGCATCACCCATGGCGTCATAGACCAGGCGATGACGCTGGAGGCGAGCCTGTCCGGTGAAGTCATCGCTGATCACCTGGACGTGGTAATGCCCGCCGCCGGCCTTCGCGCCGGCATGACCGGCGTGCAGGTGGCTATCATCGCGCACATCGATATGCCGCACATCCAGCGCGTGGCAGAGCCTCTCCCGAATCATTGCGGGTCGCTCGCTCCTGGAGATGTCGCTCATGGCAGAACCTTCCGGAAGGGTTTGACCGTGACCTGGCGATAGACACCGGCGGCGACGTAGGGGTCGGCATCGGCCCACTCCCTTGCCGCCGCCAGCGATTCGAATTCGGCGATGATGAGACTGCCACTGAATCCCGCTGGTCCCGGGTCATCGCTATCGATGGCAGGATGCGGGCCTGCCACGAGCAGCCGTCCCTCGTCACGCAGTGCCTCCACGCGGGCGAGGTGATCGGGTCTCGCCCCGATACGGCGCTCGAGACTATCTTCGATGTCTTCACTGATGATTGCGTAGTACATGTCTATCGTCCTGTAAGGCTGTCAGACGCTACCATAACTGACCATGGTGAACACCGAGGAGAGGCGAGGGCATGAGCCAGTACTTCGAGATCCATCCCCAGACTCCGCAGCCGCGGCTCATCCGCCGGGCCATTGAAATCGTCCGCGATGGAGGCGTCATCGTCTATCCCAGCGGAACGACCTATGCATTGGGCTGTGCCATGGGCGAGAAGACGGCGGTCGACCGGATCCGGCGCCTTCGCGGGCTGGAGGAACGTCACCATTTCACGCTGGCCTGCCGTGATCTCTCCGATATCGGCAGCTATACCCGCCTGGACAACACGGCATTCCGGCTGTTGAAGGCACACACGCCGGGGCCCTATACGTTTGTGCTGCGGGCCACCGCCGAGGTGCCGCGGCGCATCCAGCATGCACGCCGTAAGACCATCGGCATCCGGGTGCCCGATCATCCAGTGGCCATTGCGCTGCTGGAGGCGCTGGGCGAGCCGCTGACCACCAGCACGCTCCTGTTGCCGGGGGAGACCGAGCCGATGACGGATCCGGTGGACATGCGCGAGCGGTTGGGCAACCAGGTGGACGCGGTGATCGATGCCGGCCCCGGCGGGCTGGAGCCCAGTACCGTCATCGATCTCAGCGGCGATGCGCCGGCGGTGATCCGTCGCGGTGCCGGTGACGCACACGTTTTCGAGGCGTAATCCGCTATCATGACCGGTAGTCTGTCCGGCAAAAAGCGGAGGCCAACTTGAGTCAGACCCTAGCCAGCGGCGATCGCATCCTCTCGGGTATGCGACCCACCGGTCGCCTGCACCTCGGGCACTATCACGGCGTGCTCCGTAACTGGATCGCGTTGCAGGAGACCAATGAGTGCTTTTTCTTCGTGGCCGACTGGCATGCGTTGACCACCGCCTACGAAAAGCGTGAGGTGATATCCGAGAGCGTCTGGGACATGGTGGTGGACTGGCTCGCCTGCGGGGTCAACCCCAACCTGTCGACGCTGTTCATTCAGTCGCGGGTCATCGAACATGCCGAGCTGCATCTGTTGCTGTCGATGATCGCGCCGCTGGGCTGGCTTGAACGTGTGCCGACCTACAAGGATCAGATCGCGGAGCTGCGGGAAAGGGATCTCGCCACCTACGGCTTTCTCGGTTATCCGGTGCTGCAGAGTGCCGATATCCTCATTTACGGTGCCAGCGGTGTGCCAGTGGGCGAGGATCAGGTCTCGCATGTGGAGCTCACGCGCGAGCTGGCGCGGCGGTTCAACTACCTGTTCGGCCGCGAGCCCGGCTTCGAAGACAAGGCCGAGGCCGCGGTGGGCAAAATGGGCAAGAAGCAGGCGCGGCTGTACCGCGAGCTGCGCCGTCGTTACCAGGAGTCAGGGGATACTGAGGCCCTTGGCGAGGCGCAGGCACTGCTCGAGACACAACAGAATCTCACCATTGCCGATCGGGCCCGCCTCGCCGGCTATCTCGACGGAGGTGGCCGCAGCGTACTGGCCGAACCGGAGGCATTGCTCACCCATGCGCCAAGAATGCCGGGGCTGGACGGGCGCAAGATGTCGAAATCCTATGGCAACACCCTGTCGTTGCGCGAGTCAGATGCCGATATCGACCAGAAGATCCGCACCATGCCAACGGATCCGGCCCGTGTCCGACGCACCGATCCGGGCGAGCCGGAGAAATGCCCGGTCTTTGATCTGCACAAGGTCTATTCCGATGCGGACACCCGGGCGTGGGTGCAGAGTGGTTGTCGCTCGGCAGGCATCGGCTGTCTTGACTGCAAGAAGCCGCTCATCGGCGGCGTGCAGGCCGAGGTGGCGCCGATCCGTGAGCGGGCGGCCGAACTGGCATCCGACCCGGAGCATGTCCAGCAGGTCGTCAGCGAAGGCTGTGACCGGGCTCGGGGCGTGGCGCGCCAGACCATGCAGGAGGTCCGCTCGGCCATCGGACTGGATTATCGGCAGCGATGAGTGAGGCCGGCCCGGAGGGACTGCTCGATCCGTCGGTGGTCGCCACCGTCCAGGGCGAGCCGTTCTCCGACCTGCCGCGGGATCTTTACATCCCGCCGGATGCGCTCGAGGTCTTTCTGGAGGCCTTCGAGGGGCCCCTGGACCTGCTCCTTTACCTCATACGGCGCCAGAACCTGGATATCCTGGATATTCCCATCGCCGAGATCACCCGGCAGTACATGCAGTACGTGGACCTCATGAAGGATCTGCGCCTGGAGCTCGCCGCCGAATACCTCGTCATGGCCGCCATGCTGGCCGAGATCAAGTCACGGATGCTCTTGCCCCGGCCGCCTGCCGCGGCGTCGGACGAAGACCCTGACCCGCGCGCAGAGCTGGTCCGGCGACTGCGTGAGTACGAACAGTTCAAGGCTGCCGGACAAGGGCTTGACGAGCTGCCGCGGGTGGCGCGGGACATTTTCCCCGGCACGGCGGCCTGCCCCGCGTTGAGACCAGCCAGGCGGCTGCCCTCGGTGGATCTCGGCGAACTGCTGTCGGCCTTCTCCGAGGTGCTGGAGCGCGCCGCCATGTACAGTCATCATCAGATCCAGCGTGAGGCGCTCTCGGTGCGCGAGCGGATGAGCGAGACACTGGAGCGACTGGAGGGCGAGCGCTTCATGGCACTCAACGCGCTGCTGCGTCCCGAGGAGGGGCGAGCGGGTGTGGTGGTGACTTTCCTCGCCATCCTCGAGCTGCTCAAGGCAGCGCTGGTGGAGCTCGTCCAGGCGGAACCCTTCGCGCCGCTCTACCTGCGCAGCGGCGATGTGATGCCGCAGGCAGGGCCGCAATGAGTGAGCCGGCCATGGAGAACATTCTGGAGGCGGCCTTGCTCGCGGCGGGTGAACCGCTATCCATTGACCAGCTGCAGGTGGTCTTCGGCGATGACCCGCCACCGCGAAAAACCGTGGAACAGGCGCTGGAGCGGCTCTCCGGACAGCTTGCCGGTCGGGGGATTGAGCTGCAGCATGTGGCGAGTGGTTACCGTCTCCAGGTGCCGGAGCGATACGCCGAGTGGATATCCCGGTTGTGGGACGAGAAACCCGCCCGCTATTCGAGGGCGGTGCTCGAGACGCTGGCGATCATTGCCTATCGCCAGCCGATCACACGGGCGGAGATCGAGGAAATCCGTGGCGTGACGCTCAGCAGCAATATCATGCGTACGCTGCAGGAACGTGGCTGGGTGCGTGTCGCCGGCCATCGGGATGCACCGGGTCGGCCGGCGGTTTTTGCCACGACCCGTGATTTCCTCGATTACTTCAATCTGAGCAGCCTCAGTGAGCTGCCGACACTGATAGAGATTGGCGAGCCGGGCCCGGATCACCCGGAGCTCGATCTGCCGATCCCCGACCAGGGGCCCGCATGAGCTCAGAGAAACTGCAGAAGGTGCTGGCACGTGCCGGACTGGGCTCGCGCCGGGAAATGGAGCGGCGCATTGAGGCCGGCCGGGTGCAGGTGAATGGCCGTCAGGCCAGTCTGGGTGATCGGGTCGAGCCCGGGGCACGCATCCATCTGGATGGCCGGCCGGTGAGTGCGGCGGCACTGGCGCCGGGCGACCGTCGCGTGATCGTCTACCACAAGCCAACGGGCGAGCTTGTCACCCGCAGCGATCCGGAGGGCCGACGCACGGTCTTCCGGCGCCTGCCGCCACTCAAAGGTGGGCGCTGGCTGGCGGTCGGGCGTCTCGATATCAACACATCGGGCCTGCTGCTGCTGACCACGGACGGCGAGCTTGCCAACCGCCTCGCGCATCCCTCCTATCGTCTCGTCCGTGATTACGCCGTGCGCATTTTCGGCCAACTCGATGAGGCGACGCTGCGACGACTCACCGAGGGGGTGACGCTGGATGATGGCCAGGCCGCCTTTGAGTCCATTCAGCCGCTGGATGCTGGCGAAGCGGCGAACCGTTGGTATCGGGTCAGACTCCGCGAGGGAAAGAACCGGCTGGTGCGACGGCTCTGGGAGTCGCAGGGTGTGCAGGTGAGCCGCCTCATGCGGGTCCAGTACGGGCCGATCGAGATGCCGGCCGGGTTGCGCGAAGGCCAGGTCCACGCCCTCACCGCCGGGGAGATTCGGCACCTTGCCGACCTCGTCAACCTAGAGGGCGATCGCAGTGGAGAGAGGGCTCATCCGGGCCATCGGCGCTCATCGCCCCGGACCGCGGGAGGGCGGTCAGCACATGACCACAAAAGACGCCGGTAGCCAGACATTGCCGGTCGCCGACAGTGCAGCGGTCCCTCGACTGTTCCACAGGCTGCACGGCGCACTGGGGCCCCAGAGCTGGTGGCCGGCGGAGAGCGCGTTTGAAGTGCTGGTGGGTGCGGTGCTTACCCAGAATGCGGCATGGCGTAACGTCGAGCAGGTCATCGACGGTCTGCGGGCCCTTGACTGGATGACGCCGGAGGCGATTCTGGCAGCGCCGCCGAAGGCGCTGGCCGAGTGTCTGCGTCCCAGCGGGTACTACAACGTCAAGTCGCAGCGGCTACGCGCCGCCTGCGAGACCTGGCTCGCGCTCGGTGGCGAGGCGGGGATACGGAGCATGGAGACCGCGTCTGCGCGCGCGCGCCTGCTGGAGGTCAAAGGCCTGGGGCCGGAGAGTGTGGACGATGTTCTGCTATACGGCTTCCATCGCCCGGTTTTTGTGGTTGACGCCTACACCCGGCGGATATTCTCGCGTATCGGCCTGGTCTCGCCGCGTATCGGATACGATGATCTGCAGGCGCTATTTCACAAGGCGCTCGCGCCGGATGTCGGGCAGTTCAACGAGTTTCACGCCCTGATCGTCACCATTGGCAAATGGTACTGCAGGCCGCGCATCCCGCGGTGCGAGGCCTGTCCGCTGCGCGACGACTGTGCCCATGGACTGGCCCGGGATCAGCGCTCGTAGGTGCCGATCAGCCGGTTCATGCCGATAACGTGGGGTTCAACCTGATCGAGAAACTGCCAGAGTGTCAGGCCCGGCTCCAGATGCAGTGACTGATCCAGGGCGAGCACCCAGAAGTAGTAGTGATGGATGCCATGGCCTTCCGGGGGCATGGGGCCACCAAAGGTCTGCTTGCCGAAATCCGTGACGCCGTGCGTGTAGGCCTCGCTGCCCTCGTCCAGCGCCGTGACGTCGCCAGGGATATTGTAGTAAACCCAGTGGACGAAACCGTAGCTACCGGGGCTGACCAGTGGCGCATCAGGGTCATGGCAGATCACGGCGAAGCCCTGGGTGCCCTCGGGTGCGCCGGTCCAGTGGATGGGGGGTGCGATGTCCTCACCCTCACCGGTATGGCGGACCGGAATAGGCTGATGGGGTCCGAAGGCGTTACTTCGAACCTGCAGGGCCGATAAGGCGAATCCCATGGCGTGTTCTCCACTCCCGTTTCAATTGTTGCGCATGCTTGCACTTCCACTGGCCTTGTCACAAGCATGCCATATCTGTCAGGCCACCACCCGGTACATGCCGCCGTTGACCGGTGCGCTGGCCGGATCGAGTAGCCGGTTGACGGCGGCGGCGGCGCCGGTGGCCGAGGGGACTTCGTCAGCCGCCTCGCCGGTAAAGAGTTGACGCCGCAGGCGCGTCTGCATCGCTCCCGGATCAACGCTGCAGCTGATCACCGGATGAACCGGCGAGTGCTCGGCGGCAAGCGTCGCCATGATGCCCTCGACGCCCCATTTGCTGACGGCGTAGGCGCCCATGGCCGCCCGGCCCTCGCGCCCGGCCTCATCACTGACGAAGATGACCCGTCCACCGCTCGCCTTGAGCAATACCAGCAGCGCCTGGGTCAGCAGGAAGCTAGCATTGATGTTGACATGCAGGCACTTGAGCCAGGCCTGCGGATCGTAGAGCGTCAATGGCGCGGGTTCGCCGAAGTCTGCGGCCGCATGGACGAGCGCATCAAGACCGCCGAGCTCCTGTTCGATTCGGTTGGCCAGCTCGGCATAATCATCCGGTGATGCGCCCATCATGTCGAGGGGATAGAGCGCCGGCTGCCGGTGGCCAGCCCCCTCAATGCGGTCATGCAGTGATTCCAGGGCTTTGAGGTCCTTGTCCAGGAGAACCAGCTCCGCCCCTTCCGCTGCCGCCCGTTCCGAGAGCGCACTACCGAGTCCGCCGGCGGCGCCGGTAATCAGCACACGCTGGCCGTCAAGCCGTTCGGGGTTGGCCGGGCCTTGTGCGCCGGCGCTGATCTCGATGGTCATTGCACGGACTCCTCAGGTCGGGGGCGGACATTATGCGGTCGTCTGGCGGTGCGCCAGGCGAGCCAGAGCTTGCGAAGCGGCGTCAGGTGGACCTGGCGGTCGGTCACCGCGTGGCCGTCACCGGCAATGCTTTCCAGTAGCTGCCGGTAGACGACCGCCAGAATGAGCCCGTAGGTCTGGGATTTCCGGGCATGAGCCGGCAAGCGGCTGATGGCGCTGTCGAGGAAGCGCCTGGCCCGGTCCCCCTGGCGGGAGAGGAGATCCGTGGCCGCCTGCGATTGTTCGTCCCGCAAGAGCGCGTCGGGCTTGAGTCCGCTCATCGTGAGCTCATCCTCCGGGATGTAGATCCTGCCGGCGCTTAGATCCCGTCGCAGATGGCGCAGCATGCGAGTGAGTTCCAGGCCCATCGACAGGTCATGGGCGAAGGGCGCTGCATCGGTCGCCTCGCCACCGGTGATGCGCCAGGCGAGGTCGGCGACCGCACCGCCGGCTCGATGACAGTACAGGGTCAGCTCACGCAGCGTGGGATAGCGGCCGTATTCCAGGTCCATGCGGCTGGCCTCGATGACCTCGGCGAGACCGCTGGTGTCGAGCTCGTCGCGGCGTACGACCGGCAACAAGGCCTGGGTGATCGGATGACGGGGCTCACCGGCGGTAAGGCGCTGGAGTTCTTCCTGCCACCAGGATAGCTTCACTGCACCGACGCCGGCATCGCTTACTTCCCGCGGGACTTCCAGTACCTCCGCGCGATAGGCGGCCAGTGCCGTCAGGCCATCGCGTGCCGCAGGCGGAGCGAAGAGCAGGGCGTAATAAAGGCTGGAGCCCTCCGGTGCGACCTTGCTCCGGCAGTAGTCGAGCGGATCCATCGTTCAGACCGCAAGTGGCTCGGCGGCAGGTACCGATGAGGGCGCCACCCAGCGGAGCAGCTCGAGGGGATGGCCGATGAGTCCGTCGGCACCCCAGCGTTCAGCCCGATCGTCGCCGCTGAGATAGCCGTAAAGCGCTGCCAGGGTCAGCGTACCGGCTCGCCGGCCGGCGCGGATATCCCGCTCGGCGTCGCCCACGACCAGGCAGGCGGAGGGAGGTAGGCCGAGTCGGCGGGCACCTTCGAGTACCTGGTGGGGGTGAGGCTTGCGCCGGGCGATGTCGTCACCCGTGACCAGGCAGACGGGGCGATTGTCGTAGCCGAGCGCGCTGATCAGCGGCCGTGTCAGCCAGCCGGGCTTGTTGGTCACGATACCCCACGGGATCCCGGTCGCCTCCAGTGTCGACAACGCTTCTTCCATGCCTTCATAGGGGCGGGTTTCCTCGCTCAGGCGCTCATGGTAAAGCTCGAGGAAGCGCTGGCGCAGCGGCTCGAAATGCCGGTCGGCGGGGTCGAGATTGAATCCGCGCGCGATCATCGGAACGCTGCCATGACCCACGGAGTTGGCCAGGTCCGCGGCCGGTAGTGGCGGGAGTCCATGTTCACCGCGCAGCCTGTTCAGGCTGCCGATGAGATCCGGTGCCGTATCGAAAAGCGTGCCGTCCAGGTCGAGCAGAACGCCCCGGGCTCGATCCGACAGGCCCATCAGGATTTTGTCCGTGTGCAGTGCACGAGATAGTTCACGCGAGTGTCTTCCGCCATGAAATACTGCCGTGTCAGCGGATTGTAATGCAGGCCGGTGAGGTGATTCATCTCGAGACCGCTGCCACGTGCCCAACGGGCCAGTTCGGCGGGGCGGATGAAGGCCCTGGCGTCATGCGTTCCGGCGGGCAGCAGCCGCAGCAGGTGCTCGGCGCCGACGATGGCGAAAAGCCATGCGCGCATGTTGCGGTTGATGGTGGAGAAAAAGACCGCGCCGCCGGGGCGTACCAGCATGCCGCAGGCCTCGACCACGGCCGCCGGGTCAGGCACATGCTCAAGCAGCTCCATGCAGGTCACGACATCGAACCGCCCCGGCGCTTCGGCCGCCAGTGCCTCGGCGGCGATTTCCCGGTAGTCGATGGACAGGCCGGAAGCACGGGCATGCAACCGGGCCGTCTCGAGTGTCTCGGGTGCGAGATCGATGCCGGTCACCCGTGCCCCGCGGGCGGCCATTGGCTCGCTGAGCAGGCCTCCGCCACAGCCGACATCAGCGACCCGCAGCCCCGATAAGGAACCGATTCGAGTCTCGATGTAGTCAAGCCGTAGGGGGGTGATGGCGTGGAGCGGTGCGAATGGGCCTTTAGCATCCCACCAGGCACTAGCATCCTGGTCGAACTTGCCGATTTCTCCCTGATCCGCGTTATCGCCGTCCATTGACTGAATTCTAACACGCCCGCCCCGCCGGGGTGTGCGAGAATCCAGGGTCATCTCAAGACGGAGGAAAGATCATGAAACAGTTGCCGATCGCATTCGCCCTCGCCGCCGCCGTGGGCGCGGGCGCCGCCAGCGCCCAGAACCCGCAGGTGGTGTTCGAGACCACCGCCGGTGATTTCCGCATCGAGCTGTTCGCCGAGGATGCGCCGGTGACGGTGGAGAATTTCCTGACTTACGTCGATGACGGATTCTATGACGGAACCGTCTTTCATCGGGTCATTCCCGGCTTCGTGATCCAGGGCGGTGGCTTTGACGCGGAGCTGACGCGCCAGCCGACACGGGACCCGATCGTGAATGAGGCCGATAACGGCCTGAAGAACGGGCGCGGCACGTTGTCCATGGCCCGTACTCAGGTTCGTGACAGCGCGACATCGCAGTTTTTCGTCAACCTCGCCGATAATGCCTTTCTGGATCATGGCGAGCGTGACTTCGGCTATGCCGTATTCGCCCGGGTGATCGACGGCATGGGCGTCATCGATCGCATCGCGGCGGGCGAGACCGGTCGTCGTAATGGCATGGCGGATGTGCCGGTCGAACTGGTGGTGGTGGAACAGGCGCGGCGCGTCGACGGCGAGTAGCGCCCCGGCGCGGCCGGTGCCTGGCCATCCGGGCGCATGTTATGATGGCCGTTTACCGTCCGATTGGCTCCCTACAGTCGAGATCCGCTAGATGTCCAGCGTCGCCAAGGAAATTCTCCCGGTCAACCTAGAAGACGAGATGCGGCAGTCCTACCTGGACTACGCCATGAGCGTCATTGTCGGCCGTGCCCTGCCCGATGTCCGGGATGGGCTCAAGCCCGTACACCGGCGCGTTCTCTACGCCATGCGGGAGCTGGGGAATGACTGGAACCGCCCGTACAAGAAATCGGCCCGGGTGGTCGGAGACGTCATTGGTAAGTATCACCCACATGGTGACACGGCCGTATACGATACCATCGTGCGGATGGCGCAGGACTTTTCCATGCGCTACCTGCTGGTCGATGGCCAGGGCAACTTCGGCTCCATCGACGGCGACAACGCCGCGGCGATGCGTTATACCGAGGTGCGCATGGCGCGCATGGCGCACGAGCTCCTCGCCGATATCGACAAGGAAACCGTCGACTTCGCGGACAACTACGATGGCTCCGAGCAGGAGCCGCAGGTGTTGCCGACCCGGGTGCCCAACTTCCTTGTCAATGGTGGCTCGGGTATCGCCGTGGGCATGGCCACCAATGTTCCGCCCCATAACCTCCGTGAGGTAGTGGATGCCTGTATCGCGCTGATCGACGATGATAGTCTCGATGTCGAGGCGCTGATGGCCTATGTGCCGGGGCCGGATCTGCCCACCCGCGGGATCATTAATGGCGTTGAGGGCATCCGCGAGGCCTATCGCACTGGCCGCGGGCGGATGGTCATGCGGGCACGCTGCCGTTTTGAGCATGATGATGCCAGCGGCAAGGCGAGTATTATCGTCGAGGAACTGCCCTACCAGGTTAACAAGGCCCGGCTGCTTGAGAAGATCGCCGAGCTGGTCAAGGAAAAGCGCATCGAGGGCATCACCGAGCTGCGCGACGAGTCCGACAAGGATGGCATTCGCATGGTCATTGAGCTGCGCCGCGGGGAGGTCCCCGAGGTGGTGCTCAACAACCTCTACCAGCACACTCAGCTGGAGACGGTCTTCGGCATCAACATGGTGGCGCTGCACGAGGGGCAGCCGCGACAGCACAACCTCAAGGACGTGCTCGACGCTTTCATCCGTCACCGCCGCGAGGTCGTCACGCGGCGCACGGTCTATGAACTGCGCAAGGCACGCGATCGGGCACATGTGCTCGAGGGGTTGGCCGTCGCACTCGCCAACATCGACGAGGTGATCGCCCTGATCAAGGCGTCACCGACGTCCGCGGATGCCAAGACGGCGCTGGTGGCGCGTGACTGGGCGCCAGGCGTTGTCAGTGAGATGCTCTCGCGTGCGGGCGCGGAAGCATCCCGACCCGAGTCGCTCGGCCGTGATGTCGGTCTGATCGGCAACGCCTATCGCCTCACCGAGGCGCAGGCCCAGGCCATTCTCGATCTGCGCCTTCACCGCCTGACCGGGCTGGAACAGGACAAGATCGTCGATGAATATCGGCAGATCCTGGACACCATCGCCGATCTGCTCGATATCCTCGGCAGCAGCGATCGCCTTATGCAGGTCATCCGCGAGGAGCTCGAGGAGATCCGCGAACGCTACGGCGATGACCGGCGGACCGAGATCCTTGAGACGCGACTCGATCTGTCCATCGAAGACCTGATTCCGCCGCAGGATGTGGTGGTCACCCTCTCCCATAGCGGCTACGCCAAATCCCAGCCGGTGGATGCCTATCAGGCGCAGCGCCGGGGCGGCAAGGGCAAGGCGGCGACGCGGATGCGTGACGAGGATTTCGTCGACAAGCTCTGGGTGGCGAACACCCACGACACGCTGCTGTGCTTCTCCAGTCGGGGCAAATGCTACTGGCTCAAGGTCTATGAGTTGCCGCATGGCAGCCGGGGCGCTCGCGGCAAACCCATCGTCAATCTGCTGCCGCTGGAGCCGGACGAGCGAATCAATGCCGTGCTGCCGGTGAGCGAGTTCGATGGCGATCACTTCGTGTTCATGGCGACGCGCCAGGGGACGGTCAAGAAAACACCCTTGTCCCATTTCTCGCGGCCACGTTCGACGGGCATTATTGCGGTGAACCTGGGTGAGGACGACACGCTGGTCAACGTCGGCGTCACCGACGGCGATCGCGATATCATGCTGCTCACCGACGCCGGCAAGGCCATCCGTTTCAGGGAGGACGATGTGCGGCCCATGGGCAGGACCGCTGCCGGTGTTCGCGGCGTCCGCCTCGCCCCCGGTCAGACGGTGATCCAGTGCCTGATCCTCGATGACGGTGATGTCCTGACGATCACCGAAAACGGCTACGGTAAGCTGACCCCGGTGGATGACTATCCGCTGCGGGGCCGCGGCGGCATGGGCGTGATCGGCATCCAGACATCGAAGCGTAACGGGGCGGTCGTGGGGGCTGTCCAGGTCACCGCTGAAGACGAGCTCATGCTCATCACCAATGGCGGAACGCTGGTCCGCACCCGGGCGTCGGAGATATCCGTGCTGGGTCGCAACACTCAGGGCGTAAAGCTGATCACCCTCTCCGAAGCGGAATCTCTGGTCGGGATGGCGCGGGTCGAGGCCCTAGGAGAGGAAGACGAGGACTCGGCGCAGCCCGAGCCCGATACAGACTGAACCCTCTCTAGCAATCAACTGAAAACTCTGGAGCGCACAATGTCGCGTGTTTACAACTTCAGCGCGGGTCCGGCGACGTTGCCGGAACCGGTTCTGCAGCAGGCGGCCGAGGAAATGCTGGACTGGCGCGGGACCGGCACGTCCGTTATGGAGATGAGCCATCGTGGCAAGGCCTTTGTGTCCATCGCCGAGCAGGCCGAGGTCGACCTCCGCGAGCTTCTGAAAGTGCCTGATAACTACCGCGTGCTGTTCCTGCAGGGCGGGGCGACCGCGCAGTTCTCCGCCGTTCCGCTCAACCTGCTGGGTAGCGCCGGGAGCGCTGACTACGTCAACACGGGTAGCTGGTCGAAGAAGGCCATTGCCGAGGCGCGCAAGTACGCATCGGTCAACGTCGTGGCCGATGGCGGTAGCGGTGATCCGATGGCCATTCCGCCGCAGTCCGAATGGCAGCGGGATCCCGATGCCGCCTACCTGCATTACTGCGCCAATGAGACCATCACGGGCGTCGAGTTTCCGGAGATTCCGGAAAGTGGTGACGTGCCATTGGTCAGCGACATGTCATCCACCTTCCTCTCCCGGCCCCTGGATGTCTCGCGTTTCGGCGTGATCTATGCCGGGGCGCAGAAGAACTTCGGCCCGGCCGGTCTGACGGTGGTGATCGTCCGCGATGATCTACTTGATCGCGCCAGTGCTCAGGTTCCCGCGATCTGGGATTACCAGCGACAGGCCGGAGCGGATTCCATGCTCAATACCCCGGCCACCTACAGCTGGTACATAGCGGGGCTGGTCTTCCAGTGGCTCAAGCGCGAGGGTGGGCTCGAGGCGATGGCCGAGCGCAACAAGCGCAAGGCGGACAAGCTTTACGCGGCCATTGACGGCTCCTCTTTCTACCGCAATCCGGTGGATCCGTTGGCGCGCTCGTGGATGAACGTGCCCTTTGTGCTGGCCGATGATCAGCTCGACGGCACTTTCCTTAGCGAGGCTGCGGAGGCCGGGCTGCATACGCTGAAGGGGCATCGCTCCGTGGGCGGCATGCGGGCGAGCATCTACAACGCCATGCCAGAGTCCGGGGTGGATGCCCTGATCGACTTTATGGCCGATTTTGAGCGACGTCACGGTTAACTGAGGAACAATGTACAAAGTACTGACTTTCAACAATATATCGGCCCGTGGGCTGGATCGCCTGCCGCGCGAGCGGTTCGAGGTGTCCTCGGAAATACAGCAGCCGGACGCGGTCCTGCTGCGATCCGCCAAACTGCATGACTGGTCGATCCCCGAGACGCTCAAGGCCGTGGGTCGTGCCGGTGCTGGTGTGAATAACATCCCTGTCGACGCCATGAGTCAGCGGGGCATCCCGGTGTTCAATGCCCCCGGCGCCAACGCCAACGCGGTCAAGGAGCTGGTTATCGCCGGCATGTTCCTGGCGGCACGCAACATCTGCCCCGCCTGGGCCTTTGCCGAGTCGCTGACCGGTAGCGATGCCGAGATGAACCAGACCGCGGAGGCGGAGAAAAAGCGCTTTACCGGCTTCGAGCTGCCGGGCCGGACCCTGGGTGTCATCGGCCTGGGCGCCATTGGTGTCAACGTGGCCAATGCCGCGTCCTCGCTGGGCATGAAGGTCATCGGCTATGACCCCAAGATCACCGTGCGCAGCGCCTGGAACCTAGAGGCCGGCGTGCGACGCGCCCACAGCGTGGACGAAGTGATGGCCGCCGCCGACATCGTCACCCTGCATGTGCCGGAGACCGACGAGACGCGCGGGATGATCAACGGCGCCCGTCTGGCCGGCGCGCGGGAGGGGCAGGTGCTGCTCAATTTCGCCCGCGCCGGCATCGTCGACGATGAGGCGATTGTCCGCTCGCTTGATCAGGGGCGGCTTCGCACCTATGTCTGCGATTTCCCCTCGGCGACGCTGAAGGGTCAGGATGGCGTCGTGGCGCTGCCGCATATCGGCGCGTCCACCAACGAGGCGCAGGAGAACTGCGCCATCATGGCCGCCGACGAGGTCAGGGACTTCCTTGAGACCGGCAATATCAGCAACTCGGTGAATTTCCCGGAGTTGATCCTGCCACGTAACGGCAGCGGTGATCGGCTGACGGTGGTCAACGCCAACGTGCCCAACATGCTGGGGCAGATTTCCTCGGCGGTCGCGGAGGCCGGCTTGAACATCGCCGATATGTACAACAAATCGCGGGGTGATCTCGCTTACAGTGTCGTCGATATTGATGGCAAGCTGACGGCGGATGTGGCCGATCGCCTCCGGGAGACTGAGGGCGTTCTTGCCGTGCGCGTGATTGAGTGACACAACGGGGGCAGGCGTGACGGGTGAGTCGCTGGAATCCATTCGGGCCCGTATCGACGGGATCGATGACGAGCTCTTGAGACTGGTCAACGAGCGGGCGCAGGCGGCGGCGGAGGTGGCCGCGGCCAAGCAGGCAGCGGGGGATTCCGGTGACTATTATCGCCCCGCCCGCGAGGCGGAAGTGCTCCGGCGGGTGCGGGATGCCAACCAGGGGCCACTTGCCGACGAGGACGTGACGCGGCTGTTCCGCGAGATCATGTCCGCCTGCCTCGCGCTCCAGCGTCCATTACGCGTTGCCTTTCTGGGTCCGGAGGGGACCTTCACGCAGGAAGCCGCGCTCAAACACTTCGGGCATTCGATCCGTAGTCTGCCCCTGGACGGTATCGATGCGGTCTTCCGGGAGGTCGAGGCTGGCGGCGCCGAGTACGGCGTCGTGCCAGTGGAGAACTCCACCGAGGGAATGGTGACGCATACGCTGGATCGGCTACTGTCCTCACCCCTGCAGATCGTCGGCGAGGTTGAGATGCCGATCGTGCAGAACCTTGCCAGCCACGCCACTTCGCTCGGCGATATCCGCCGGGTCTATTCCCATCGGCAGGGTCTCGCGCAGTGTCGCTCATGGCTGGAGACGCATCTACCGGCGGCCGAGCGTATCGCGGTATCCAGTACGGCCGAGGCGGCCCGCCTGGCAGGCGACGATCCGACGGCGGCGGCGATTGCCTCGGATGCGGCGGCCGAGCGGTATGGACTGCCCGTGCCACAACCCTCGATTCAGGATGGCGCTGCGAACAGTACCCGGTTCCTGGTGCTCGGCAAGGAGAGCCCCGAGCCCACCGGAGAGGACAAGACCTCGCTGGTGATCGCGCGCGAGAACCGGCCGGGCGGACTGGCCGGTCTGCTTGCGCCACTGGCGCGCTACGGGCTGAACATGACGCGACTTGAGTCGCGGCCTTCGCCCGAGGGCATGTGGGAGTACGTCTTTTTCATCGACCTGGTCGGCCACGCCGAGGATCCGGATCTAAAACGTGCGCTGGGGGAGATGCAGCAACTGGCGAGCCTGCTCAAGATCCTGGGTTCCTACCCGCGCTCGGTGGCATAGGGCAAGCGGGTGGCTGTTCAGCCAAGGCGTGTCTGCCTGGTCGGTGTCGGCCTCATCGCGGGTTCCCTCGGGCTTGCGCTGAAGCGCGCTGACGCTGTCGGCGAAGTCGTTGGGTTGGGACGTCGTGCCGAGCAGCTGGCACGGGCCCGGGAACTGGGCGCGATTGACCGCTACAGCCTTGACCCATCCGAGGCATTGGCCGGCTGTGACCTGGTCGTGCTGGGCGTGCCACTCGGTTCCGTTCGCGGTGTCATGGAGCAGCTTCGACCATGTCTTGACGCCGACACCGTGCTCACCGACGTCGGCAGCGCTAAGGGTTGTGTCGTTGATGACGTAGAAGCGGCGCTCGGGCGCTTCCCGACGACGTTCGTCCCCGGCCATCCCATTGCCGGTACCGAGCACAGCGGTGTGGAGGCAGCTTTTGCCACGCTGTTCGAAGGACGTCGCGTGATCCTCACGCCCACGGCCGACACCAGCGACGATGCCACGGCCTCCGTGCAATGGATGTGGGAGCGCGCCGGGGCGGAGGTGATCACCATGTCCGTCGAGCACCATGACCGCATGCTGGCGATCACTTCGCATCTTCCGCATCTGCTCGCCTTCGGCCTGGTGGACATGCTCTCCCGAGCCCCGGATCACGAAGAAATCCTTCGCTACGCTGCTGGTGGGTTCCGCGACTTCACGCGCATTGCCTCCAGCGATCCGGTCATGTGGCGGGACATCTGCCTTGGCAATCGCGAGGCGGTACTGGATGCGCTCGGCGGTTACCGGCGCGATCTGGAGACACTCGCCGAACTGGTCGAGGCTGCCGATGCCGAGGGGCTCGAGGCGATCTTCCGAAGCGCAAAGCAGACCCGCGATGCTCATCTGCACTGGTTCGAGCGCTAAGCACAACGGAGACGATGTGATGCCTTTGAAGGTTGGCCGACGGTTCATCGTGGAGCCGGGCGGGGCGCTGCACGGCGACGTGCAGGTGCCTGGGGACAAGTCCATTTCCCACCGCTCGGTGATGCTGGGCTCCATTGCCGAGGGCGAGACCCGGGTCGAGGGGTTTCTCGAGGGGGACGACGCCATGGCCACGCTGGCCGCCATGCGGGCGCTCGGCGTGCGGATCGAGGGGCCTGAGGATGGCCGTTTGAGGATCCAGGGGGTGGGGCTGCACGGGCTGCAGGCCGCGGATTCACCGCTTGATCTGGGTAACTCGGGGACCTCCATGCGCCTTTTCAGCGGCCTTCTGGCCGGACAACCCTTCGTGAGCGAGCTGGTGGGCGATGCCTCGCTGATGCGGCGGCCGATGCGCCGGGTCACCGATCCGCTCACACGTATGGGTGCACGAATCGGCACCGCATCGAACGGCACCGCACCCCTGCGGATCGAGCCTGTGCCGGGTCTGCGGGGCATTGACTACGAGATGCCCATGGCCAGTGCCCAGGTCAAATCGGCGTTGTTGCTCGCTGGCCTCTACGCCGAGGGCGAGACCTGCGTGATTGAGCCGGCCGTGACCCGAGATCACACCGAGCGCATGCTCACCGCCTTCGGCGTGCCCGTTGATGTGAAAGGCCCGCGGGTGCGGATTACCGGCGGCGCCTCCCTGACGGGTGGCGAAGTCGCCGTCCCCGGTGATATCTCGTCAGCGGCGTTTTTCCTGGTGGGTGCCTCGATCGCCTCGCAGGCCTCGGTGACATTCACCAATGTCGGGCTTAATCCCACCCGCACCGGGGTAATCGAGATCCTCCAGCGCATGGGGGCATCGATTGATATCGATGCCCGGCATACCGATGCGGGTGAGCCGGTCGGGAAACTCACCGTGGAGCCTGCGCCGCTGCAGGGAATCGACATCCCGCCGGAGTTGGTGCCGCTCGCCATCGACGAATTCCCGGCCATCTTTGTGGCGGCTGCCTGTGCGCATGGTGAGACGGTGCTGCGCGGTGCCGAGGAGTTGCGCGTCAAGGAGAGCGACCGGATCGCTGTTATGGCGGAGGGGCTCGCCAAACTGGGCATCGAGGTCTATCCGCAGCCCGATGGGATCCGCATCGTGGGAGGACAACTGCGAGGAGGGCATGTCAAGGCCTATGGTGATCATCGCATTGCCATGTCCTTCGCCATGGCGGCGCTGGCCGCGGACGGTCCCGTTACCATTGATGACTGCGCCGAGGTGGACACCTCGTTCCCCGGCTTCGTTGAGCTGGCGCATCGCGCCGGTCTGGCCATTCGCGCCGAGGAGAGAGCCGCATGAGTGCGCCGGCCGGCGTGGTCACAATCGACGGCCCGGGCGGCGCCGGGAAGGGCACCATCGCGCGGGCATTGGCGGAGCGGTTGGGCTGGCATCTGCTCGACAGCGGCGCCATCTATCGGCTTCTGGCGCTCGCTTCTCTGCGGGCTGATGTCGGGTCCAGCGACATCGACCGCTTGGTGGCGCTCGCGGAGGCACTGGATATTCGCTTCCCCACCGAGGGTGGCGACGCCGGTGAAGTCGTACTCGATGGCGAGGTCGTAAGTGACGCAATCCGTGCGGAAGCCTGCGGCGAGCGGGCGTCTGTTCTGGCCGCCGTCCCGGCTGTCCGCCAGGCGCTGCTCGATCGCCAGCGGGAATTCCGCCAGCCTCCCGGCCTGGTGGCCGACGGCCGCGATATGGGAACGGTCGTTTTCCCGGATGCACCAGTGAAGATATTTCTGACGGCGAGCGCCGGAGAACGCGCCCGGCGGCGCCATAAGCAGTTGATGGAGCAGGGTGTTGCTGCTAATCTGGCGGATCTTTTGCAGGAGCTGAGGGCGCGGGACGAGCGCGATACCCAGCGCAGTGTGGCGCCGCTCAGGCCGGCAGAGGACGCAGTGACCATCGACACCACGGAGCTGTCTGTTGAGGCGGTGGTCAACGCGGTCATGGAGCGGGTCGAGGCCCGGCTCTGAAAAAGGGGGGTGCTGCCGGTGGCGGCATCTTGTGTTCAAGCAACCAACTGGATCGTTTTCCTGATCCCGGATCAAATCATCCCATGAGCGAAAGCTTTGCAGAACTTTTTGAAGAGAGCCTTGCGCAGACCGACATGCGGCCGGGCTCCATTGTCACCGCCCAGGTCGTGGCGATTGATGGTGAGGACGTCATCGTCAATGCCGGACTGAAATCCGAGGCGGTCATCCCGTTGCGCCAGTTCACCGACGAGGAAGGGACCGTCGAGGTGAACATCGGCGACGATGTGGAAGTGGCCCTGGATGCGGTCGAGGACGGCAGCGGTGAGACCCGCTTGTCCCGCGAGAAGGCCAAGCGGGCGCGAGCCTGGCGCGTGCTTGAGGCCGCCTACGAGGGCAGCGAGACGGTCACCGGTCAGATCAGCGGCAAGGTCAAGGGTGGATTCACGGTGGACCTCGGTCACATCCGTGCCTTCCTGCCTGGCTCGCTCGTGGATATCCGCCCCGTGCGCGACACCACATACCTAGAAGGCAAGGACCTCGAGTTCAAGGTGATCAAGCTCGACGCCCGTCGCAATAATGTCGTGGTGTCACGCCGCGCGGTGGTGGAAGAGGAATACAGTGCCGAGCGCGAGGCGCTGCTGGAGAAGCTCCAGGAGGGTCAGACGCTCAAGGGCATCGTCAAGAACCTCACCGACTATGGCGCATTCGTCGATCTCGGCGGCATCGATGGCCTGCTGCATATCACCGATATGGCGTGGCGGCGTGTCAAGCATCCGTCCGAGGTGGTGGATGTCGGCCAGGAAATCGACGTCAAGGTGCTCAAGTTCGATCGTGAGCGCAACCGCGTCTCCCTGGGGCTCAAGCAGCTCGGAGAGGATCCGTGGGAGGCCATTGCCGCACGCTACCCCGAAGGTAGCCGCGTGGTTGGCAAGGTCACCAACATCACCGACTACGGCTCCTTCGTGGAGATCGAGGAAGGCGTTGAAGGCCTTGTCCACGTCTCCGAAATGGACTGGACGAACAAGAACGTCAATCCGGCCAAGATGGTATCCATCGGCGACGAGGTCGAGGTGATGATCCTCGATATCGATGAGGAGCGCCGTCGGATCTCCCTGGGCATGAAGCAGTGCCAGCCCAACCCCTGGGATGAGTTCGCCGCCACCCACAACAAGGGCGACCGCGTGACCGGAGCCATCAAGTCGATCACCGACTTTGGCATCTTCGTCGGCCTCGAGGGTGGCATTGATGGGCTCGTTCACCTTTCGGATCTCTCCTGGAGTGATGCCGGTGAAGAGGCCATCCGCGACTTCCACAAGGGTGAGGAAGTCGAGGCGGTCGTGTTGTCCGTTGACCCCGAGCGCGAGCGCATCAGCCTTGGTGTCAAGCAGCTCGCGCAGGATCCGGTCTCCCAGTGGGTGGCCAATCATCCCAAGGGCACGGTTGTCACCGGGACGGCCGCTGAGGTGGATGCCAAGGGCGTCGTGGTCGATCTTGGCGATGAGGTCCAGGGCTACGTCCGGTCCGCCGACCTGGCCCGCGAGCGGGTTGAGGACGCGCGCAACGTGGTCAGCGAGGGTGACGAAGTCGAGGCCAAGTTCATGGCCGTCGACCGCCGCAATCGCATGATCAGCCTGTCGGTCCGTGCCAAGGATCAGCAGGACGAGCGCGAGGCCGTCGAGGGCTACGGCAGCACCGGTACGGCCGGTACCACCACCCTGGGCGATCTGCTCAAGGAGCAGATGGCCGATCGGGGTGACGGGGACTGAGACGTCCGCAATAGACCACGGCCGGGCAGGTGACGTCCGGTCGTGGTCGATCTTGAGGTGATGGATTGCCGTCCATGACGAAGTCGGAACTGATTGAACTGATCTCGGCGAATCAGCAGCATCTCGCCCAGCGCGATGTCGAGCTGGCCGTGAAGACGCTGCTTGAGCAGATGAGCGAGTCCCTGGCCAGCGGCGAGCGGATCGAGATCCGCGGTTTTGGCAGCTTCTCTCTGCACCATCGGCCACCGCGCATCGGCCGTAACCCCAAGACGGGAGAACCGGTCTCGCTCCCGGGCAAGCATGTGCCGCACTTCAAGCCAGGCAAGCAGATGCGTGAACGCGTGGACGAGGGTCGGCGCGGCAATGCGGAGGACGCATGAAGCGGCTGATTGGCTTGATATTCGCACTGATCGTCGTGGCGGCGGGGCTGAGCTTTGCCATGCTCAACCCGACCCCGGTCGCGCTGGACTTCTATCTTGGCCAGCTCAAACTGCCGGTCGCTCTGTGGCTGGTGATCGCCTTTACCATCGGCGTGATCATCGGGCTGGCGGCCGCTACGGGCATCCTCATGCGCCAGCGCTGGCAGCTGACACGTTTGCGGCGTGAGGTCGCAGCGTCCCGCGAGGAACTCTCCGAATTGCGCAAATTGCCGATTCGGAACACGCCCTGACCATGTGGTACCTCCTCTGGCTGCTGCTTCCGTTAGCAGCCCTGTCCGGCTGGTGGGTCGGACATCGCTCGGCGAAGGGCAACGCCCGCCGTCAGCGAACCCTCCCGCGTGACTACTTCCAGGGACTCAATTACCTGCTTAACGAGCAGCCCGACCGCGCGATCGAGGTCTTCACGCGCATGGTCGAGCTGGACGAGGATACCGTCGAGACCCATCTCACCCTCGGCAACCTTTTTCGTCGCCGGGGGGAGGCGGATCGTGCGGTCCGCATCCATCAGAATCTCATCGCCCGACCCTCTCTCGCGCAGGAGCAGCGTGCGGCGGCGCTGCTGGAACTCGCCCGTGACTATCTGGCCGCGGGTCTGCTGGATCGTGCCGAGACCCTGTTCCTGGAGGCGCTGGAGTTCAGCGAATACCGCAAGACGGCCCTTCAGTCGCTGCTGGATATTTACCAACAGGAGCGTGAGTGGGAGTCAGCGATCGAGATCGCCCAGCGCCTGCAACGCATCAGCGCCGGCGACTATGGGCCGGAGATGGCACAGTTTGCCTGCGAGCAGGCCGAGCAAATGGCGCGGGATCATGCGGATTCCGGTGACATCCGGCAGACCCTCCGGCGTGCGCTGGGATATGACCGGCGGTGCGTCCGCGCGTCGCTGCTCAAATGCGACCTGGAACAGCAGGAGAACCGCTGGCGGGCTGCCATCAAGGCCTGTCAGCGAGTCGAAAGCCAGGACGTCGATTACATCCCCGAGGTCCTGCCACGGCTTGAAGCATGCTATCAGGCAGTCGGAGATCGGAGTCAGTTCACCGCGGAACTCTACCGTCTGCTCAACCGCTACCCCGGGGTGTCCGTGATCATGAAACTCAGTGAGTGCATCGAGTCGCGTGACGGGCGCAAGGCGGCGGTCGAGTTCCTCGCCGCGCAGCTCAGGGAGCGCCCCTCGATACGTGGGCTTGATCGTCTCATCGAACTCAATATCAGCGACGACGATCCGGACCGCCGCCGCCAGCGGGATCTCAAGGTGCTCCGGGAGCTTTTCCAGGCGTTGCTCGGCGATCGGCTGCCTTATCGATGTGTTAAATGTGGATTCGAGGCACGGCAGCTCCACTGGCAGTGTCCGGGCTGTCGGGCTTGGGCCAGCATCAAGCCGCGTCGCGGCCTGGAGGGGGAATGAACGCAACGCCGAGCCTGATCGTGGCACTGGACTTCGATAGCGATGTTTCGGCCCGATCGCTGGTGAACCGTCTGGCGCCCGGGAGCTGTCGACTGAAGGTGGGCAAGGAGCTATTCGTCCGTGCTGGGCCTTCGCTGGTGCGGGAATGGGCGGATGCAGGCTGGGATGTCTTTCTTGATCTCAAGTTCCATGACATCCCCAACACGGTGGCGTCGGCCTGCCGCGCAGCGGCGGACCTTGGCGTCTGGATGGTTAACGTCCATGCACTCGGAGGGCCGGCCATGCTGGCGGCAGCCCGCGCGGCCGTCGATGAAACACCGGCACGCAGGCCATTGCTGACCGCGGTGACGGTGCTGACGAGCCATGATGAGACAACCCTGCAGGCGATCGGGCTGCAGGGCACGCCGGCGGAGGCGGTCGGTCGGCTGGCGGCGCTGGCCACGCGTGCTGGCCTGGACGGTGTGGTCTGCTCGCCGCAGGAGGCCGCCCTCGTCCGCGACCACTGCGGCGAATCATTCCGTCGGATCACGCCGGGGGTTCGGCCCGTCGGTGCCGCGCTGGATGACCAGCGACGCATAAAGACGCCGGCTTTCGCCATTGCCGCCGGCGCGACGGATCTCGTGGTGGGTCGGCCCATTACCCGATCGGCGGATCCGGCCGGTGCGGTGGAGATGATTCTGGATGAGATGCGGGTCACAGCAGGGGAGTGATCACGGCACTACGCTCTCACATGCCATTTCTAGCAATGAGGGAGTATGTCATGAAGTCACTCATCCCCTTTGGCGGGCTGCTCGGCCTGGGTCTCTACGCCACCATGGCGATGGCAAGCGCAGAGACCGTGAACGTCAACGAGGCGAACATCGATCAGCTCCAACGCATCAAGGGTGTCGGCCCGGCGACGGCGCAGGCGATTGTCGAGGATCGCGAGGTCAATGGGCCGTTCGAGAACATCGAGACGATGACCCGCGTCAACGGCATCGGTGAGGCGACGCTCGAGGCCATGCGAGAGCAGGTCACGCTCGACTAGGCGGTTTGGGTGGGGCGCCTGACATGGCCCCCACCTTGCTTTACGCTTGAGCGTCAAGGAGAGCACCGCTTAAGGGAGTATCACGGCAGATGGCAAAAAGAATCCGCAAGGCCGTCTTCCCGGTCGCCGGACTGGGTACTCGGTTCCTGCCAGCAACAAAAGCCAATCCAAAGGAAATGTTGCCGGTGGTGGATAAGCCACTGATACAGTATGCCGCCGAGGAGGCGGTGAAGGCCGGGATCGAGACGCTGATATTCGTGAATGGACGCAACAAGCGAAGCATTCCGGATCACTTTGACAAGGCCTATGAGCTCGAGACTGAACTCGAGGAGTCGGGCAAGCTTGAGCGGCTGGAGGCCGTCCGCAACATCATCCCGCCCCATGTGGCCTGCATCTACATCCGCCAGTCGGAAGCACTGGGACTCGGTCATGCGGTGCTCTGTGCCGAACCGGCCGTGGGTGATGAACCCTTCGCGGTGATCCTCGCCGACGATCTCATCGATGACGGCGACGGGGATGGCTGCCTCGCCCAGATGGTCAGGCGCTACGACGAGCAGGTGGCGAGCATCCTCGGCGTGCAGCGCGTACCCGAGGCGCATACTGATCGCTACGGCGTTGTCGACGTGGAACCGGTGAGTGAGCGTCTTGGCCGGCTGAATGCCATTGTCGAGAAACCCAAGCCGGAGCAGGCTCCGTCAAACCTCGGCGTCGTCGGGCGTTACATCCTCAATGGCAGCATCTTCAACAAGCTCCGCCAGACCCGGCCAGGGGCGGGTGGTGAGATACAGCTCACGGATGCGATTGCCGCACTGATGCGGGATGAACCGGTGTTTGCCTACGAGTTCGAAGGCATGCGCTACGACTGCGGCGATAAGCTCGGTTATCTCCAGGCCACGGTCGAATACGGCGTGAAGCACCCGGACTTCGGCGAGGCCTTCGCCGCGTACCTTCGCCAGCGCACAGGCTAGGGGCGGGCCCAAGCGGCCACCCCTGACGGCGAAGGTGCTCTGTCGGGCCTCAGGCGGAGACCTTCTCTCGAGGCGCCTCTTCGCGAAACCCGATGCGCTTGAGAATGGCCATCGCAGGGCACCACCGCGTGAACGCCGACTGCAGCAGGTTGAAGCCCACGAATGCGGTGAACAGATACCATCCTGGATGGACCCATGTGCCCAGCGCGAGGCTGAGGAGCACAAAGAATCCCGCCATTGCCCGAAGTCCCTCGTTCACGGTCATGACCAGCCCTCCTAGAAGCTGTAGCGAAGTCGAAGATAAAGATTGCTGTTGTCTTCAAGCTGCGTGTGGAACGTCCAGTCGTCCGCCCCGCCGAACAGGTTTCCACCCGCGGTCCCGGTCAGCTGGTCGCTGAAGCGGTAGATCGCTCTCGGACGGAGGTAGTAGTCGGCATCCGACGGCGAATAGAAGGTAAACAGCGACAGGGTCAGATCCTGGCGCAGCAGCTGCCAGGTGATCCGGTTGGTCAGCAGATGCCGGTACTCGTCCGGTGCATAGGGGCGTTGAGCCGCCGGCAGATTGGCGACCAGTGCATCGTGGTCCCGGGTCCACTCCAGCAGGTACTGCCAGCCGAGGGTGAAATCCGCAAAAGGCTCGTTCTCGAACCCACCCAGGAAGCGCCACTGGTCGTTGGGCAGATTGGGATCGTCGCCGCTGCTGTCCTCGCCAGAGTAATAGGCCGTCTCCAGGTTGCCGATGCCACCGAGTACGGGGCGGCGCAGACTGGCGCCCAGCGAGGTTAGACGCGGGGAATAGGCCTCGCCCGTCGACGGGTCGACAGCACTCGGCTGGTTGTCGTAGCCGTGATAGGCATATCCGGCATACTCCACGCTATCAATGGTCTGGTAAACGCGCAGTGCGACTTCGCTGTCCCGGCCGAGGCTGTCGCGCTCGCGGGGGTCGATTTCTGGTGGCGCGGCGACGCGTCGGCCCTCCACAACGCTGAAGTAGGAGAGCCGCTCACCGGTGATGTACCGATTGGGCGCGGCCCGCGGCATCCAGACGAAGTCCACGTTGACGTCGCCGAACCAGGAGAGCCTGAGGGCGTCCGCGGGCGCCTTCAGGTATTCATCGTCACGTCCGCTGAAAAACGAGACATAGTCCTTGGGGAAGAGGTCGTTAAGGAATACGAGGTCTCCGGTGCCCCAGGTCAGAATCTGGCGGCCAACGTCGATATCCATCCGTTCGGTGAGCCGACCCGCCAAAGCCGCCTCACGCAGGTCACCACGCACACCATCCTCGACGCCGTCGATCCAGACATCCGCCTTGACCGTGGCTGTGTAATCACCAATCGGACGCTCACCCTCCAGCTGCAGTCGAGTCTCGTTCAGCGTGTAGTCGTCACCCACCGCGGGATCGTCATGGATGCGTGAGGCAGTGGCGCCGTCGATAAAGCCATACCATTGCCAGCCTGCCTTCTCTCCGGTCCATGGATCGTCACCCCAGGCTTCATCCCCCCAGGGATCCTCGGCCTCCGCGCTCTCCTGGGCCTTCAGCGGGGAGAGGACGGCGATCACGAGCAGTGCCGTCAGGACGCTGCGCCAGCACCCGCCGCTCCAGTCCCTCGTCATGCGATCGAGCGGTTTCATGGCTCAGTCCCGGCGCAGCCAGTCCCGCGGCGGGTTGCGCAGCGAGCGCTCGCTGAAGATGCGGTCCGGCAGGCCGACATCGTATTCCGAGAACCGGAACTGGGTGACGGTGTAGCCGCCGGAATCCAGGTCTTCCATGCGCACCTCGGTCCCGGTCGGGTAGCCGTCGATGGTTTCCACCTCGGTGACCTCCATGCGGCGATACACCTCGCCGGCATCGCGCTGGTACTCCGTGCGCATGGGCAGCATCGTTTCCCGGTCGATCCAGGTCCGGTAGCGGGCGAATTCCACCTGATCCGGATCCTTCGGCGTGCTCTCGATGACGTAATACTCGTCCGTCGTATCGATCAGGGTGTGTTCATCCTCCTCGGTACCCCGGCCGGAGATATCCTCATAGAAGAAGTGCGAGCCGACGAAGCTCGTCCGCTTGTCGCCGGCGGCAATGCGCTTGACCAGATCCAGTGCCGGCAGGTAGAGCCAGCGGTCATCGGACTCGCCAACATGCTTCTCCACCCGAAAGACCGTGCCTCGGATATCCGCCGGTCGGCTGAAGACCACCAGATAGCGTTGATCACCGCCTTCGACTACGTCCTTGCGGAGCAGGGTGAATTGCCGGCGCTGCCGGTTGTCGTTGCCATCGACGATCAGCATGCGAGCGGCGGAACGACCATCGTCGCCGGCGTAGTAGGAGGCGATGTTCGCCTCCTCGACGATCTGTTCCGGGTCAGTCATCTGGGCACTTGCCGTGCCTGCCACGAGGCCGGCGACGACCAGCCAGGTCAGGGGCAGAAAATGTTTCATGACGCCTCTCCAGTGGATTGCGTGGATGCGGTGGTCCGGTCGGGCATGATCCGGCGTTGACCGAGTTTCATGATGGCGGGCAGCAGAACCACCGATGCGATGGCCGACGCCGCCATGATGCTGGCCAGGAAAATCCCCACCGTGTTGTAGGGCACCAGCGGTGCGGCCAGCAGCGGCAGGAAGCCGACCGCAATGACGATGGCGTTGCGGCTGATGGCCCGCGCCGGCTCCTTGAACATCAGACGCATGCTCTCGGCGAAGTTCCCCGTGCGCCGATAGTTCTCGCGGCTGCGCTCGATGAAATGGATGGCAAAGTCCACGGACAGGCCGAGGGTGAGCGAGGACAGCACCGCGATGGGCATGTCGTAGTACTTGCCGATCAGGCCGACCACGCCGTAGATCAGCGCGATGCTTACGGTGAGCGGCACCATGGCCAGCAGTCCGAAGACGACCGAGCGGAACAGCACCAGCATCATCAGCGCCACCATCACCCAGGCAATGGCCAGACTCTGCGCCATGCCCTTGACCATGGCGTCCTGCCAGACCACGTTGATGTAGTTGAGCCCGCCCCAGCTCATGCTCACGCCCTCCGGCAGCGGGTTACGCTCGACATACGTATTGGCTCGGTCGATCACTGCCTGCATGTCCTGGTTGTCACCGCTGGAGAGCTGAAGCCAGAGGTTGGCCGCCTGATAATCCGGGGTGACCATTCGCCAGAGGTCATGGGGGCGATGCGAGCCCTGGAAGCTGAGGATGGTCTGCGCCACCGCCTGCCGGGAATCCGGGATGCGATAGTCCCCGGCGTCGCCGCTGCGCAGCTCGCGATAGACCGTGCGGACAAGGTCCGAGACGGTATTGACCTTGCCGACTTCCGGGCTCTCCGCCAGGGCGGCCTGGAAATCGGCGATGTAGCGCAGCATCTCGGGGCGCTGGAAGGTGTTGAGCTCGCCCCGGGTCTCATCGATCAGCGTGAGAAGTTCCTCCCACCACGGATAGGCGGCATCGTCCGCGGTGAACAGCTGATCCTCGACCTCCAGGCTCAGCGTCTCGAGCAGCGCACGGAAGCCGTCGGCATCGCGTGCCGCCTGTTCCCGCAGCTGCGTCCAGGTATCGCCTATCCGCGCGCCGTCGGCGCGGGCCTGATCGATGATCTGCCGGGACTGCGTCCGAAAGCGTTGCGGAGCGTCCTCTGCCTGCGCCGATTCGAGTCGGAGATAGGCGCTGTAAGTGCCGGCGAAATGCTCGTTGAGCACGCGATCGGCGACCCGGATGCGATGGTCCGACTGGAACCAGCGCACGGGGTTGTCGTTCACCGTGATCTGGCTGATGCCATAACCGCCGATGACCAGTGCGATGGCGAAGATGCTGACCACCAGATTCGCCCGGCCGACGGCAAAGCCTCCCAGGCGCGTCAGCCCACGGGCGAGGGGGGTGTCATCCGGGGGGCGGCGGCTGCCCGCGGCACGCAGGGCCTCCAGCCGCTCTGGCTTGAGACGCACCGCGTAGGCCGGGATGAAAATCACCGTGAGGATGAACGCCAGCACGATGCCGGCCCCGACGAACAGGCCGAAGACCTGTACCGGTGGAATCGGGGTGAAGGCGAGCGACGCGAAGCCGATGCCGGAGGTGATCGAGGTGTAGAGCATGGGCGTGAACAGATGGTCCATCACCTCGGCCATGGTCTCCCTCGCGCCACGCTCCGGGCGGTAGCGGTCGGCGAACTCCGAGATGATGTGGACCGAATCCACCACGGCGATGGGCATCAGAAAGATGGGGATCATTGAGCTCATGATATGGACGGTGAAGCCCATCCCGATGAGCGCTCCCATGGTGGTCAGCACCACCGCGAAGGCCATCAGCATGGGCGCCACGACCAGCGTCACCGAGCGGAAGAACCACCACATCAGGGCAAAGATGACCAGCGCCGCAAGGGGCGCGGAAATGGCCATCTGGATGAACATCTCGACGCCGAAGGTGTCTTCCGCCACCGGCAAGCCGGTGATATGGAATTCATCATTGGTGTCGAGTCCGGCGATCAGATCTTCAATCTCGCCGGCGATGCGATGGCTCTGGTCCTTCGCCTCAATGGGGACGTAGATCGCCGTTGCTTCGCCATCTCCGGAGATCAGCGTGTCGCGGAAGAGGGGTAGGTCAAGGGTGGCATCACGGATCGCCCGGGCTTCGGTCTCGGTCTCCGGCGGCGTGTTCATCATCCACTCAAAGCGGATGGTGCCGGGGCCGGCCTGTTCGATATTGTCCACCGTCGCCAGGGACAGCAGATCGCGCCGGATGACGCCGTCGATCTCGGCAATCTCCTTGCTCAGCGAATGAATCGCGCCAAGCGAGCGCGGGTTGAACACACCCTCGTCCCCGGATTCGTTGACGACACCGACGACGATCATGTCATGCAGATTGAACTGCTCTTTGATGGCGTTGTGCCGCACGCGGTCTTCCTGATCCGCGGGCAGCATGTTCTCCGGGTCGGTATCGATCTGTATGAGGGGGATCAGGGCCGTACCCAGCAGGGTGAGCAGCAATGTCCCCAGGAAGACGATCCGGGGGTGATCCATGGCGAGACTGGCGATACGGCGACCCATGTCGTCTCCTGACCCAAGTGAGCGTTTCACTATATTCCTATATAGTCATATAGTAAACAGTACGTTTTTCGTTTATGCTTGCAACCCTGACGTTAGCGTTATGCAGGCGCAGGAGGGCGGTCATGGCTGGCAGCGAGCATCAAACACCGGAATCGATGGAGCTCATCGCGCAGTATTTCCGTGTGCTGAGCGATGCCCAGCGGCTGCGGATACTGCACTGCCTGCAGACCGGCGAACATACCGTCGGCGAAATCGCGGAACTGACGGGTGCGAGCCCTTCCAACGTCTCCAAGCATCTCGGCCTCCTGCGCGCCAATGGCCTGGTCGGGCGGCGGCAGGAGGGTAATCGCGCCTATTTCGGCATCACCGCGCCTTTTATCTTTGAGCTCTGCGATATCGTCTGCTCCGGTGCCCGCAAACGGCTGCAGCATGAACAGTCCCTTCTCCCCCAGACGTAAGCGCTATCTTCCGATTCCAGTGCTGTCCTGGCCTGATGCACGCTGAAGCCCTCTTTCCACGCTTTAGGAGGGCGTTCCCATGACGACGCGACAAAGCCGCCGGCGGGTCCTCGCCGGACTTACGATGCTCATGCTCGGCAGTCAGGCCGGGCTCCCGGCCATAGCCAATGCGCAGGGGAAGGGCGGTAGCAGCGGTAGCGATGGAGCCGGAGATACCGATCGTGACCGCCTGCGCGAGCACCAGGCGGACGGCACGGGCGATCGCGACCGACTCATGGATCAGGATCGTCTACATGACATGGATCGCCTGCGCGACCGCCTGCACCAGACCGAGGACAGTGCCGAGCGGGAGCGCCTGCTCAATCGGTATCGCCAGCAACTTGACCAGGCAATGACCCGGCTGGATAACCTGCCCGAGCCCGCTGCCAACCTCAGCGAGGCCCAGCGCTTACGGCATCTGGAGCAGCGTGATGCGCTCATGCAGCGGTTGATGCGGCATATGTGGAGCTATCAGACCGAGGTTCGCGGGGATCTCGGCGGATAAGTCCCGCGAACGCCAATGCTTCCCGTCTTTCGGTATACTGGCCGGCTAATACATGCACCACCGCCGGGAGGCGATGCGCATGACCGGTCATGCATTGGCGCGGACGGCCTCTTCCATTCGGATCGAGGCTGTTACCAAAAGCTTTGAGCGCGGTGTGCCGGCGCTGGATGCCGTCACCCTCGACGTCGAGGCGGGGGAGTTCTTCACGCTGCTCGGCCCCTCGGGCTGCGGGAAGACGACGCTGTTGCGGGTGCTCGCCGGCCTGGAGCAGCCGGACACCGGTCGAATCGAGATTGGTGGCTGGTCGATGGCCGGCGTCCCACCCCATCGTCGAAGCGTCAACACCGTTTTTCAGTCGTACGCGCTGTTTCCCCATCGGAATGTGCGCCAGAACATCGGGTTCGGACTGGAGATGCAGGGCGTGCCCGGCGCAGAGATCGCCGAGCGTTCGCAGGCGATCGCCGAGCTGACGGGGATCGGGGCGCTCCTGGAGCGCGATGTCGCCCAGCTCTCGGGTGGTCAGCGTCAGCGCGTCGCTCTTGCGCGGGCCCTCGTCAACGAACCCGATGTGCTGCTGCTCGATGAGCCGCTGTCAGCCCTCGATGCAGGCCTCCGTGCCCATCTGCAGCTCGAGCTCAAGCGCCTGCAACGGCGACTGGGCATGACGTTCGTTTTTGTGACCCATGACCAGGAGGAGGCCATGGTCATGAGCGATCGCATTGCCGTGCTCAACGCCGGGCGCATCGCGCAGGTGGACACGCCACAGGGCGTCTACGAGGCGCCGGCGGATCTGTTCGTCGCCCGGTTCATGGGCCATGAGAACTTTGTCCCCATCCGTCAGCGCGACGCCGCGGGCGTCGATACGGCCATCGGGCGCCTGGATGGTGATTTTGGCGCGGGCAGCCACCTGCTGCTGCGACCGGAAGCCATCCGCCTGGATAGCGAGGCGGCACAATCGCCGAATCGGTTCACCGCCCGGGTCCGTGAGCGGCTCTATCGAGGGGGGACAACGGATTACCGACTCGACTGTGGCGAGGTCCAGCTCATGGCCAGCTGCGCAAATCGGGGCCAGCGTGCCCATGAAGTCGGTGATACGGTCGAGGTCGGCGTCTCCGATCGCGGCACGGCAACCCTCGCGGGCTGAGGCTGGTCAGATTGTCCGCTTTGCGCCGCGAAACCGCTCATATGCTCATCACCATTGCCCCGGGCGCCCTTTGCATTCTGGTGTTTCTGGTACTGCCCAGTGCCTATCTGGTGGGCATGGCGTTTCTCACCAATGGTCCCTATGGATTGCCGACACTGCCGCTCAGCCTGCAATCGTTCCGCGAGCTTGCCGGATTCGGTTTTCTGGGCTGGAGCCCGGGTAATCTCTATACGCTGATCCGGTCCGTCTGGCAGACGCTGCTCGCCACCGCACTGGTCATTCTCCTGGCCTATCCCGCGGCCTACTACATCAGCACCCGACCGGCCCGCTGGCGGCCGTTGATGTTGCTGGTCATCGTGGTGCCGTCCTGGACCAATCAGGTGATCCGTTCGGTGGGCTGGATGAATATCTTCGCACCCGGAACACCGGTGTCCGATTTCGCCGCGCTGCTCGGTCTCACGGCGCCGCAGATGGGCCTCTTCCCCTCGCAGTTCGCCGTCATCGTCGGGCTCGTCTACAATTTTCTCCCGTTCATGGTGCTGCCGCTCTATGCCGCCTTCGAGCGCCTGGACACCGAGCAGGTGGAGGCGGCAAAGGACCTGTTCGCCAGCCCGGTGGCGGTGTTTCGCCATGCGGTCTTCCCGCAGACGCTGCCCGGGTTGATGGCCGGCACCGTGCTGGTGGCGATCCCGGCATTCGGGATGTATGTCGTCACCGAACTCCTCGGTGGCGGCAAGGCAACCATGATCGGCAACCTCGTGGCCCGGCAGTTCGCCCAGGCGAGCAACTGGCCGCTGGGGGCTGCCGGCGCCATCATCATGATCGCGGTGACGCTCATCGGCCTGAAGGTCCTGCGGGATCTCGGCCGGCGCCTGGGCGGTGATCGAGAGGTCGTGCTGTGAGGCGGGGTGGCCTCGAGTATGCCCTGCGGGCCTTCTGGATCGTGCTGCTGGTGTTCCTGTATGCGCCGCTCGCGGTGGTGGTCTTCTTCTCGTTCAACAGCATCAATTCGTCGGCGCGCTTTGCCGGCTTCTCGCTGCAGTGGTACGAGCGGCTTTTCCGCAACGAGGCCATCGTCTCGGCATTGACGAACACGGTGGTGCTGGCGCTGGTCTCGACGCTCATCGCCGTGCTGATTGGCGGTCTGCTCGGATATGGATTCTATCGCTACCGGCTCGGTCGGTTGAGCTGGCTGATCTGGCTCATCTACCTGCCGGTGATCATGCCGGATATCGTCTTCGGCATTGCCGAGATGACCTTTTTCGTCGCCATCAATGAACGACTCGGCATTCTCTCGCCGGGTCTGGGCACCATGGTGATCGCCCATGTCACTTTCCAGGTGCCGTTTGTGGCTTTGCTGGTCAATGCGCGTCTGCTGTCGCTGGATCCGCAGCTGTTCGAGGCCTGTCACGATCTCTACGCAGGGCCGTGGCAGCGGGCCCGGTTCTTTCTGCTGCCGGTGCTGCGTCCGGCGATCCTGTCGAGTTTTCTGCTGGCGCTGACGCTGTCCATCGATGATTTCGTCATCAGCTTCTTTACCGCGGGCCCGCAGAGCACCACACTGCCCATCTATATCTGGAGTGCCATCAAGAAGGGCGTCACCCCCGAGGTGAACGCCATCGCCACGCTGATGATCGGCAGCGTTTTCGTGGTGGCACTTTTCAGCCTGCTGGCCCAGCACGGGGCATCCGGGGGAAAACAATCCAAAGGGGGAACAAAGGCATGACGCATCGCAGGATCGGGGTACCGGCAATCGCGCTCGCACTCGCTGTCGGGGCCGGGCAGGCCGCAGCCCAGTTCGAGGGGGAGACCCTGTCGCTTTTCAACTGGTCGCAGTACATGGACCCGGCGATCATCGAGGGTTTCGAGGACGAATACGGCGTTGAGGTGGTGGAGAACTACTTCAATTCCAACGGCGAGATGTTTGCCAAGCTGCAGGCCGGTGGCGTCAGCCAGTACGACATCGTCGTGCCGTCGAATTACTATGTGCCCCGTCTCGTGGAGAGCGGCCTGGTCCAGCCGCTGGATCATGAGCGCCTCGACAATCTCGATAACCTCATGGGGACGTTCATCGATCCGGATTTCGATCCGGGCAACCAGTATTCCGTGGCGTACCAGTGGGGCACGACCGGGCTGGTATATGACCGTGATGCGCTCGGCGATGTGCCGGCCAGCTGGTCGGTCCTGTTTGACCCCGAAGTCAACCCGGATGCGCCGTTTGCGCTGCCCGAGGACGCCCAGGTCACCCTCGGTGCGGCCTGTGCCTGGCTGGGCCATGGCTACGACTGCACCGGTCGGGACGCACTGGAGGAGGCGGCACGCCTGGTGCTCGAGACCAAACAGCGGGACAACTTCGCCGGTTTCATCCAGGGGACACCGGTACTCCAGCAGCTCGTCCGGGGCTCCGTGGCCGCGGGGATGACCTTCAACGGTGATTACCTGTTCTTCAAGTCGGAGGATCCCGAGGGGTTCGAGAACATCGAATACGTCATCCCGGAAGAGGGCGCCGAGGTCTGGGTGGACAATATGATGATCCCCGCCGAGGCCCCCAATCCGGCCCTGGCGCACGCATTCATCGACTATATCCTGCGTGCGGAGGTAGGTGCTCAGCTGTCGAACTGGAACTACTACTCGAGCCCCAACGCGTCCGCTCTGCCCATGCTCGACGAGGTCCTGCAGCAGCCGCCGATCACTCCGACCGATGCCGAGATGGAATCGCTCACCTTCATACCGAGCCTGAAGGGAGACGACCTGCAGTTCCTGCAGCAGGTCTGGCGTGAGGTGGAGTCGCGGTAGCGGTGAACCCCGAATCGCACAACTGGGCGACGTCGCTGCCGGGGCTGCATGATCAGGCCTGGAAGCGCCTCGGGCGCGGGGTGGCGGATCGTCGCGCTGCGGGGCGTCATCCCACGCTCGTTACGGTGGACGCGAGCGGCAGGCCGCAGGCGCGTACCGTCGTGCTGCGCGCCGCGGACCGCACGGACGCCTGTCTGAGGATCTACACGGACCGGCACTCGGACAAGGTAAAGGAAGTGCAGGCGAACCCGGTCGCCGGCGTGCATTTCTGGGATTCCGCAGCCCATCTGCAGATTCGGCTACAGGGGGATGTATCGGTCCTCTCGGGCGAGTCTGTCCGGGCGGTCTGGGGGCGCCTCCCGGATCATGCCCGGGATTGCTATGGCCGCGATCCGGCGCCGGGTAATGTCCTTGATGACGCGCTTGCCTACCGGAAATGGCCTGAGCCGGACGCATTTGCTGTCCTTGAGATCAGGCTCCAAGAGATGGACATTCTTCATCTGGGCCGCGATCATCGCCGCGCCAGATTCGAGCGATCGGATGGTTGGGCCGGTCGGTGGGTGGTGCCGTAGGGCTGAGGTGGGGGATCGACGGATGAGTGGCTCCCCGGGACGGATTCGAACCGCCGACCCAGTGATTAACAGTCACTCGCTCTACCGCTGAGCTACCGGGGAATCGCCTTTTTGTCGAAGCGCGTAGTTTAGCGCCTCACGCCGTGCCGTCAACCGGCACGGCGTGATGGCAGGGCCGTTCAGTCGCGCCTGAACACGCCCTCGAGCCGGTCCATGGCCTTCTGCAGGTTGTCCATGCTGGTGGCATAGGAAATGCGGGCATGGCCGGGGAGGCCGAAGGCCGTGCCGGGGACGAGTGCCACGTTGGCCTCGCCGATCAGGTACTCCGCGAGCTCTGTATCCGTGCTGACGCCTTCGATGCTGTCGATTGCCTCACTGACATCCGGATAGGCGTAGAAGGTCCCGTCACCGGCAATGCAGCAGACACCCCGCATGGCGTTCAGGCGCTCGACGACATAGTCATGGCGCTCGCGGAAGGCCTTGACCATCGGCGCAATGACGCCCTGATCGCCGTCCAGTGCCGCCACCGAGGCGGCCTGCGAGATGGAGCTGGCGTTGGAGGTGCTCTGCGACTGGATTTTCTTCATGGCGCCGATGACGCGGGCGGGGCCCGCGGCATAGCCGATCCGCCAGCCGGTCATGGCGTACGCCTTGGAAACCCCGTTGACCACCACCGTGCGGTCGACGAGATCCGGACAGACCATGGCGATGTTGCTGAACGGCTCGTCGGTCCAGAGGATATGCTCGTAGATATCGTCGCTTGCGATCAGCACCTGCGGATGCCGGCGAAGGACCTCGCCCAGAGCCTCGAATTCCGCCCGGCTATAGGCGCTGCCGGTGGGGTTGGAGGGGCTGTTGAGCACCACGATGCGGGTGCGCTCGGTAATGGCCGCGTCGAGTTGCGCCGGCGTGATCTTGAAACGCTGCGACTGGTCCGCCTCGACGATGCGGGGCACGCCGTCGGCCAGCAGGGCCATATCCGGATATGACACCCAGTAGGGGGCGGGAATCACCACCTCGTCACCGGCATTCAGCACGGCGGTGAACAGGTTGTAGAGGCTCTGCTTGGCGCCTGAGGAAACCAGGATCTGGTTGGCCTCGTAGGCAAGGCCGTTATCGCGCTCGAATTTGGCCTGAATGGCCTGCTTGAGCGCCGGGGTGCCGTCCACCGGGGTATAACGGGTCTGGCCGTTGCGGATCGCCTGGATGGCCGCTTCGCTGATATGCTCGGGCGTATCGAAATCGGGCTCGCCGGCCCCGAGGCCGATGATGTCATGCCCGGCGGCGCGCATCTCCGCGGCGCGGGCGGTGACGGCCATCGTGGGCGAGGGCTTGACGCGTTCCACGCGCTCGGAAAGTTGAATATCCAAGGATCGCCTCCACTTCTGTTGTTTGGCGTGAATGATACGCGAAACACCATCGGACCTGCATTGCCATGACGGATCAGACACTGCGTTTTCAGATCGAAAGCGAATTCGAGCCCGCGGGCGATCAGCCCGCCGCGATCGAGTCGCTGGCGGCCAGTCTGCAGGCGGGCCACCCGCACCAGACCCTGCTCGGCGTGACCGGGTCCGGCAAGACCTTCACCATGGCGAGCCTGATCGCCCGGGAGCAGCGGCCCGCGGTGATTCTTGCGCCGAACAAGACGCTGGCGGCACAGCTATACGGGGAAATGAAGGCGTTCTTCCCGAACAACGCCGTGGAGTACTTCGTCTCCTACTACGATTACTATCAGCCCGAGGCCTACGTGCCATCCTCCGACACCTTCATCGAGAAGGATGCCTCGGTCAACGAGCATATCGAGCAGATGCGGCTGTCGGCGACCAAGGCCATCATCGAGCGGCGCGATACGATCATCGTCGCCTCGGTCTCGTCCATCTATGGCCTTGGCGATCCGACCGCCTATCTGGAAATGGTGCTGCATCTCCAGCAGGGCGAACAGGTCGATCAGCGTCGCATCCTTCGCCGGCTCGCCCAGCTGCAGTACGCCCGCAACGACTATGATTTCTCCCGGGGGACCTACCGTGCCCGCGGGGATGTCATCGATATCTTCCCCGCGGAGTCCGAGGATGAGGCGGTGCGGGTCGAGCTCTTCGATGACGAGATCGAGAGCCTTGCCTGGTTCGACCCGCTCACCGGGGAGGTACTGCGTCGGGTTCCACGCCTGACGGTCTATCCGAAATCGCATTACGTTACGCCGCGTGAAACGGTGCTGAGCGCCGTGGAAAAGATCAAGGTCGAGCTCAAGGAACGGCTCGAGCAGCTGCAGGGCGCCGGCCGGTTGCTCGAGGCGCAGCGGCTGGAGCAGCGCACCCGCTTTGACCTGGAGATGATGCAGGAACTGGGCTACTGCAATGGGATCGAGAACTACTCGCGCTATCTCTCCGGGCGTGGCCCGGGGGAGCCGCCACCATGTCTCTTCGATTACGTGCCGGACGACGCCATTCTGTTCATCGACGAGTCGCATGTGACGGTTTCGCAGGTTGGCGGCATGTACCGCGGCGACCGCGCGCGTAAGGAGACCCTGGTGGAGTACGGTTTCCGACTGCCCTCGGCGCTGGACAATCGGCCGTTGAAATTCGAAGAATTCGACGAAATCGCCCCGCAGCGCATTTACGTCTCGGCCACGCCGGGTCCGTACGAGCAGAAACACGCCGCCACGGTGGCGGAGCAGGTCGTGCGACCCACCGGTCTGGTGGATCCGGCTGTGGAGGTCCGCCCGGCCGGAACGCAGGTGGATGACGTGCTGGGCGAGATCACCGAACGCAGTCAGGCAGGCGAGCGCGTGCTGGTCACTACGCTGACCAAGCGTATGGCGGAAGACCTCACCGAGTATCTGTCAGAAAACGGTGTGCGGGTGCGCTATCTGCACTCCGATATCGATACCGTGGAGCGCACCGAGATCATCCGTGACCTGCGGTTGGGCGAGTTCGATGTGCTGGTTGGCATTAATCTGTTGCGAGAAGGGCTTGATATTCCAGAGGTTTCTTTGGTCGCTATTCTGGACGCGGACAAGGAGGGCTTCCTGCGTGCCGAGCGTTCACTGATCCAGACCATCGGCCGGGCAGCGCGCAACGTCAACGGCCGGGCCATCCTCTACGCTGATCAGATCACCGACTCCATGCGCCGGGCGATCGACGAGACCGAGCGCCGGCGGGAGAAACAGATGGCCCACAACGAGGCCCACGGCATCACGCCGCAGGGTATCCGCAAGGCGATCGCCGATGTCATGGAGCGGGGCGGTGCCAGCGCACCCGACACCGCCGAGCACTATGCCGAGGTGGCGGAAGCCGCGCGCGCCTATGCCGACCTTACCACTGCTCAGGCGGTCAAGCGGATCAAGGCGCTCGAGCAGCAGATGCACCAGCACGCCCGCAACCTTGAGTTCGAGGAGGCCGGCAAGCTGCGAGACGAGATCAAGCGTCTGCAGCGCCATGCGCTGGGTGAACCGGATCGGGATACCGCCTGAGCGGGATTATTGCGTCTCGCGGCTCTGGGCGATGGCGGTCACCGCACCCTCCATGGCCGGCATCAGATCGAGGCGCGTGAGCGCCACATCAAGGCCGCTTGCGAACTCGACGGAAACCGGCAGGCCATGCACCGCCATGGGCTCCGGCACCGTCTCGTTCAGGCCGATGCGCACCATCAGCGCGGCTTCCGCGTCCTGGATGAGCTGTCGCATGGTCGCTGGCACCCGGCCGGTCAGTCGCGGCCGGCCGATCACCTCGCCCAGTAGGCGGCTTCCGTCCGGGAGGCGAACCTGGACGATGCCGCCGGCTTGCACAAAGGCGCCATCGGCGGGGCGCAGGTAGGCGGTCAGCTCGGGAACGGAGGGTCGGGTCATGGTCAGCAGGGTTGTCCCAGGGCCCACCGTGTCGCCGGGTCTGACCTCGACTTCGACAACATCGCCGTCCACATCGGCACGGATATCGAGAAAGGTTTGATTAGTCCGTGCGATATCCAGTGACAGGCGCAGCTGCCGCTCCCGCTCGCGCAGGCTGGCGTCCCCCTGCTGCAAGGCCCGCTCCGCCTCGAGCGCGCGTTCCCTTGCCTCCATCAGACGACGACGCGTCTCCTGCAGTCGGGCCGCCACCTCGTACTGTTCGCGTCCCGTGATGGCGCCCCCGCGGGACAGGGTCCTGACCTGCTGCAACCATTCCGTCTGATCATCCAGCAAGGTCTCCAGGGCGGCGATTTCGTCGCGTGCGATCGTGAGGCTGCGTTGTGCCTGATTACGCGTCCGGGCCTTGTCTGCCCGGATCCGCTCGAGTTCCTGGCGTAGATGGCGGATCCGCCCCTGGATTTCCGGATTCTCCATGCGGATCAGAGGCTGTCCGGCCCTGACGCTGTCGTTCTCTTCGACAAGCACCTCCCGGACAACGCCGCTCACCATGGCGCCGGCGCGGGTCGTTTCGTAGGAGAGCACGCCGCTCGCGTCCACCATGAGGCCGCCCCGCAGGATCATCCATGCCAGATAAATCAGTGGGCTCGAGACGACGAGTATGACGAGCAGCCAACGCACCCGCGGTGTCGGACGCCGGGCAGCGCCGTACTGGACGGGAATACCGCTCCCGATTCGACGCGTGCCCTGGCCGGTGAACTGAACTCTCATGACGTCGGGATCTCCTCGCGCGGCATGTCCATTGCGCCCGGCCGCGGTGTGCGGCAGCCGGGTGTTTCGAATCGCTCCAGCGGTGCGCGGGCGAGCAGCCATTCGGCCTCGCGATCGAGCCGCTCCTCGGCGATCTGATACCAGCGGATCGCAGCGCGCAGAGCTGGCATCGGGCTGCGTGTCAGACCGGACTGCAGTCGACGTCGCTCTTCATTCCAGTCGTCGCGGGCCTGGTCCAGACGCTCATCGGCGGCCTGCCGGGCCTGAGTGGTGTTGCGCAGCGCCGCCATGGCCATCCCGATACGCCCGCGCAGTGCCTGCCGGTTGGCCTCAATCCGACGCTGGACCTGAAGGACTTCCGCGTTGCGCAGATTTCGCCGCGCATCACGTGCCTGACCCAGGCTGAGCGGGATTTCCGCCGTGAGCCCTACGCTCGTCTCATCGCCGTTTTCGTCCCAGTCCTCAACAGTCTGGGTATGGGTCAGCACCAGGTCCGACTGGACCTCATCGGTGAGCCCGCTAGCGCCGCGTTCCAGCAGTAATGCCAGTTCCTGGCGGGCGCTGTCGCTGATCGGGTCGGCGGCCAGCGCTGCCTCGAGGAGTACTCCCTCACGCCGGCAGATCCCATTCTCCACCGGCCAGCGAGGGTCGAAGGCGCTGACGCTCTCGCCCAGCAGGGCCTGCAGTGTATTCAGCTGCATTTGCCGATCATTGCGCGCCCGTTGCCGGTTTTCCCGCGCGATGCGCAGAGCCGAACGCGCCTCGGCAAACTCCGAGGCGCGAAGGGTGGTACCAACCTGGGATCGAAGCCCTTCAAGGCGCTCCGACAGTGTCTGCTGCCAGGCTGATGCCAGCCGGTAGCGGCGATCATTGATCCAGTATTTCGCATAGGATTCGCGCAATTCGTTACCTACGTCCTCGGCGACCTCACCGCTTATTCCCTCCGCGCGTAAACGCTGTCTTTCAAGCGTGAGCAGGGCTTTCCGCTGCGCCGTCCTGCTGCCGAGCAGGGGGCGACTGACGCCGATGTTCCCCTGCAGACGGTCGTATCGTCGGTTGCCGTTATTGCCTTCGATCTCATTGACGGCGGCGCCCGACAGGGCGCCAAAGGCACGCCAGCCGCCCTCGGCTGCTAGTTGCCGGCGCTGCTGCTCGATGACATCCGCTTCGGCGCGCGCGGCCTGTACCCGGGGCGAGGTGTGCACGGAGGCGGCGAGTGCCGTGCGCTCGAGCGGCGGCTCTCCATCCATTGCGAAGACGCTGGAGAGCGACGGGGCCACGACGGTTAGAGAGAGGGTGAGAGAGAGGACGAAACGCATCAGTATCGGCTCCTTTTCAGGATCCACCAGGGCGCCATGCTGGAGTCCTTGTGGGTCTCGAGGACGATCTCGGCGAGGATGGCCACGGTTGACCACAACCGCATTCCCCCTCGGTAGAGCGGGAACAGTGGCAGCAGGAGGAGCAGTGGCAGGTCCTCGCCACGCCGCTCCGAGAGCATGGCAATGGCGATAACGGTCATGACCAGCGAAATCAGCAGATACAGGCCATAGATGAGGATCAGCCCTGCCATTACCTGCTCGGCAGGCCGTGTCATGACAATCCAGATCAGATAGATCACGATGACAAAGGGCAGGACGATCTGGTGGAGCAGCCCATACCAGAGGGTGGCGATGAGATTCGGCCAGCCCATGATGCCGGGTGCGAAGGCGCCACGGTGCTTGCGGGCGTAGATATAGAACAGATCACCGTCCCAGCGCAGGCGTTGCTTGAGGAGCTCGCGGAAGCCGGACGGTGCATCGGTATGACCGATGGCGTAGGGCTCAAAGCCGATACGCCGATCGCGACGGCGGTGACCATAGCGTTTCAGGCGCATCGTCATGTCGAGATCCTCGGCGGTGCCGCACTCCCAGCCCCCCATGCGGGTGAGGACATCCCGGCGGAAGACGCCGAATGCGCCCGAGACGTTGTTGAGGAGATTGAATGAGCCGAGCCCGGTTCGGGTGGCGATCAGCCCCACCAGATACTCCAGCGCCTGGAATCGGGTCCATAGACTGGCTCTGCGATTGCGGACCCGCAGCGTGCCAGTGAGCGCCAGCATGGCCGGGTCGGCCATACGCGACACCGCCTCGGCGACCATGTCATTGTCGAAGCTGGTATCACCATCCAGCGCCATGACGATCTCACCGCGACTGAGCTGCAGGCCGGCATTCATCGAAGAGACTCGTCCGCCGCGGTGCCATTTGGGCAGGATCTTCAGCGTACGTTTTGGCGACCGGGCCAGCTCCGACTTCATGGCCTGCAGCGCCTGCCACGTCTCGCGGTTGGCCGAAGCTCCATCGACAACGGCGAGAATCTCGATGGACCCGGGGTAGATCTGGCTGGCGAGGCTGCGGATGGTGTTCTGGACCGCCGGGCCCTCGCTGTAGCAGGTGATCACGCAGCTCACCGGCGGCGCATGCAGCCGCGGCTGTCGATGGGCCCGCCGATGGATCAGACGATAGCGAATGATGCCGGCGATGATCAGTGCGTAGAGCGGCAGCTCCAGGATCAGCACCATGGGAAAGACCGGTTGCTGGGACGCCATCATCAAGGCGGCTTGAACAGAGGCTTCAAGCATTCGCTGTGCCTTCGGATGCTCGAAGCACCTGGTCCATGACGGACCGCGCATCCTTACCGAGGCCGCGCAGATCGGACGAGCGCAGCACACGCGCTGAGAGGCTCAGTCCGGCCTCGCGTGGTGTTCCCTCGTCGCGGATCGCACTCTGCAGCCGATCGAGGATGACTTTCGCCTCCCGTGAATCCGCCTGCGGCATCAGGATCCAGAAATCGGGCTCCCGGGTTCGCGCGCAGATATCGGCCTCGCGCAGGAACTCCGGCAGTCGTTCCGCGAACTCCCGGACCAGGACACGGGCCTGCGCCCGGCCTTGCGCCGACTGCGCCGGTGCCGGCCAACGCAGTTGGATGAGTACCAGGGCAAACCGGCAGTCGGAGTGCGCCCGGGTGATTCCCATCTGCCAGTCGAGTAGATGCTCAAAGCGCTCGGGGTTGAGATAGCGATCGGCATCGAAGCGCTCGAACACCCGACCGGCGCTGCCGTCCAGGGCGCTCATCCGTCCGTATTCGGTGAGCTGGTACGTGCCGGCCTCGCGCGTCGTCAGCATTTCCGGATGGCATTCATGGCTGCAGATGCTGCATCGGGCCACGACATCCGGCTCCGTGAAGCGGTCTCCGCAGCGGCGGCACAGGTAGTGCTCAAGCGGCCGGTCATAGTCTGTGCCGATATGGCGCAGACGCGCTCGGCAGTTGGGGCATTGCAGACTGCCATCCGACATGAACCGCCCCTGGCTCTCGACATGACCGCAACGGAAGCAATGGATGGATTCATCGGCGGCGATATCGATCCGTGCGCAGTTCGGGCAGGTATCGACGAACAGCAGATGGGCGCCGCCGCAACCCGGGCAAAGACGCAGCCGCTCGACGAGCTCGCGTCGGACCAGCAGTCCTCGGGCGGCCAGTACCGACAGGCTCTCGCCGCTTTCACCGGCGCCCAGCGCGGCCAGGAGGGGGAAGCGGTAGACGGTGGGGCTGCGCCAGTCACGCAATGGTGCCAGAGGGCGGGACGGCCGCAGCGCGAGGTAGCTGATCAGCCGTGCCTCCGGCGTTGATGCCGGCAGTGCATGCTGGCCATCGACCTCGCGCCAGTGTTCGGCGGCCATGGAGGCGGCTTCGGCCTCGTCATTGACGATACCGTCCAGAAGCATCGCCAGCTCGGCGCCATGCGTACCGTCCGGCGGTGGGCCCGACGGCAGCGCAAACAACGGATAATAGGCATGGCGGGGATCGCCACGCTGGGCGCGCGCGGCCTCCAGCAAGGCCTCTCCCGTCAGTCCCGTGATGATCAGTCCATCGAGTTGATCATCGCCGATGACGACGAGATTCGATCCTGGCCGCTCGCTGCTGAAATGCATGGGTTCGGGTCGCTCCGTGGGCTTGTTGCGGTGAGTGCAACGAGACGGTAGGAGCAGAGGGAGAGAGCGACAATGCGCCGTTTGGGTGAAAGGTCCACCGAATGCAGCGAAATAATGAGCTGGTAATATAATCAGCTATCGGCGGGTCGGACCAGCAGGACCCGGACAACCGGGTGAAATGGGGGATCCTTGGACCAGCTCTCCAGCATCAGCGAGCAGCTCGCGCGCATTCATTCGCGGGTCATTGCGGCCATTCCGGAAGTCAATCGGATCGCCTGTGCGCTTTACGATGCGGAAAGTGACGAGCTCACGACCTATGTGGACAGCACTTTGCAGGGGAGGCCGCTGAAAGGCTACCAATTCCATTTATCCGATAGTGCTTCTCTCTCCCGTATTGCGCAGACGGGGCAGACGCGATATCTGCCGTTTCTACAGGAGTCCCTGGACCGGGACCGTCGGCACTCCCGCTGGCTGCTGGACGAGAACTACCAGGCCTCCGTCACCGTGCCCATGTACAAGCGTGGGCAATTCCTCGGTTTCACTTTCTACAACAGTTTCCTGCCGGAGGCGTTTCCGGCCTCAGTGCGCGAGGATCTGGAAGCCTATGCCGCGCTCATTGCCGATGCGATCGTCAGCAGTGAGCTACCTGTCAGGATTCTGGAGCGGATCACCCGCCTGCGGGACTCTGAGACGGCCGACCACCTCTCGCGCATGGGGGCTTACTGCCGCCTCATCGCGTCCGAGCTGGGGCGGAAGAGGCGCCTCGAGGATGAGCGCGTGCAGGATATCTATCTGCTCGCGCCCCTGCATGACATCGGCAAAATCGCCATTCCTGATGCGGTTCTTCTGAAACCTGATGTCTTGAATGAGGATGAGCGCCGCGTGATGCAAAAGCATGTGGAGGTCGGGCTCTCCTTGGTCGACGACCTCAATGCGCTATGTGCGTTTTCCCCGCAACGCTTCGAGTGCCTGTCACGTATTGTCGGCGAGCATCACGAACGGCTTGACGGAAGTGGCTATCCCCTCGGGCTCTCCGGCGATGAGATCTCGATGGAAGGGCGCATTACCGCCGTCGCGGATGTATTCGACGCCCTCATTTCCGAACGGATCTACAAGCCCGCCTGGAGCGAGGACGAGGCGATCCAGGAGCTGCAGCGCCTGGTGGAGGTCGGTCGGCTGGATGGCTCGTGCGTCGATGCACTGCTCCTCAACCTACCGCATACCCGGGCAGTGAGACGCCTATATCGAAACTGACCGCTGGCTCGAAATGCCTGAGATTCGGGGATAATTCGCGCCCTGCCAGGCGGCTGAAGCGCTATTATCCGGCGGGTTTCCAAGCATGACGTTTTTCTGACTCTGATGCGCCAGTTGGTTTCGACCGGCATGGAGGCGCGCCTCCGCCGCTACATCGTCTCGCTGTTAACGCTGTTCGCCATCGGCTCGACTACGGCGACCGCGGCGGGCCCCGGGGGCCAGTCGCTCAGCCTCGGTGTCCCGGCCTACCGCCTGCCGATTGTGAATGTTGCCGTAGCGGGTCTCGTCGGGCTTTCCCTCTTCGCGCTGCTTGGCTTCCTTTACTCCCGGCAGCGCCGGCTGGAACGTCATTTCCGGGGCGAAAGCGACTACTACGCCGCGGTGGTGAGGATGCGCCACCGTGACGGCCACTGGGTCTGGGTTTACGACCGCGGGCGCGTGATCAGTCGCACCTCGGATGGCAAGCCGCACTGGGTGCGCGGCACGCATGTGGACGACACCGCCAGGCATCGACTGACGGAAGCGGAGCGCGCCTGGTACGGCCAGTTCCGGATGCATGCCAACAGCGTCCCGGGCGTTCTGTATCAGTTCCGATCGGATGCGGAGGGCAATTTCTCTTTTCCGTTCGTCTCGGATCGACTGCGCGCGGTGCATGGATGTGACGCCGCTGAGGCGTTCGTCTCCACCGTGCGTAATCAGGAACGCGGCACGGTGCGCCATATCGCCGTCGTCCACGACATCAGCGAGCGGCTGCGCTACGAGGATGAACTCAGACGTCTGGCGAGTTACGACACGCTGACGGGACTGCCCAATCGCCGGCTGCTTGCCGATCGTCTACATCAGGCGATTGCCCACGCGACCCGCACTGGCGAGCATTTCTCGGTGGGCATGCTCGATCTGGACTGGTTCAAGCCGGTGAACGACCGCTACGGGCATGAGGCCGGTGACGAGGTGCTCTGCGTTATCGCGCGACGGCTCAGCAATCACCTCCGCGCCGAGGATACGATCGCCCGCCTCGGCGGGGACGAATTCGTCCTGGTCATCCGTGAGAGCGCGGATGATGGCGCGATCTTCGACCGTATTCTGGCTGCGATCAGCGAACCGATCCCGCTGCGTGGGGTCGGTGCCATCGTCAATGTGTCCGGCAGTATCGGCGTCGCGCACTTCGATGCCGACATGCCGCTGCAGGGTGATCAGCTCCTGCGGCATGCGGATCAGGCGGTCTACCGCGCCAAGGCATCGGGCCGCGAGCAAATCGTCACCTTCGAGGCGATGGAGGCCGGCAGCGAGGCGCTATAAGGCATCCGTGCCGGCCAATTAACGGGATAGCGGCAACGCCATCAATGCGGCAGCATGATCTGTAGGGCGGACATGCCCATGAAGGCGAGGACAACGACGATACCCACCGCCGAGGCTGACAGGTCCCTGTTCGCATCGGGCATCATCTCGGCGAATACCATCCAGATCATGGCGCCGGCAGCCAGGCCGAGACCAATGGGCAGGAACGGTTCGAAGGCGGACACGGCGAGATAGGCGGGAATGGCCATGAGGGGCTGGGGGAGACTGGAGAAAATCGACCATCCGGCCGCCTGCCAGACCGGAACGCCACGAGGGACGAGTACCAGGGCGATCGCGAGGCCTTCCGGGATATTGTGGATCGCGATCGCTGCCGTAATGAAGACACCGAGCTGCTCCCCGCCGCCATAAGCGACTCCGACTCCGACCCCCTCGGCGAAAGAATGGATGGTCATCACCCCGACGATCATGATGGCCTTGCGGGCGTTCGCGCCCCGCAACTCACCGATGTCGGGCGTATCGAGATGATCCATCAGGCGGTCAGAGAGCACCACGAGGACAAGCCCGCTGGCGATGCCGATCAGGGTACGCCATCCATTGATGCTGTTGCCCTCGGTGATCAGGCTGAAACTGGCGGCAAACATGAGCCCGCCGGCCATTGCCGCACCAACCGCCAGCCAGCGCGTGCTGACGCGATCGGCGAACATCAGCGGGAATGCCCCCAGGCCCGTGGTGATGGCCGTGATCAGGGCCGCAATAAAAACCGTGAGCAGCGAGACTTCGATTGCCATATGTGATCCCCGGGTCTATCCGGCCGCGTCAGTGTCCCACCGAACTCGCGCCGGGATCATCGTAGGCGGATAACTCGTCCATCAGGTGGGCGCCCTGTCCTTCGGGATGCCGCACCGCGACTTCGACGCCGTTGCGACGCAGCTTGCCGACGACACGGTCGACGGCGCCGACGGCCGAGCTGTCCCAGAGCGTGGCGTGGGTCAGGTCGATGGTGACCCGGGGAACGCCCGCGCCATAGTCAAAGCCGGCGAGGAAATTATCGACCGCCACGAAAAAGAGCACACCGCGGACGTCGTATGTCCGATGTCCTCCGTCATCGCTGTCCCGGGCGGTGACCTCGATCTGGCGGGCGAGTTTGCGGACGAAAAAGACCGCGCTCAGCAGGACACCGGCGAATACGCCCTTGGAAAGATCGTGGGTGACCACCACGGTGACGACCGTCACGATCAGGACGAAGGCATCACTGCGCGGCATTTTCCGCAGCATTGAGAAGGTGCTCCAGTCGAACGTGCCGATGGACACCATGATCATCACCGAGACCAGCGCGGGCATCGGGATCATGGAGACCAGGTCGCCGAGGACCAGAATGAAAAACAGCAGGTAGATGCCTGCCGCGAGGCTGGAGAGCCGCCCCCGGCCACCCGATTTCACGTTAATGATCGACTGCCCGATCATGGCGCATGAGGCCATGCCGCCGAACAGCCCGCAGACGATATTACCGACCCCCTGGCCATTGCACTCGCGGTTTTTCTTGCTTGGCGTGTCGGTCAGATCATCGACGATGGAAGCGGTGAGCAGCGATTCCAGCAGGCCGACGATGGTCAGGGCCAGTGCCGTCGGCAGGATGATCTGGAGGGTCTCCAGCGTGAACGGCACCGTCGGCAGACCGAACATCGGCATGCCCGATGGCAGATCACCCATGTCACCGACTGAGTTGAAGGGGTTGCCAAGGAAATAGGCCGCGGCCGTCAGTGCCACAATGGCGACGAGCGCCGGGGGGATCGAGCGATTGATGTAAGGGAACAGATAAAGGATCGCGAGCCCGGCGGCCACCATCAGGTAGGTGGGGATCCCGTGTCCGACGAAGTGGGGGATCTGTGCGAGGAAGATGAGGATCGCCAGGGCGTTGACGAATCCCTGCATCACGGTGCGCGGGATGAACATCATGTAGCGCGCGAGCCGGAGCCACCCGAATACGATCTGCAGCACGCCGGTCAGGATGGTGGCGGCGAAGAGATACTCCACCCCGTGTTCCGCAACCAGCGTGATCATCACCAGGGCCATCGCGCCCGTGGCGGCGGAGATCATGCCGGGACGGCCGCCGGTGAACGCGATGACCACCGCCATGCAGAATGAGGCGTAGAGCCCTAGGGCGGGATCCACACCGGCAATCACGGAAAATGCGATGGCCTCGGGAATGAGCGCCAAGGCGACCACCATGCCGGCGATCAGGTCACCGCGCCAGTTGAAAAACCAGGAACGGTGTAGCGCGGCACCGTAGCGCTTCAATGTATCGGGTTGCATTTCCTGCCTGTCCGCTGGCGCGGATTATTCAGTCGGGCTCAAGCCGGGAGGCTGCATTCGGCGTCTGTGCTGCAACAGGATCCCTGATGCTCCACGCGAAGCTTGCACAAATTACTTGCTTTGCTGCATCGCGGCAACCTGGCGCGGGTCGATGGGCGTCTTGTCATCCGAGCTCAGGCATCATTATCCGACATCCTGAAATTCGGCTAACATGACGCCCCATTTCCTTTCAGGCTGAGGTCAGATGCTCCAGCGAATTCTTGTCCCCGTTAATTTCACCACGGCCTCGGCGCGGGCGCTTGCGGTGACCCGGGACTATCATCCTCAAGCCACCGTGCGGCTGCTGTATGTCGTCAATCCCAGCGATATCGCCTCGGCAACGGCCAATCCGGCGATCAATCCAACGCATGCAAGGGATGAGCGGAACAAGGCGGAGCAGGAGGCCTTCGCACGGCTCGAGCGCTGGAAGCGCGATGACGAGGAGATGGCCGTGGCGGTGGGCAGCGCCGCCGAGACGATCAGCGAGCATGCAAAGCAGTGGGAGGCGGACCTCATCGCCATGGGCACGAGGAGCCGCACCGGGTTGCAGCAGTTCCTGCATGGCTCGGCCACCGAATGGCTCGTCCGTCACGCCGATCAGCCGATTCTCGTCGTCCATGATGTGGAGCTAGCGGAGGACCAGAAGCGGCATCTGCCTCTGTTGGAGCAGACGGGCTAGATCAATCCCGGCCGTCCGTCAGCACGGTTTCGACCACGATTTCGGACTCGAGGGTCCGATGCACGGGGCACTTGTCGGCGATTTCCAGCAGCCGCTGGCGGTCCTCGGCGCTGAGTTCGCCGGCGAGATGGATCCGGCGATGAAAGACATCGAGGCGAGCGCCTTTCTCGCCACAGTGCTCGCAGTCGCTGCGGTGTTCCTTGTCGTGGGTCACGTCGGTGTAGACATGCTCCAGCGGGATGTTCTTCCGCCGGGCGAACATACGGATGGTCATGCTGGTGCAGGCACCCAGACCGGCCGCCACGAGTTGGTAGGGTGACGGGCCGCGGTCTGTGCCACCCAGCTTGACGGGTTCATCGGCGGTCAGCATGTGCTTGCCCGACACATTGATGTCCTGCCGAAAGCCCGTTGGACTGACCTCCGAGACCCGGGTAACGCCCTCGGGTGCCCCCGCGGGTGGCGCTTCATCGGCCAGCTGGATATAACGCGTCGACCAGGCGCCGATGACATCGGCCGCATAGTCGGCATCCTCAGACCGCGTCATCAGATGATCGGCATCGTCCAGCGTGATGAAGCTCTTCGGGTGCATGGCCCCCTGGAAGATTTCGGCGGCGTTGCGGATGCCGACGATCGTATCCTGCGGCGAGTGGAGCACCAGCAGCGCCGCGTGCAGCTGTTTCATTGCCTCGTCCAGTCTGGCCTCGGTGATGTCATCCAGAAACTGTCGGCGAATGGTGAATGGCCGTCCCGCCAGATCCACCTGGGCTTCGCCGTGTTCCCGGATCACATCAAGCTGTTCGGCGAAATTCTTCGAGACATGGCCCGGATCGGCCGGCGCGCCGATGGTGACGACGGCGCGCACGCCATCGATCTGCGGTGCCGCTTTGATCACCGCTGAACCGCCCAGCGAATGACCGATCAGCAGTTGCGGTGTGGCCACGTTCTCCCGCAGGTAGTCAGCGGCCAGCCGCAGGTCCTCGACGTTTGAGGTGAAATTCGTGTTCTCGAACTCGCCCTCGGAATGACCCAGTCCGGTGAAATCGAAGCGCAGCACGGCGATGCCCTGGGCGGCCAGTCGTCCGGCGATACGCCGCGCCGCCGGAATGTCCTTCGAGCAGGTGAAACAGTGCGCAAACAGCGCGGCCGCTCGTATCGGCCCATCCGGCAGATCGAGCCGGGCATTGAGTGTGTGGCCGCTGTGTCCCTCGAACGTGATTTTTCTGGTGTCCATTGGCTCTGCCTTCATCATCCGCTACAGCTGGCGCCGCCCAGGACGCAGAACTGCGCGCAGTGTGGGTGGTTGAGCGCGACGGTCTGCTGCGCATCGGACAGACGATGGCCCAGTTCGAATCGCTCGTCGTAGGGCAGCAGGGTGCAGGCGATGACACTGGGCTGTTCAGCCCCCTTGCGCTTGACGATCATCCGCGAGCTTGCGCACATCATCGCATCCGGGTGAGTGCCGAGCTTGTCCCAGCAGCCCGTCGTGATCTCCGGCACATCGAGCCGGGCGTCCATCTCCGGGAACAGCACAAGCTTGTTCGGCGCCTGGGCATCGAGCTGGATGCCACGCGCCGCGAAGAGCGCGGCATAGCCTGCCCGCATGGTTGCCTCGTCATCACCGGCAAACAGACGGCCGGCAATATCGATGTTGAAGCCGTTGGTCGTCAGCCACTGCAGGCCCTCGATGACCGGCTCGAAGGTCTCGGCACCGCGCTCGTGTTCGTGCCAGGCCGGGTCGAAATGATCAATGGAGACGCGCAGGGTGAGACGTTCGCCGTGGTCCTCGTTCAAGGCGAGCAGACCCCGCTTGATCCGTGGGCGCAGCATGGGTCGTGTCGCATTGGTCAGGACGAGGACGTCAAATCCCCTGGCGAGCGTAGTCTCGAGAATGGCCAGCATGTCGGGGTTGAGAAAGGGTTCGCCGCCGGTGAAGGCAATGGTGTGTGTGCCGAGCCCTTCCTGCGCGATTTCATCCAGATAAGCCGTGACCTCGGCATGACGGATGTACTCGAGGCGGTCGTTGCTGGGTGACGACTCGATATAACAATTGCGGCAGGTGAGATTACAGAGCGTGCCCGTGTTGATCCAGAGCGTCTCGAGCTTTTTCAGCGTGACATGGGCCCGGGTTTCGCCACTGGCTGTTTGCTCGGGATTCCGGAACTTGGTGGGATCCAGGAAATAGTTTCGGGTCTCGGCGGGCTGGCTCATCGGTTGGGTCGCCTCATTGATCGTTTTCACTCGGTCGGCTCTGTCGGTGGCCGGGCGCGTCAGCCGTCGGTGCAGGGGTGCGAAAGGCGCGCACCAGACGGGGCAGAAAGGCCATGGAAGCGATCAGGGCGACCGCAATGAGTCCACTTTGAATGACATTGCCACCACCAGCAATTGCCTGCCGGCCGGCATGTCCCACCCATACATAGGCGAATGCGCCGGGTGTCATTGCAAGGAGTGTCGTGCCCACGTAAGTGCGCAGACGGATGCGCGTCAGTCCCAGCGCGTAATTGAGCAGGTTAAAAGGGACTAGCGGCACCAGGCGCATCAGCGCCACGAAGCGCCAGCCCTCTCGATCAATCCCCGCCTGCAGTCTCTCCAGCCGGCGTCCGGTCCGCCGGGCAACCCAGTCGCCCATTCCATGCCGTGCAGCAAGAAAGGCAAGTGTCGCACCAAGCGTGGCGCCGATGAGGCTGTAGAAGGTACCCCAGACCGGGCCGAACAGCGCGCCGCCGGCGATCGTGAAGACGAGCCCCGGCAGAAAGGCAACCGCCCCGATGGCGTAGGCGGCCACGAAGGCGAGCCCTGCCCATGGGCCGAGGCTTGCCAGCCAGCTCATGATGGCCTCACGGTTGATTTGATCGCGGGTCAGCACGCCGACACCGATCGCAATCAACATGCCGGCGAGAATGGTCCATCGCAGGCCGCGACCTACGGCAGCAGTCGATTGATCCATCTGACCAGCCTGCGTGTCCGCGCCGAGAACAGCTTTGGGGCATAGTAACCCCCGGCGGCGCGTTTGCCGATCTGGGCAAGGGTGGGGTAGGCGTGAATCATGCCGGCGAGCCGTCGAAGCGGGACACGCTCGGTGATGGCCAGCGCGAGTTCGTGGATGATCTCGCCAGCGTGGGGTGCCAGCAGACTGGCGCCGATAATGCGTCCATTGTGGATGAGGAGTCGCAGTTCACCGGTCGTTTCGCCCTCCGCGATCGCCCGATCGACATCCGCCAGGGGAAACGTCGCGCGCTCGTAATCCAGGCCCGCTGCATCCGCCGCAGTGGTGGTCATGCCAACCTGGGCCAGTTCCGGATCGGTGTAGGTGACCCAGGGCACAACGGCATAGTTCGCCTTTCGTGGCAGGCGGAATATCGCGTTGCTGATGACAATGCCGGCCTGGTACTCCGCCATGTGGGTGAACGGGTAAGGGCCTGCGCAGTCGCCCACCGCGTAGATATGTCGCTGGCTGGTCCGCAACCGGTTATCGACTTCGAGCGTACCATCGCGATCCAGCGTCAGGCCGGCGGCCTGTGGGTTGATGGACTCGGTGTTGGCCACGCGCCCCGTCGCGATCAGTACACGGTCGAAAGTCCGCGCCTCGCACGCCGTATCGTGGTCGAGTTCGAGCACCGCCGCATCGCCGGCGGTCTCTGCACTGGCAACCCGGGTATTAACCCGAACCTCGACACCCTCGCCTAAGAGGTGTTCCTGAAGCTGCGCGGTCAGGACGGGATCATCCTTGGGCAAAAGGCGCGGGCCTGCCTCGATCAGCGTGACTCGGCTGCCGAGGCGTGCGAAGGCCTGGGCAAGCTCGGTACCAATGGGGCCACTACCCACCACGGCGAGTCGGGCGGGCAGTTGACGCTCCGAGAAAATGGTCTCGTTGGTGAGGTAGGGGACGCTTTCGATGCCGGGTATGGGTGGTACCGCCGGCCGCGATCCGGTGGCGATCACGAAGCGGCGACCCCGGATTCTCTCCCCCTTGATCGTCACCGTGTGCGCGTCCTGGAATGCCGCCTCCCCAAACCGGACATCGACGCCGTAGCCACGGAAGCGGTCCGGGTCGTCATGATGCTGGATTCGCGCAATGACCGCTTTTACGCGATCCATTACGGCGCCGAGATCGGATGCGCCGGGCGAGGTATCAATCCCGAAGTCACCGGCGCGCCTGACGGTATGGGCAACCCCCGCACTCCGGATGAGCGTCTTGCTCGGGACGCAGCCATAGTGGAGGCAATCGCCGCCGAGGGCCGGCTCGCGCTCGATCAGGACCACATCGAGTCCGAGCTGCCCGGCAACGCTTGCCGTGACCAGACCGCCGACACCACCGCCGATGATGACGAGATCATGTTCTTCGGGCATGGTGCACCTCTCTCATGAACCCGATATATCGTCGCTGGCGGGGCGGCGGAGCGCATCCGCAATAACCCGTATTCCCGCGCGCCATCCGCTGCCAGTATAAAGGGCAGAAAAAGTGAGGAGTGATTGGCACATGCTAGCGATCATTGGTGGCACGGGGATCTATCAGATCGATGGCCTAAAGGTCCTTGAGGAGGTAGCCGTGGACACCCCCTTCGGTCCGCCTTCCGCGCCCGTCGTCAGGGCGGCTTTCAAGGATCGGACGGTCCTTTTTCTGCCACGCCACGGCCGGCATCACGGTCTGTTGCCCCATGAGATCAATTACCGCGCCAATATCTTCGCCCTGAAGAAACTCGGGGCCCGGCAGATCATCGGTTTTTCAGCCACCGGCAGCCTGCGAGCGGATATCTCACCGGGCGAGTTCGTCATCCCGGATCAATACTTCGACTTCGTCAAAGGCCCGCGGGAGAAGACCTTCTTCGGAGATGGCGTAGCGGCCCATGTCTCAACGGCGGATCCCACCTGTCCTGACCTTACGGCCTGGATCAGCCATTGGGCAGAGCAGTGCGGCTTCGCGCTGCAGACGGGCAAGACCTATGCCTGCGTCGACGGGCCACGCCTTGGTACGCGGGCGGAGAGCCATTTCCTGCGCATGGCCGGATGCGATCTGGTGGGCATGACGAATATCCCGGAGGTATTCCTCGCCCGTGAGGCGCAGCTCGCCTATGCCACCATCGGCATCGTCACGGACTATGACTGCTGGATGGATGATCCGTCGCAGCATGTCAGCGTGGCCGACGTCATCGCGCGATATGGCGGGTCTGTCGAGAATGCCAAGACGCTCCTGCTGGCCTTGCTGGATACGCCGCTCCCGCCGGTCGACCCGGCCTATCGCGAGACGCTGTCCACCGCATTGCTGACTCCGGACGACAAGATCCCCGAGGCGAAACGTGAATGGCTCGACGTGCTCAGGCAGTAGTGATGCGGCGTTTCTCCATCATCATTCCTGTGGCACCGGGCGAGGACCAGTGGCAAACGCTGCTGGACGATATCGCCGGTCTGCCGGGGCCTCTTGAGGTCATCCTCGTGAGCTCGGCGGGGGATGGCCTCGACGAATCCATCGGGCCCCTCCACGGCAAGCGTGTCCGGTCCCTGCAGGCCACGCCGGGGCGGGGGCCGCAGATGAACGCAGGCGCCCGGTCCTCCCGCGGCGATTACCTCTGGTTCCTGCATGCGGACTCCCGCCTGACGCCGGGCAGCATGGAGGCGCTCCAGCAGGCGATCGATAGAGAACCGGGCGGGCTGTTCTATCTCGATCTCGCCTTCCGCGACGGATCGCCATGGTTGATGTCGCTGAGCAGCCTGGGGGCGAACCTTCGCTCACGGTGGCTGAAGGTGCCCTTCGGTGATCAGGGATTCTGCATCGCGCGCGAGCGGTTCGAGGCGCTCGGTGGTTTCCGCGAGGATCTGCCGTACGGCGAGGACCATGTCTTTGTCTGGCGGGCCCGCCAGGAGGGCATCGATGTGGTGCCCGTGGGCGAGATCATTTATACCAGTGCGCGGAAATATGTGCGGCATGGGTGGCTGCGGACCACGCTGCACCACCAGTCCATCTGGCTCAGGCAGGCCTGGCCGGAATGGAAGCGCCTGCGAAGGCGGCGGGCGGGATGAAAGTCGCGGTCGCCGTTTTCGCGAAAACCACCGGTCTATCGCCGGTCAAGACGCGTCTTGCCCGGGATATCGGTCTATCGAATGCGCAGGCGTTCTACCGACTCAGCGTCGCCGCGGTGGCGGAGACGGTTGGTACCCTTGCGGAGCGCTACCCGCTGGCGTTACGTCCGCACTGGGCCGTCGCCGAACCGCAGGCGGTCCATCTGGGGCAATGGCGGGCATTTCCGGCGATCTGGACGGGAGAGGGGCCTCTGGGAGAGCGTTTGCATACGGTCTACTCGGCGCTTGCGAAGTCCCATGATGCGGTGATCCTGATGGGTACGGACAGCCCGCAGCTGACGCCGGCGGCCGTTGCTGAGGCAATTGAACGGCTCGAGAGGCGACCGGGTGCCTGTGTGATCGGCCCGGCGCTGGACGGGGGATTTTACCTGTTCGCCGCCGGTATTCCGCTCGCCCCAGAGCGCTGGACTGGCGTTGCCTACAGCGAGGCGACAACGCTGAATGACCTGGTCGGCGGAATCCGTGGCGGCGGAGTCCCCGTGGAATTCCTGCCGCGGAGGACCGATACGGATACCTTTGATGACCTCGAGGCGCTACGGACGGAACTGGCTGCGCTCTCGGCTCCGTCGCTCTCCCAAACGCGGCTTAGCGACTGGCTCACAGGAGAATTGCAAGGACAGACATAACCCAGCCCATCGGCCCCATCATTCCGAATTCATGCATGCGCTACCTCTCATTCGGCCCAGCGTCCGCCAAAATCCCGGGGGACGTGCAGGATATCGCGGCCGACCTGATTGATGTCGCGATGGCCACAGAGCGCCATGGTGGTATCGAGCTCCTTGTGGAGCACTTCCAGCGACTTGGTGACGCCCTCCTTGCCCATGGCGCCGAGTCCGTAGACCCAGGCGCGGCCGATCATGACACCATCGGCACCCAGCGCGAGGGCCTTGAGGATATCCTGGCCGGAGCGCACGCCACTGTCGAAGTAGACCTCCAAGCGATCACCCACCGCCTCAAGGATATCGGGGAGCGCCCGGATGCTGCTGAGTGCACCATCCAGCTGACGACCTCCGTGGTTGGAGACGACGATGGCGTCGGCACCCAGTTCGGCGGCACGCTCCGCGTCCTCGCGGTTCATGATGCCCTTGAGGACCACCTTGCCGCCCCACATGTCCATGAGCTCTTTGACCCGATCCCAGTCGAGGGAGTGGTCGAAGGCCTCGGCGGTCCATGACGACAGCGAACGGGAATCGGTGACGCCGCTCGCATGACCCACCACATTGCCGAAGGTCCTCCGGGTGGCGCCGAGCATTTCCACGCCCCAGGAGAGCTTGGTGGCGAGGTTGGCGATTGACTTGATGGTGAGCTTGGGCGGTGCGCTCAGGCCATTCTTGAGGTCCTTGTGGCGCTGGCCCTGGACCTGGAGATCCAGTGTGATGACGATTGCCGAGCAGTTCGCCGCCCGGGCGCGTTCCATGAGCCGGCGCATGAAATCGTCATCGGAGAGCGTGTAGACCTGAAACCAGAAGGGCTTGGTGGTCTTCGCCGCGACATCCTCGATGGAGCAGATCGACAGCGTGGAGAGCGTGAAGGGCACCCCGAACTCCTCGGCCGCCTGTGCCGCCAGTATCTCGCCATCGGCATGCTGCATCCCCGTCAGCCCCACCGGCGCCAGGGCAACCGGCATGCTCACTTCTTGACCCAGCATGCGGGCCGCCGTCGTGCGCCGGGTCATGTCGATGGCGACGCGCTGGCGGAAGTAGATCGAGCGGAAGTCGCTCGTATTCTCCTGAAAGGTCTGTTCGCTCCAACTGCCGGTCTCGCAGTAGTCGTAGAACATCTTCGGGACACGGCGCTTGTAAAGGCGCTTGAGATCATCAATGCAGGTGATCACGGCCATCGCTATTTCCTCCCTCGATTGGTGAGCATGAACACCAGCGCGACGGCCAGGAAGCCGACCCAACCGGCATACCAGGCATTTAGACCACCGTTAATGATGGCCATTCCCAGTAGACCGGCGGCGATCATGTAATAGGCCATCGGGATGAGCGTCTTGCGGATGACGTCGCCCTCGCGGCCGAGCAGTCCCACCGTGGCGGAGGCGGCAACCACGTTATGCACCGTCACCATATTGCCACCGGCGCCACCAACCGCCTGCAAGGACACCACCATGGAGGCGCCGAACGAGCCGAGGCCGATCTGCTCCGCCGTGGAGATCTGGAAGAACGAGAACATCATGTTGCTGATCGTGTTGCTGCCGGCGAGGAAAGCGCCCAGCCCGCCCACGGTGGGCGCGAAGAGTGGCCAGAGCTGACCGGTCAGCGCGGCGACGCCCTGGGCGAGCATCTCCGGCATGCTGGCAATCTGATCCAGTGTCCCCAACGTCACGCCATTCGCCAGGGAAGCCTGGATCGCAGCCACGGTGTCGTGACCGTCGGGCGCAGAGTTGATGAAGACCTGGACCATCGGCACCGCGAAGATCAGCGCCGAGCCGGCGGCAACGATGGTCCTGCCGGCGGTTGTCCAGGCGCGGCGATAGTTGCCGTGGTGCCACATCTGATGAAGGAAATACGTGATCAATGAGGTCACGAGCAGCACGAAGCCCGGCAGATAGAGGGGCTGGGATGCGGCGCTGATACCGGATCCGAAAATATCGGGAATGGACAGCGTCACGGCATCCGATCGCAGGGCATCCGTGACCGGGGGTATCACTCGCGTGATGACCAGCAGACCCGCCACGATGATGTAGGGCAGCCAAGCCTGGAACTGGGACAGTGGCTTGCTCCCGTCACGCGTGGGCCCCGAGGCGTCCTGGAGCGCGCTGATCCACTCCGGCTGCCAGCGATCCCGGGGCTCGAAGTCGAAAGTGTCCTTTGGCATGAACCAGCCGCGGCGGGCAGCCGGTATGACGATCGCAATACCGATCAGGCCGCCGATCAGTGCCGGAAACTCCGGGCCGAGCAAAGCCGCGACCGTGTAGTAGGGCACCACGAAAACGATGCCCGCGAACAGCGCAAACGGCCAGGCGCGCAGACCCTCGATGAAGGAGCGTTTCTCGCCGAAAAACCGCGTCAGCATCCCCACCATGATCAGCGGAATGAAGACACCGACGAGGCCGTGCAGCATCGCCACCTGCATGCCGATCTGGTCCAGATACTCGGCGTAGGGAATGCCGGCGGCCTCGACCATTCGGTCGGTGACCGACTGGTCCGACAGGCCCGCGTTGACGCCAACGATGATCGGGGTGCCAATCGCGCCGAAGGAGACCGGTGTCGACTGGATGATCATCGCCGAGACAACGGCGGCCATTGCAGGAAAGCCGAGGGCCACGAGGAGCGGGGCAGCGATGGCCGCCGGCGTCCCGAATCCCGAGGCGCCCTCGATCAGTGCGCCAAACAGCCAGGCCACGATGATCGCCTGGATACGACGATCCGGCGAGATATCCTCAAAGCCCCGCTGGATGACTTCGATGGCGCCGCTCTCACGCAGCGTGTAGAGGAGCAGGATGGCACCGAAGACGATGAACAGGATATTCAGCGCGATGACGACCCCGTTGACCGAGGCCCCAGCGACAATGTTCAGATCAGTGCCCCAGAAACCCAGGGCGACAGCCACGGCGACTGCGTAGGCAAGGGGCATGGCATATTTGGCGGGCCAGCGCAGTATGACAAGGAAAACGGCGACCGTCGCCAGCGGCAACAGCGCCATGAGCACAATGAGCCAAAGGGACACGGCGTTCTCTCCTCCCCAATGCTGAATGTGGTGTCGCGCCCAAGCGGGGCTCGTCGGAATGGTGACCTGAACAGTGGCGCGATAGTCTGAATATTTTTTATCAGCGCTGCAAAGTCCATTGCCCTGCAGGACATGCGGTAGTCCGCATGATGCCGGCATCAACGCGACCCGTGCGGGGGCGCTGACGGATGGCTCAGCCTGGCTTGAGCGCCTGCGCTGTCTCGACAAATTGCTTGACCACGCCCTCCAGCGCAGCCTTACGGTCGGGCTCCATCAATTGGCCATCGTCATCAAACGCAGTCGCGGCGCCCGAGATGGCGAGCTGTTGGGGCACGACATGCATGCCGAGGTTGCCGAGCAGCATGCGAAGCGGCACGAGCCCCCGCAGACCACCCAATCCGCCTGGAGAGCCAGCAGCAATCGCCGCCACCTTGCCTTTATAGGCAACCAGCGGTGGTTCATCCGCCGAGGCTCGTCGCGATACCCAGTCGATGGTGTTCTTCAAAAGCGGTGGCAGAGAGCTGTTGTACTCGGGCGAAGCAACGAATAATCCGTCACTGTCGCGGAACAGGGCTTTCAGCTCCACCGCTGCCTCGGGCAGGCCATCCCGGCTTTCCAGATCACCGTCGTAAAGCGGCATGGGGTAATCGCGCAGATCGATGAAAGTGGCATCGGCACCGGCCGCTTCCGCCATCCTGGCGGCGACACGGGCAATTTTCTTGTTCACCGAATCCTCACGGGCGCTGCCCGCAAAGAAGATCAGGGATGGCGCATTGGTCATGATGCTAAGACTCCAGCTTTAAAAAAAATGGCAGTACACGCGGTCAGATCGTACCAGTTGGTGCCAGCGCCACTGCATTCAGACCCAGCCCGCGTCCTTCAGGGAATGGCGGAACGAGCGGCCAACTGGAACTCGAAGCCCATTGATCAGCCGCAAGCAAATGCGATTTCCATCGCGCTCGACCGCCTCGATTGCGCGTTCCGCAACCCACCAGGATCGATGCACCCGCCGACCGAGGCACTCGAGTTCGCGGGCGGCATCCTCCATTCGGCACAGAATCATCTCAGACGACGCCTCGCGATAGGTGATCAAGTAGTGGTCCTGCATTTGAAGACACAGCGGATACTCACCGCATGAATCGGTGAGTCGCGCCATGAACATTTTGACGCCCGAATCATCTATGCGGATCGTCGGGTCAGGGTGATCGCTCTCGTCCGTCGGCGTCTCTGGTGGTTCACCGATTTTGTCATCGGAGCCTTGAGCAAGGATTCTCCGCCACTGGAAAGCCGCGATGGATACTGCGATGAGCAGGAACAGAACCTGGCCGGCCAGGCGCACGATATTCTCCGGCCAGCCAATGCCGGAGACCGCATTGGCCAGGGCGACGAGGCCAGTCGCGGGTGGCGCGGCAAGCAGCGCTCCGGCCAGAGGGGTGAACAGGGCGCTACCGCGTCGGTGATGATTGAACATCCGTTCGACACGGCGGATGAGCGCATCAGCAATCAGCCAATTGAGTGAAAAGACGATCACCCAGTAAGGCACTCTCAGCTGCAGGGGCAGGCGCTCATAAGTGCCGAAAGGGCCGATCACGCCAAGGACTAAACCGCTGCCCAGAGGCAATACCAGGTACGGTAGCGTGGCCATTAGGCGTTCACGCATCGTCAACGACACCAAGCCCCTCGTCCGCGTAATGATGTCCCCATTCGCGCATTTTCCCTCGTCACGATCTTTTCTCCCCGATTAGTTTGGCGATGCCGTTGGTTTGTCACCGGGAGTCAGGTCCAGTGCTGATACTCATGTTCAATATCATACTGTTTACGCACATTACGGCGGGCGCGATCGCACTCGCCTCCGCCGGGGTCGCTATTTTCAGTCGAAAGGGCGCCAGCGCCCACAGGCGGTTTGGAAGAATCTACGCGCTGGCCATGCTGGCGGTCGGCGTCAGCGCCATTGTCCTCGGGTTGCTGCGTTTTAATGCCTTCCTGCTGGCGATAAGCCTGTTTACGCTCTATCTCGTTTTCACGGGTTGGCGTGCTGCCATGGTGCGCAGCGGTGCCGACGGCAAGCTCGACCGAGCGGCTGGGTTGGGGATGGCGCTCATCGGCACGGGCATGATTGGCTGGGGCCTCTTCATTCTTAGCACCGGTGAATTCCACCCATCCATCGTCTTGATCGTATTCGGAATGATCGGCGTTACGCTGTCGTTAGGCGACTGGCGGCATTGGAAGCGTGGCCCGATTGCTGGTACGCCGAGGATAGCCCGCCATCTAAGCCGCATGCTTGCCGGGACGATTGCCACCCTGACTGCCACCGCGGTGGTCAACCTGGGCCATTTGCCATCCATCCTGGTCTGGCTTGGCCCCACGGTAGTGCTGACGCCTGTTATCGCATGGTGGACCGCAAAACTGGATCGGTCGGGTAGTCAGCGTGGCGTATCCGGCTAGGTTTTGCCTCGGGCTGGCGAATCGGGGGCTCAGCGAGCGTTGGCGATGGACTCGAGTGTCTCACACACCACATCGAGCATGCGCTGCCTCCGCCAGTTTCTGGTCCGCGGTCAGCAGGCAAGCTTCCTGTTGGGCTGCCGCTGCCAGGTGGAGGGCATCCAGAGTTCGTAATCTCGTCTCACGCAGCGATAGCCACTGCAGCGCCTGTTCAAAAACGTCGCCCGGCAGCGGTACGTGTCGATAGCGGTCAGCCGCGATATCGGCTTGCAGCGCGGACTCGATCCGTCGGGCCTGTGATGCGGTGATCTCGCCGGTGCGGTGCCAACGGGCGATGGCCGAGGCCGCCTCCACGCGCACGAGCGGGCTGAGTCCGATTTGCCCGGCATTCTCCATGAAAATCGCCTCGACAGCGGCACTATTCCTCTCAGCCCGGTAAAACGGTAGAACAGCGCTCGTATCAGCGTAGAGCATTATCGGCGGTCGTCTTCTTCTCTCAGCGCGCGGATGGTCTCAGCCGCCGTCTCTTGCATTGTCATTCGGATTGCCCGATTGACGTCTGGCGGCGTCCCGCGGTTTCTCCGCGAGGGCGAATCGGCTACGTTAAGCAGGGCGCGTAATTCGCCGGGCGCATCCGTGGCGGCCGAGCAGTCGGCTGGCGCGCCAGGCGATCCCACGATTGCTTCGAGGTCTATGCATGATTGATTGGCTGGCACCGCTCGTCCTGATCGGTGCGTCGCTGGTGCTGGTGTCCATCCTGACCAGTGTGCTGGCCTTTCGCTTCGGCGCGCCCTTGCTGCTGGTCTTTTTGCTGATCGGGCTGATCGCCGGCGAGGATGGCCTCGGGCTGGCCTATGATGATCAGCAGGGCGCCTATCTCATCGGCAGTATCGCCCTTGCCGTCATCCTTTTCGATGCAGGCTTTGGTACCCGTATCGCGGCCTTTCGCCGGGTTGCGGCTCCCGCCATCACCCTGGCTACGGTGGGGGTCGTGCTGACGACGGGACTGCTCGGGGTGGCGGCCCATTGCCTGTTTGACCTCACCTGGCCGCAGGCGCTGCTGCTCGGTGCGTTGATCAGCTCGACGGATGCCGCAGCCGTCTTCTTTTTGCTGCGGGCCGGCGGTATTACGCTGCGGAGCCGCGTTCGGGGCACGTTGGGCGTCGAGTCAGGCTCCAATGACCCCATCGCGATCTTCCTCGCGGCAACGCTCGTCGAGCTGGTGGCGCAGCAAAGCGGACTGGGCGGATTTACCACCTCGCTTCTCATCGGGTTTGGCCTGCAGATGGGGCTTGGTATCGCTTTGGGGTTGGGAGGTGGCTACCTGCTGCATCGGCTCATGAACGCGATCGAGCTGGATGCCGGCGTGTATCCGGTGTTCGTTCTGGTGGGTGCGCTGCTTGTGTTCGCCGCCACCGCGCAGTTGGGTGGGAGTGGGTTCATCGCCGCTTATGTCGCCGGGCTCGTGGCTGGCAACCGGGCGGTGCCCCAGCGAACCGAGCTGCGGCGATTCCAGGACGGGATGACCTGGCTTGCCCAGATCCTGATGTTCCTCGTCCTCGGGCTCCTCGCGACGCCTTCGGAATTCCCCGATATCGCGATACAGGCCGTCGGCCTCGGCCTTTTCCTGATGTTCGTCGCTCGCCCGCTTACGGTGGGGCTGTGTCTGTTGCCGTTTCGGTTTTCGCTGCGCGAGGTGACGTTCATCTCTTGGGTTGGGCTGCGCGGGGCGGTGTCGATTCTGCTCGCGATCCTGCCCTTCCTGGGCGGGCTTCAGAACTCGCAGCTCTTCTTCAACGCGGCGTTCATCATGGTGCTGACCTCGATGCTCGTGCAGGGCTGGACGATCAAGCCGGTGGCGCGCTGGCTCGGCATGATCGTCCCGCAGCGCCTGGGGCCGGTCGAGAAGATCGAGCTGGAACTGCCGGGTGGCGCCCATCACGAACTCGTCGTCTACCACGTCATGCCAGGCAGCCCGGTGGTGGGTGGGGCCCGGCTGCCGCGATGGGCACGGCCGGCGCTGGTGCTGCGGGAAGGCCGCTCAATGCATTTCCGCAAGGCAGGGCGACTGCAGCCCGATGATTACGTCTACATCTTTATGTCGCCGCGCTATGCCTCGGCGCTTGATCATTTGTTCGCTGCCTCCGCAGAGGAGAGCCGTACCAATAGCGCGGCCTTCGGCGACTTCGCCATTGCGCCCACCGCGCCGGTGGCCACGCTGGTGGACGCCTATGGTGCGGTGATCGACCCGGCCGGGGCGGGGCTTAGCGTCGGCGATTACATGCAACGCAAGCTGCCGCGACCGGAGATCGGCGATCGTGTGCCGCTCGGACCCATCGAGCTCGTCGTGCGGGCCCGCGAATCCGATGAGCGGATCAGTGAGGTCGGCCTGCGGCTGCTCTCTGAAGCTATCCGCCGGCAATGATGTTGGCCGGTCGCGACAAGTAAATTGGCCGATTGTCCCGCCCGGGAAGTGATACTATAGTGTCACTTTTAGCCTGATTGAGGGTCATCCCGTGAAAGTTGAACTTGTTACGAACCTCAAGCGCCAAGCGACAAAGATCCTGGCTGAGCTGCACGGGTCCAAAGAGCCGGTCCTGATCACCGAGCACGGCCAGCCATCAGCGTACCTTGTCGATGTGCAGGATTACGAGTTCATGCAGCGCCGACTGGAACTGCTTGAGGGGCTCTCAAGGGGAGAGCGTGCGGTACTTGAGGGAAGAACGTACAGCCAGAGTGAGGCCACGGAAAAAATGGCTAAATGGCTGAAGTAGTCTGGACGGAGCCTGCCCTTCAGGGGCTGGATGCCATCGCTGAGTATATTGCCCTGGATAGTCCTGCTGCCGCAAGTCGTTTGGTCCAAGAAATGTTCAACAAGACCAAGCGCTTGGGAGACTTCCCTCAATCCGAGCGAATCCCTCCGGAGCTCCCTGACTCGGTATACAGCGAACTGGTGGTGCCACCGTGTCGCATTTTTTATCGCGAGGGTGAGAGCGACGTTCTGGTCCTCTATGTGATGCGGGAGGAGCGACAGCTTCGTGCATACATGCTTGGGATCCGCTAATTGGCAACGCCGCCCAATCCCGCTATACTTACCCTCTCAACGACAGGCGCGTAGCTCAGTTGGTTAGAGCACCACCTTGACATGGTGGGGGTCGGTGGTTCGAATCCACTCGCGCCTACCACGCCTTTTCTGCGAACAAATGCATGTGGCCCCTGGTATCGGTCACCACTGTGGAGCCTTTCGATGCCCCAGATAACCCTTCCCGACGGCAGTCAGCGTGACTATGCTGAGGCGGTCTCCGTTCTCGATATTGCCCGTGACATCGGCCCCGGCCTGGCCAAGGCAACGGTTGCCGGACGGGTCAATGGCGAGCTGGTCGATGCCTGTGATCTGATCGAGGCGGATGCCGAGCTGCAGATCATTACCCCCAAAGATCCCGAGGGTGTCGATATTATCCGGCACTCGTGCTGCCACCTGCTCGGTCAGGCCGTCAAGCAGCTTTACCCCGAGGCACAGATGGCCATCGGCCCGGTCATCGAGGACGGGTTCTACTACGACATCCGTTTTGACGACGGCTTTCATCCGGAGGACCTGGAACGGATCGAGCAGCGCATGGCCGAGCTGATTGATCAGGAGTACGACGTCATCAAGCAGGTGACGCCGCGCTACGAGGTCCTTCAGCTATTCCGCGAGCGTGGCGAGAACTACAAAGTCGAGTTGGTCGAGAACCTCGCCGACGTCGAGGCCATGGCGCTCTACCATCACCAGGAATACGTCGACATGTGCCTCGGGCCGCATGTCCCCAACACGCGGTTTCTGAAGGCCTTCAAGCTCACCAAGCTGGCTGGTGCCTACTGGCGCGGCGACGCGAACAACGAGATGCTGCAGCGGGTCTATGGCACGGCGTTTGCCGACCGCAAGGCGCTCAAAGCGCACATGAAATTCCTGGAAGAGGCGCAGAAGCGCGATCATCGCCGCATTGCCCGCAGCCAGGATCTGTTCCACCTCCAGGACGAGTCCCCCGGCATGGTGTTCTGGCACCCCAACGGCTGGCGTGTCTACACCATCCTCCAGGACTACCTGCGGGGTCGGCTCGAGGCGCATGGCTACCAGGAGATCCGCACGCCGGAGCTGGTTGACCGCAGCCTCTGGGAGCGTTCGGGCCACTGGGAGAAGTTCCGGGAGGACATGTTCACGACGCACTCCGAACATCGCGACTACGCGGTCAAGCCCATGAACTGCCCCTGCCACGTGCAGGTGTACAACCAGGGGCTGAAAAGTTACCGCGACCTGCCGCTACGGCTCTCGGAGTTCGGCAACTGCCACCGCAACGAACCGTCGGGAACGCTGCACGGGCTGATGCGTGTGCGCAATTTCGTCCAGGACGATGCACACATCTTCTGCACCGAGGATCAGCTCCAGAACGAGGTCGCCGCGTTTCTCGACCTGGCCTTCAGTGTCTATCGCGACTTCGGCTTTGATGATGTCCAGGTGGCGTTGTCAACCCGTCCGGACAAACGTGTCGGCGAGGACGCGCTCTGGGATCGCGCCGAGGCGTCGCTCGAGCAGGCACTTGAGACCAAGGGGATGGACTGGACGCTGAATCCGGGTGAGGGCGCGTTCTACGGGCCTAAGATCGAGCTGTCCATGCGCGACTGCCTCAATCGGGTCTGGCAGTGCGGCACCATGCAGGTCGATTTCTCGATGCCCGGACGACTGGATGCCGAATACGTCACCGAGGCGGGTGACCGCGCGGTGCCAGTGATGCTGCATCGGGCGATTTTCGGATCCTTCGAGCGCTTCATCGGTGTACTTACCGAACACTATGGCGGTGATTGGCCGGTCTGGCTTGCGCCGGTGCAGGTGCAGGTGGTCAATATCACTGATCGCCAGTCCGATTATGCCGAGAGCGTGCGGAAGCATCTGACCGGGCGGGGATTTCGAGCCGAGTGCGACTTGAGGAACGAGAAGATCGGCTTTAAGATTCGCGAACATACGATTCGACGGGTGCCGTATATGGTGGTCGTCGGAGATCAGGAGCGCGAATCGGGCCAGGTCGCCGTTCGCACCCGGGCAGGCGAGGACCTTGGCGCGATGTCGCTTGAGGCATTCGCTGAACGCCTGGATGGCGAGATGGCGCGTCTGGGCCGAACGCTTGTGGAGGACTGAAGCATCGCTATACGCAGAAAGCCGGGGGCACGTCGCCAGCAGCCCGGCGCCGGTGAGAACCGGCGGATCAACGAAGACATCCAGGTGCCCCGCGTCCGCCTGATCGACGAAAACGGCGAACAGGTCGGCATCGTCGAAACGCCCGAAGCCGTACAGCGGGCACAGACCGTGAATCTGGATCTCGTGGAGCTCGATCCCAACGCCGATCCGCCCGTCTGCCGGGTGATGGATTTCGGAAAATGGAAATTCGAGCAGTCGAAGAAGCAGCAGGCCGCCAAGAAAAAGCAGAAGCAGATCCAGGTCAAGGAAGTGAAATTCCGGCCCGGAACGGACGTGGGCGACTACGACGTCAAGCTCAGGAACCTGAAAAAGTTTCTGGAGGATGGTGACAAGGTCAAGGTCACGCTGCGGTTCCGCGGCCGTGAAATGGCCCATCAGGAGCTGGGTGCCGAGCTGCTCGAGCGGGTCGAGAAGGACCTTGAGGATCATGCCACCGTTGATCAGCGCCCCCGAATGGAAGGCCGGTTGATGGTGATGACGATGTCTCCCCGGAAGGGGAAATAGCGGAGGCTCCGGCCTCCATCGGGTGATCTCCCGGCACCGCCGGGAGTTCTTGTTTGTGGCAACGGAGAAACGGTTCATGCCTAAGATCAAGACGAACCGTGGCGCCGCCAAGCGTTTCCGCAAGACCGCGAGCGGTCGATACAAGCGGGCGCATGCTTTCCACAATCACATCCTCACCAAAAAGGATGCGAAGCGGAAGGCGAAGCTGCGTGCCACCACGCTGGTATCGGAGCAGGACACGCCGGCCATCCGGCGGCTGCTGCCATACGTTTGAAATCATACTGAACAGAGAGGATTCGGAAGATGGCCAGAGTAAAGCGTGGCGTCATTGCACGCCGCCGCCACAAGAAGGTCCTCGGCAAGGCGAAAGGCTATTACGGTGCGCGTCGGAAGACGTTCAAGGTAGCCAACCAGGCGGTCATTAAGGCCGGCCAGTACGCCTACCGGGATCGCCGGGTACGCAAGCGCGAATTCCGCGCGCTGTGGATCCAGCGCATCAACGCGGCCGCCCGCACGAACGGGCTTTCCTACAGCCGGCTCATGAACGGCCTCAAGCAGGCTGAGATCGAGATCGATCGCAAGGTGCTCGCCGATATGGCCGTGCACGATGAGGCCGGTTTTGCTGCGCTCGCCGAGCGCGCCAAGGCGGCGCTGGCCTGATTGTCCCGGCAGGGACGGCCAGCCGGGGGAAGGCCGCTGTCTTCCCCCTTTTTTTGTCTCCAGACGGGATGAACCATGAGTGACGAGCTCCAGGCATTGACCGAGCAGGCCGAGGCCGCCGTCGATGAAGCCGGCAGCGTGGCCGCGCTCGAGGAGGTCCGGGTCGCTTACCTGGGCAAGAAAGGCCGGCTGACCGAGCAGCTCAAGCAGCTGGGTAAGCTTCCAGCCGACGAGCGACCGGCCGCTGGTCAGGCGATCAATGCCGCCAAGCAGCGCGTGACCGAGCGGATTGAGGCACGCCGCGCTGCGCTGGAACAAGCCGAGCTCGATGCCGCGCTGGAGGCCGATCGGGTGGATGTCACACTCCCGGGCCGCGCCGAGTCACCGGGCGGGCTGCACCCAATCACCCGGACATTACAGCGCATCGAGTCGATGTTCCGCGGCGTCGGTTTCGCGATTGCCGAAGGCCCTGAGGTGGAGGATGACTACCACAACTTCGAGGCGCTCAATATTCCGGCGGATCATCCGGCCCGGGCGATGCATGACACTTTTTACTTCGACGCACGTCATCTGCTGCGCACGCACACCTCCCCGGTACAGATCCGGGTGATGGAGGCTGAAGGCGCCCCAGTCCGCGTGATCGCGCCCGGTCGTGTCTATCGTTGCGACTCCGATCTCACCCACACGCCGATGTTCCATCAGGTCGAGGGGCTGGTGGTGGACGAGGGCGTGACCTTCGGCGATCTCAAGGCCGTACTGGAGGACTTCGTCCGGCAGTTCTTCGAGGCCGATCTGGCATTGCGCTTTCGGCCCTCCTATTTCCCCTTCACCGAGCCCTCTGCCGAGGTGGATGTGGAGTGCATGTTCTGTTATGGCGACGGATGCCGGGTCTGTAGCGGCAGTGGCTGGCTGGAGATACTCGGTTGCGGGATGGTGCACCCGGCCGTATTCGAGGCCGCTGGCATCGATGCCGAGCGCTACACGGGCTATGCCTTTGGCATGGGCGTCGAGCGGCTCGCGATGCTGCGCTACGGGGTAAACGATCTGCGAATCTTTTTCGAGAATGATCTGCGCTTTCTGCGTCAGTTCCGCTAGGAGCGCTGCATGAGAATCAGCGAACATTGGTTACGTGAATGGGTGGCGGTCCCGGAGGCCACTTCAGAATTGGCTGAACGGCTCACGATGGCAGGCCTCGAGGTGGATGCCGTCGAAACGGCGGCACCGGCGTTCAGCGATGTTGTCGTCGGTGAGATCACCGAATGCGAACAGCATCCCGACGCCGAGCGCCTGCGGGTCTGCCAGGTGAACGATGGTACCGATGAACCGAAAACCGTTGTCTGTGGCGCACCGAACGCCGTCGCTGGGCTGAAGGCGCCCTTTGCCCGGGTCGGGGCCCGGCTGCCCGAGGCCATGAAGATCAAGGCGGCCAAGCTGCGGGGTATCAAGTCCTTCGGCATGCTCTGCGCGGCGCGGGAGCTGGGGCTTTCGGAGGAAAGCGCCGGGCTCATGGCGCTTCCCGCCGAGGCCCCGGTCGGCGCGGATCTTCGCGACTGGCTGGATCTGGACGATCCGGTGATCGAGGTGGAGCTCACGCCCAACCGCAGCGACTGCCTGAGCATGGCCGGCGTTGCCCGCGAGGTCGGCGTGCTCACGCGCAATCCGGTGGCCGTGCCCGCGATCGAGGAGGTTCCTGCCACCACCGAGGCGACCCTCGGGGTGACGCTGGAAAGCCCGGCGGACTGCCCGCGGTACTGCGGCCGGGTGGTTCATGGCGTCAACACCCAGGCGCCGACCCCTACCTGGCTCGCTGAGCGCCTGCGCCGGGCGGGCATTCGGCCGCTGGGGATCGTGGTCGACATCACCAATTACCTCATGCTTGAGCTGGGACAGCCCATGCATGCCTTTGATCTGGCGATGCTCGTTGGCGGTATACGGGTCCGGCAGGCACGACCCGGCGAGCGTCTTGAGTTGCTCAATGGCGACACCGTCTCGCTGGGCGCGGACACGCTGGTGATCGCCGATGAGCAAAAGCCGGTGGCGCTGGCTGGCGTGATGGGTGGCCAGGCGACGGCGGTCAGTGACGGCACGACCGATATCTTCCTCGAGGCCGCTTTCTTCGCGCCGGCGGCCATCGCCGGACGGGCCCGGGAATACGGGCTGCATACGGACTCTTCCCATCGCTTCGAGCGGGGCGTTGATCCCGAGCGTTGTCGCGAGGCGATGGAGCGTGCGACGGCGCTGCTGCTGGCCCATGCAGGGGGAGAACCCGGTCCGGTGACGGAGGCCGTGGACGCGGTGCATCTGCCGCAGGAGCGGCGGGTGACAGTCCGCCCGACGCGCGTCAATGCGCTGCTCGGCACGGCGATCGATGAGGAGGCGATGCGCGAGACGCTTACCCGCCTTGGCATGGTGCCTGAGGAGAAGGGCGAGCACTGGGAAATCGTTGCACCGAGCTGGCGCTTCGATATTGCCCGCGAGGTGGATCTCATCGAGGAAATCGCCCGTATCCATGGCTACGACCGCCTTCCGTCGCGACGCACGGCGCTGCCCGCGAGTATTCCGCCGGAATCCGAGTCGCGGGTGACGCTGGCTCGGATCCGTTCGCTGCTGGTGGACCGCGGTTACCAGGAGGCCATCACCTACAGCTTCGTCTCCGAGGGGTTGCAGTCGGCGCTGGATCCGGAACACACGCCGCTCGCGCTGGCCAACCCGCTATCGAGCGACATGGGCGTGATGCGCAGTTCCCTCTGGCCCGGGCTGATTGGCGCGGTCATTCACAATCAAAATCGGCAGATGGCCCGTGTCCGGCTGTTCGAGGCCGGGCTGCGTTTCCGTGGCACGCTTGAAGATCTGGAGCAGACGCCGGTTGTTGCCGGTGTGGTGACCGGCTCCGCGCATGTCCAGCACTGGGCCGATGCCAGTCGGCCGGTCGACTTTTTCGATATCAAGGGCGATGTCGAGGCGCTTATCACGCTCGCCTCACCCCAGCGGCGGTGCCACTTCAGGCCGGAGAGCCATCCGGCATTACATCCGGGGCAGGCGGCGCGGGTCTATCTCGATGACCGGCCAATCGGCTGGGTCGGGGCGCTGCACCCGCAACAGGCGCGTGATCTGGATCTCGACAAGGGGGTCTACCTCTTCGAGCTGGAGCAGTCCGCCTTCCAGGATCGATCCCTGCCGGCATTCCAGCCGATCTCGCGCTATCCGGCCATCCGGCGGGACCTCGCCGTGGTCGTGGCCGAGTCGGTGACGGCGGAATCGGTGCGTGAGTGCATCAGTAAAGCCGCCGGGCAGTCGCTGCAGTCGCTGCAGCTTTTTGACGTCTATCGGGGCAAGGGCGTCCAAGACGGGTGTAAAAGTCTCGCCATGGGATTGATTGTGCAGGATTATTCCCGCACTCTTACCGATGAAGAAGTTGATCGCATCCAGCAGGACGTTATTCGCGCACTGGGCGAGTCGCTCGGTGCGGAATTGAGGGAGTAGGGCACGAATGGCGTTGACCAAGGCCGATATGGCCGAGCGGCTTTTCGAAGAAGTCGGTCTGAACAAGCGTGAGGCCAAGGAACTTGTCGAGAGCTTCTTCGAGGAAATCCGGAGCGCCCTCGAGGATGGCACGCCGGTCAAGCTTTCCGGATTCGGTAACTTCGATCTGCGGGATAAGAATGAACGCCCGGGACGCAACCCAAAGACCGGCGAGGAGATCCCCATCTCTGCGCGGCGGGTGGTGACCTTCCGGCCTGGGCAGAAACTGAAATCGAGGGTGGAGGCCTATGCTGGACGCGAGCAGTAACGACGAGCTGCCGCCGATCCCGGCGAAACGCTACTTCACCATCGGTGAGGTCAGTGAGCTGTGCGCGGTCAAACCCCATGTGCTGCGCTACTGGGAGCAGGAGTTCCCGCAGCTCAATCCCGTCAAGCGGCGCGGCAACCGGCGCTATTACCAGCGTCAGGACGTCATTCTCATTCGTCAGATCCGGGGTCTGCTCTATCAGCAGGGCTTTACCATTGGCGGTGCCCGCCAGCAGCTCTCCGGCGAAACGGCCAAGGACGACGCCAACCAGCGCCAGCAGGTGATCCGTCAGATGCGCAGCGAACTCGAAGCAGTCCTCGCCGAGCTCAAGCGCTGAAAGCACCGTAAGCAATCCCAAAGCGTCTCAGCTGTTAGTTAATTGGGCTTTCGCATATAGCGAAGGCCCAAAAAGTCGCACAGCGAACAAAACACACAAAAGCTGACCGATCGAAAGGACGGGGTTTTCAGGGGCATCTCCTGGCTGCCCAGGTTGATTGCCGTATACCTTATAGGTGAAGTTCGAATTAAGGGCTAAGGGGCATGGCGTTCCGGTCAGGATCGCGGCGCCAAGGCCCTAGGGCACTCACTATAATAAGGAATTCCACGGTAATTTTATGATCTTGCAGAGATTTTCCCCGTGCTGGCTTGTATTGATAATGCTTGGCGGCGTTCTCTACCTATCGTCGGTGTCGGCGGCGACCCTCGTCATCCGCGACGAGACGGGCCAAGTTGTCGAGCGCTTCGACGATCAGGAGCTGGCTGCATTACCCCAGCGCTCATTCCAGACCGCGACGCCGTGGACCGACGGCACCAGTTCGTTTGAGGGCCCAACGCTGGCGGATCTGCTTTCTGTAGTCGAGCAGGTACCGGAGGGCCTCACCCTCCGGGCGCTCAATGACTATCAGGTTGAATTCCCGATGTCCGCCATGATGGAAGACGCACCGATCATCGCCTTTCTCCGGGATGGTCGGCGGATGAGCGTGCGAGAGCAAGGCCCCTATTGGCTGATGTTTCCGTTCGATTCCGACCCGGCACTCCAGCAGGAAAGGTTCTATAGTCTCAGTGTCTGGCAACTGAAAGAAATCATCATTCATCGGTAGCGACGGCATGCCAGAACATCCGGTGGCGCCGTCAGTTGGTGTGCCCGCTGCGCCAGGCGCGGCCGGCGTCAATGTTGATCTTCATCGCGCGGGCACTGATGAGGTCGTTAGCCCAAGGTTTGGCTGGCTCCATGATCGCCTGACGGTGACGCTGCTTGCGGCCCTGTTGGTCGCCTTGTTTTCGGTGGCTGTCTATCTGGCCGTTGATGTTCAAAAGGACATCGCAGAGAACCGGTCGATTGGTAGTGACAATTACAGCTGGACGATCTTCCAGCTCGAGACAGATTACCTGCGTCTCATTAACACGTTCGACCATTACCTCACGATGCGCGCCAAGGATGGCGGGGTGTCGGATGAGGACTTCGCCGAGTTGAAGCAGAAGTTCGACATCTTCTACAGCCGGATCGGTGTCGCGGTCGCCTCGATCACCAATCAGCTCGGTGGGCCGGCCCTCTCGCAATTCACGGAAACGCTTCTGAAGCGTCGCGACGAATGGGCGATGCGCTTTGACGCATTGGCGCCTGAACATCGATCCGCAGACTGGATGCCGCTCTATCGTTCGCTTGCGGGGGCGTCCGGCACGATCCGGGGCGGCGTTCTGGGCGCGCTCGACGCCATTATTGAGAAACGGGATCGGGAGCGCAGTGCACGCCTGGCGGGCTGGGAGGATTATGTCCGGCTCATCATCCTGATGCTGGCACTGATCGCCGGCGGGCTGCTGGTGACATTCTATATCCTGCGGGGGTTAAGGCAGCAGCAGTCGGACCTGCTTGACCGATCCCGGGAACTTGCAGTGCAGAGCGTGACCGATCCGCTCACCGGCGTTTTCAGTCGCAGGATCCTGGAGCGGCTGTTCCCGGAGAACAAGAGCCCCTATGACATCGCCTTGCTCTCCTACGATATTGATGATTTCAAGCGTACCAACGATCTTTGGGGCCATACCGTCGGTGACGCCCTGTTGCGCGTCGTGGCTCGGACGCTTGACGCGACGAAGGGCCCTGGTGCGATTGCCGTGCGGATGGGAGGAGAAGAGTTTGCGGTTATCACCGATTGGCCGGGCTGGGCGGCGGCAAAGCATCTGGATGAAAGGATACGCGACTCAATTTCCGCCGGGGACGTGACGCTATGCGGTACGACGGTTCAATGCACGGTCTCTGGCGGGATCGCGAGGCTCATGCCGGGCGACGAGATTGATTCCGCGCTTCGATGGGCTGATGAAGCAATGCGCACGGCGAAGCGCATGGGTAAGAATCGGAGTTGCTTCGCCGACGAGGATTTCTTCGCGGCACGCATGGTCGGAGGGCAACTGGTTGATGCGGCGTCGGTAGAGGCTGCACTGGAAAACGGCGAAATCCAGTTTTTCATTCAGCCGATTGTGTCCATGAGTGCTGGTGTTCTGGCGGGGTATGAAACATTGATCCGCTGGGTTACCGCAGATGGGACCATTCACGCGCCGCCCGTCTTTTTGCAGGACTATAAGAAACTCGTCGAATATCCGGATGGCTTTCACCATATTGAGACGAATATTTGTCGAGTGTTGAAGGCGTTGCCGGAAGACATTGGAAAATTCATCAGCCTCAATCTGAGCCTTGACTTCATATACCATGAAGAGAACCTCAATCGCTTGATCCGCCTGGCTGAACGGATCCGCTCGGAATTCAGTTATCGGCTCGTCGTCGAGCTTAGCGAAGCCAGCGCATCGGGTGAACTGATACAGAGCCATTTGCAGAACCAGGCAGAAAGCCTGACGGCACAAGCCGTTGAGCTGGCGCTCGATGATTTCGGGCGTGAAGCGAGCAATATTGATCGAATCGCGGATCTGCCGGTGTCCATTGTCAAGCTCGACAAAAAGCTGATCGATGAGCTCGATTCCAACCCTCGGTCCGAGGCGGCCGTTGCAGGCTTGGTGACGATGATGCAGAGACTCGGCCTGAGGGTGGTTGCCGAGGGGGTGGAGACCGTCAATCAGGCGCGGAAGCTCTTCCATATGGGGGTCAGCGAGCATCAGGGATTTCTCTACGCAAGACCCTTGCCGCCGGAGGCGATGAGTGAGCGCCAGCCTCACATTGAGCGGTTGATCCAGCGCGACATAAGAACGCAAGGGCGATGATGAAGCGCAAGCTGATGTTTCTGGCGATACCCATCGCCTGGGGGCTCGTGAACGCACAGGTCAGCGCAGGAATGAATGAAGCGCCACCGCCCGGATTCCATTGGGGGCTCGGGGCGGCACAGGGCTATGATGACAATATACGTCAGGCCCCCTCCGGGGAGGAAAAGGGGTCAAGCGTGACTGAGATTGCCCCGGCGCTCGGTTATCGCGCGGGGACGCCATCGGCACGCTATTCCATGCGCTATGCCCCCCGCCTTCGCTATTACAGCCGTGCCAGCGATCACAGCCGCGTGGATCACCGCCTCTCGGCAGATCGGTACCAGACGCTGGGCGACGCCGGTAACCTGAACCTGAGCCTCCTTGCGCGGCGATGGACCAGACCGGTGAACAAGAACAATCGCGTTGCCGATGAGCAGGGCGATATCCAGGAAGTCGCGACGCTCGGCGGAACGTACGAGCGGAAGATTTTCGATGGAGCGGGTTCGTACGCACTCGGTATGGGGTATCGCTGGAATCGTTATGCCAATAACCGCACCGCGGCCTCATCGATACCGGGGGCCAATGGATCCAACACGCAGTCGGAGGACTACAACAGCCCCCGACTCGAGGCGATGCTGGGTTGGGAGGCAACCGAGACGACCCGTTTGATTCTAGAGGGGCGTTATGTCGATTTCCGCTATCAATGGGCCGACAGTTCGCTATCGAGTCATGACACCGCCCTGCTCGCCGGTATCAGTTGGAAGCCGTCCTCTGGCGTATCCGGAAGGGTGATGGCCGGACCGCTCCGGAAGGACTTCGACTCGCCGGGGCTTGCTTCGCGGACTATCACGTCCTGGGATGCCCGACTCTCCATTCGCATGAGTCAGCGCTCCCGGCTGCGCTTCAGCAGTCGTCATCGATTTGAGGAAGGCAGTGAGCTCGGTGCGGGCAGGATTCGGCAGGCGGTTACCGAACGCACGACGCATCGGGCAGGGCTGAGTCATCGCCTGACGCCGCGGATGCGCCTCGCCATCGGTTATCTCAATCGGATCAAGGATTATCGTGGCGGCGTAACCGATGGCGGCCAGAACAACATCCGCATGGGATTCGTTAATGTCGTCCGCGCGCTGACGCCGGATTTCGATCTTGGCCTCGAGCTCCGAAAAAAGAAAAACGATTCGACATTCCCTGGGGCAAGCTACACGCGGCAGGGCGTTTTCCTGACTTTGAACTGGCGGCTGCAATAATGGTGTGTGATGGCGGATCGTAGAAGTCTGGAACTCATTCTCGAGGCGAATCGCACGAATCTGCTCACCCACTGGGCCATTATCATGTCAGTGGGGGGATTTGTCTTGCTGTTGGTGCTCGATAAGATGAGCCCAGGAATAACACAGTTATTTACAACACTTATGTTGCTTTCTGGGCTTGTATCAATGTCTCTTGTCGGGCTACATCGGCCACTGGCGAGTGGCTGGGTTTTGATCATTGGTATATCGCTTGCCTCCGCGGGTCTGATCACAGTGACCGGCGCATTGCAATCGCCTTTTCTGATGATTCTCATTGCACCACTGATAACGTCCGGGCTTTTTCTTGGTTGGAAATGGGCGATGGCCACAGGTATGGCACTCATCGTTTATATTGCTGCGCTAGAGTGGTTTGCACCAATTATTTTCGGTGTGCAACCGAAAACGCTCCTCGCCGATGATGTAGTGCGGTCCAGCGATCTGCATGGTGCGTCGGCGCTGTTCGCATTCGTCATTATACTATGTGGAGTGCGCCATAATTCCCGCATCAGCACGCGGCTCATTGACGAGTTCATGGAAAGAGATATTCAGGATCCGCTAACCGGCGTTTTGAATCGACGCGGTTTTAATGAACTCATTAGTCGCATAGCCGAGGATCCACCCCATGCAGGTGGTGCACTACTGCTGCTGGACGTGGATGACTTCAAGGCGATCAATGATCGTTACGGCCATCCGGTTGGCGATGAGGTGCTTCTTTTCGTCGTTGAGGTAGTCGGTGAGCAGATACGCCAGCGCGATAGAGTGGCGAGGCTGGGGGGCGATGAGTTCGCCGTTGTGCTCGGTGGGGTGGGAGAGGCTGAGGCATCGGGCATCGCCGAACGGATCAGCGCCGCGTTCCGTCATCGTTCATTCACCGGTTCCAATGGAAGTCATTGCGAGGTGAGTGTTTCCGTCGGCCTCGCGCATTGCGAACATGATGGTCCTTGCGATCCCGAGCCTCTTCTTCAGGCCGCCGATGATGCGCTTTATCGTGCGAAGGCGAAAAGCGGCCCCACCGTCGCCTTTTCGAGGACCCGCGACGCCCCGCGGCTTGCATGCGGGGAGGGGGCTGGCGGATGAGGTCACTGATTCCCGGGCGGCCTAATCCGGATATTGAGGCATTTGTCGGGATCCGCGGGATTTCGTTCAACGAGGCCGCGGAGGATCTGCGCCGAAAGATCATACAGAATATTCTGGCGGCCATTACGATTGCGGCGCTCGCACTGCTGATCGTGACGCTTTCCCGGGTCGTGATGGAGGGCTGGCAGCCACTGTTCGCTTTCCTCTGGGTCGCCAGCGGCCTGACAGTCGGCGCGTATCTTTTCCGCAGCTGGCTATCGATCGGTCAGATTTCATTGCTGCTATGGCTGAGCTGGACGGCGATGGCGTTTGGGGCCTTCGTCGTTGTGGGAATGGCTTCGATGGGCCCCGTCTTTTTTATGCTGGCGGTATCGATGGCCGCCATTGGCCTGCGTCTGAAGCATGTCCTGGGGCTGGTGTTGCTTAAATTCATTCTTCTCATGGGTGTGACTTTTCTGATTCAAACGGGTCGCCTTACTCCGGTTCCGTCCACTGGCTTGGCGTTCCTCACCAACCCCCTAATATGGGTGTTGCACTCCATTCTGCTGAGCATTGCATCAGTGGTGGTCGTCTATGCCACGGCTGTTCTGGTCCGATTCTATTTCGAGATCGCGGACCGGACGCGGCAGAATTTCTATCATAGCCTGGGGCTGATGTCGCTCGCTCGTGACACGGAAACGGGTGAGCATATTTTCCGCATTGAGGACTATTCAGAAATTCTCTACGAATTGCTCTCGGAAGGTACCTATGGTGAAGATTGGACGCCCGATTTCGATTTGGAGAAACTGAAAAAAGCCTCGCGGCTCCACGATCTCGGAAAAATTTCGATCCCTGACAGCGTGCTTCAGAAACCCGGTGGCCTCACGCCCGAAGAGTTCGAGATCATCAAGACCCATACCGATGTTGGTGCGCGTTTGATCGAGCAGATCGCCGATAAGTGTCGGGGGGTGGATCGGGAGACCCTGGAGTTGGCCCGGGATATCGCGCGCTGGCACCATGAAAACTGGACCGGTGGGGGTTATCCGGACGGTCTTTCTGGTCGTGAAATCCCGCTGGCAGCGAGGATAGTCAGTATCTGCGACGTCTACGATGCGCTGCGGTCTGAGCGACCCTACAAGCCGGCATGGTCACATCAGGATACGGTTGATGAGATAGCCCGGATGGGACACAAATTCGATCCACGTATTCTGGATAGCTTCATGTTTTGTCAACAAAAGTTCGATGGTGTCTGGCGCAGGTATATGCGGGTGGAGGAATCGCCGTGAGGCTGTACCCCGGCGCCAGGCTCGATAACCTCGTCTCCGACGACCTCCAGCGGGCGATCCTCAAGCGCGTGATGGCTGCGATGGTCGTTGGTGCCGGGCTGGTGATGGTGCTGTCGTTCATTCGCGTCACCATCGAAGGGTTCCAACCAAAGTTCGCCGCGATGTGGATCGTTGCAATTGGCATATTCCTGCTCTGGCGCGTCCATGCGCGTTGGCGTCCATCCCGCATTGGTCTTGTTCTTTATGGTCTTTTCACGGCGATGGGCTCCGTGGCGCTGCTGAACACCGGTATCGCCTCGATCGGTGCAATCTTCCTGTTCATCGCACTCGCCATGGCCTCCATCGTCTTCGATCTGACGCGGCTGATTGCACTGGTCCTGTTCCAGCTCGGGCTGTTTGCGATCTCCATCGTCCTGATCAATGCGGACATAGTGGCACCACTGCCGGCCAATGGTGCGCCCTATCTGCTGCAGCCGAAGACCTGGGCGTTCCATGGGGTGGTGATCGCTGTTGGTGGAATGGTCTCGTTCTATGGGACAAGCGTGCTGGGCGAGTGGTACCGAAACAGTCTGGAGCAGGCTCGGAAGAAATTCTTCGACGGTGTGGCGGTGATGTCCCTCGCGCACGACACGGAGACGGGGCAGCATATTGATCGGGTGTCGTTGTACGCGGCCGAGGTGTACCGATGGCTTGCGGGCACAGAACGCGCCCGAGAGCTCACTTTTTCAGTCGACGAGCTCGCCAATGCGGTCAAGCTCCACGACCTGGGGAAGATTTCCATTTCCGACGGAATTCTCAAGAAGCCCGGCAAGCTGACCGCGGCGGAATTCGAGAAAATGAAGAAGCACACCGTGCTCGGGGCACAGATCATCACCACCATGATGGAGCGGAGTGAGGGCATGGATCGGCCCACCATGTCGCTGGCCCGCGATATTGCGCGCAGTCACCATGAGAACTGGCAGGGCGGCGGTTATCCGGATGGGCTTGAGGGCGAACAGATACCGCTGGCAGCCAGAATCATGAGCCTATGCGATGTCTACGATGCGCTGCGGTCGGCCAGGACGTACAAACCCGGCTGGTCTCATGAGGCAACCGTCGAGGAAATGCTGGGGATGGAGAACAAATTCGATCCGGTGCTGCTCGCGGGTTTTCGACAGTATAATGACCGTTTCGAGGCGCTCTACGCCGAGGCTCCCTGATTCGGTGGAGGACGGGCAATATTGGCGTCGTAAAGGCTCTAGTGTATCCTTCCAATCTCAAGTCGGGGTGTAGCGCAGCCTGGTAGCGCACCTGCATGGGGTGCAGGTGGTCGGAGGTTCAAATCCTCTCACCCCGACCATTCCTTACAGTCTCTTATTACCCGAGCCAGCTAACCAGTGCCGAAATGGTCACCACGGCGACCGCCGTCGTGACGAATATCGCCGTGGATACCGCCTCGGCGCGGCGCTGGTAGCGTTGGGCGAGCACATAGACGTTGGCCGCGATGGGCAGCGCTGCCTGCAGAATAGCGACCGCCGCCCAGACCGGCGGCAGGTCGAACACCCAGACCGCCATGGCCGCGACCAGCGCCGGGTGGATGAAGAGTTTAAGCAACACCAGATAGCCGGTCTCAAGCGCGCCCTCGGTGACTGGGCGCCCCGCCAGGGTCGCGCCGAGCGCGAACAAGGCGCATGGTCCAGCGGCGTCGGCCAGCAAACCGCCGTAGCGCAGGATAGGTTCCGGCACGGGCACGGCGATCAGGTTGAGGGTAACGCCGATCAGGCCGGCGGTCACAATGGGGTTACGGATGACGCCAACGCTGATCTGCTTAAGTAGCGCCCGGTTTCGCCGACCACTGCCAAGATCGGCCTCGATCACTGCAGTCGCCAGGCCCAGCATGATGATGGTGTCGCCCATCACGATCAGCACCGCTGGCAGCGCTGCCTCGCTGCCGTAGAGCAGGATCACAAGGGGCAGGCCGATAAAGCCAACATTGGAGAACACGCCACCCAGGGCCTGAATGGCGGCATCGGCGGGGCGCAGACGGAAGAGTCGACGTCCCAACAAAAGCGCCACGAAAAATAGCATGATGCCCGGCAGATAGTAGCTTGCCAGCAGTTCGGGCACCGCCCCGGTGGCGGCTGGTGCCTCATAGGTCTTGATGAGTAGCAGCGCCGGCAGCGCAAAATAGAACACAAAGGTATTGAGCCCGGCGACCGTTGTCTCACCCAGCATCCGACCCCGTGCCGCCAGATAGCCGGTGAAGATCAGCGCAAAGAACGGCAGCGCAATGTTGACGACCGATTGCATACGGGCCCCGATGGCGCAAATAAGCGACGGTAGAGTGTCGTGCCCGGCGATATGAAGCGCAAGTGGGGTCGCCCTGAACCGGGCGCGGCAGGAGGTTTATCCGCCGATCGTCGCGGCGATGGCCATATCTCAGTCCAGACCGACCGGCTCGCCGGCGGCCTTGGCCTGATACATCGCCTGATCTGCCCGCTCCAGCAGCGTCTCCCAATCGGCTGCCGGGCCATCGGCGACGACCACGCCGGCGCTTGCATGCACCGTGAGGGTTAGCTGCTCGGCGCCGCTATCCATCGGGATGTTGATCGGTTTATTAATACTTTCGACCAGTCGCTGGGCGACCGCCATCGCCTCCTGACGAGCCTTCTCGGAATCCCTGTCCAGGTCGCTAATGATCGCCACAAATTCATCGCCGCCGTAGCGATAGCCTGCATCATCCGCCCGTTGCAGGCGATCGATCCGCTGGCCGAGTGTTCGCAGGACGATATCGCCCACGGCATGACCATGCAGATCATTGATTTGCTTGAAGTCGTCCAGGTCAATAAAGATCAACGCGTCATGAGATCCATGCGTCTTCGCATTCGCGGGTCGGCCGGTCATTGCCCTGTCCAGGCTGTGACGGTTGGGCATGCGCGTGACCGGATCAAGAAAAGCCCGCCGAGCCCTTTTGTCGAGATCGCGCTTGTCCAGGGTAAAAGCGACCACTTTGGCGACATTGCGTATGAGGTCGATCTCGCCGGCCAGGAACCGCCGGTAGGAATGCACTGAGTCGTAGCCCATGAATCCGGCCACTTCGCCATGGATGACCAAGGGGACAGCCAGGAGGGACTTAATGCCCTGCGCCTGCAGGGTGCCCTTCTCGAGCCGCGCATCGGAGAGGGCGTCCACGTCGGCAATTTCAATGACATCGCCGCGTGCGAACGTCTCCCACCAGACATCGGCGATGTCCACCGGCAGGTCCTGCAACATACCGATCATCGGCTCGACGCCATCGACACACCACTCATGCGTGTTGTCCAGCGCAACGTCATCGCGGATGCGAAACACATAGGTGCGGTCCGACTCGGTGAATCGGCCGAGTCGCTCGAGTGCCCTGTGGATGGCTTCATCGAGCTCTCGTGGACGAGCATCCAGCAGTTCGTTCACGATCCCCATGCTCAGGTGGAGTCCCTGGGTAAGGCGCTGAGTTGTTCGGGTTGATATGTCCATTCAGTCGTGGTTTTTGGAATGCAGATTTTTGACTGGTTCGTACACCCTGAGCTTAGAGTCGATAATCGCCCGTTTGATCCCGCCGGGACATACGCAGACGCAAGAGGGGGGACATGAGAATCGCCGCGGTCCATCACCCGGACTACACCATTCGGATGCCGGCATCCCATCCGTTTCCGATGGCCAAATTTAGTATTCTGAAACATCAGCTGGTTCATTTTGAATCTGAATTTCAGTGGTATCTGCCGCCGCTCGCTTCGCGTGCTGAGCTGGAGACCGTGCATGAGGCCCACTACCTGGACGCGCTGTTCGCCGGCACGCTTGATCGCGCGGCCGAGCGCAGAAGCGGCTTCCCCTGGTCGGAGGCGCTGGTCCGGCGGGTTCGCCTGGAAACCGGCGGCACCTGTCTCACCGCGCGGCTTGCCCTTGAGAATGGCCTGGCACTGAATGCCGCGGGTGGAACCCATCACGCCCACGCCGACTTCGCCAGTGGTTACTGTCTGCTCAATGACATCGCGGTTGCGACCAGAACATTACTGGCGGGACGGGTGGTGGACCGGGTGCTGATCGTCGATCTCGACGTCCATCAGGGCGACGGGACGGCGCGACTGCTCGCCAACGAGCCGCGGGCCTTCACCTTTTCCATGCATGCGGCGCGAAATTTCCCTGCCCGCAAGGCCGTCAGCGATCTGGACATGCCACTCGAGAGCGGCCTTGGGGACGACGACTATCTCGAAACGCTGGCCGGAGTGCTGCCGCGTCTGCTCGACGAGCAGCAGCCGAGTCTCGTCATCTATGATGCCGGGGTTGATGTGCACTCGGCGGATCGCCTCGGGCACTTGTGTCTCAGCGACTCCGGTCTGTTTCGGCGTGATCGATTCGTCATGGAGGCGGCGCGCCGCCGGGGGATCCCGGTCGCGGCGGTCATTGGTGGCGGATACGATCGCGACATCGACGCGCTCTGCCGGCGCCATGGGCAGCTCTTCCGCGCAGCGGTCCTTGGCATGAAGGAATCCCGCTATAATCCTCCCCCTACATTCTGATCAGGGGAATCATATGGGGGTTAGACACCGCATTGGGGGATGGCTTGGTGTTTTGACACTGGGGCTGGTGGCTTCTCTGGCGCTGGCATCGCCCGCTCCCGCGCAGACACAGGGAGCGCCGCTGATGCGTGAGACCGGGCTGCGCAGCGGTAGCGGTGACGGCTTCGATGTCTTCGAGCTCTACTATCGCCGGTCCGCGCCGGTCATGCAGCGCGCAGTGCTTGACCGGTTTGGTCTCCGGCGCTGGAACGCACGTTGGGACATGGTGCTCGGCCTGTGGTCCGGGAGTCATCGGGATACCGCCGTTGCGGCGGTCGGGCCGGCCATCGAGCGTCGCCTGTCCGCTGCTCCGCTGCGATTCACTCTTGGTCTGCAGCCAACGCTGATCTCACGGCATGACGGCAACGGCAAGGATCTGGGTGGGCCATTGCAGTTCACCAGCCATGTCGGTGTCGCCTGGGCGCCGCGCGGCGGGCTTATTCTCGGGCTGCGTCTCCAGCACACCTCAAACGCCCGTTTCTACAACAGCAACCCGGGTGTGGATATCGCCTCGGTAGAAATCGGCTACGCGTTCTAAATATGACTGCGACCTCTCAGCTGCCGCGCGTGATGGCGCTGGCGGCGGTTGATCGGAGTTCTTCCGGGCTGAGCCATCGCTGGCGATTTCTTCTTTGCCCGACAGGACACGGCGTCATGCCGAAACGTCGCTTGTCGGTTCAATGTTGCAGCGCGAAAATGTCCGCAGTTTCAGTCATTCACCGAAAACTGCGGAGTATCCGGTGCAGGAGCAATTCCTTTTGATCGCCGACGAATTGGGCTGGGATCTGGAGGCCCAGATCGAGCGGCTCGATGAGTTCGTTCGTGTCTACGGTGCGGCGGGTCGAATGGATGCGGAACTTGCCGAGATCGGGCTATCGCTCCGTCAGCGCCTGCACCGCGAGTCCCTGCGTGACGCCATGCTGCGTTTCATTGCGCGGCTCGGCGCCCAGGGCGCGTTCTCGCACTATCTCCACGGGCAGATACGGCGTGCCCGCGAGGCGGTCGCCCCCGGTGTGCCCAACGAGCCAACCCGCTCCCCCGCGGCAAAGGGCGCTGGTGAGCGGCGGGGTCTGCGCACCGCGATCCGCCGATGGATGACCGCCCGGGGTCGCGGACCGTCCCGGACGGTGGCATCCTGAAAAGATGAACCGATCCACGGATATCAAGCGCATTGGTGTCCTCCTCTGTGACGATCTGCATGAGGAGCTGACGACGCGCTGGTCATCCTATCTCGCCCTGTTCGAGGACCTGCTGGCGGATCCGCGGCAGGATCTTGAGGCCGTGGGATACCGTGTTCACGACGGCGAATGGCCGGCGTCCTGCGATGACGCGAATGGCTGGCTGGTGACCGGCAGTCGCGCCAGTGTCCACGAGGATCCGGCGTGGGTTGGTCCGTTGCAGGCGCTGGTCCGGGAAATCGACGCCGCGGGCATACCACTGATCGGTGTGTGCTTCGGCCACCAGCTCATTCACTCGGCGCTTGGCGGACGGACGGAGCGATCCGGGCTCGGCTGGCATCTCGGTGCCTACCCGGTGCGCTGTGAACGGCCGTTCGGCGGACGCGGCCCGGGCGAAGCCCTATCGCTGCTGGCGGTGCATCAGGATCAGGTGATCGAGCCGGCGCCGGGCTTTGAGCGCCTGGCGACGAGCGACCAGTGTCCCTGGTATGCCAGCCGCCGCGGCCGCACCCTGACTATCCAGGGGCATCCCGAGTTCGACCGCGAGTTCTTCCACGCCCTCATGCAACGGGTTCGTGCGAAGGCCGGCGACGAGGCCGTGGAGGCCGCGCTGGATGGGCTGCCTGGTGAGGATCATACGCCATTGGTGCGGGCCTACATGCGGGACTGGCTGAGGCCTTGAGTCCGGTCGAGGCGCTGCGGCGCTATAGTTCCATCTGCCCGGACTGGCCCGGTTTTGCAGCCGCGCTGCTACACCCTCAGCCCGTCAGCCTGCGACCTCATCCCGAGCGCATCAACGCCACCGAACTCATCAGTCTTCTTGCCGATGCGGGCTTGCCGGCGTCCCCGGCTGACTGGGATGCCAGCAGCCTGCGGCTTCGTCCCGATGCATCCCCGGGGCAGCACTGGGGCTATTTCGCCGGGCTGTTCCAGGTCCAGGAGGAGGCGGCACAACTGCCGGTCAGACTGCTGGATCCACAGCCCGGTGAACGGGTTCTCGACCTCTGTGCCGCACCCGGCAACAAGACGGCCCAAGTGGCGCTCGCCATGGGCAATCGCGGCCTGGTGGTGGCCAATGAACTCCAGTCCGGACGGCTCCCCGCACTGCGTCAGCTCGTTCGGCGGTTGGGGCTACGCAATGTCCTGATCCACCGGGGAGCAGGGGAGTCGCTGCCCGGGGTGACCGGCCCCTACGACCGGGTGCTCGTGGATGCGCCCTGCAGCGGCGAGGGAACCTGGCGGAAATACCGACGGCATCGACGCGAGGTGGCGCGCCGGATCGATGAGCGCGAGCGGGATGATCTCGCCGCACGGCAGACGCGGCTGCTGGATCGGGCCGTGCGCCTGTGTCGGCCCGGCGGGCGGATCGTTTATTCCACCTGTACCTACGCACCGGAAGAAAATGAGGCCGTGGTCGATGCCATCCTGCGCCACCATGGGGATCGCCTGAGCGTGGAGACGGCCTCGGTCGAGGGCTTTGCCGTCTCGGAGGGTGTTAAGGAATGGGCGGGGCAGCGGTATGACCCGAGGTTGGCTCGGGCATTGCGGATATGGCCGGGCATCACGGATACCGGCGGGTTTTTCGTCGTCGTCCTTCATCGCCACGGGGCGCCCGGGGAGGCGATGGGTCAATCTCGGGCAGAGCCCGCCCATGAAGCGTCCCAGACCTTACCGGCGGATCCGGCGACCGACGCCGTACTCACCCGCTTTGGCATTGATGCCGCCTGTCTGCGCGGGCTGGAGGCCGGGCCGGATGGCGGTCGGTATCTCCACTACCGTGTCGCCGGGCAATCATGGCCGGCCCGGGCACAGCCGGATGCCTTCGGGCTGGCGGCGATCGGGTTACAGGTCAAACCCTTCAAGCCCACCACCGCACTGGCCCTGTGGCTCGCTCCGGCAGCAACCCGCAATTGTGTGGCGCTGGATGCTACTCAGACGGCCGCCTTTCTGCGGCGTCAGCCGATCGCGCTGGATGACGTGAAAGCGGCGAAACCGCTGGACGGCCCGGGCTTTGTGCTGCTGACCCATGCCGGCCATGGGCTGGGGGTGGCGCGCCTCAATCGCGAGGGCCAGCTCGAGAGCCAGTTCCCCAAGGCCTGGGTCAATCCGAATCCGGGATTTCCCGTCGCTGGTTGAGGGTCTGCTTGATGCGGGCCAGGCGCGCCTGGGTGTGCGAGCCGCCGCGCAGGGCGACGCCCACCGCAAGGACATCCAGCAGGGCCAGATGGGCGAGACGGGAGAGCATTGGCGTGTAGATGTCGGTATCTTCGTCGACCTCGGCATTCAGGGTGACACTGGCGAGATGGGCCAGTGGCGTGCCAGGCGCCGTGATACCGATCACCGGAACGCCGCGGTCACGGGCGACCCGCAGGCTCTGCAGCAGATCGCCGCTGCGGCCGGTGTGCGAAATGGCGATGATGACCGCATCCCGAGGCGTCACGGTGGCCGAGATGGCGTGGTTGTGGGGATCGGTATAGGCGGCCACGGGCATCCCCAGGCGAAAGAACTTGTGCTGGGCGTCCTGGGCAACGAGCCCGGACGCACCGTGGCCGAAGAGTTCGATCCGGCTTGCTCCGGCGAGCAGATCAATTGCCCGCTCCAGGCGATCATGCGGCAACTGATTGCGCGTGTGGATCAGCGTGGCGATCTGCCGGTCCATCACCTTGGCGGCGAGCTCTTCCAGCGGCTCATCACTCTCGAGGCCCATCGGCGTCGGTGGCAGGCCGGTGGCCAGGCTGCGGGCGAGGGCCATCTTGAAGCCCTGGACACCACGATAGCCAAGCCGCTTGCAGAACCGCACCACGGTGGGTTCGCTGACATCAGCGGCGGCGGCGATGACGCCGATGGCCTGATCCATTGCCGCATGCGGCCGCGCCAGGATATGCAGGGCCACCTTGCGCTCCGAGGGGGAGAGTTCGGGCATCAAGGTCCGGACCTGTTCAAGCAGCGGCGTGTTCTGACCGCGCCGCGCCGGGTCGTTGGATTCCGCTTCACTCACGCCTGCGCCTCCAGGTAGACGGACAGCCCCAGCAGCGCCGGTGCCGGGTGCTGGATGGCATAGACCGGGATGGCGGCGAGGTAGTCGTGGAAACGCCCCTTGGCCGTAAACCGCTCAAGGAAGCAGGTCCAATCGAACGCATCGCCGAGTGCCGGGATGATGCCACCGCCCAGATAGATCCCGCCCCGAGCACCGGTGGCGAGCGCCAGATCGCCGGCGGCCGAGCCCAGGGCGGCGGTGAACCGTTCAAGCACCTCGGCGCACAGCGGATCGCCCGCAACGGCCTTCCGTGCGATGGCCTCCGCGCTGAGCGCTCGTGGCGGATGGCCATCGATCGCCCGGAGCGCGTCGTGGACCGCCTCCATGCCAACGCCGGAAGCAACCCGCTCGGCGCTGCAGTGGCCGAAGCGTTGGTGAATGTAGAGGGCGATTTCCGCCTCGCGCCGGCTGGTGATCCCGAGGCTGATATGTCCACCCTCGGTGGCGAATACCGACCACTGGCTGCCGAGCCGGGTAATCAAAGCGCTGCCCAACCCGGTGCCGGGCCCGAGGGCCAGCAGTGGGGCATCCGCCGCCGGGTGGCCGGCGTTGTGTTGCACCCGATGCGACTCGGACAGACGAGTGACCGCCCAGCCCTGTGCCACCCAGTCGTTGACCAGCACCAGGTGATCGAGCCTCAGGGTCTGTCGGGTCGCGGAGATGGAAAATGTCCATCCCGCATTGGTCAGGCGCACGGTATCGTCATTCAGTGGACTGGCGACCGCGCATATGACCCGGGAAGGGACATGCTCGCCGCCGAGTTGCGCCATCGCCGCCTGCAGGAAGCCGGCCAAGCCAGGGAAGTCCGCGGTGGGCCGGCTGAAAACCGTGCCCGGCTCGCGCCCGGGCTCAGTGATGAGGCCAGCGCGGGCATTAGTGCCACCGATATCGGCGACCAGCACGGGCATCGTGTCAGGGCGAGTAGTAGACATGGACTGGCACATGGCGCTGGTTGAGCAGGGCATGGACGGGGAATCGGTGCGTATCTCCGCCGTCGACTGCTTTCCGTAGCGTTGCCCACTTCGCCGCCCCGGTGATGTGCAAGGCTATCCAGCGGCTCTGCAGCAGCGTATTGAGCGTAAGCGTCAGGCGTGCATAGGGGGCATCCGGTGCCTGTGTCGCGACGCAGCGCGAGTCTGTGGCGGTATCCAGTGCCCGCGACAGCGCCGGATCATCCGGAAACATCGAGGCGGTATGGCCATCGCTGCCCATCCCCAGGATCACCGCATCGAAAGGGCGTGGGAGCAGGCCAAGTGCCGCGCCGCAGGCCGCCTCGTCGGCGCGTTCCCCGACGCCTTCACGGTGGAGCGGGTAGAAGTGGGCGCGCGCGGCATCTTCCTGGAGCAGGTGGGTGCGCACCAACCGGGCATTGCTGGCCTCATCATCCTCAGGCACGCGGCGTTCGTCGGTCAGGCTCACGTAGACCTGGTCCCAGGGTAGTGCGAGCGTCCGCAACCGCTCGAATACCGGTATGGGGGTCCGCCCGCCCGGTACCAGAAGGCTGGCTCGCCCGCGGGCCTTTACGCCATAGCGAATGACCTCGCTCACCCGCTGTGCAAGCGCGCCAGCCGTCTGCGCCGGGCTGGCGAACCGCTGTGCGGCCTCCAGGGTTTGTGTGGCCGGCGTCGCGCGTCCGATCCCCATGTTCAGCTCTCCTCGTGCCAGCTTGCGTCCTCACGGCCGAGCAGGGCACTCGATGCCGCCGGCCCCCAGGTTCCGGCGGTGTAGGGCTTGGGCGCATCACCGGCTTCGTTCCAGGCATCCAGTATCGGTTCGACCCAATCCCAGGCGGCATAGAGCTCGTCACGCCGCATGAAAAGCGTCAGGCGGCCTCGCAGGACGTCCATAAGCAGCCGCTCGTAGGCGTCGGCCTGGCGTTGCTGGAAGGCCTCGGCAAAGTCCAGATTGAGCGATACGGGCCGGAGCTGCATGCGATCTCCGGGCGATTTCGCCATCATATGCAGCCGTACCCCTTCATCCGGCTGCAGCTTGATGACGAGTCGATTGGGCTGGCCGGCGCCGTAGGTGACATCGAAAATGGAATGCGGCACATCGCGGAAATTCACCACGATCTCGGCGGCGCGTTCCTGCAGGCGTTTGCCGGTTCGCAGATAGAAAGGCACGCCGGCCCAGCGCCAGTTGGCAAGCTCCGCACGAATCGCCACGAAGGTCTCGGTGCGACTGTCCTCCGGGACACCCTCTTCGTCGAGATAGCCGTCAACCGGTTGGCCGGCGATCGCGCCGGCGCGATACTGGCCACGGACGGTGTTGCGCAGCGCATGCTGCCCCTCGAGGCGTGTGAGGGCGCGCAGGACCTTGAGCTTTTCGTCGCGCACCGCGTCAGCCCCGATATTGGTCGGCGGCTCCATGGCGATGATGCAGAGCAGCTGCAGCAGGTGGTTCTGCACCATGTCGCGGAGTGCACCGGTGCGGTCGTAGAACCCGGCGCGCCCGTCTACGCCGACCTGTTCAGTCACGCTGATCTGTACGTCCCGGACCCAGTCCCGGCGCCAGAGCGGTTCGAACAGCATGTTGCCGAAACGCAGCGCAATCAGGTTCTGGACCGTCTCCTTGCCTAGATAATGGTCGATCCGGTAGATCGCATCCTCGGCAAAGATGGCGCCGATGCGCTCGCTGATCGCTTGGGCGGAGGCCAGATCGTGGCCCAGCGGCTTTTCCAGCACGACCCGGGAGCGATCAGTGACCAGCTCCTCGGCCTGCAGGTGTTCGCAGATGTCAACGAAGTGCCGGGGGGCGACGGCTAGGTAGAAAACACGCGTGCGGTCGTCGCGATCACGCAGCACGGCGCCAAGATCGCCGAAGCCCCGGGGTTCGGCGGCGTCCACCGAGACGAATTGCAGGCGCTCGACGAAGCCCTGCCAGTCGTCGGCATCCCGTTCTTCGGCATCCAGGCGTTCCTGGAAGGCACCGTCGACCCGCTCGATGAAGGTCTCCCGATCGAGTTCGCTGCGCGCCGTTGCAATGATTCGACCGTCGTCCGGGAGCTGGCCCGCGCGATGACGGCGATAGAGAGCCGGGAGAAGCTTGCGCATGGCCAGGTCGCCGGTGGCGCCGAACAGGATCAGGTCGAAGGGTTCCGGTGACTGCACCACGCCTCCCCGTGCATAGCTGTAGTAAAACTACATTTATAGTAACGCGAAGATCGCTATAGTTGAACTACAGCTGCGGCAAAAACGATGAGCATGTAGTAAAATTACGTCGACGCGCGTGAACGAACAACGGAGGAATGCATGCCAGAGCTCAACGCAGCGGTCGCCGGGGTTACCGAGCGTATCCGCCAGCGCAGTCGCGACGATCGCCGTGCCTACCTCGAGCGGCTGCAGACCGCCGCTGACGACGGGCCGATGCGCACGAGTCTGTCCTGTACCAACCTTGCCCATGCCTTCGCGGCGGCACCCGACGGCGACAAGGCGCGCTTGAAGGGGTTGCAGAAGCCCAATGTCGGGATCGTCTCGGCCTATAACGACATGCTCTCGGCGCACCAGCCCCTCGAGCGCTTTCCCGCCCTGCTCAAGCAGGCGGTCAGAGAGGCGGGGGGTACCGCCCAGTTCGCCGGCGGCGTACCCGCCATGTGCGACGGCGTTACCCAGGGGCAGACGGGCATGGAGCTCTCCCTTTTCAGTCGTGATGTGATTGCCATGGCCACCGGGGTGGCGCTCTCCCACAACACCTTCGACGGCGGCCTCTGCCTCGGCGTCTGCGACAAGATCGTCCCGGGGCTGCTCATCGGTGCCCTGCATTTCGGTCACATCCCGTTCATTTTTGTCCCCGGCGGGCCGATGACCACCGGCGTGCCCAATGAAGAGAAGGCGCGCATCCGCGGGCTCTACGCGGAGGGTAAGGTCGGGCGCGATGCGCTGCTGGAGTCCGAGTCAAAGTCCTACCACGGTCCGGGCACCTGCACCTTCTACGGCACGGCGAACAGCAACCAGATGCTGATGGAAGTCATGGGGTTGCATCTGCCGGGTTCGGCGTTCGTCAACCCCAACACGCCCCTACGTGATGCCCTGACCATCGCCGCCGGTCATCGCATCATGGAGATTACGGCGCATGGCGAGGAATACACCCCGATCGGCCGTGTGATCGACGAACGGGCCATCGTCAACGGCATTGTCGGCCTGCTGGCCACCGGTGGCTCCACCAATCACACCATTCATCTGGTGGCGATCGCCCGGGCAGCGGGTATTCACATCAACTGGGACGATTTTGATGCGCTCTCGCGGATGGTGCCACTGCTCACGCGGATCTATCCCAACGGCCAGGCGGACGTGAATCACTTTCATGCCGCGGGCGGAATGGGCTTTCTCGTCCGCGAGCTGCTTGGCGCAGGCCTGCTGCACGAGGATGTCATGACCGTGGCCGGTGAGGGCCTGGCCGCCTACGCCAGAGAACCGATGTTGGCCGAGGGCGGCGTCGCCTGGCGGGATGCCCCGGCGGAGTCCGCCGACAGCGATGTGGTGCGTCCCGTGGCGGAGCCGTTCAGCCCGGATGGCGGGCTTCGGGTTGTGCAGGGCAATCTCGGGCGTGCGGTCATCAAGGTTTCCGCCGTCAAGCCCGAGCACCGTGTGGTGGAAGCCCCGGCCCGGGTCTTTGATGATCAGCAGGAGGTCCTGACTGCCTTCCGTGCCGGTGAGCTAGAGGGCGATTTCGTCTGTGTTGTCCGCGGACAGGGGCCGCGGGCCAATGGCATGCCTGAGCTCCATAAGCTCACCCCGGAGCTTGGCGTCCTGCAGTCTCGGGGTCAGCGCGTGGCGCTGGTGACCGATGGCCGTATGTCCGGAGCGTCCGGGAAAGTGCCCGCGGCCATTCACCTCAACCCGGAGTGGGTGAGTGGAGGAGCGATCGGCCGAATCCGCGATGGCGATGTGATCCGGCTCGATGCCGAGGCTGGTCTTCTCGAGGTCAGGGTGCCAGCGGCCGAATGGGCGAACCGCTCGTCCACGCCGGCGACCAATGAGCCGCAACATGGCATTGGCCGGGAGATGTTCGCGGCATTCCGTGCCATGGCCGGGAGCGCCGAGCACGGCGCCATCAGCTTTAGCCCGCAAGAGGAGGTTGGGTCATGAGCGAAACGTTGTTGTCCATTCATGCGCTCATGACGCGTGCACCCGTTATCCCGGTGCTCGCCATCGACGCTGCGGACACCGCGCCGGCGATGGCTCGTGCGCTGGTGGACGGTGGGCTGCCGGTACTTGAGGTGACCCTGCGCACGCCGGCGGCGCTTCCGGCCGTCGAGGCGATTGCCCGCGAGGTGCCCGAGGCCCTGGTCGGTGTCGGCACGTTGACCCGGGCGGCGGATGCGATCGCGGCCAGGGATGCCGGGGCCCGCTTTCTGGTGAGCCCCGGCCTGACCGACACGCTCATCGGTGCGGCGTTGAATGTCGACATTCCGCTGCTGCCCGGCATCTCGACGCCCTCTGAGTTGATGCGAGCGGTTGAGGCCGGCTTTGACCGGCTTAAGTTCTTCCCGGCTGAAGCAAACGGTGGGGTCGGCGCGCTGAAGGCCCTGGCCGGACCCTTTCCTGCGGTGCAGTTTTGTCCCACCGGCGGGATCAGTCCGGGTAACTACCTCGATTACCTGGCGCTGCCCAATGTCCTTTGTGTCGGTGGCAGCTGGCTGGCGCCCGGCGATGCGGTGGCCGCGGGCGACTGGTCGCGGATCACCTCACTGGCGGCGGCCGTGTCCGGTGGTCGGTCGGCGATTGACCCGACCCGGTCGCGGGCGGCCGCAGCAGAGGAGTGGTATTCCGTGGCCGGCGAGGAGGACCCGGGCAGTGCCGATGAGGCGCTGCGGTAAATTTTCCAGTTTAAAATGTACCAAAGCAGTCCTGATTACTTTATAATCTCCCCATATGATCAGGCTGAACCGCGAAACGGACTACGGCATCGGGATCCTGACGCTGATGGCGCGGGAACCCGAGGCCCGTTTCAATGCCGGTGCCCTCGCCGAGGCGAGGGGGCTGCCGCAGCCCATTGTCAGCAAGATTCTCAAGCATCTTGCCCGGAGTGACCTGCTCGTCTCCTACCGGGGTGCGAAGGGGGGCTACGGGCTGGCCCGACGGCCGGAGTCGATCTCCATCGCCGAGATCATCACCGTACTGGAGGGGCCGATTGCGTTGACCGACTGTATCGAGGATGGGCAGGAGGCCTGTCAGTACGGCAGTCAGTGCAACATCAGCAACGTCTGGAGCCGCATCAACGATGTGGTGCTGAACGCGTTGTCCGAAATCACGTTGGCCGAAATGACCACCGCCGAGGACGGCGGTGGCAGCGGTCAGGTTCATACGCTGGAATTTACCGGAGTGCGTCATGTCCGCGAGCACTGAGACCATCGAACGGTTCACCCAGAAGGGCTACGAAGCCGGCTTCGTGACCAATGTCGAGGAGGATCGGGTCGAGCCCGGTCTCAACGAGGATGTCATCCGCTTCATCTCGGCCAAGAAAAACGAGCCGGAGTGGCTGCTGGAATGGCGGCTCGAGGCGTACCGGAACTGGCTGAACATGCCGGAGCCGGACTGGCAGTACGTCCACTACGACCCGATCGACTTCCAGGCGATCTCCTACTACGCCGCGCCCAAGCGCGACGAGGACAAGCCACAGAGCCTTGATGACATCGACCCCGAGATCAAGGAGACCTACGACAAGCTCGGCATTCCGCTGCATGAGCAGGAGATGCTTGCCGGTGTCGCCGTGGACGCGGTCTTCGACTCGGTCTCGGTGGCGACCTCGTACAAGGGAAAGCTGGCGGAGCAGGGCATCATTTTCTGCTCCATGTCGGAGGCGGTCCAGGAGCATCCGGAGCTGGTGAAGAAGTACCTCGGCACGGTGATCCCGGCCAATGACAACTTCTTTGCCGCGCTCAACTCGGCGGTGTTCACGGACGGTTCGTTCGTCTACATCCCCAAGGGCGTGCGCTGCCCGATGGAACTGTCCACCTATTTCCGTATCAACGCGGCCAATACCGGTCAGTTCGAGCGCACCCTGATCATCGCCGAGGACAGCAGCTACGTTTCCTATCTCGAGGGATGCACTGCGCCGATGCGCGACGAGAACCAGCTGCATGCCGCGGTGGTGGAGCTGGTCGCGCTTGATAACGCCGAGATCAAGTACTCGACGGTCCAGAACTGGTACCCCGGCGATGCCAACGGCAAGGGCGGCATCTACAACTTCGTCACCAAGCGGGGCCTGTGTGCCGGCGATAACTCCAAGATCTCCTGGACCCAGGTCGAGACCGGCTCGGCGATCACCTGGAAGTACCCGAGCGTGGTGATGCGCGGCGACAACTCGGTGGGCGAGTTCTACAGCGTTGCCGTGACCCGGCTGCGCCAGCAGGCCGATACCGGCACCAAGATGATCCACATGGGCAAGAACACCCGCAGCACCATCGTCTCCAAGGGCATCTCCGCCCAGGAGGGACAGCAGGTCTACCGGGGTCTGGTGCGGATCGCGCCGACGGCCGAGAATGCACGCAACTACTCGCAGTGCGATTCCATGCTGATGGGCTCGGAGTGCGGTGCGCATACATTCCCCTATCTCGATGTGAACAACAGCACCGCGCAGCTTGAGCACGAGGCGACCACCTCGAAGATTGGCGAGGATCAGATCCTCTACTGCATGTCGCGTGGCATCTCCGAAGAGGACGCCGTGTCGCTGATCGTCAACGGGTTCTGCAAGGAGGTCTTCCGCGAGCTGCCGATGGAATTCGCCGTCGAGGCACAGAAGCTGCTCGAGATCACCCTCGAGGACTCGGTCGGCTGACGCGGGTGCTAATTCTTCCCGATGGCGGGACGGACGCAGTCTGTCCCGCCGGGGTTAACCTTTTCGAACGAATTGATTCAGGAGCAAAACAATGGCACTGCTCGAAATCCGCAACCTGCACGTCAACGTGGAGGGAGCAGAAATCCTCAAGGGCCTCGACCTGACCATCGAGCCCGGCAAGGTCCACGCCATCATGGGCCCCAATGGCGGCGGCAAGAGCACGCTGGCCAAGGCGCTGGTGGGTGACGACGCCTATGAGATCACTCAGGGCGAGGTCCTTTTCAACGGCCAGGACCTGCTCGAGATGGATCCCGAGGAGCGGGCGCGCGAGGGTGTCTTCCTGGGCTTCCAGTACCCGGTAGAGATCCCCGGTGTCTCCAATACCTACTTCCTCAAGGCCGCGGTCAATGCCATGCGCAAGCACCGTGGCGAGGGCGAGATCGACGCCATGGAATTCCTTGAGCTCGTCAGGGAGCGGGCCAAGAGAGTGAAGCTCGACGAGACGCTGCTGCAGCGCCCCGTGAACGAGGGCTTCTCCGGCGGTGAGAAAAAGCGCAACGAAATCTTCCACATGTCGGTGCTCGAGCCGCAGCTCGGCATTCTGGACGAGACCGACTCCGGCCTCGACATCGATGCCCTGCGGACTGTTTCCGAGGGCGTCAATGCCATGCGCTCCGAGGACCGTTCATTCCTCGTGATCACCCATTATCAGCGCCTGCTCGACTACATCGTGCCCGACGTGGTGCATGTCCTCATGGACGGCCGGATCGTGAAGACCGGTGGCAAGGAGCTTGCCAAAGAGCTCGAGAGCAAGGGCTACGAGGGCATCGACGAGGCCGCAGCGTAAGCGCGGGGGACGAGACCAATGGAAGCAGCTGTGCAGCCAAAGAGCGTCTACCTCGAAGAGTTCGAGGGGCGCACCGACGTCGGGCCCGAGTGGCTCGATACCCTCCACGAGCGTGGTATCCGGGCCTTCGAGGCGCGGGGTTTTCCGGGTGCCCGTGAGGAAGCCTGGCGCAAGACCAACCTGCGCCCGGTGACCGCCGAGCACTTCCCGCTCGCCGACTCTCAGGGAGTCGCATCGAAGGAGCTGATAGAGCGACTCGGCGATCTCGGTGACAGCTATCGCCTGGTCTTTGTCGATGGGCGACTCGCCGCCGACCTCTCGGATCTGGCCGACCTGGCGAAGGGGCTGACCGTGACGCCGTTCAGCGAGTATGACGGCAACCCGCCGGAGCGGCTGGCCGCGGCCCTGGGGGCCCGCGCCGACATCGACTGGCATCCGTTCGCCGCCCTCAATTCGGCGTTTTTCGTGGATGGCGCCTATATCCATGTGGCCCGTGACGCGATGATCGAAAAGCCCATCGCCGTCACGCATATCACGACGGCCGAGGCCGACCGCCGCGCGATCTACCCGCGGCTTGTGGTGGAGGCCGAGGATGGCGCCGAGGTGCGGGTGGTCGAGCGATTCATCGGTGATGACCAGGCCGGTGCACTCGTCTGTCCGGTCAGCGAGCTCTCGGCCGGGCAGAACACGATTCTCGACTACAGCCGCCTGCAGGAAGACGGCGTGGCCACGATGAATATCGGCACGGTCAATCTGGCGGCCCAGCGGGATGCCTCTCTGCGGGGTGCGTTCGTTGCTGACGGCGGTCGGCTCGCGAGGCTTGATCTGGTGGCCGATCTGGAAGGTGAGGGCGGCGAGATCGACTGCAACGGCATTTACCTCACCGAGGGCCGGCAGTTCACCGACTTCCACACCTGGTTCAATCACCGGGTGGAGAACTGCTTCAGCCGGCAGCGCTTCAAGGGCATCCTCCAGGGGCGTTCCGAGACCGTGTTCGACGGCCTGGTCAAGGTGTTCGAGGGCGCGCAGAAGACCGATGCCGTGCAGGAAAACCGCAACCTCGTGCTCGGCAAGCGGGCCCTGGCGCACTCCAATCCGCGGCTTGAGATCTTCGCGGATGACGTCAAGTGCACTCACGGCTCCACCGTCGGGGAGCTCGACGAGGAGGCGTTGTTCTATCTGCGCACCCGGGGCATCAGCGCCGAAGGAGCCCAGGGCATGCTGACCCTGGCGTTTGCCGGCGAGATTGTTGACATGTTCCGTGTCAGTGGCGTCCGCGATCACGTCCGCCGCGTCCTCATGCGGCGTCTTGGCGTGGAAGATGCGGACATCGGAGAGATTCTTTGAGCGTGAGCGTATCGCAGCGGCCCGCGACGGAAAGCGTCCTCGACGTTGATCGTCTGCGGGCGGATTTCCCGATCCTGCAGCGGCCCATGAATGGCCGGCGCCTGGCGTTTCTGGACAGCGCGGCGAGCGCGCAGAAGCCCCAGTGCGTGATCGATGCCGAGCGGGAGTGCTACGAGCAGTACTACGCCAATATCCATCGCGGGGTCTACCAACTCTCGCAGCGTTCGACGCAGGCCTACGAGGCCGTCCGGCGGACCGTGCAGCGGTTCATCAACGGCGCGGACGAGCGCGAGGTCGTCTTCGTCCGTGGCGCGACCGAAGCCATCAACCTCGTCGCCCAGTCATTCGTGAGGCCGCGGCTCGAGGCCGATGACGAGATCCTGATCACCGGGATGGAGCATCACGCCAACATCGTCCCCTGGCAGATGATTGCCGAGGCGACCGGCGCGCGACTGGTGGTCGCGCCGGTGCTCGATGATGGCAGCCTGGACATGGATGGCCTGCGCGAGCGGATCAGCGCCAGGACCCGCTTCATCAGTGTGGTCCATGTCTCCAATACGCTGGGCACGATCAATCCGGTGGAAGAAATCATCGCCACGGCGCACCAGCGGGATATTCCGGTGCTGGTGGACGGGGCGCAGTCGGCGCCGCATATGCCGGTGGACGTGCAGGCCATGGGAGCGGATTTCTATGTCTTCTCGGCCCACAAGACCTACGGGCCCAGTGGATCGGGTGTGCTGTGGGGTCGGCTCGAGCATCTGGATGTCATGCCACCCTATCAGGGTGGCGGTGACATGATCCGCACGGTGAGCTTCGAGGAGACGACCTACGCGCCGCCGCCGCAGCGCTTCGAGGCTGGCACACCGAATATCGCCGGTGTCATCGCCATGGGTGTTGGCCTCGAGTACATCGAGGCGGCGGACCGCGAGGCCATTGTGGCGCACGAGCAGTCCCTGCTCGGCTACGCGAACGAGCGGCTGGCGGAGATCGACGGGCTTCGGGTCATCGGCACCGCACCGCATAAGGCGGGTGTGGTGTCGTTCGTCCTCGACGGGGCCCACCCTCATGACATGGGGACCATCCTCGATATGGAGGGCGTCGCCGTGCGGGCCGGCCATCACTGCACCCAGCCGCTGATGAAGCGCTTCGGCGTCGCGGCTACCGTGCGTGCCTCCTTCGGGCTGTACAATGACCGGGATGATGTCGACGCGCTGGTCGATGGTCTCAAACGCGTCAGGGAGTTTTTTGGCTAGCCATGTCCGATCTGCGTGAGCTCTACCAGGAAGTGATCCTGGACCATAACAAACAGCCCCGGAACTTCCACGGGATCGATCCGCATGATCATGAAGCGGATGGGTATAACCCCCTATGCGGTGATCAGATCCATCTCGAACTGCGGCTGGACGATGAGGGCCGGATCGAGGATATCGGTTTTCAGGGGCAGGGCTGTGCCATCTCCACGGCGTCGGCCTCGATCATGACCGAGGCCCTCAAGGGGCATACCGTTGAGGAAGCGAAGTCGCTTTTTGACCGCTTCCACCATCTGGTGACCGATGATGACGCCCAGCCCGACCCGTCGCTGGGCAAGCTGGGCGTGCTCGCCGGCGTTCGGGATTACCCGATGCGGGTGAAGTGCGCGACGCTGGCCTGGCACACGTTGCAGGCCGCCCTGGAGGAAAAGGGCGAGGTCACCACGGAGTAGGCGAATGGCCGAGCGTCCATCGGTGGAAACAATCCAGGAAGGGGTCGTGACGGCGCTGCGCGGGGTCTACGACCCCGAAATCCCAGTGGATGTCTATGAGCTTGGTCTGATCTACGAGATCGATGTCGATGAGGATGGCTTCGTCGATGTGCTCATGACGCTCACATCGCCGGCCTGTCCAGTGGCCGGTCAGATGCCGATTCTGGTCAAGGCGGCGGTCGAGCAGGTCACCGGCGTGGAAGCCGCCGAAGTGGAACTTACCTGGGAGCCGCCCTGGACCCAGGATCGCATGTCGGAGCGGGCCCGGCTGCAGCTCGGGTTCATGTAATTGCGTCTTGGACGGACCGGACAGAATCAGCGGGCCGGAGGCGCTGAGAGCGGCCAGAAAGCGGGTTGAAGGCCTGCTGGACGCGGGCCTCGCGAATGATGCCGAAGCCGAGGTCGAGCGGCTCAGGGCGCAGTTCGGCCAATGTTTCGATGTCGACCGGCTCGACGCCCGGGTGCTCACGACATTGGGCCGCTGGCAGAAGTCGCGCCAGCCAATCGAGCGCGCCCTCGCCGTCGCACCTGACGATCCGCTGCTGTTATCGCTGAAAACGCGTGTGATGGACAAGCTGGGCGAGCGCGAGGCCAGCGACCGGGTTTTCCGGCGACTCCTTGACCAGCACCCCGATCACTGGCGAACACGACGGCTTTTGTTTGAACGCGAGCGCGACGACGGCAACCAGGCCGCCGCCATCGGAACGCTGCGCTCGCTCCTCGAGGAGAAGCCGCGCAGTCCCGGACTGCTCTACGAATATTCCAGACTGGAGCGACCGGACGAATCCAGCCCCTTTTTCGGGCGCCTGGAACGCATGAGCAAGGATCCCCGGCTGAGCGTAAATGGCCAGGCGCTCAGTGCCTTCGCCCTTGGCAACCTTCATCTCGCCTGCGGCCATGATCGCGAGGCTTTCCTGGCCTACCGCCGGGCGAACACGCTGCTATTCAGCCGGCGCGTCTCCAAGGGCCAGCATCCTGCGAAGACTTTGCGCACGTGGCAGAAGGCGGGGCTCTCCCGGCGCTATTACGCGACGCGCGCCGACTACGGTCTATCTGATTCCCGACTCGCCTTCATCTTCGGCCCCTCCAGGAGCGGCAAAAGCCTTGTCGAGGCACTGCTCGCGCGGCATCCGCAGGTCGGCAATCTGGGCGAGTCGTTCATGACCCGCTATGCGATGAACGAACAGCTCGGCGGACGGGATCGGGTGGAGTATCTGGCCTCGGTGGAGCGCTCCCGGGCGCAGGCGGATGCATGGGGCTACCTCGCAAGGCGCTCACTTATGGACGACAAGCGCTACTGGCTGGATACCATGCCCACCAACCTCGGGCTGCTGCCGGTACTCGGCCTCTGGTACCCGGATATGCCGGTCATTCTGTGTACGCGGGACCTGCTGGATGTTGGCGTGACGATCTATTTCCGATACTACAGCACCGGTAACAGGGCCTATTTCGACCTCAACGAGATTGGTCGATACATCGCGAAATACACGGTCTGCTGTAAATTCATGGAGGTTGTGCTGCCCAACCCGGTGCTCTGGGTGCGGTATGAGGATCTTGTCCATGACCCATATGCCGAGGCCCGGCGCATCGGGCAATTCCTCGGCCTCGACATGGACGTCATCGGACGGGAGCTCGCCTCTCCCGAGGAGACCGCGTATCGACACCCGATCGATTCGCATAACCGGCCAAGCCGTATCACGACCGAGGGTGTCGGCCTTCATGAGCGGTTCAAGGAGAACATCGATCCGCTCTGGAATGGCATCATGGAAAACCTGGGCGACTGATCCGGTCGATGACGCGGCCTCTCATCACGAAACCGATGGCGGCTGGAACGGTGTCAGGTCCAGCACAACGCCCTCGGCCCGCAGGTCCTCATAGAATGCAGGAAGCTGGCCGGTGGGACGATGGCGTCCGCCGGATCCCTGACGACCGCTCGGCCCGGACTCGAAAACGAACAGCTCGTTGAGCAGTATCTGCTCGCCCTCCATGCCGGCGACCTCGGTGATGGCGGTGACCCGACGCGAACCATCTCCGAATCGGCTGAGCTGGACAACAAGGTCGATTGCCGAGGCAATCTGCTCGCGGATGGCACGGGCTGGAAGGTCCATCCCGGCCATCAGGGTCATGACCTCGAGCCGTGCCAGCGCGTCCCTCGGTGAGTTCGCATGCGCCGTGGTCAGTGAGCCGTCATGGCCGGTGTTCATTGCCTGCAGCATATCGAGTGCCTCACCGCTTCGACACTCACCCACAAGGATGCGGTCGGGACGCATTCGAAGGGCATTGCGCACCAGATCACGAATCGGGACGGCGCCGCTGCCCTCGATATTGGCTGGCCGTGACTCCAACGCGACGACGTGATCCTGCTGGAGTCGGAGTTCGGCGGAATCCTCTATGGTGACGATGCGCTCCGATTCGTCGATATGCGCGGATAATGCATTCAGCACGGTGGTCTTGCCGGTCCCTGTCCCGCCCGAAATGAGGATATTGCGTCGGCGATGAATACAAAGCCTCAGGAACGCGGCCATGGCGTGGTCCAGCGCACCGAAACCGATCAGCTCGTCGAGGCCGATATGCTGCTGACTGAAGCGACGGATGGTCAGCGTTGCGCCAGTCAGCGACAGGGGCGGGATGATCGCGTTCACGCGGGAGCCATCCGGCAGGCGTGCGTCCACCAGCGGTGAGCCCTCGTCGAGGCGCCGTCCCAGTGGCGAGACGATGCGATCGAGCACACTGGCAAGCGAGCCGGCCGAGCTGAAGCGCAAATTGGTCTTCGCCAGCTGCCCGTTACGCTCGACATAGATCTGCTCATGCCCGTTGACCATGATCTCGCTGATCGCCGGATCATCCATCAGCGCCTCAATCGGCCCCAGGCCCACCGTCTCGGCCACCACCGCAGCGACCACCCGTTCGGCATCCGTCTCGGCGGGCAATGCGAGCTCTCCCGCCTCGATCAACGCCCAGGCCGTAGCGGTGGCCTCTTCGCGCAGGCGTTCCGTGGAGAGCGACTGCAGGATGTCGCGTCGGTACAGATCAAGTCGCTCACTGATCGCTTCCTGGAAGCGACGGACGAGTGCCGGGGAGATGGGGGCATGCTGGGGCTCGATAGCGGGCGTCGACGCCGGCGCCGATGATTCGAAGCGTTCGGCCTCGACCGGCGCCGTGCCGGCCGCCTCGGCGGCGGCGTCCAGCTGCAGCTGGACATCACCAATGGTGATCTCGTCGCCGGGCGCCAGCGGGCCCGCCTGCCGGACTGGCTCGGTGTTGACCGTCATCGCCAGTCGATTGCCCAGCACGCGGATGTGCGTGCCCTGCTCATCCACTCTCAGCTCGGCATGGCGTCGGGCTATGCCACTGCCGCTAAGGCGCAGGTCACAGCGACGGCTGGTGCCGATGAGGTGCTTCGATGCCGGGGCGAGTGGCAGTGTCCTTGCGCCGGTGTCATCCCGGTAATGCAGCGTGAATTCACTCACTGGTAAGCGGCTCCAGGGGTAGACGGGTGGAGGGAGTGATACGTTCGTCAGTGGCGGGACTCGTCGCGCCGACCCTGTCGCGACCACCGGCGGCCGTGCCCAGGGTAGGGGTGATCAGCACCACCAATTCGGTCTGCTCGTTTTGAAAGCGGCGCGATTTGAAGAGCTCACCGATGATTGGCAGGTCACCCAGCCCCGGCACCTGACTGACGGCCTGCGACTGCTGATCATCAATGAGCCCGGCAATGAGTAGTGTTTCACCACTGCGTGCGTTCATCTCGGTCACGGCACTGCGGACGGAGAAACCCGGGACGCCCAGCACGGTCATCGACTCATCGACATCGCTGACCTCGACCTCGACGCTGGTTCGGATATGCGCGTCATGACCCACTCTCGGCGCGACCTTCAACAGGATCCCGTAGTCCTTGAAGGTCACGGAGGTGTTCCCGTCCTCCCCCTGTACCGGGATCGGAACCTCGCCGCCGGCCTGGAACTCCGCCGTGGAACCGCTCAGCGCGGAGAGCATGGGTTCGGCGATGACCCGTGCCTCGCCGGACTGTCCGAGCAGATCAATCATCGCAGTCAGGCTGACCCCGATTCCCAGATAGCCGTTGCCCTGGCCGATATCCAGAGGCAGGGCGTCGGTGGGCAGAAAATCCCCGGCGCTGCCGCGGAAGACGTCGTTGGTATACAGATCGGAGGCGTAGGCAAAACTGATCCCGGGTGAACGCGTGGCCCAGTCGAGTCCGATCTGACGCAGCATGGATTTGCGCAGCTCGACGAATCGCGCCTTGACCTGCACCGTCGGCGTCTCTGTGGCAGCGGGACGATCGGTGAAGTCCGTTACATCCGGATAGGCGTCCAGCAGCCTGTCAAGGCGACGTCGGTCGCGCTCGGTGGTGGGCTCACCGGTGACCAGATAACCCTGCGCGGTCGGCTCGATTTCAATGCCATCAACCCGACCCGCAAGCTGCTCTAGCCGCTGATCCGTGCGCTCCTGGGAGCGTGGCTGGATGGTGAGTGGCATATGGTGCGGGTCGCCGTCTGCGGACCACAGGCGCAGATCGGTGCGACCCGGCGCCCGGCCGATGAGGAGAACCCCCTCGCCATTACCAAGGACCTCGACTTCGGCCAGATCACCGTCACCAAGCGCCACGCGGGTGACCTCTTCGGCTTCGACGACGTGGGAGTGGCCCACAGTGATTTCGATCGCGTGGGCTGCGCCGCTCCAGAGCACGCTGAGGAGAAAGATGAGCGAGCCGAGTCGTTTCACTGCCGGCCTCCGATGATGAGCTCCACAGGTGGATGGCTGTCGACTTCGTCTTCGGTACGCTCCCCGCCCGTCAACGCCTGGGCGTCGATACGGTAGTCGCGGACCGATCCATCATCCGAGTCGGCGCGCAGCACCACCCGGATATCGCCAATCGCGAGCGCGTGGGTGATCCGCGCAGCCTCCACCGGGGAGACGGCCAGTGTGAGATCGTCATAACCCATGCGTGGATCGCTTTCCGGATCCGGGTTGAACTGCGCTCCCGTGGCCAGGATGGGGACGTCATCGAGCAACGGGACGGTCTGCCGCTCCGCGGCGTTGCGATGGGTCAGCATAAGATCCAGACGATCACCGGGGGTGAGCAGCCCGGCGATCTCCCCACCGCCGGAGACCGGGATGGTGATGGCACGATCCCCCGGTGAGATCCGCTCGGCCAATCGGGTCTGGACGGTGTTGCGGATATGGCTCGGGAGGATCGGTTTTCCGGCGGCGATGGCGGTACGCAGCCGGGCATCGGCGAGACCGCCCCAGCCGGCTGCGCTGACGGCGTCATCGTGCAAATAAGTGGCCGGCACCTCGCGCAGTGCGACATCATCCTCGGCCAATAGCCTGCCCTCGGCGAGATCGCGGGCGGCGACAATGACCTGTCGGGTTTCATGCGCCTCGCGGTAAGACGCCTCCAGCGCCATTGCGCGCTGCGCGAGATGGCGGTCGCCGAACCAGACGCCGGCAGCGCCGGCGGCCAGCGCACCCAGCGTCAGCAATGCACCGCGTTTGAGTGGACTCATGGCAGCGTCCTCGATGCAATCTCGCCTAGAGCGGGAGGGCGAGGCTCCAGAGCAGGCTGGACTCGTGCCGGTCGAGCCAGCCGATCACCCCCTCGATGCCGGTCCAGACACCCGCGATTCCGGCGGTCACGGCCAGATACTCGGCGCTACTCATCGCTGAGCCCCCGACGAATCCGGTTGACGACCATCGCGGTCCGCTCGCCATCCGGCAGAGCACCGATCTCGAGCCGGTGCTCGCGGCGATGCATCGAGCGGGTCTTGAGGCCCAGCGGACCCTCGGCGCGGGACGTCAGTACCCATCCGCGATCGCGCAAGTGATCGGTGAGCCGCTGCAGTGCGGGTGCCGGGGCGATCGCCGTATCGATCACCGTCGTGGATCCATGACGGTTGCGCTGTTCGTAGAGCGGCCGGAGGCCGGATGGCAGAGCGGAGGAGGGCGGCGGAGTCAGCTCGTCGGCCGTCGCCGACATGATGCTCACCGTGACAGCAGTCGACTCGTCCTCCCTGATGGCCTCCAGATGCCGGGTTTCACCGTCGGCGGCGAAGAAGAGCGTATGCGGACGATCATTGGATCCGGGCCGCGGACCGAAGAGTTGGCCGCCCTCCTGCTTCCACACGGCCGCCTGGCGATCAATGACCTCGGCCGGCGGCAGATCGGTCTCGAAGCCGACATAGCAGAATGGCTGATCGTTGATTCTCAGGGTTTCATCGCGCAATACCTCCGTGGCATCGCCGGGCAGGGTGACGGTGTCGAGGCGGAGCTCGCAGTCAAATGCAGCGTGCGCTGAGGCGGCTGTCAGCAGTCCAGTCAGTAGCAATGCGGCTGTGGTGGCGACCATCGCCCTAGCGCCTCTGCGGCTGGATTCGGGATGGTGGGATGAAGTCCGTGGATCGGGCATAGCGTCCCTCCTTGAAGATGAAAAAACGGCCCAGTTGCTGGGCGGGTTGCGATAATGTGTCGACGGGCTCACTGGCGACGATGCGCTCGGTGCGGTGCTGGAATTCCCGATCATCCAGGGCCTGCCAGGCACCGGGACTGATGGCCGCCCTGGCCGTGAAGCGGACGAGACCCGCATCGTCGCTGCCTTCCAGACGCGGCTTCGCGGCGAGATCCACCTGATGTATCGGCATCTCCTCGCGCTCCAGACCGAGCATCCCCCCGGAGAGGCCGCCGAGTCCGGCAAGCCGCGGTACCGAATCGCCATGAGCGAGCGTTCGCACCGCCAGGCCAGAGTCCGGCAGCGACGCGGCCTTACCCCGCCGGGGTCTCCGCGGTGACGAGGGGTCATCGGGCTGCAGGTCACCGCTTCGGTCTTTCCATAGGGGGTTGGCGCCTGGTTGCAGCGAGCGGAGACGGCGATCACTCACCAGCCCGGTGCGGTCGCTGCCGTGGATTCGGTCATCGATGAGGCGATCCATGACGGGGCCGGCACTCCGCCCGACCGTTTCTTCCCAGGCCGCATACCGTGCGCTGGCGACGGTCGCACGTTGCATATCGTGCAACCGGCCCAGGTAATCCATGGCCCAGAACGCCGGCAGGATGGCCATCAGGCCGACGAGAGACTCGGAGAGCGCGGCGCCGCGTTGTCTCTTCACGGCAGCCCCGGTAGGGATGGTGGTACCAGGGCGGCTTCCCAGTAGGGATTGAAAAGGCTCGCCGTTTCATCCGGCGCGGGACAGCCCCGGCGACACTGACTCGGGATGTGATAGCGCACACTGGCCACGCTCAGATGGGCGTTGATCGCCGGCGCCTCGTCTCCTCCGGGCAGTGGGGTGGTCACCAGTGCCGGGATCTGCAGAAGTTCCTCATCCGGGCGGCGATCACGCAGGCGGGTGTAATTGCGCACGCCGCGGTAATTTCCCGCCAGCCGGTCGGCATCGGCACGGCCCCGAGCCAGCGTTATCCAGCTGCCCCAGTCGAGCTTCTCGGCGTTGAAAAAACCCACCTGCAGCCGGTCCGCCGAACGCCAGCCACCGGCATCGGGAAGGGGCGGCTGGTGGGTATTGCCCTGCTTACGGAAGCGCACGGTGAGCGGAAGTGACAGACGCCATGTGCGTCCGCCGCCACCGAAGCCGCGCGCCGTGCGCGATCGGCTGCCGCGTAACCAGCGCCGCAGTCGGGGGTCGTGGTCGATGGTCCGGGCCACCAGACGGGTGAAATAACCGCGATCACCGCCCGTGCGACTGCGCTCGAGTTTGAAATAGGCAGAGACCCGGCGGCCGAGCAGCAGGCCTTCCATGGCGGCTTGATAGGGCTGAGGGATGGCGTCCGTCGCCTTCTGGTGGTTGATCTTCAGCGCCTCGTCATACTGGTGCGCGACGCGACGCATTACCTCGTCCACTCGGGCCGGTCGCAGGTTCTGACGGGCGTCCAGTTGAGTCACCGCCATCAAGCGATGCAGCAGGTCGACGCCACGGATCGTGAGACCGGCGGCCTTCTCGGATCCGAGCAGGGCGGCGGCGACGGTGCGTTCAGCAGCCGTGGTCGCGGCGCCGACATAGGGCAGGTAGCGAGCGTAGCGGTTGACACGCTCCACCCCCTTGTCCATGTACCGCAACCAGCTGATGTAGGCCACGAGATGGCCAACCGCAATATGATTGGCCACCAGCGCACGGTTGGTGTAGGCAATCAGGTTGAGACGACGGGCGGTCCAGCTCGCACCGCTGTAGGCCGCTGCATCGGCCGCGTTGACCACAACCGATTCCTGGGTGAGCGCCCGGCTCACCCGATGGCTGATGAAAATCGCGGCGACGCCGATGGCAAGGCTTGCCAGCAGTACCGGCATGATCTGGCCGCCCTGTGGATCAGTTCTGCTCATTGAAATTCTGCAGCGTTTCCTCCTGGGAAGCGCGGTCAGCGGCGCGCTGTGAGTCGCTGTCCGCCTGATCCACCTGGCTGCTGCCGTCCTGGCCGGCCATCTCTCGGGCCATCGCCGCGGCCTGACTGGAGATGGTGTCGCCGAATGCCGAGAAAATGCCGATCCCGGCGACGGCAATCAGCGCGGTGATGATGATGTACTCGGACATGCCCTGCCCTTGCTCTCGATGGTGGCTGTCGTTGCATTGCGAGGGTCGGCGGTGAATGGTCATCGGGACCTCCAGGCTTGACGGGTGAATGCGTTCGTCTTCGAGGTTATGGGGCGATCGGCGCAGCGCCCAGTACCGTCGGTCTTACAAGCCGGCATCGCCGCCGGGCGGCACTGATCCGATGACTCGGCGGTGGTCAGCCAGCGAACGGCGGCCGGTGCAACCGGCTGGAATTCGCCGGATGCCGCATCCCAGGCGACCGGTTCACCGCCGGGAATCCAGCGCACGGCCTGAGGGCCATCGCTCGAGACATAAAATCCCAATGCCGGTGCAGCGACCGCTCCGATCGGGGTTTCGGGGAGCCTCAGCCCTGTCTTGCGGCAGAGCCACTCACTCGCGCGCTCGGGGTCCTCTGGGACGTCCCGCCAGTCCACGGCCAGGCCGAAGGTTCGGGCAAGGAGCGCGATGCTGCCCCGATGCGGCGCCTCCGGCGAATGGATGGCCATGGTGCCGGCCGGGGCGGTTGGCGGACGGCCGATGTCCGCCTGCGCCTGCGCAATCAGCATCGAGGGCTGCGCCAGCCCGTTCATGAGGGTGAAGGTTGGCAGGATCAGGAGCCAGCCGATCATCCGCCATCGGCAATGACGGGCCCGCGCGGCGGCAATCCGCCCGTCGGCAAGCAGAATCTGCATGCCAAGACTCACAGCGATGAGTCCCGACAGAGCGATTCCTGGCAGCGCAATGCCCATTCGTCGGGGTGTCACCGTCACCCGGGCGACGCCCTGCTCGTAGGCACCGAGAAGCGTTTCTTGCCGGCCGTCGGGGTGGAGGAGGGCGCTTGGGCCGCCGTTGGCGACCACCAGTGTCGGTAGACCCGCCCGCGCGGTCGCACGATGGATGGCACGTTGATGAATTCGAGCCAGAAACGGGCTGCCGAGATAGGCATTGTTGGTCGGGTTGATGATCAGCCCGGTGTCGGCGTCGGTAACCGCGCGCAGCGCCCGCGGGTGACTGGCGTCGGAGCAGATCAGCGGCATGAGCCCCGCGGCGGTCGGGGTCGTCGACATCTCTGGCTTACCCAGGGTGGCAAGGTAGGATTCGGCAAAGGGGATGGGCCGGTGTTTGGGCCAAAGCCGGACGTCTCCACCGGCTCGTTGGGCGCGGACAACACTCGCGACCGACCCGGGGGATGCATAGCGGTAGCCATGACGGAAATGCCGCAGACCGGAGGCCTCGCCGGCGCTCCAGGCCGGGGACAGATAGCCCGGTGCCGACGACTCGGGCCATACCACCAGATCCGCGCCAAGCGCCTGCGCCGTCCGCTGCAGACGCGCCTGGCGCGCGCGGATTCTTTCAAGCATGCCATCGGCACTGGCCCGGTCCCGCTCCCAGGGTTTGAGATCGGTCTGAACGACAGCGATCGTCCGCGTTGGAAAGCGCTGACCGGTCTGCGAAGTAAGCTGGACCAGCAGGGGCGGAAGAATGAGCGTCGTTGTGGCGAGACTCACCCTGAGAAGTGCTTTCCGGCGCTGCCATTGCCGTGTCGAAACGCGGATCACTGCCACGGCGAGCAGGCACTGGAATCCGGCGATGAGAAGATCGGCCGCGATCAGACCGCCCGCCCGGACTAGCTGCAGATGGGCACCCGACACCGGCGCAAAAACGCTCAGGGAAAGCGGCATGCCGAACTGCCGAACGACACTCAGGAGCAGACACAGGACACCGAGACAGAGAATGATCCGCTGTCCGCTGGTCTGGCCATCCGCGTCGGCCACCATCGCGCCGACCAGCGCGAACGGCCCCATGGCGAGGCATAGGGCAGCGAGGACGGCAGCGGTCTCGCCGGACAGCAAGGGGCCGAGGGCATAGCCGAGTGGCAGGCCGATGCTGAGCAGTGCGTTGACGATCCGCTCATAACGAGGCCGATTCACTCGGCTCAGCCACGGCACCAGCCAGACAAGGCCGGCAAGGGTGAGATCAGTCGGGGGTAGCGCGATGATGCCGAGCAGGCCGGAGAGCAGCCCAGGCATGCTCAGCGATCGGCGGTCCGGGTCTGCCCCAACGATTCAATCGCCCGACGCACGGCCAGCAGCCCGGGGCGGCCGGCACTCACCGGGGCCAGTGATTCGTGGCGCTTCAGCAGGGCGCGGGCACGTTGCAGATGCACCATGGCGAGGTTGTAGGTGGCAAGGACATGGCCGGGATCGCGCTCGAGGACCGCGTTGAAACGCTGGATCGCCGAGCGATCGTTACCGCGGCCATAGGCAATCAGCCCCAACTGGAAATGCGGTGAGATGAGATCCGGTGATGCCGCGATGGCGTCCTCATAGCCACGCTGGGCCGTCTCCAGGTCACCCTGCGCCAGCGCCTGATCGGCGCTATCCAGCTGCTCGAGCGGTGCTGGGCGATCGAGACCGGCGGTGGCAAGACAGCCCTGCAGTGCGATGGCCAGCAGGCACAGTGCGGTCATGGTGGTGGATCGGCGCCTCATGCCGCCACCTGCGCGATTTCGAAGCAGTGGCCGGTAAGGTCCGCGGGCAGGACGCCGGCGGCCGTTTCAAGCGTGGCCTGCGTTCCAGCCGGCGCCCGGACGAAGCGGCCCGGCCGCACGGCCGACCGATGCCTCAGCACCCGTAGATCGGCGTCGAGATGCGCGACGTCAATGTCATAGCGCAGGCCGAGGGTGTGCACGCTGCCCCCTGGTAGCAGGAGCAGGCCGGAGTCCGCAGGCGGTGGCGAGGCCGTCGTGAGCAACCCGACGAGTCGTGACAGCCACCGGTCGGCCAGCATGATTCGGAGCCTTGCCTCGGCGTCAGCGGTGCGGCAGGTGATAATGGATCCATCCGGTATCAACGGCTTCAAAGCAGGCCTCCCTCCAGAAATTGCAGGGCGATGGGGAACCCGATGATCAGAAAGGTCACCGGGAAGAGCAGCCCGACCAGCGGCAGGAGCATCTTCACGGGGGCCTCGTTGGCCTTCTTCTCGGCAGCGGCGAAGCGCTCGCGCCGACGTTGTGCCGCCTGGTCCGTCAGCGTCTGACTGATGGCGGCACCGGTCTCCGCGGCCTGGCCGATGGCGGCGACGAACCCGTGTACGGCATTCAGATCAACGCGTTGCGCCATGCGCTCAAGGGCCTCCTGGCGGCTCGTGCCGGTGCGGATCTCACGCGCCACGCGTTGCATCTCCTCACGCAGCGGGCCGGATTCGAGATGCGCGGTACATTGCGGGAGCGCGGCGCTGAAGCTCAGACCCGCGCGCACCGAGAGCCCCAGCAGTTCCAGCATCGCCGGGAACTGCCGGGCGATGCGGTTCTGCCGTCGCAGGCCGTGGTCGCGCAACCAGATCATCGGATACGCATGACCCAGTACCATCGTTGCAATCGGCAGCCAGGGGCCGGTCAGTCCCATGGATCGCGACGCTGGCATTGCCGCGACACCTGCCACCAGGCAGACCGCCGCGGTGAGCCATCGCAGGACCGCGAGTTCGGCGGGTAGCAATGCGTAGCCCATGCCCGCCCGCTCCAGTCGCTTTTGGAGGGCGCGGCGTTGCCCCTTGCGGGGGAGGTCGAAGCGCTCGGCAATCACTCGGGCAATCGGCAGGAGCAGGCGAAAAAGTGGCGGGGATGGATCACGCCAGGGATCGTTGCGTCGCCAGTGTCGCGGGGTGGCGAGCTCGATCAGGCCGACAACGGCCGCCCCGGCGGCAAGGCCAAGCAGGCCGACGGCGAGCGGCGCATTCCATTCAGACATCGATGGCCACCAGACGCCGGATCGATATCACCGCAAGCCCCATCATGATGCTGATGACGGCGAGGACCACCCATCCAATGGGATCGGTGAAAAGCCGCTGCATCATCTCCGGTTGCTGGAGATAGAGCATGGCACCAATGCCTACGGGCAACAGGCACATGACACGACCCTGCATGCGTCCCATGGCGGTCAGTGCATCGATGCGCTCTTCGACCTGGGCACGCTCTCTCAGTGTCGAGGCCAGCGTCTCAAGTGTATCGGCGAGATCACCGCCGACCCGGTGAGAGATCAGTACGGCGTTGCGAAAGAGTGCGGTCTCCTCGGTGGGTACCCGGTCGACGAACCCTTCGAGCACGCTCTCCAGGTCCTCGCCCAGGCGTTGCCGGCTCAGCATCAGGCTGAACTCCTCGCCGAGCGGCGGCGCATAGCGGCGTGACACGAGCTCCATGGCCCGGCCGATGTTGGTACCGGCCCGCAGTGATCCGGCGAGCGCCTGCAGGGCATCGGGTAGCTGACGGATAATGGCACGCTGGCGCCGCCGACGGATGATGACGACAACCACGCGGGGCAGTGCGAGTCCACCGAGCGCGGCGACGACGGCGATCGGCCAGGGGAGGAACAGCGCAACGGCGGTGCCCAGCGAGGCGCCGAGTCCCAGCGCCAGTAATAGCAGCTTGCGGGGTGGCAGATCGACGAATTGGGCTCTCAGGTCACCATCCGCCGTGTCGGCGATATGCCGCTGATAGCGATTCAGCGCCGGGGCGAGGCCATCGACGACTGCCAGGAAGGCGAGAGCGGCCCCGAGGAAGAGGCCGGCCAGTGATGATAGTGCGGGCATCTCCATGCCCTCGAGACTGCGAGGGCGGTGATGACGATTCAACTACCGCCGGTCGACTCCCGGGCGAAGTAGTCGGCGAGGAAGCGTTCGAAAGATGGCTCGTCGGCTGCCTCCATGGCCGCCTGCTCGGCCAGTGAGCGTGTCGCCTCGGCACCGAGGCGCTGACAGGTGTCCTCGGTGAGCGGCCAGTCGCGGATGGTCTCCGCGTGGGCGGCGGAGATGCGCAGGGCAAATTCGACGAATTCCTCGCCTTTCGTCCGCATTTCCTCCAGGATCCGCGCCGATGGCGTGTGATCGGCGTCGTCCACCGACAGTCGGTACGATTCGAGAATCCGGCTGTAACGGCCGTCCTGGTGGACCTCATCGAGGAGCTCCGCGGGGCCTTTCATGGCATCGAAGAGCTCGGCGGCCCACTCGCGCAGCCCAACGCGTTCGCCATTTCCGCGGTAGAGCGTGAGGGCGGGATTGCGGCCATCTCGGGCGACCAGACCCTGGTTGGCGTTGATGTGATGCTGCTCAAGCGCATCGATGGGCGGACTGTCCTGGAGCAGGCAGAACAGCAGCAGTGTCTCGAGGAATGCAATCTGGTCGGGATGAATGCCTACCGGGTCAAACGGGTTGAGATCGAGTGCCCGTATCTCGATGTACTCAACGCCGGCCCGTCGCAGGGCATGGGTTGGTGGTTCGCCCGAGTGCGCGATCGCCTTGGGGCGCACGAAGCTGTAGTACTCGTTCTCGATCTGCAGGACGTTGGTGTTGAGTTGCCGCCATTCGCCATCCACGCAGGTGCCGATACGGGCGTATTCCGGATCCGGCGTGCCGATCGCCGTGCGCAGGCTCTCGACATAGGCGTCGAGGTCGCTGTAGCTGATCTCCAGCGCGGCCTGGGCATTGTTCTTGTAACCGATGTCGCTCATGCGCAGCGAAGTCGCATAGGGGGCGTAGAAGGTGTTGGGCGAGAATTCGGAGAAATCCAGGTTCCGGCCCCCCGTGAACGATTTGCAGATCGCGGGTGAGGCACCCATCAGATAGGGCAGGAGCCAGCCATAGCGCTGGAAGTTGCGGATCAGGCGGAAGTAGAAATCCGAGCGAAAGGCGGCGAAGCAGCGATCGTCGCCTTCGCGCGACTGGACGGCGCGCAGAAAGGCTTCGCTGAACGAGTAATTGAAATGGATGCCGGCGATGGCCTGCATGCTGCGGCCGTAGCGCCAGTCCAGCCCGTGTCGGTAGACATGTTTCATGCGGCCGATGTTGGAGCGGCCGTAGTCGGCGATGGGGATGCTTCGATCGCCGCCCAGAATACAGGGCATGGAAGTGGCCCAGAGCAGCTCGTCACCGATCTGCGCATAGGTGTAGCGATGCAGGTCGCGCAGCCGCGCCAGCGCCTCGCTGCCATGGACATAGGCCGGCGTGACGAACTCCAGCAGCGCCTCGGAGTAGTCGGTGGTGATTTCCGGGTGGCACAGCGCCGACCCCAGACCCGCCGGATGCGGTGTCTGCGCAATCTGGCCATCCCGCGTCACGCGCAGGCTTTCCTTCTCCAGGCCCTGGCGGCTGCCGGCGAGCAGTCCGCGCTCTCCATGCTCCTGCAGGCGTCGTACCCGACGCTCGGCACTGCCGTTCATGATGCTCCCGTGGCAGGTCGGAAAAACCCCGGATTGTACCTTTTCGACCCGCCATTGGAATGGCTATGTTGCGGTGCGGCTGGTCAGGGCGGCGCTGGGGTGGTTAAGGTCGGGGCGACAATCTAGCCGACGATTGAGGAGGATCGCAGGATGAAAAGAACGGCATTGATCACCGGAGGGACCCGGGGGATTGGCGCGGCCATCGCCAGGGCGCTGAGCGATGCAGGGCACCAGGTGGTGGCGACCTACCAGGGCAATGACGAGGCGGCCGCCGCGTTCACCCGCGACACCGGCATCCCCACAAGCAAGTGGGATGTTGCCGATTTCCAGGCCTGTGAAGCCGGTGTGGCCGGTGTCGAGGCCGAGCACGGTCCGGTGGATGTGCTGGTGAACAACGCCGGCATCACCCGCGACGGTACACTGCACAAGATGTCCGCCGAGGACTGGGACGCGGTCATCCGCACCAACCTCACCTCGGCGTTCAACATGACTCGGGCCGTCATCAACGGCATGCGCGACCGCGGCTTCGGCCGGATCATCCAGATCTCCTCGATCAACGGTCAGAAGGGCCAGATGGGCCAGGCCAACTACGCGGCTGCCAAGGCCGGGCTGGTCGGTTTCACCAAGTCGGTCGCTCAGGAAAACGCGCGTCGGGGCGTCACCGCCAATGTGGTGGCCCCGGGCTATATCGGCACTGAGATGGTCGCCGCCGTGCCGGAAAACGTGCTCGAGAAGATCGTCGGCCAGATCCCGGTGAATCGCCTGGGCGAGGCCGAAGAGATCGGTCAGGCGGTAGCCTATCTGGCGAGCGATGCAGCCGCGTTCGTCACCGGTTCGACGCTCAGCATCAATGGCGGCCAGTATATGATCTGACCCGGCTAGTGGGAGTCTCCGAATAGGCGCAGCCCCTGTTCGTCGATCAGGCGCTGCGCCTTTGTGATCGTCATTTCTGCGGCGACCTCCTGGCTGCCGTAGACATCCGCCCGGACGAACTCTGTTGCCCGTGGTGTGCCGTCGACCTCGATGCTGATCCGCCCGCGGATCCGCCATCCGCCTGGGTCGCTCATCGGTATCGCGGTAATGGTATAGCCTTGATATTCCGTCTCGGCGGCGACGTTCGGGGGATTGTCCGCACCGTTGCCACCCATCATGCTGCGCAGGAATCGAATGATCATGGGGCAACGATGCCCTGTGGGCGCATGGCAATCAAGGGAGTCATGAGGGTATGGCGGATATGGGCGAGCGGCTGGCGTTCCTGCGAGGATTCCTCTCACGGCCAAGGGAAGTGGCGTCGCTGGTTCCCAGTTCACGCTTCCTCGAGCGGCGCATCGGCCGGGTTATCGACGCAGGACAGGCCCAGACCGTGGTCGAGCTCGGCCCCGGCACCGGGGGCACGACACGAGCGGTCCTGGCGGAAATGCCGGCGGACGCGCAGCTGCTGGCGGTGGATACGAACCCGGAATTTGTACGCCGTCTGCAGGCCATCCGCGACCCCCGTCTGATCGTGGCGGAGGGCAGCGCCGAGGATCTCGCCGCCATTCTCCGGGCCCATGATCTGCCCCGACCGGATGTGATCTTCTCGGGGATTCCATTCTCCACGATGCCCGAGGAAACTGCCCATCAAATTCTTGCCGAGGTCTGGCGGGTGCTGGCGCCGGGCGGCCGCTTCATGGCCTACCAGTTTCGCGATGCCGTCCTGCGCCGTGGTCGCGCCATCATGGGCGAGCCCCTTGTGGAGTGCGAGTGGGTCAACCTTCCACCCATGCATTTCTACTCGTGGGACAAGTCCGGACGCTCGGGGAGCCGTCGTACCACCGGCAGGGCCACGGCGCCGTAGAGCAGGATGGGCAGGATCGCGAGAGGCGGGCTGTCGGTGATGTCCGCAACCACCCCGCCAAGCAGTGGCACGAAAAAGTTCGTGATCGAGCCGACCGCGAACATGGTGGCGGCCAGTGCGGCGGTGTCGGTACCGCGGGTGTAGAGCGGCGGCAGTGCGACCATCAGGATCAGCAGCATCCCGGCAGCGAGGCCCGTCGGCACCAGCATCGCCAGCCCGGCCCAGCCCGGCAGTATGACAAAGCCGGTGAGCCCGGCCAGACCGACCCCCATCAGCATCATCAGCGGCAGGGCGCGGCCGATCCAGTGGCGACCAAGCCAGAACATCAGCGCCGAGGCGAGGAGCTGCGTGGTATTGAACATGACGAGCGCTTCGGTGAGCAGTTCGCCGTCGCCACGCCCCGCCAGTACGCTGCCCATGTAGGCGTTGGTGCCAAAAAAGATAGAGCCACTCGCGCCGAGCAGGATGCCCAGTTGCCAGACAAGCGGTTTACGCCAGTCTGGCAGCCAGTGCCCGGAGTCATCATCGTCGGGACGCCGTGGGCGGCTGAGAAGGCGTACGCCCAAAGCCGGAATCAGCGCCGGCAGCGACCAGAACACCAGCGCCAGACGCCAGTCGCCGTCGGCGAGCGGCAGCATGATCGGCAGGGTCAGCGTCGAGCCGATCACCTCGCCGACCAGCATGCCGTTCATATAGACCGCTGTGCCCAGTGCGATGCGTGACGGCCACCATTCCGTGAGCAGGGTGGGCAGGGCCGGCTGGATGCCGGCGATGGCGATACCCATGACGGCCGTCGCGATGAAAAGCGCAGGCACGTCACCCAGCCCGCGGGCCGAGGAACTGAATGCCACCAGCACCAGCGCCGCGATCAGCGTGCGCCGGGCGCCGATGCGGCTGATCAGCCAGGAAGCGGCCAGTCCGGCCACGGCCAGCATGAGGATGGGCAGGGTGGTGAGTGCCCCGGTGGCGGCCTGGCCCAGGTCCAGGTCATGCGCGATACGGGGGGCCAGCGGTGGCGCCACCAGTACCGTCAGGCGCAGATACAGCCCGGTCGACCAGAGCAGTAGCAGGACGATCGGCGTCGAGGGGCCTTTCTGCGACGTTGAGTCCATGTAATCCTTGGCAGTGAAACCGCGGACTCTAGCATTCATGGAGGTAAGGGATGCGTCGCTTGGTCGACGGCCAGGGCACGGAATGGAGCATTGACATCCTCTTTGCCTCCTACGGTACCTACTATCTGGTCTTCAACGCGGCCGGTGGCGGCGAGGTGCGCAAGCTCGCGATCGCCGCCGACTCGCAGCGCGAGGCCGCGGCGGCCCTCGCCGCCATGGATGAGCCGGCGCTGATCTCCGCGCTTGGCGATTCCACCGGCTTCGATGACACCTCTGCGCTCGGTTTCTGAATGGGCGCGACGCATTATCCGGGCGGCGTCATCGACCTGCGCCTGCATCGGCCGCAGACCCGGCTCGCCCTGGTTGAGCATACCCTCATGGCGTTGCAACCCGGTGAGGATATCCTGCTGGTCTTCCCGTCGCCGCCCGAGCACCTGCCCGGCTACATCGCGAGCACCTACCCGGGTCGATTCGAGATCACGCCGGTGGAGGAGGGCCCGGCGGTCTGGACCCTGCGGGTCCGACCGCTCGATTTCTGATCTGGGTCAGTGGACCGCGGTCATCGGGCCACGGCGCTGCTCCAGGGACGGGAAGCCGGCGGTGCGCAGCGCGATGTCGATCATGCGGTTGGCGAAGGCCCACTCATTGTCGAACCAGCAGACGAGCTTGATGAGCTGGTTGTCGATGACACGGAGCTGGGTGAGATCGACGATCACCGAGCGCGGGTCATGCGCAAAGTCGAGCGAACTGACCGGGTCCGGGCAGGCCCCCAGGATGCCTCGGTATTGCCCATTGGCGGCGTCGTTGAGGCAGCCCAGCACCTCGGCGGGGCGAGCACCGCAATCCAGCTCCAGCGTCAGATCCAGGGCCGAGACCATGCTGGTCGGCACGCGCAGATGCAGGCACTCGAAACGTCCGTCCATCTCCGGCATGAGCCGGGCGATTCCCCGATCGAGTGCGGTATTCACCGGCGTGACGGCATTCAGTGCCGCGCGATTGAGCCGTAGTCGGTCGCCACTCAGCGTATCCGAGATCGGCTGATCGTTCATGGCCGAATGGATGGTCGTGACCGTGCCACGGCGGATACCAAAGGCACTGCCGAGGACATCCAGCACCGGGATGATGCAGTTCGAGGTGCAGGAGCCGGCGGAGAGGATGCGATGCTCCGCCTGTAGCTTGTGGTGATTGAACCCGGGGATGACAGTCATGTCCACATCGGCACTGGCGGGCTGGGAATAGATCACACGCCCGGCCCCGGCGCTCAGATGCGCCTCGGCCAAAGCCCGGGTCCCGGGTTGACCCGAGCAATCCATGACCACATCGATGTCGTAGGCCGCCCAGGGTGCATCGGCGGCGTCGACGCCGGGCAGCAGTTTGATGCGCTGTTCTCCGACACGGATGCCTTCCGGTATCAGGGTGACATTCTCGCTCAGGGTGCCATGGTTGCTGTCATAGCGGGTCAGGAGGGCGATGGACTCCGGATCGGCGGGCTCGTTAATCGCCGCTATCTCGAGTCCCGTGGCGTCCTGGCGCTGCTGCATGGCACGCAGCACGCTCCGCCCAATGCGGCCGAAGCCGTTGATGGCAATGCGAAAAGCCATGATCCGCGTCCCTCCGAAAAGCCTGGGCTTTGTGGCATTCTTTCGATCCCCCTAATGATACGCCGGCAGGATCACGGATGGCAGAACTCGAGCACAGTCATCATCCCGAAGACATTGAGCGTCGACTCGCTGCAGGCCGTCAGCCGAGTTACCTGCGCGATGCCATTCTGGGTGGCATCGATGGCTGCGTGACCACCTTTGCCGTGGTGGCCAGTGTGGCCGGTGCCGGGCTTCCGGGCGTCGTCGCGTTCAGCCTGGGGCTCGCCAGTCTGATTGCCGATGGCTTCAGCATGGGCGTGAGCAACTACCAGGGCGTGAAGAGCGATCGCGACGCCGTCGCTCAGGCCCGGGCCACCGAAAACCGTCATATCCGACAGGTGCCCGACGGCGAGCGCGAGGAGATTCGGCAGATTTTTGCCCGCAAGGGCTTCGAGGGTGATGTCCTGGAGAAGATCGTCGATACGATTTCATCCGACGAATCGCTCTGGGTGGATACCATGCTGCGCGAGGAGCATGGCCTGGAGCTCGAGGGCGTTGACCCGATCCGCGCTGCGCTCTGGACCTTTGGGGCCTTCGTGCTGGTGGGGGCCATTCCGCTGCTGCCATTCATGCTCCCCATGCTCGGTGTGGACATCGCCTTTGCCGTGAGCAGTACCCTGACGGCGATCACCTTCTTCGGGATCGGCTTCGTCAAGGGCGTGATCGTTGGCGAGGGTCGGATGCGTGCCGGTATCGAGACCCTGCTGATGGGTGGCGGAGCCGCGCTCATTGCCTATTTCGTCGGTGGGGTGTTTGAGCCCATGATGACCGAGATGGGCCTTGCAATCTCCGGGTGAAATCATAAGGAGTCATGACCATGAATCACCAACCTGAAGTCATCCTGGTTCCGGTGGACGGATCCGAAGGTGCCAGCGATGCGGCGCGTTATGCCGCGGGTCTCGCCAAGGGGCTGGGCATCCCGCTGCGGCTGCTGTATGCCTTTCCGACCGATCCGGTGGAGATGTTCGGCTTGCCCACCGCGGCGCCCCATCCCGAGGATCTTGAGTACTTCTCGCCGGATTCCTTTGCGCGGCTGCGCGATCAGAGCGCCGAGAAGGCCTTCGCCGCCACCCGGGAGGTGATCGGCGCGACGGACGTCGAGGTCCAGGAGCAGATCATTGGCGGCAGCCCCGCCGAGGCGATTGTTGAGCATGCCGCGGAGGAGGAAGCGCCCATGATCGTCATCGGCCGGCGCGGGCTCAGCGGTTTCAAGGAATTGCTGCTCGGCAGCGTCAGCCAGCGTGTGCTGCACCATGCGGCCTGTCCGGTCACGGTGGTTCGCTGATTTCCGGCGTGGGTGAGGACGCGACGGATCCGGCGCTGCACCAGCTGGCCTCGCGAGTTGGCGAGGTTCTGCTCGCCAGGGAGCTGTTGCTGGTCACCGCCGAGTCGTGTACCGGCGGCTGGCTGGCGAAGACCTGTACCGATCTCGCTGGCAGTTCACGTTGGTTCGATTGCGGGTTGGTTACCTACAGCAATTCGGCAAAGCAGCGGCTGCTGGGCGTCCCTGACCAGGCGCTCGCCACCGCGGGTGCAGTAAGCCAGGTGACCGCCGAGGCGATGGCGGAAGGCGCTCGGGGTGGTGATGGGCGGCGTGTTTCAGTGGCCATTACCGGCGTCGCGGGCCCGGGTGGCGGGAGTGCTGAAAAGCCCGTCGGTCTGGTCTGGTTCGCCTGGGCGGCCCCGGGCCGGGCCGTGGCCGCCGAATCGGTTGTCTTTGCCGGTGACCGCGAAGCCGTGCGTCGGCAGAGCGTGGCCTTTGCCCTCGGTGGCCTGCTGAGGCGACTTGACGTTGATGTCGACGCCTGACCCGCGCATCCGCCATTTCATCGCGCTCGATCCGCCCCAGCCGGTACGAGCCGGCCTTGCTCACTGTGAGCTTGCCCCCGGTGATGAGCAGGCCTGGCGCGTCGACCCGGCGGACTGGCATATGACGCTGGTCTTCCTCGGTAAGGGGTACACGGCGGAGGCCATCCTCGCGGCGGTCGGACGGGTGGTGGCCGCCTCGCCAGGCTTCGAGCTGCGGCTCGAGGTGGCCGGGCACTGGCGTCATGGCGGCATTGCCTGGATGGGGCTGCCGGACCGTCCGGTGCCGCTGATCACGCTCCAGGCGGCGCTGGTGGAGGCGCTCAGGCCGCTTGGTCACCAGCCTGGCCATTTGCCATTCCGGCCCCATGTCACGCTGGCCCGGCGGGCCGCTTCACCCCCGATTCCCGGGGGCATCCCGATCTGGCCCGTGCGCGAGGTGGCGCTCATGCGCGGTGTTGAGCCCATGCCCGACAACGGACCGCGTTACGAGCGGCTGCGGACATTGCCGCTCGCCGCTCCCCGTCGGCTCGACGGTGTCTGAGTGGCGACCGGCGGGGTGGGCGGTTTACCGGGACTATGGGATAATTCTGGTTCGATTAACGGTTTATCTACCAAGGGTTGAGCATGGACGAAGATCGCAAGAAGGCATTGGGCGCAGCCCTCGGCCAGATCGAAAAGCAGTTTGGCAAGGGCGCGGTGATGCGCATGGGCGATGCCCGTGCCGTCGGCAATGTGCCGGTGATCTCCACCGGTTCACTCACACTGGATGTTGCGCTGGGTGTGGGCGGTATTCCGCGCGGCCGCGTCATCGAAATCTACGGCCCGGAATCTTCCGGTAAGACGACGCTTACCCTGCAGGCGATTGCCGAGGCCCAGCGCGCTGGTGGCACGGCGGCATTCGTGGATGCGGAGCATGCACTCGACCCCGATTACGCCGGCAAACTCGGCGTCAACGTCGACGAGCTGCTCGTCTCGCAGCCGGATACCGGCGAACAGGCGCTGGAGATCGCCGACATGCTGGTCCGCTCCAGCGCCGTCGACATCGTCGTCGTCGATTCCGTTGCGGCGCTGACGCCCAAGGCGGAGATCGAAGGCGAGATGGGTGACTCGCACGTCGGCCTGCAGGCAAGGCTCATGTCCCAGGCGCTGCGCAAGCTCACGGCCAATATCAAGCGCTCCAACACCACGGTGATCTTCATCAACCAGATCCGCATGAAGATCGGCGTGATGTTCGGCAGCCCGGAGACCACCACCGGCGGTAATGCGCTGAAGTTCTACTCGTCGGTGCGCATGGACATCCGCCGTGTGGGTGCCATCAAGAAGGGCGATGAGGTCATCGGCAACGAGACCCGGGTCAAGGTCGTCAAGAACAAGATGGCGCCGCCCTTCCGCCAGGCCGAGTTCGAGATCCTCTACGGTGAGGGCATCTCCCGCGAGGGCGAGCTCATCGACCTGGGTGTCAAGCACGGCCTCGTCGACAAGTCCGGCGCGTGGTACAGCTACAATGGCGACCGTATCGGCCAGGGCAAGGACAATGTCCGCAATTTCCTCAAGGATCATCCGGAGATCGCCGAGTCCATCGACCGTGCCCTTCGCGAACAACTGCTGAAGGCACCGGTACGGGATCAGGAGAAAGATCCGGCTGAAGAGGGCGAGGCCGACGCCTGAGCCGCATGGAAGAGGCAGACGACGACGCGGCGGCGATACACGATTGCAGTATTCGCCTGCTCGCCCGACGTGAGCATTCGCGCCTTGAGCTTCAACGAAAGCTCGAGGCGCGTGACTTTATGCGGAACGATATTCTCCCGGTACTTGATGCGCTGGAGTCGCAAGGGCTGCTCAGCGACGAGCGGTTCGCGGAGGTGTTCTCGCGTACCCGTGTCGAGAACGGCCAGGGACCGCTCAAGATCCGCTCCGAGCTCCAGGCGCGTGGGGTGAGCGCCGAAATCATTGACCATGCGCTCGAACTTGTCGACGATAGCTGGCTTGTGCATTGTCGCGCGGCCTGGCGGCGTCGCTTCGGGATGGCGCCGGCGGACCGGCGCGAGTGGTCGCGGCAGGCCAGATTTCTGTCGAATCGGGGTTTCAGTGCGGAACAGGTCCGGCGAGTGCTTGATGCAGCCGCCGAAGACGATGCGGACACGGGCAGCTAAAAGCGAAAGGGCATGAACAAGAGCAGCGCAGATATTCGCAGGGCATTCCAGACGTTCTTCGCCGAGCGCGGTCACGAGATCGTCCCCAGCAGCCCACTGGTGCCGGCGAATGATCCAACGCTGCTGTTCACCAATGCCGGGATGGTGCCATTCAAGGACGTCTTCCTTGGGCGTGAACAGCGTCCCTACCAGCGGGCGGTCAGCTCACAGCGCTGCGTGCGCGCCGGCGGTAAGCACAATGATCTTGAGAACGTGGGCTACACCGCCCGGCATCACACGTTCTTCGAAATGCTCGGCAACTTCAGTTTCGGTGATTATTTCAAGCGCGATGCCATCCAATATGCCTGGGCATTCCTCACCGAAACGCTGGAGCTCCCCGCCGAGCGTCTGTGGGTGACGGTCTACGAGGAGGACGACGAGGCGGCGTCCATCTGGCTCGACGAGGTGGGTGTGGATCCGTCGCGGTTCTCTCGCATCGGCGCGGCGGACAACTTCTGGTCCATGGGCGATACCGGGCCCTGCGGCCCCTGTTCCGAGATCTTCTATGACCACGGCCCGGAGGTTCCCGGCGGCCCTCCCGGGACACCGGAGGAGGATGGCGACCGTTACGTCGAGATCTGGAATCTGGTGTTCATGCAGTACGACCGCGGCGCCAACGGCGCGCTGACGCCGCTGCCAAAGCCGTCCATCGACACCGGCATGGGGCTCGAGCGGGTCGCCGCGGTGGTCCAGGGCGTGACCAACAACTTCGATATCGATCTGTTCCGCAACCTGGTCGACGCCGCGGCGCGCCTCGCCGGTACCGAGGATCGCGAGAGCAGCTCACTGCGGGTGATCGCCGACCATATCCGCGCCTGCGCCTTCCTGGTGGTCGACGGAGTGCTGCCGGGTAATGAGGGACGCGGCTATGTCCTGCGCCGGATCATTCGCCGTGCCGTCCGCCATGGCTATAAGCTCGGTGTCGAGGAGCCCTTTTTCTGGAAGCTGGTGGCGCCGCTGATCACGGAGATGGGCGAAGCCTATCCGGAGCTGCCCAACAACCGGGAGCTGGTCGAGCGCGTACTGCGTCAGGAGGAGGTCCGCTTCCGGGAAACGCTGGAGCAGGGGCTGCGGTTGCTTGCCGATGACCTCGAGCACCTCGATGGCGATACCGTGCCCGGCGAGACAGTCTTCAAGCTCTACGACACCTATGGCTTTCCAGTCGATCTGACCGCGGACGTGGCCCGAGAGCAGGGGCTGCATCTGGACATGGAAGGATTCGAGACAGCCATGACCTCGCAGCGTGAGCGCGCGCGCGCGGCGAGCGTTTTCCGCGCCGAGTACGGTGGTGCGGCGGATTTTGGCGGTACGACCACCTTCAGTGGCTACGATGTCATCGAGGACGCCGCCCAGGTGATCGGGCTGTACCGCGATGGCGGGGCAGTCGATGCCCTTGAGCCCGGTGACGAGGGGATGGTCATCCTCGACCGGACACCGTTCTATGCCGAGGCCGGCGGTCAGGTGGGTGATACCGGGTACCTGATCGCCTCCGGCGTGGAATTCAAGGTCGAGGACACCCAGCGCTACGCGCAGGCCCGCGGTCATCTGGGGCAGATGGTCAGCGGCCGGCTGCAGCTCGGTGATGCGGTTGATGCACGGATCGATGCGGCACGCCGCCATCGCACGGCGCTCAACCACACCGCGACGCATCTGCTTCATGCCGCGCTGCGCGAGGTGCTCGGCGAGCACATTCATCAGAAGGGATCGCTGGTCGCGTCCGACCGGCTGCGCTTTGATTTCGCGCATTTCGAACCGATTACGGCAGACGAGCTCGAGGACATCGAGGTGCTGGTCAACGCCTGGATTCGCCGCGACGACGACGCCGAGATTTTTGAGACGGATTACGACCGCGCCATTGAAATGGGCGCGACGGCATTATTTGGCGAGAAATACGGCGATCGGGTGAGGGTCGTGCGTTTTGGCGGGTTCTCCACCGAGCTCTGTGGCGGCTGCCATATCGAGAGTACGGGCCGCATCGGTCTGTTCGCGATCACGACAGAGGGTGGCGTCTCTGCCGGCGTGCGCCGTATCGAGGCGGTGACTGGCGCGGCGGCCATCGAGAGGATGCAGACACAGGCCCGCACACTGCAGCAGGCCGCCGACCGGCTCCGGGTGTCACCGGATAACGTCCTGATGCGGCTCGATCAGGAGACCGACAAGGTCCGTGAACTGGAGAGGGAACTGGGCCGGCTCAAGCAGCGCCTGGCGAGCCAGGCGGGTAGTGAGCTCGCTGACAATGCCCTCGAAATCGAGGGTGTCCGGGTACTCGCCGCCCGGATCGAGGAAGGCGGCGAGTCGCTTCGCGATACGGTCGACCAACTCAAGAACAAGCTCGGCACCGCGGTCATCGTACTGGCGGCCAGCGACGACCAGAAAGTCCGGCTGGTGGCGGGCGTCACATCGGATCTCACCGATCGGCTGCGGGCCGGCAACCTGGTGAATCACGTGGCCGGCCAGGTGGGCGGTCGTGGCGGTGGTCGGGCGGATTTTGCCCAGGCCGGCGGCAGTGATCCGGAGGCGCTCCCCGCCGCACTGGCCTCGGTATCAGCCTGGGTTCAGGATCACCTGGAAAACAAGAAAGGATAGGCATGCCCCTGATTGTCCAGAAGTTTGGTGGCTCTTCCGTCGCCAACATCGAACGGATCGAAAACGTCGCCCGCAAGGTGATGGCATCGCGGGATGCCGGGCATGATGTCGTGGTCGTGGTCTCTGCCATGAAAGGCGAGACCGATCGGCTGACCGATCTCGCCCACGCTGCCGCGCAGACGACGATCCCCCGCCCCCGGGAACTCGATCTGATCCTTTCCACCGGCGAGACGGTCACCATCGCGCTGCTGACCATGGTGCTGGAGCGCCTGGGCGCGCCGGCGCGCTGCTATACCGGGGCGCAGGTACGCATCCTCACCGATAGCGCGTTCAGCAAGGCGCGGATCCAGGACATTGACGCCGAGATCATCCGCGATGACCTCAGCTCGGGTCGCATTGTCGTCGTCGCCGGTTTTCAGGGAGTCGATGAGAACGGCTCGATCACCACCCTGGGCCGCGGCGGTTCCGATACCACGGCGGTGGCGCTGGCGGCCGCACTGGAGGCGGATGAGTGTCAGATCTATACGGATGTGGATGGCGTCTACACCACTGATCCTCGGGTGGTCCCGACCGCCCGACGACTCGAGCAGATCACCTTCGAAGAGATGCTCGAGCTGGCGAGCCTCGGTTCCAAGGTCCTGCAGATCCGCGCCGTCGAGTTCGCCGGCAAGTACCAGGTTCCGTTGCGGGTGCTCTCCTCATTCGAGGATGGCCCCGGCACGCTGATCACGATGGAAGGAGAAGACATGCAGCAGGGCAGTATGGAAGAGCCCCTGATCGCCGGGATCGCGTTCAATCGCGATGAGGCCAAGCTCACGATGATTGGTGTGCCGGATACGCCGGGGATCGCCGCCCAGATCCTGGGGCCGGTCTCGGATGCCAACATCGAAATCGACATGATCGTGCAGAACATCAGCAATGATGGGCTGACCGACTTTACGTTCACCGTCAACAAGAGCGAGTACGAACGCGCCCTGGATATCCTGCGCAAGCAGGCCGGTGTACTGGGTGCCCGCGAGGTCTTCGGCGACAGCAGTATCGTCAAGCTCTCGCTGGTGGGCGTCGGCATGCGCTCACACGCGGGCGTGGCGAGTCTGATGTTTAACGCCCTGGCAGCCGAAGGCATCAATATTCAGATGATCTCCACCTCGGAGATCAAGATCTCGGTGGTGATCGACGAGAAGTATCTGGAGCTCGGCACACGGGCGCTACATAAGGCCTTCGAACTCGATGACAAGTCCGGTCAGACGGTAACGGTCGAGGGTGAGCCGGCGAAGAATTAGGCCGACTGGTTGGTGATGCGGGGGAGACAGCCCCCGCGCAGGAATATACAATCAGTGGAAATAAATTCTAAAAGCGAACCGGTCGGGGGCTGTCGATGTACAGGGCCGGTTACTCATTTGGGCAGGGATCTTATGCGGCCGGCCGGCAGTCCAACCGGCGTGCGGTTGCAGAACAATGAGGAGATGTCGGAATGCTCATTCTGACGCGCAGGGTCGGCGAAACCCTGATGATAGGTGACGACGTCGCAGTGACTGTCCTTGGCGTTAAGGGCAATCAGGTGCGGATCGGTGTCAAGGCGCCGAAGGACGTCACCGTTCACCGGGAAGAAATCTACGAGCGCATCCGCGGGGAGAACGGCCCGGCGGATGACGATGAAACCCCGAAGGAAGCCTGAGTCCATTGCGGCCGGTTTACGAATGAGGTGCTGATCCCGTATCCTCCGCATTGACATCGGAGAGGTGGCCGAGCGGCTGAAGGCGCTCCCCTGCTAAGGGAGTAAGGGCTTAACCGCCCTTCGTGGGTTCGAATCCCACCCTCTCCGCCAGATACGAAAATAGCCCCGCGAGGGGCTTTTTTTGTATCTGACAGAACTGGGGTTCGAACCCACGAAGGAACAGATGATGGGTTCGACCAACGGCCACAGGCCGTTGGGACGCCGAGCGTCGGCGAGGCGCCCGGAGGGCGAGCCCCGCGAGGGGCGAGTTAATCCCACCCTCTCCGCCAGATACAAAAATAGCCCCGCGAGAGGCTTTTTTTCATAGGTGGGGATGACAAGGAGCAGGAGCTCTCGCAGCTCAAAGGTGAATACGAGGCACTCCAGCAGAGCGCGATCATGAAGGAGTGTGGCTTCGCTGATGAGTTCGTGGTCGAGGAAGAAGTGGAGGAAACTTAATCTGGGTGCTTTCTTTTCGTCGATATCCTCTCCGTCCGCTGATACATCGAGCGCAGCCGTTCTATTCGCTGTTATACCTTTTAAGTCGGCTGGGGTATTGAGCATCGGCTGATGGAATGGTTCGGGTATACCCCACCGGCAGAGGCTGAGGCAAACTAATAGCGCCGCACCGAAGCACTTGTCCCTGAGGCGGCATGACTTAAACCAGTGAGCCTCCGCGATACCCGGGGCGGTTCATTACTCTAATCAATACTGCCCCTGGGGGGGACTGCAATGACAGTAAAGAGACCTGGTCTGAAGATGCTTGAGTCCGTATCCGACGAGTACGGCTTTGATCTAACTCCAGAGGAGCTGGGCGCTTTCGAGTCAGCGATCTCTGAGGCGATGGCGATCTATGACCGGATTGACGAGTTAGCGGACGAGCGTCTGCCGGTCAAGTATCCGCGCTTGGAGATCGGCTACCGACCCACCGGGGATGACAACCCGCTGAATGGCTGGAGTTGGAAGTGCTCGGTCCCCGGTGCCGAAGAGGGGCCGCTGGTAGGTCGGACGGTGGCGCTCAAGGACAATATCTCGCTCGCCGGCGTACCCATGCTGAATGGTTCAGCGGTGATGGAGGGGTTTGTTCCCCAGGAAGATGCGACGGTTGTGACTCGGCTGCTCGATGCCGGCGCGCATATCGTCGGCAAGACGGCAGTCCCAGCGTTCTGCTTCGACGGCGGGGGATGCACGGGTTATCCCGAGCCGCAGCCGGTCAACCCACATGATCCTGAGCGCCTCGCTGGCTCCTCTTCCAACGGTAGTGGGGTTGTTGTGACCAACGGTGAGGTGGATATGGCCCTCGGTGGTGATCAAGGCGGCTCGATCCGTCTTCCGGCCTCCTGGAGCGGGTGTTACGGACTCAAACCCACGCATGGGCTGGTGCCCTATACGGGCATCTTCCCCATTGAGAAGACCATCGATCATGTGGGGCCCATGGCGCGGACCGCCGAGGACTGTGCGCGGATGCTCGAGGTGCTTGCTGGACCCGACGGGCTGGATCCTCGACAGTATGACGTCCAGGTCGGTGACTATGTTGGCTCACTCGCTGAGGACCTGAGCGGGCTTCGGATTGGCGTACTGACCGAAGGTTTTGGCATTCCGGGCGTCAGCGAGCCGGATGTAGACGATGCCGTCCGCGAGGGGATTGCCGTGCTTGAACGGGCCGGCGCCAGCACGTTGGAGGTCTCAGTGCCGATGCATCGTGATGCCATGGCGCTGTGGTCCGCGATCGCATTTGAAGGGGCGACTGAACTGATGATCCGTGGTGATGCCTACGGCACTAACTCCAAGGGTCACTACAGCACGGACCTGATGGATTTTTACGGTCGTGCCCGTCGTGCGCGCGGTCACGACTTCAGCGACACTGTGAAGATGACCGTGCTGGCCGGTCATTACATGTCGGAAAAATACAATCGGCATTACTATGGCAAGGCCCAGAACCTCGGTCGCCGTCTCACGGCACATTACAATGCGGCGCTCGAGCAGTGTGACTTGCTGGTGCTGCCTACCACCGCCATGAAGGCCTTCAAGCGTCCCGCCGACAATAGCCTACCGAGTATTCTTGCGGGAGCCCTGGGCAATCTGCAGAACACCGCTGCCTTCGATATTTCGGGTCATCCAGCAATCAGTATACCGGTCGGCTTCTCTGCGGGGCTGCCGGTTGGTATGCAGCTGGTTGGCCGACACTGGTGTGAGTCGGTTGTGCTCAAGGCAGCACATGCCTATCAGGTGAAAATGGGCTAGCGAGCGCTTCACCTACGCAAGCCGCTTAGTCTTTAATGCGCCCGGAGGGATCGCCCCGCGAGGGGCGATCCCATGTCATCTTGGGATGGGTGCAATAACCAGTATCCGATAAAAGTTATCCCTGAACTTCGTTTGCGAAATTCATGGATGCATATGGTTCTAAAGGACTACGGTGCAGGGACTATGGACAGTCTACGCGGCGTTGGCCCCGCTCGAGCCTGATGGAATTTGTGGTGCGTCACGAGCTGGCTATCGGGCTGTTCGGCGTACTGCTTGTCATATTCGTTGTCTCAGCGGCAATCTGGTGGGCAAGGCATCAGGAAAAAGAGTCGGAAACCCGGCTCAAGCTCGCCGCGAGTGTCTTTGATGCGTGTCGCGAAGGCATCATCATTACCGATGCCAACCATCGTGTACTGGATGTCAATCGGGCGTTCACCGAACTGCTTGGCTATACCCTTGATGAAATCCAGCATCGTCACGTCAGCCTGATTTTCTTCCCGACGGAAAGCCAGACGCTGCTACCCGAGATGGTCCAGGCGCTGGATCACGGAAGCGGTGAGTGGAACGGTGAGGTGCGTTATCGCAGTCGCGAGGGGAAGTCGCTGCCTGCGGAAGCCTCCATCTCCACGGTCCGGGACGGTTCCCAGGAAACGCAGCATCATGTGGCCGTTTTTCGGGATATCCGGGCCCGCCTGCGCTACGAGGCGGAGCTTCGCTGGATCGCAAGCTACGATCCGCTGACGGGCCTGGCGAACCGCCGCCTGCTGGCGGATCAGCTCGAGAAGGCCATGGCCCGGGCCGAAGAGCGGCACGCCTCGTTTCGCGTGTGCATGCTGGATCTCGACGGATTTAAGCCGATCAATGACCAGCATGGACATGAAGCCGGTGACAAGGTGCTCATTCAAGTCGCGGAGCGGCTCCAGGCGCATCTCCATCGCAGTGAGACGGCAGCCCGGCTCGGGGGTGATGAGTTTGTGCTGGTGCTGGGCGGTAACCGATCCGACGATGCCATCGAGGATATCCTTGCCGTCGTCGAAGAGCCGATCAGGCTGGATTCCCCGCCGGTCATCGTGCAGGTTTCAGCGAGCCTCGGCATGGCCGCTTTTGACCCCCATGCCCCGGTGGATGGCGATCTGCTACTGCGGCGCGCGGACCAGGCGGCTTATCGGGCGAAGGAGCAGGGCGGGGGCAGATGGGCCCGATTTATGGGTTGAGGTAATGGTCCGCAGGCTGGGGCCGGCCATGGTAGAACCCTTGCTGTAAGGTGATGCCCAGCGTGCGGATAATGCGTGCCTGGGCTTCGCGCTCGATGCCTTCCGCAATGACCGCAATATGCAGATCCCTGCAGAGCGTGGCGATCGAGCGCACGATGGCCTGTGCCTTGGGGTCGGCTTCGACGGTCGAGATCAGCGCCTTGTCGATCTTGACGTAATCGATATCGAGCTCCCGCAGCCGGTAGAGATTGCTCTCCAGGGCGCCGAAGTCATCGAGTGCCAGGACGCTTCGCTCATCATGAATCCGCGTCCAGGCGGACTTAAGATCGGAGAGGTCGTCACCCAATGACCGGGGGAGGCCGCTCTCGGAGACCTCGATCATGATCTGAAGGCCATTGCCGGCGTCGGCACCGAAATCATTCAGGAACCGCTCGCTCGTGGCCAGCCTTGGCAGGTCCTCAAGACGTATGTTGTAGGCGAGCAGACCGACGCCATTACGAGCGGCGCGCTGCGAGAGCTCACGGCGCATCGCGACAACGCACTGATATAACTCCGGGTCCTTGATCGCCTCCTTGAAGCGATCAAGAAAAACGGCCGGCGAGAGGGTCTCGCCGTCGACGCGCCACCGGATCAGCGCCTCGTAGCCAACAATCTCATTAACGTAGGTATCCATCAGCGGCTGGATGAAGTAGGCAAACTCGCCCTGTTTCAGTCCCCGTCGGATATCGCGCTCGGTTACCGTCTCACCCCGTTCCCGAGAGGCATCGAGGAAGGCGTCGTCGGCCCGCATAAATCCGGATGGGCTGGTTTGCTTGGCCTGACACAGCGCCATGTCCGCCTCTGAGAGCCGCTGCGAAAGATCATCCTCTGGCCCGATGAGGCTAATGCCGGCATGCGCTCGGATTCGGCCGATGTCCCTGATATCACTCAGGTCAGCGGACCTGACTGCGTCAATCAGCTCGCCGGCGAGCTGCTCGGCGGATGTCCAGTCGCTGCAGGGGGCAACGATGGCGAAATCATCTGCACTGAGGCGAGCGATATCGGCATGTGGGCCCACATAAGCCCGGAGCGCTGCCGCGACCTTCCACAGAACACGGTCGCCGGTGGTGATGCCATGGCCGTCGTTGATCGACTTGAGATTCTTAAGGTCGAGCAGGAACAGTACACCGCTCTCCTGGCGCTGGCCGTTGCCGCAACGCTGCTTGAATCCGTGACGGGACAGCTCACCGGTGACCTCATCAATGCGCAGCCGCCGCTCCAGGCGATGCTGGAAGCGGGCCTGGAGAAAGATGATGACCACCAGCAATCCCAGCAGGCACCACACGAGGAAGGATTCGAGCAGGAAACGCCAGAAACTCGACGAGACCCGCGACTCGGTGAGCTCACGATTGGCGGCGGCCTCGACCCAGCCAATGGTGGCCCGATCCAGGTGGATGGGCGTGACATGCGTGAGGCCGGGAAACTGGGCATGAAAACCGGACTGCGGCGATTGGAGTTGACTGTCGGAAGCCTCTGAAAAAGACAATTCCCGACCCGTTTTCTGAACCTCGAGTAGCGGGTTGCCGGCGAAATCGTAGATTTGCACGGTTTGAATGATCGGCACCGTCGCGAGAAATTCCAGCTCCCGATGAATCGCCGCAAGGTCTCGGGTGACAACGGCTTCGGCCGTCCTTTCAGCGATCAGGTCGCCGGCCTGCTGGAGTGCGTTTCTGGCGCGCTCGCGCTCGTCATCCACGGTCTCCAGATGATCTTGGTAGAAGTTCGCGGTGACGCCGAAACCGAGGCCAAGAATCACAACGGCCAGGCCGAGCAATCGGATGCTTCGCTTCATTCCGCCAAAGTAGCATGTACCGGCAGAGCAAACATCTTAAGATTCATCCATGGAATTAATGGGCTTTATCGAGTGATGACAGTGTGGGCCCGCTCGGTGTTTAGCGTTAGCCTATCTACTAGATTGTTCTTAATGTCATCATCATGGAATCACTATCCGACCAATCCGTGCTCGCCAGACTGGTTGAGCAGGTATACGACTCCGTGCTCGTGACTGAGACACAACTGGCCGCCCCCGGCCCCCGAATCGTCTACGCCAATCGCGCCTTCTGTCGGAAGACAGGCTATTCGCTTGAAGAGCTGATTGGTGAAACGCCGCGTATTCTGCAGGGGCCGGCGACCGACCGAACGGTTTTGCAGCGCCTGCGCCAGCAGTTACTGGCGGGCGAGGCCTTCGAGGGCTCAACGGTCAATTACCGCAAAAACGGTGAGCCCTATATCGTGCGTTGGAGCATCTCCCGCCTTGAGGATGCCGAGACCGGCCAGGATTTCTATGTCTCGGTCCAGCGCGAGATTACCCATGAGATAGAGCTCGAGCATGCGAATCGACGTATCCTCGAGAGCATCAGCGAGGGCATCGTCGGGATTGACCCCGCGGGCCGAGTCACGCTCATGAACCCGGCAGCAGAACGTATGCTGGAGATCGATCGGGGGCGACTGCTTTGCGAGAAGACCTGGGAGCAATGGCTCGATCCATTGCGGCGTGCCCGCATCGAGCGTCCCCTCGACGCCGTTATGATCGTCGAAGAGGTTGATCTCCTGGAGCGAATCCGCGGGGTCATGCGCACGGGCGTACCGCTTGCGGATCAACGGGTCACTGTCAGGCACTCGGACGGCAGCACGATTCACCTGGAGGTCTCGGCCAAGGCCATGTCGATCGGCCACGGCGAGTCGATGGGTGCCGTCATTATCCTGCGAGATCGCACCGAGCAGAGGGTTTTCGAGCGCGAACTCTGGCAGGCCGCTAACCACGATCCATTGACCGGTGCGCACAACCGACGGTTCGCCGATGACATCCTTGCACGTGAAATCCGCCGGGCTGACACCGGTCCGCACCCCCTGGCCCTGATCCTCTTCGATCTGGATCATTTCAAGGCGATCAACGACGAATTCGGTCATCATGTCGGCGACAAGGTGCTGAAATCGGTCGTGAAGAGTGTTCGATCTCGGCTGCGCGCATCAGATTATCTGGTGCGCTGGGGGGGCGAGGAATTCGCGCTGATCCTCCCGGACACCGATCGTCGTGGTGCGGTCTCGGTGGCCGAATCGCTGCGCCGGCAGGTCGAGCGGACACCCATCGGCCGCGATCTGGATCCGGTGCGTATCTCACTGGGTGTGAGTCAGTACCGGATGGGCGAGGGCCTGCGCGCCTGGTTCCGTCGGGTGGATGACGCCCTTTACCAGGCCAAGTCGAATGGCCGGAACCGGGTAGAAGCGGCATGAGCGTCACAGGTGGGTCGATGACCGCGGAGGGGTTATTGCGCTGATATTCCGACGGCGGAAAGGTGTTGCCAACGGGCACCGGCATCCCGATTGCCGAGCCGCCTTGAGTAGGCATTGCTCCTGGAGAGTCAAGGGCAGACTGAACGATGAACAGGGATTTCAGGTCTGAATATCCAATAAACGACTGAGAAATCCAAGGCGAACGAGTGGCAGCAAGACGAGAACATACCGCAGAGGGGCGAATGGACAATCGCGATTCCGGTGAAAAAGCCAGCCAGGATACCCACCGCGCGCTGGATGCCGCGTTACTGGCACAGGCCATTCGCTATCACATCGGTGACACACTGCCAGCGGCGACCTCCAACATCCCACTGGATATCTGTATCGAGGTGGCGGTCGGCCACGAGCGCGGCAAGAGCCTGACCATGAAGCAGCTCATCTACGAGTTGCCTTATTCCGAAGCAGGCATCCATTATCATCTGCACTGGCTTTGTGACGAAGGCTGGTTGCGGATTCAACAGGGGCAGGAAGACCGGCGGGTGCGAAATGTGCTGCCGGATGAGCGACTGATCGAAGCGCTGGACCGCTTCCAGACGGATGTTCTGGCCCTGATGGCCGACGCCGACGATACCGGCCCTCCGGTGACCGTCGGTTCCATGCGCGAGGCCATCGACCGCGGTCTGTTCTTCCTGGTCTACCAGCCGGTTTTCTCACCTGCGAGCGGCGATTTGATCGGGGCCGAGGCGTTGCTGCGCTGGCGCAGCGATGATGGCCATATTATTGCCCCTGAGGCGTTCGTCCCGTTGGCGCAGAAATTTGGGATGATCGGGGGAGTGACGCGCATGGTGCTGGAGCGGGTCTGTCTGGATGTTTCCCGACTGCAGTCCCTGGATGAGCGCTTCGGTCTGTCCATGAACCTGACCGCATCCGATTTGCGCAGCGACTGGCTGCTCAATGCGGTGGAGGAGGCCGCCAGGGATGGGCGACTGGTGCCAGGGCTCGTCACCTTCGAGCTCACCGAAGCCGAGGCCATGGAGCTCACCGACGAAGATATCGACGCCTGTGCGCGACTGCAGGCCTACGGGATTGGCTTTGCCATGGATGACTGGCGGATTGGCGAGCCGCATCCCACCACCCATCATCAACCCTTTTCGCGTCTGAAGCTGGATGTCTCCTGGGTCGAGAACCTGGTCGCGGACAGCGACAAGCGCGCACTGGTGGAGAGGAGCGTCCGCGAAGCGCATGCCGCCGAAATGGAGGTCTTCGCCGAGGGCGTCGAGGACCCGTGTACGTTGGAGGTATTGCGCGAGGCCGGCTGTGAGGCGGTCCAGGGTTATCTCTTCGGTCGCCCGCTACCGTTGGATGATTTCATCCGGTTTCACGGGCCAAAATAAAACAATGAGCGAAAAACCGGTGTCGCCGGGCATCTGGCATCTGGCCGTTCCGATCGAGGGCATCGACGACCGGGCCATTTTCATCATCAATTCGACGGGCCACATCGAATCGGCCAGCCACCCCGCGCGAGACCTGATGGATGATTCGGCAAGTCGTGTCACGACCCTGCATGCCATTTTTCCAGGTATTCCTGAAAAAATCTTTCGAGAACTTTCCCAACCGGCTGCATTGGATGTCACGCTGGATCATGATGGACTTCGGTTCTGGGCCCTGCAGTGCGGGGATGATCAGTTCTGGATCGAGTGCGAGGACATCGCCGGGGAGAAGGCCCTTGAAGATGAGCTCTCGAGGCTCAGACGACTCGTAAAGCAGATGGAGGAGCTCGCCCCGCTGGGCGACCTGGTGTCTCAAGTCTCTCATGAGCTCAACACGCCCCTCGGCGTCTGCATCACAAGCGCCTCGCACCTGAGCGACAAAATCGCAGGCCTCGAGACGAGTTTTGCGCGCGGCGAACTCACCCAACGCCAGATGCAGGCGTTCCTGCATGCGGCTGGCGAGGCAGCCCGGCTGGTCGACTCCAACCTGGCCCGAGCGGCGAAGATCATTAATGGGCTTCGAAGCTTTTCCAAGGACGCACGTCGGCACGAGCGGGAAAAGCTCTGGCTGCATGCTTATATCTTAGATATTATCGAGCAGCTAAAGCCGCTTCTAGAGAAGCGAAATGTCGACGTATTGGTGAATATACCGAAAGATATTGTCGTATTTGAAAGCCCGAGCGTACTCTCCCAAATCGTCTCGAATCTTGTCGTGAATTCCCTTCGTCACGGGTTTTCGCAGAGGGTGGATGCCCGTCCGGCAAGGATTGAGATCGAGGCCACGGCCAATATCGGAATGGTTGAAGTGCTGTACACGGACAACGGGACAGGCATACCACAGGGCATGGTCGAGACATTATTTGATCCCTTCGTCAGCGGCAGTGATGACCCGGCGTCGACAGGGCTAGGCATGTCGATCGTGCGCGAGCTGGTGGAAAACCGCCTGAATGGCACGATAAAACTCGAACAGCCGGCGGTCGGTGCCCGGTTCGTATTCACCATGAGGCGACACGGATGAGCGATGATCGGCTGAGCTTTGCGCCGGAGACCGAGACACGGGGCGAGGTCGTCTCGAAGCCATGGAAAGTCCTCGTCGCGGATGACGATGAGGAAGTTCACGTCATGAGCAAGCTGGCCCTGGACGACTATGTCTATCTGGGGCAGCCAATCGAGTTTCTCGACAGCTACGACGTTGCCCAGACCCTCTCGCTCCTGCGAGCGCATCCGGATGTGGCCCTGGTGCTGCTGGATGTGGTGATGGATCAGGCCGACGCGGGCCTCAGGATCGTCGAGTTCATCCGCGAGACGCTGGGCGAGAAAAGCACGCGCATCATACTGCGGACCGGCGAGCCGGGCTCCGCGCCGGAGAAAGAGGTCATCCGGCGGTACGACATCAACGATTACAAAGAGAAGACGGAGCTGACCGCGACCAAGCTCTACACGGCCGTCCACACGTCGATCAAGAGTTACTGCGACAGCCGGACCATTCGTGCGAGTCGAGAGGGCTTCAACCAAATCATCAGCGAAGCAGCCGACCTCTACCGGCTGGAGAGCCAGCGGACGTTCGTACAGACCGCCATCACCCAGTTCTCGAATCTCATGCAGTCCAATCCGGATGTGGTCCTCCTGAAATCCGAAGGGGACATCGACGCCGCTGCATTCTTCATGGACGGAGTAGGGAGCAACGTTCGGTCGATTGCCGGTACCGGCCGTTTCGAACTCCTCCCGGAGCTGCATGCCGAGAGCGTTCTCGGATCAGATCACATGCAGACAGTGATGACGGCGTTCAGTCAGAAACGATCGGTGCTCGAGGATAACGCGCTCGCCTGTGCCTTCTCGTCGGACAGTCTCGGCACCTTTGTGCTGCTCTTCGACGGTGTGGGACTGCTGGACAGCTTTGACCACTCCTTGATCAACGTCTTCCTCAGTCACATCTGTCGGGCGATGGAGAACAACAGCCTCCATCAGGAGATACTGGATACCCAGTTCGAGGTGATTCACAGGCTCGGCGAGGTGGTGGAGTTCCGCTCCTCGGAGACATCGGCGCATGTCGAGCGGGTCGCGCACATCACGCGTTTGATCGCGCAGTCACTCGGTTATCCGAGCTCGGAAATCGATGACCTCGCCCTGGCATCGGTGCTCCATGACCTCGGTAAGATCGCCATCCCGGATCAGATCCTGAACAAGCCGGGCCGCCTCACCGCAGAGGAGTTCGAAGAAGTGATGGAACACACCAGGATCGGTCACTCCATCCTCGAGCATTCCAGCCGACGGGTCCTCAAACTGGCGGCGACGATCGCCCTCGATCATCACGAGAAGTGGGATGGCTCGGGTTATCCCCGTGGCAAACGAGGAACAGAGATCGCTGATGAGGCGCGCATCGTCGCGATTGCTGACGTCTATGATGCCCTGCGTTCAGAGCGGGCCTACAAGCGGGCATGGGACCGCGAGGAAACCCGGGAGCAGCTTATTGGCGATGCGGGCCGCCATTTCGATCCAATGATGATCGAGCACTTCAGGAAAGTTGAGCCGCAGATCGCCGTGCTTTACGGCTGATCCGTGTCACCCCGCCCAAGGCGGTAGCCAGACCGCAATAGAAGGCGGCGCCATAATGGCGATCCAGCCGCCGAGGGCGAGATAGGGGCCGAATGGCATCTCCCGGCGGCTGCTGAATCCCTGGCGGGGGATCTGGGCCACAGCGATCAGCAGCGCACAGATCGGGGCGATCAGACTGGTGGCCAAGAGCGTTTCGACGCCACCCCAGGCCCCGATCATGGCAAAGAGCTTGAAGTCCCCATACCCCAGCCCGTCATGTCCTCGCAGCCAGACGTAGCCCGTGTTGATCAGCCAGAGCGATGCATAGCCTACCGCGGCGCCAATGATCGCCATGGTGGGGCTGATAAAGCCAGTGGACACGCTGAATAACAGCCCTAACCATAGCCCGCTGAGGGTGAGCGCATCCGGGAGCAGGCGGGTCTCGAGGTCAATCACCGCCATGGCGATGAGCCACCAGCTCAAAAGCAGCATGGGCAGCAGGAGCGTCAGGTCGCCGATGCCGAAGCGCAGTACGACAACCGCCGTGATGATGGCGGTGAAGAGCTCGGTGACCGGATAGCGTAGCGGAATCGGCTCGCTGCAGTCGCGGCAGCGCCCCCGCAGCATCAGCCAACTTATGATGGGGATGTTGTCCCGGATGCGGATCGGGTGTTTGCAGGCCGGGCAGTGTGAACCCGGCCAGGCGATGCCCGGCGGGGGAGGGGAGCCTGGCTCGCCCTCAGCGCGGTCCGTCTGTCGGGCGGCGTAGTCGATCTGCGCCGGGACGCGTGAGATGACGACGTTGAGGAAGCTGCCTAGAAGCGCGCCGAGAATAATAGCGAAGTAAGGCGCTACTCCAAGCAATGGGCACTATCCAACCGCGTTAGGAAAGATCAAGTATTACGCCGACGAGGTGGACGAGGAAGAACTGCTGCTGGACCCCTCTGCTTCACCGGCTCCGTCACCACCTCCGGTCGAGCCGTCGCCATCTCCAGCGTCCAGGTCAGATCCACTCGCTACAACCGGATTAGTGAAGGCCCAGGTAATGCTCTGACCACCAACATCCACCGTTCCATCGATTGCATCGGCTAGGGTATACCCACCGTCACCAGGAAGGTCTATCGAGTCTGGGTTGTTCGCTAACGAGATCTTGTTTTCATTGCCGTCAAGTTCCCCTCCTACGTATAGTTCTTTTTCGAACGTAGAGTGTTTTCCGCTTGATACAGTCCCGCATGTCGTATCCCCTCCAGCGCCACCATACGGCTTCAGTGGCATCGGTGCGAAAGCGCCCGTTACAGCAACGGGGCCTCTAAAACACAAGCTTTTTTTGCCTTCGTTCCAGTCTCTGAATACGAGTGTTCCTTTGACGACAACGGGTCCCTCGAAGGTTACGTCCACGTTCTTTCCGACCTTGAATACGACCTCCCGACCTGGAACATCGAATCGAATCGGACCCTTTACGGTTGTATCCGAGCCCCACTCACAAATGATGCCCCCATCTTGGCCACAAGCCTGCGGCATACTTCCCCAACTTTCACTGCCCGAGGAACCACCATCCTCCGTGTTCCCCCCGGTGCCGACCCAGAATTCGTACCCAAACTTTGCCGGGCCTGAGCTGTAGTAGCCCTCCACATCGCTTCCGTCGTCAACAACTTGCGACTTGTCCTGCTCGTACATCGTGTTCGTGACTTCGAAGCTCACTGTTTGCCTGTCCCGGCCGGCCCCCATGTTCGTACGAGCGGCGTCAGCGATACTGATACCCTGCATCTGCCGGAGCTGTTCGTTCTCCTTGACGGTGTTGTTCTGTATCGCCGCCATCGTGCCTGCGGCGACAGTACCGACGCCCGCTATAACAACAAGGCCCGATATGATCGCTATACCGTCCTGCTTCACCTGCGTGGATCGACTCGGGTTGGTTGACACGATTAACCTCGGGTTATTTGTCACTGGGGGCCAGCATCACGTTTAAAGGCTCGGACGGCGAATAGTTCGCCATCAACCCGGAAGGCTAAACGATAGAGCCTTAGACCGTCATCCACAATGTCACATAGTTTTTCACCGCCCGCATCTGGATTGTCCACGTTTTCCACGAGTATCTTTTCGCTCACCAGTATCTGACCCGCCGTGAAAGTGTACTGCGTGGCGGCGGCATCCGGGCCACTGTCACCCCGTATCCAGAGCTCCGTTGCATTGCAGCGGTCAATACCATCGGTCTCGCTAAGGCGTATTTGCGTTGCCATGCGTGCAAGCGCGTAGTCGTTATCCGACTGCTCGGAGGCAGCCATACTGATTGAATCTCGGGACTGGATGAGTGTTATGAGTGGTGTGCTCGCAACGGCTGCAACGATACCGAGGATGATCAGTGTTACCACGATTTCCAGCAGCGTGAAGCCGTAATGACTTCGCATTGCCCGGTTTCTCATATCGCTCATCGCGATGAACCCTCAATCATTGGGGACCAGGAGCTCAAGATTGCTCCCGTCAGTTACGGGGATTTTAAACCATGTGGAAGGACCGTCGACGTTGATCTGTTGACATTCCAGCGAGCTGGGGAAATTGTCATTACGACACGCGTTTACGAGGAGTGTTCGTCGACCGGAGTTATCAGGTAACCAGTCGCTGGCGATGCTGTTAATGTTCAGTTCGCTCCATACCTCTGCATTACATCCTGCGTATGGGGTGTCATTGTTATCAGGCTGGTTCCACCGCCATGCATTGTTTTCATGCAGTGACAGCAGCGTCTCATAACAGGATTCAGCCGTGCGGATACTCGCGGCATAATTTGTATTGGTTTTAATTGCATCAAAACTGAAGACGACCATTGAGGTAATGGTAGCCATTGCGATACCGATGATGACGAGCGCGATGATGAGTTCAATCAGGGTTACGCCGTCCTGATGCCGGCCACGAAACTGACGGCTGCAGTGAAGATTATTTGACTCTTTGTCAGCAATCAATCTCGTTAATCTTCCCATTTGCAGAGATCAGTTGCAGGCAGCGCTCTGTGGAATCTATCGATATTTTGATTTTTATATTGTTGCCTGAAAGGCATCCGGCACAACCCGAGCAGGAGACAGAGTTGGCATCCACCTCACCGATAGGATGGAGAAAGGGTACCTCTTCAGGACAGACGGAAGCATCCGATGCAAAAGCGTCGATCAGTGCAATAAAGGGTTGCTCACTGTTCCCATCCATCTCTGGTAACCGATATAAGGCTTCGGCTCGCGCTCTGCGGAGCTCTGTCTTTACTCGATCTTCTGCACGGAGCACTTCTGAGATTCGATTTCCACCGATACCACTGACGTTGAACGCGACGCCCGCCAGGATCCCAAGCACGGCGATCGTTATGACGATCTCCATCAATGTGAACCCGCCCTGCGGCCTCATCCGAACGCAGAGCTCATCTGCCAGACGGGCATGAAGATGCCCACCGCGAGGACGAGCACGAGTAACCCGATGAAGCCCACCATGATCGGCTCGATGTAGGAGGGCAGTCGTTTCAGATCGGCTTCGACCTCGCTTTCGTAGAACGCGGCAACCTGATCCATCAGGTCGGCAAGCTGGCCGGTCTCTTCACCGACGGCGAGCATCTGCAGCACCATGGGCGTGAAAAGCCCGCTTTGCTTGCAGACGCTGTGCAGGCTCTCGCCACGCTCGATACCCGCGCGCAGCCCCTTGATGCCTTTGCTCACAAACCGGTTATCGGTGGCTTCAGCCACCGAATCGATGGCGGTGAGCAGCGGGACGCCGGCGCGCAGGGCCATGGCAAAAGTCCGCCCGAAACGCGCCAGTAGGGCACGCCGCAGGACCGGGCCTGCGATGGGGAGGCGCAATTTGAACTGATCCCACTGCAGCCGGCCGGCGTCGGTGCGCAGGTAGGAGCGCAGGAAGAATCCGCCCGCCACGGCCATCACCAACAGGGCAATGCCGTTTTGCTGCATGAAATTCGACATGCCGAGCAGGATGCGTGTCGCGAAGGGCAGTTCGGTATTCAGGCTCTCGAAGAGCTGCGCAAAGGTGGGGATGACGAATAGATTGACGACCAGGAAGGCCCCGACAATCGCAATCAGGACGAAAATCGGGTAGCGCAGGGCGGATTTGATCCGCTCGCGGGTGAGGCGCTCCTGTTCGAGGTTATCCGCCATGCGTGCCAGTGCCGTCTCGAGCTGACCGGACTGTTCCCCGACGCGCACCATGTGGATGAACAGCGGCGGGAATACCGAGCGGTGCTGATTCATGCTCTCCGCCAGGGCACTACCACTTTCAAGGTTAATGGCGATATCCAGCAACGACTTTTTCAGCCGGTCATTCTGGGCATTATCCGCCAGACCGCGCAGGGCGCGGATCACCGGGACGCCGGCATGCAGCAGTGAACGGAAATGCCGGGCGAAGATGATGAGGTCGGTGAGTGGCACGGGGCGGCCGAAATAGCGCGCGAGCAACTCGCCGACATCCGTGCTGGCACCAACCTTTTCATCGTTTTCTGGTTCCAGCGCCAGCGGTGTCGCCCCGAGGTTCATGACATAGTTCGCCGCACCGCGCTGGTCGTCGGCATCGACCTCGCCCCGAATGAGCTGGCCTTCCGCGGTTCTCGCCCGGTAGCGGAAGCGGGGCACGTCAGTTCTCCTCCGCGGACACTTCGCCAAATACCCGGATCACTTCCATGACGTTGGTGGTACCGCGCCGGATGAATTCGAGCGCCATGTCCTGAATGGGCCGGTAGGCCGGTGACTGGTGGGCGAGCCGGGAAAACTCACTGATATTGCTCCGCCGAAGCGCATCCCGCATGCCATCATCCACTTCCACCAGCTCGAAGAGCCCGACGCGGCCGCTGTAGCCGCTATGCTCACAGAACGGGCAGCCCTCTCCCTCGTGGATCAGCAAAGAGGCCGGATCCGCCTGCCCGGCGCGCTTCAGCCAGGCGATCTCATCATCGTTCGCCGGCCGTGGCTCGCTGCACTGCGGGCACACCCGCCGCAGCAGGCGCTGGGCGACGACGCCGCGCAGCGCCGCAGCGAGCATGAATGGCTGCACGCCCATGTCCAGCAGCCGATTGGCCGAGGAGACCGCGTCGTTGGTATGCAGCGTCGAGAGCACGCGATGGCCGGTGATGGCCGCGCGCAGGGCGATCTCGGCGGTCTCCGAATCGCGGATCTCACCGACCATGACGATGTCCGGGTCCTGTCGCAGGGCTGTGCGCAACACGCGGGCGAAATCCAGTCCGATCTGCTCGTGCACCTGGACCTGAGTGACGCGGGAGAGGGCGTATTCCACCGGGTCCTCGACGGTGATGATCTTCACCTCCGGTGAATTCATCTCGCTGAGCGCGCCGTAGAGCGTGGTGGATTTACCCGAGCCGGTCGGGCCGGTCACGAGGATCAGTCCGTTCGGGATGCCGATTAGCCGCCTGAAGCGGGTGAGCATCTCGTCGTTCATGCCGGTCTGGTCCAGTGAGGTGACCACTGCATTCTGGTCGAGCAGCCGCAGCACCACGCTCTCGCCGTGCTGCTGGGGCAGGGTGGCGAGGCGGACATCGACACTCCGGCCCTGGATACGGGTGTGGAAACGCCCATCCTGCGGCAGCCGGCGCTCGGTGATGTTGAGTCCGGCCATGAGTTTGAGCAGCGAGATCAGGGCGTTCTGGATATTACCCTGGCGCACCAGACGCTCATGCAGGATGCCATCCTTGCGCGAGCGGATGCGCAGCAGTTTCTGATCCGGTTCGATATGGATATCGGATATACCACGCTGGATGGCGTCGTCCATCAGCGATTTCAGCAGCCGCACCGCCGGCGAGCTTGCCCGTCCCGCGCCCACCGTGAGGTTGGTGAGATCGATCTCGTCCGTGCCCTCGAGCTCTTCGCTGATCTCGTCGGCAATGCTCTCCAGCTCGTCGGAGCGGCCGTAGACGAGATTGATGACATCAATGATCTCCTGCCGCCCGGCAAGGCGGAATTCCACCGGCTTGGGCAGGATGCGCTCGATCTCGTCGAGCGCCATGACATCCCCCGGGTCGTCGGTGGCGACGAGAAAGTCATCGCTGCGCTCCTCAAGGATGACCGCGCCAAAGCGACGGGCGGCTTCCTCGGGCAACTGGCTGGCGGTCTCCTGATCCACCCAGTACTGGTTGGGATCCGCCGCCTGGATGCCGTAGTGCTCGGCAAGAATCTCGTTAAGCCGTCGCTCGGTGATGCGGCCGGTCTGTACCAGCGCCTCGCCCAGGGCGAGGCCGGAGCGCTTCTGCTCATCCAGCGCGAGCTTGAGGTCCTGCTCATCAATGAGCCCGCGCTCGATGAGCTGATCACCGAGGCGCTGCGGGCGAGTGGGTCGCGCGACGGCCATCTCCCGTCAGTCTCCGTAGGGTACCTGGGCATCGCGTAGCGCCGCGATGCGCGCCTCGGCGTAGCGCCGGACTGATGGGTCGATCTCGTCGTGAGCGATCAGCGCCGACCAGGCAAAGGCGGCATCCGTCGTCACGCCGGCATAATCCAGCGCCAGGGCCTCACCCAGAATCCAGCGCGGTGCGGCCGGCTCCACGGTACGCAACTCGGCGTAGAGGCTGGCAGCCTGGCTATAGTTCCCGGTTGCCTGGTATAGGGTCGCCAGGTTCGCCCGCAGGGTGGTCTCCTCCGCGTCCGTATCCGGTCGTATCGACTCCAGTGCGCGGATGGCCAGATCAAGATCGCCATTCTCCCGGGCCACCCGGGCCAGCATGCGGGCCGTGGCCCCGTCACGTGGCGACAGTTCCAGACCCAGTGCCAACACGGCCTGGGCCCGATCCGGTCGACCGGCGGCCATGAGGATGCGCGCATAGTCCCGCCGTGCGGGCTGCAGGCGATCATCCAGCGATAACGCCTCCCGGAAATGCCTCGCGCCCGTGGCCAGATCACCCGTTTCCATGGCCCGCTTGCCCTCATGGTAGAGCGTCAGGGCACGCTCATCCGAAGCGGTTTCAGACGGTGCACGCTCGAGATTCTCGGATTGCGCGAGGGCGACCGGGCTCATGCCCAACAGCAATGCCGTGATGGTAAGTGCCGGAATTGACCAGTGAATGCTCATAGCATCTGCTCCAACTGGGTATCGATCGCCCTCCGCCACGTGTCTTCCTCCACCACCGTCGGCCGCAGCAGGATGACCAGTTCGATCTTCTCGGATACCTGGCGCTGGCGGCTGAAGAGCAGGTTCACCGGCGGGATCTGGCCGAGACCGGGAACCGCGGCATCAATGGTCTCCTCGCGCTGCTCCATGAGGCCGCCGATGACGATGAGGTCGCCGTTGCGGGCCCGGACGATGGAGTCGGACTGACGCACATCGCTGCTGGCAAGCCGGAACTCGATGGTCTCACCGCCGGCAATCTGCACCGAGCGCGGGATTTCGGTGACGTTGGAGACCGACGGCTGGACATGAAGTGTGACAAAGCCATCCGCATTGATGTTCGGCGTCACATCCAAGGAAATGCCCGAGAAGAACGAGCGGAACTCGGGATCCACATCGGTCTGGGTATTGCCATCGGAGATGGTCGTATCCAACTGCACGCCGGTCTGGAAAAAGCTGTCGGTGCCCACCTTGATGAGCGCTTTCTGATTGTTGAGCGTGGACACCCGCGGGGAGGACAGCACCATGACATCGCCCTGTTCCTGGAGCGCGTCGATGGTGGCGTTGAACGAGCCGTTGCGCACGATACCGAGCTCGAAGAGACCGGACCCGCTCTGGAAACCGCTCGGCGTCAGGTCGACGGTGGTCTCGCGGCCCGACGTGTTGCCCACCAGATCCCAGTCGATGCCGGCCTCGAACTCATCGCTGAGCGTGATCTCGACGATCCGGGCTTCAAGGATAACCTGACGGTTCAGTGTGGCCTGCAGCCCCGACATAAACCGCTCGACCTGATCAAGCACCTCCGGGCTCGCCCGCACCACCACCGCGCCGGCCTCCGGGCTGATCACCACCCGGGCGGCATCGCCTTCGTCCGGACCTTCCATTTCAGGATCGGGTGAGGCGTTCTGCGTCTCGGGTCCGTCGTCGCGGTTGCCGGCGATGATCTCCTCGATGGCCGTCTCGATATCTGACCAGATCCGCGAACTCGATCGCGTGATCAATGAACTGCCGTTGACCTCGCCGGAGTCATTCGCGTCATCTTCCTCCTCGGAAGAAGTGATCTCGCCGCCCGTGATGCTTGTCCCGGAGACGCCCTCGCGTTGGACATTGATGTAATCAAGCCGAAAGACCCGCGTCTCCAGGGCGGAGGGGAGGACGAGGTAGGATCCGTCCGTGCGCTGGTAGTGATAGCCATATCCCTCGCTGAGGATATCCATCACCTCCGGCACCGAGACATCATTCAGGCGTAATGAGACCGTACCGGCCACCTCGGGATGAACGACCACGTTATACGGCGTGTCTTCCACAAGCCCATGATAGAACTCGGCGACCGCAACCCGGTCTGCCGTGATGTCGAAGCGGGGCTCCTGCACGGGGGCCGGTGCGTCAGTCTCAAGCGGCGGCGGGGTGAGCATCTCACGGGCCGCCTCCGGCAGGGGCGGAACATCCTCATCCGTCGCAGTGGCGGCCTGACTGCCGCCGGTCATCATCTCGCCGATCGCGGCGTTTCGCTCGCCAGGGGACATACCGCCGGTGGCCGCACAGCCGGCCAGTGTGAGCGCCATCGCCACCAGCAGTAAGATTCGGGTTGGTCGCATTCCTTAGTTATCCTCTGCCCGTTCGCCGGGGCGATGCTTGATGACGTCGTGTTTCACCACCGGTTCGTTGCGCTTACCATCGTCGGTGGCGATGACCAGCCCCCCTTCGTTTACCCGCATCACTTCACCCACCTCCACCGTGTCACCCGCGCTGATGATCTCCCTGCCCACTACAGCGCGCGTCCGCCATTCGCCGGCAATGGGTTCGCTCACGACCAAAGACGGCCCTGCCGGCAGTTGCGGGGTCGCCTCTGGCGCACCTGCCGGTTCGTCGGTGGCCGCGGCGTTGCGCGGCGTATCCTCCGGCCGTGCTTCATTCAACGCCCGCAGGATCGCCGGGGGTGCCGTCGGATCGATCAGCCCCTGGCCGATGACCACGGGCGATACGGTGAGCAGGGCAATCAGCCCCGCTGCCGGTAGAAGCCTAATCAAGATCGGCGGGTGCATAGAGATCAAACCTCACGGTGATCCGGGCCTCGGGATACTCGGTCACCTCGTAATCGAGAGAGCGCCAGACAAGCTGGATATCGTCCATTTCCAGGGAATCCAGGAACGCCACTGTCTGCTGATAGCCGCCTTCAAACACCATCTGGAACTCACGATGTCGTATGTCGAGATCATCCACGGCACTCTCACCCGTGGTGGTGATGCCAGTGCCCGGGCGGCGCTCGAAACTGATGAGCCTCGGTGCATCCGGTGCCTCGATGCGATCCTGGACCGTCGCCATGGCCGTGCGCATCGGCACGGTGGCGATGAAGTCGAGCCCCCTTTTGACGAGCGCCTGATTGAGTTCCTCCACCTCATCCTGCAATGCCGCGATCTCCTCGCGCACGGGCTGATCCGGGTCTTCGGCCATTTGCCGGCGTTGCTCGAGCCGCTCGATGCTGGCGCGGAGTTGGTCACGCTGAGTCTCCACGCTCGTCAGCCGGGCATTCACACCCGAGAGTTCGGTGGCAGCCGGCGAGAAGAATGATTGCTGCCAGAAGGTGGCGATTATCAGGAACACGGCACCGAAAAGCAGCACGCGCTCGCGCGCTGTCCGCCCCATCAACCAGGCGCTGGTTGACGCGGCCAACCGCCGAATCGGGCGGGCGTAGCGGGCCCAGAGAACCGGCACCTGTCGAAGGCGTTCATTCATTGCTGTTTCTAAGGCCTTGCAACAGGGCCTGTAAACCGGTGGCCTCCTGCGTTGATCGGTTGTTATCCGTCTTACGAGGGGCAGCCACAGCCAGCAGGCCATCGCCGCGAATGGTGAAAGCCCTGGCAGTGATGTCGTTGCCCTGCGCGACGGGTTCGCCGATATCAATGGATTCCGGCGACCAGTCCGAGAAGGCGGGCTGCGACTCGAGCCGATCCGCCAATGTCTCGGCCTCAAACGGGCTCAACGCATGCCCGCGGAGCGTCACATCATCCGCGTCGATGGCAATCTCATGCAACCAGAGGCCGTCCACGGGGGTCTGGGCAAGGGCCTGCAGTGGCCCGGAGAATCCTTCCTTCAGGGAGGTGTCCACGCCTTCGAAGTCGTCAAGGATCGTGACGTAGAAGGCCCGCCGGCGCTCTATCCGGTCACGCTCGGCAATGAGTTCCGGCGAAGGTTCGACATTCTCGATGCCCTCCGTCTCAGCCTGCAGCGAGGCGACCTGTTCCTGCAACGCATCGCGCTCACGCTGCGCCGCGTCCAGTTGCTGCTGTCCGCTGTTAAGCAGCAATGACTGAATACCAGTGATAACGACAAGCCCCGCGGTCGCCGCCGCCAGCCCCGCCGTGAGCACGGCAGGGGAGGTAGCCGAACGCGTCTTGGGCGGCCGGCGATAGAGGGAGGCGTTCTCTGGCAGGGACACGTCCAGCGTCCCAGCAACGGCCAGCATGCCCTGAGGCGTCGCCGCCGTGGCGGCGGTCGACTCGTCCGCCGGTTCGATGTCCGGTGGCAGGCTCAACACCCGGCACTCAATCCCAAGCGCCTCGGTCAGCGCCTGACGGACCTCATCCATCCCATGGAATGCGGGCCCGATGCAGGCGTCGGTGAGAGCGACCGTTGACAGGCGCTTATTGAAATTCTCCGCCGTGCGAAGACACTCGTTGACCAGAAGCTCCTGCTGACTGGTGGTGAGTCCCGCCTCGGATGCAACCTCCATCTGGAGCGTTCGCGACAGATAGAGGTTATTGTCCCGAGCGATCGCAATGCCGGTGCTGCGCGGCCCGACAAACACCGATAGCACCGGCGGTTCCGGATCGTCCCGGCCCGTGGCCGCTGCCTCGTGCGAGACGCCGCGTCGTGCCAGCGTGATCAGCGCCGTTTCCCGCGGGAATACGGCCCGCAAATCCAGCCCGGCGCCAAGAACGGCATCGGTAATCCGGTCAAGGGTGCTGCGTGGCATTACCGTGGCCCGGACGAGGGGTGCCCCGTCGGTGCCACCGGCGCGGTCGTTACTCAGCCGGATCCCGGTGGCGACGATCTCATCAGCGCTCATTACACCGGGCGGGGTCACCCGCCACTGAAGGGCATCGCGCAGCTCCGCGTCACTGATCCCCGGCAGGTCGACATACTGGGTGTCGTAGTCGCCACGACTGAGGGTGACGTAGGCTGGCGTTCCCCGCAGACCATGCTCAGCGACCAGATCAGCCAGAACCGCCGCCGCATCCTCCCGACCGCATGGCCGGTTGACGCAGAGCTCCACCCGCGCCCCGTCCTCCGACAGCACCGAAAGTGCCACCGAGGACTGGGCGAAGTGGATACCACTCTGGTCTTGGTGCAGAGTGCGCTTTTCACGAAAGAGGTTGAAGTCTCCCGCCATCCGGCTAAATAGCCCTAAGTACTGGTGTCATTGTAGACGTAGCATGTCGCCGTGGAGATTACGCCGGAATTGTCGTATGGGACGGTGATTTCAACTGACGGGTCATCGTTGTCGTCGGTTTCTGAAACTGTGTAACTTGACCCATTTGAGGAAAGACCCGCGGCTGTGGAGCATGCATTTGCAATGGAATCCCACCCACTAGAGCCATCGGTGACAAAAGCTGTTGCAAATGCTTCCGTTGCCTCACTCGAAATATTGATGGCAGTGCTTTGCAATTCCGCCTCTGCCTGCAGTCCGGTGAGCTGCGGAATCGCGAGTGCCGCCAGAACACCGAGCACAGCCAGCACGATCACCAGCTCGATGAGGGTGAACCCCCGCTCCTTGCGCTCGGCAATGAGTTGGCGGGCGTTGGTGTTTCTAAGATTCCTGATTTTCACGTTCCTGTACTCCATCGTTCGTTGGGTTGGCAGTCCATGTCGGTCCCGGCTGACAAGGGCACACATCCCCGATGACTCGTCTGTTCGAGCCCCAGTTCCCTCGCCGGCTTGCCACCTGCGTCCGTGGACGTTGTCGTTCGCGGAAATTGAGGTTAGCACTCGGTATGGAATTTCAGACCGTTTCACTGATACCAAAAGGACCGGAAGTTCAGGGATTGTTAGCGTGGCGTCCGCGGCTGCTGTTACGCCTGGATGATAGGCTCCGGCCGTGCTATCAAGCCCACGGGAGCTTCAATGGATCTTCAAGCCCTCATCATCAAGGCAGCCCAAATGGGGGCCTCCGACCTCCATGTCGCCGCGGGTGTGCCGCCGCTGGTCCGGCTCGATGGCGATCTGCAGACCCTCGATCAGGGTGCGATCGCCGCCGAGGACCTGGAGCCGGCCATCCTCGATCTCATGGACGAGCCGCAGCGGGCGGATTACCGCGATCACCGCGAGGTGGACTTCGCCCTGCAGGTCACCGGCGCGGGGCGTTTTCGCGTCAATGTCTACGAGCAGCTCAACGGCTCCGGCATCGTTCTCCGGGCCATCCCCAGCGAGATTCCGCAGCTCCAGTCGCTGGGCACGCCGCCGGTGGTCCAGCAGATCGCCGACCGCGCCCGCGGCCTCGTATTGGTGACCGGCCCTACGGGCTCGGGTAAATCCACCACCCTGGCCGCCATGGTGGATCACCGCAATCGCCAGTACCCCGAGCATATCCTCACCATCGAAGACCCGGTGGAGTTCGTCCATAGCTGCAACCGCGCGCTCATCACCCAGCGCGAGGTGGGGCACCACACCCACGATGTCCAGCATGCCCTGCGTGCCGCCCTGCGCGAGGACCCCGATGTCATCCTGGTGGGTGAGCTGCGTGACCCGGATACCATCCGTCTGGCGCTGACCGCCGCCGAGACCGGGCATCTGGTCTTCGGCACGCTGCATACCCGCACCGCGGCGAGCAGTGTGGACCGGATCATCAACACGTTCCCGGGGGACGAGCAGGCGCAGGTCCGGGCGATGCTCGCCGAGTCGCTGCTCGCGGTGATCTCGCAGAGCCTGTTAAAGCGCCAGGGCGGCGGCCGGGTGGCGGCCTTCGAGATCATGGTGGCCGTCCCCGCCATCCGTAATCTCATCCGTGAGAGCAACCTCGCGCAGATCCCCAACGCCCTGCAGACCGGCCAGGCCATGGGCATGCAGACCATGGGTCAGTCCGTTCAGCGGCTCCAGCAGCAGGGCTTGATCTCGCCGGAGACCGCGCGGGTCATTCTGGGCGACGACTGACCGCCGCCGGTTTGGATCAGAGCTCGATGCGCCGGGGCGCCACGCTCTGGCGCGCGTAGGGCACGATCTCGGCGACCTCGCCGGCGAGCCGTCGGCGCTTGACGTCGCGCCAGTAGTCGGCGGTGAGCAGGTCGCTGTGCGCCTCGAGGAAGGACTGGCGCAGGGAGGCGGGCATGGCGAGAAAGCGGATGAACTCTTCGGGGAAGATATCCTTCGGCCCCACAAAGCGCGTGGTGCCGTGGTCCATCAGCGGGAAATCCTCATCCGGCTCGGGCAGTTCGTAGAAGCTGCAGTCGGTGACCAGCAGCACCTCGTCGTAGTCGTAGAACACCACCCGCCCGGAACTGGTGACGCCGAAGTTTTTCAGCAGCAGGTCGCCGGCGAAGATGTTGGTCTCGGCCAGGTCCTTGATGCAGCGCCCGTAATCCAGGATGACCCGCTTCGCCTCCGCCTCGTCCACTTCGCGGACGTAGAGGTTGAGGGGGCGGACCCGGCGCTCGACATAGGCATGGCGGAAGACGAGCTGATCGCCGTCGATGCCCACCGTGCGCGGCGCCTCGCGCCGCAGCTCCTCGACCAGAGCCTCGGAAAAGCGGTCGCGCGGCAGCTCGAGGTTGCGGAAATGCTGGGTGTCGATGAGCCGGCCGGCATGGTCATGCCGCGAGACCAGGCGGTAGCTCTGGTGCACGTCATCATGGGTGGTGGTCTTCGGTGGCCGGAAGACATCGCGCATGATCTTGAAGACCAGATTGAACGAGGGAAGGGTGAAGACGATCATCACCAGCCCCGCCTCGCCGGCGGCATGCACGAAATCATCCTGCGTATCCGAGAGATGGTGCATGAGCTGCCGATAGCGCTCGGTCTTGCCCTGGCGCAGGCGGCCCAGCACCGTGTACAGCTCGTCGATGGGCTTGCGCGGCAGGATGTCTTTGAGGAACTGCACCGCCGCCACCACCGAGGTCGGGTCGGCGAAGTAGTAGGAGCGGGTGTAGGAGAACACCACGCCAATCTGCTCGGCGGTGAGCAGCACCGCATCCACTCGGATGCCCTCGTCGCTGTTGCGCAGGGCGACGACGATGGGGCGGGTGCCGTCCATCAGGCGCAATCGTCCGACCAGGTAGGCCCGCGTGCCCTGGAAAAAATGCGTGTCGATGAACTCAAGTCGCAGGCAGTCGGCATCGGCTGCGGCACCGCCGAGCTGCCCGCGGATGGTGTCGGCCATCCAGCGCGCATCGCCGGCCTTCTCGGCATAGCTCCGCCGGAAGCAATAGTCCTGCAGGACCCGCCCGCAGACGGCGTCGAGATCATTCCAGCAGGGATAGCGCCGCATGGTGAGCGACTCGATGCCTTCCTCGGGCGGGGGCTGGACGAATTCCACCGCCCCGTTGACGCCGCGGGTACCGAACACCCGGCGCGTGATGGAGTTAAAGAAGGTCTTCATGAAGCCGGCGTCGGGCACCGCCTCCACGCGCAGGCCGAAGCACTCGCGCACTTCGGCCCAGAAATCGTGGTCGGCGAGATCGCCACCGAGCTCGGCATTCAGGGCCTTGACGGTGCGCCCGGCCCAGAGCTCGTAGAGCTCGACTCGGGCGGCGATATCCGCCATCTGCCCCTTCCAGTCCCGTTCCTCGAAGCGCCGCCCGGCCCGGGCGGTGATCCGCCGGAACTGGCGGTTATAGCGGATGAACCCGTCATGAATGCAGCGGGCCGCGGAGGCCACCTGTTGGTAGTGGTGTTCGCTGCCGCTCATGGTCTGCCCCGCAGCCGCTGCATCGAGACGGGATTCAGTCCTGCATGCGCTTGATCATCGCCTCGCCGAACTGCGAACAGCTCACCTTGGTCGCGCCGTCCATCAGGCGGGCGAAGTCATAGGTCACATGCTTGCTGGCAATGGCCGCATCCATCCCGGTGAGGATGAGGTCGGCCGCCTCGCTCCAGCCCAGGTGGCGCAGCATCATCTCCGCGGAGAGGACCAGCGAGCCGGGGTTGACCATGTCCTTGCCGGCGTACTTCGGCGCGGTGCCGTGGGTCGCCTCGAACACGGCATGGCCGGTCTGCTCGTTGATGTTGCCGCCCGGGGCGATGCCGATACCGCCCACCTGCGCGGCCAGCGCGTCGGAGAGGTAGTCGCCGTTCAGGTTCATGGTGGCGATGACCTCGAAATCCGTGGGGCGGGTCAGCACCTGCTGTAGGGTGATGTCGGCGATCGAGTCCTTGACCAGCACTTTACCCGCGGCCACGGCGGCATCCTGCTCGGCGTTGGCCGCTTCCTGGCCCTTCTCGGCCACGGTGCGCTCCCACTCCGCCCAGGTGTAGGTCTCCTCGCCGAATTCGCGCTCCGCGAGCTCGTAGGCCCAGGTCCGGAAGGCGCCCTCGGTGAACTTCATGATGTTGCCCTTGTGGACAATGGTCACCGACTTGCGCTTGTTGTCGATGGCATAACGGATCGCGGCGCGCACCAGGCGCTCGGTGCCCTCGCGGGAGATCGGCTTGATACCGAATCCGCATTCCTCGGGGAAGCGGATGTTGGCGTAGGCCGACGGGAAATGCTCGGCCAGCAGTTCCTTGAACTTCTGGTTCTCCTCCGAGCCCGCCTCGAATTCGATGCCCGCGTAGATGTCCTCCGTGTTCTCGCGGAAGATCGCCATGTCTACCTGGTCGGGGTTTTTCACCGGCGAGGGGACCCCGTTGAACCAGCGCACCGGGCGCAGGCAGACGTACAGATCCAGGACCTGGCGCAGGGCGACGTTGAGCGAGCGGATGCCGCCGCCCACCGGCGTGGTCATCGGGCCCTTGATCGAGATGAGGTACTCGCGGATGGCCTCCACGGTCTCGTCGGGCAGCCAGGCGCCCAGCTCGTTGTTGGCCTTCTCGCCGGCGAGGACCTCCATCCAGTGGATCTTGCGCTTGCCGTCATAGGCCTTCTCGACCGCGGCATCCACGACCCGCTGCATGACCGGCGTGATGTCCACGCCGATGCCGTCACCCTCGATGTAGGTGATGATCGGGTTATCGGGGACATTCAGAACGCCGTTCTCAAGAGTGACCCGCGCGCCGTCGGCGGGAACCTGGATTGTGCTCATAGTGATGCTCTCTTTTGCTGCATGGGCAATTCAGATCGCGCGCTATTCTTTCATATCCCCCATTGCGAAAACAGCAGTCGGATTTCGGCATCGTTTTGATCCGGCGCAAGGTTGCCGCGGGCACTCATCGCGCGACTGGCGTACCATGAGCCCATTCACGACGCCCCGGAGTGCGCCCGCCATGGCTACCGCCGCCCCCGCCCGAATCCGCGAGATTCCCTATAACTATACCTCGTTTTCCGATCGCGAGATCGTCCACCGCTATCTCGGTGCCGATGGCTGGGACACGCTGGAGCGGCTGCGCTCCCAACGCCGCACCGGTATCTCGGCGCGCATGCTCTTCGAGGTGCTGGGCGATCTCTGGGTGGTGGGGCGCAATCCCTATATCCAGGAGGATCTGCTCGACAATCAGGGCCGACGCGAGGCGCTGGTCGCCGCCATGAACCATCGCCTCGAGCAGATCGAGGCCCGGGCCGACGGCAATGCGGAGGCGCTGGCGCTGGCCGGCCGCTGTCGTCAGGCGGTGGCGGACTTCCAGGCCGCATTCCCCGCCACACAGGCCCTGCGCGAGCGGGCCCGCAAGGCCTTCGCCCGCGTCACCGCCGAGCACAACATCGCCTTCGACGGCCTCACCCGGGTGGCCCATCAGACCGATGCCACCGACTGGCGGGTGGCGGTACCCTTCGTCGTTCTCACACCGGATACCGAAGCGGAGATGGCCGGACTGGTGGCCGCCGCCGTCGAACTCGACCTCACCGTAGTTCCCCGCGGCGGCGGCACCGGCTATACCGGCGGTGCCATCCCGCTGCATGAGCACTGCGCGGTGATCAATACCGAGAAGCTCGAGGGCCTGGGCCAGGTGGAAATGCGTTCACTGCCGGGCATGGCCGATCCGGTACCCACCATCCGGGCCGAGGCGGGTGTGGTCACGCGGCGTGTCGAGGATCGCGCCGATGCCGCGGGTTATGTCTTCGCCGTCGATCCGACCTCGCGGGATGCCAGCACCATCGGCGGCAATGTCGCGATGAATGCCGGCGGCAAGAAGGCCGTGCTATGGGGCACGACGCTGGACAACCTCGCCGGCTGGCGCATGGTCACGCCGGATGCGGAGTGGATCGATGTCGAGCGGCTGGATCACAACCTCGGCAAGATCCATGACCAGGCAGAAGTGCGCTTTCGCATCACCCGCTACGGGCCCGATGGCCGGACGCCGCGGGGCGAGCCGACGGTACTGGCCTTCCCCGGCGCGAGCCTGCGCAAGGCGGGACTCGGCAAGGACGTCACCGACAAGTTCCTCGGCGGGCTGCCCGGCGTGCAGAAGGAGGGCTGCGACGGGCTGATCACCTCGGCGCGGTTCATCCTGCATGTCATGCCCGCGCACATGCGGACCGTGTGCATGGAATTCCACGGCCGCGATCTGCACCAGGCGGTGCCGGCCATCGTCGAGATCATCGAGGATGTCGCGGCCAACCCCACCGTCGCCCTGGCGGGACTGGAACACCTCGACGAGCGCTATATCCGCGCCGTCGACTATGCGCCCAAGGGCGATCGTGGCACGCGGCCGCGGATGCTGTTGCTGGCGGATCTGGCGAGCGATGACGAAGCCGCCTGCCAGGCCGCGGCCGAGGCCATGGTAGCGCGGGTCGAGGCGCGGGATGCGGATGGCTTTATCGCCACCTCGCCGGAGGCACGCCGGACCTTCTGGGCGGACCGCGGCCGCACGGCGGCCATCGCCGCCCATACCAATGCCTTCAAGATCAACGAGGACGTCGTCATCCCCATCCACCGGCTGGCGGATTACAGCGAGGGCATTGAGCGCATCAACATCATCCGCAGCCTGCACAACAAGCTCGAGATCCTGGATTCGGCCCGGGCCTGGCTGCTCGGCCCGCTCACCGAGCTGCAGGCCCGCACCGATTACCATGCCCGCGAGGACCTCAAGGCAAGCGCCGAGGGGGATAGCATCCTCGCCCGCAAGCGTCAGGCCGCGCTGGCGAGGCTCGACGAGGCCGAGACGCGCTGGCGGCGCATTCTGGATCAGCTCGACGCGCCGGTGGCGGACTGCCTCGACTGCCTTGATGAGGAAGCCGCCCAGGCAGTCCAGCCCGGCGATACCGTGATTCAGTTGCTGCTGCGCCGGGATCTGCGCATCAGCTATCGGGCATCGGTGGCGGCCAAGCTCCATGAGATCTATGACGGCCGCGATTTCGAGCCCCTGCGCCGGCGACTCGATGAGATCCACGCCGAGGGCCGTCGGCGGCGTCTGTTCGTCGCGCTGCACATGCATGCCGGCGATGGCAACGTGCATACCAACATCCCGGTAAACTCCAATGATTACGGGATGATGAAAGAAGCCGATGGCATTGTGGATGAGGTCATGGCGCTGGCCCGGTCGCTCGGTGGTGTGATCTCCGGCGAGCACGGCATCGGCCTGACCAAGTTCCAGTATCTGGACGCCGAGCAGGTCGAGCGCTTCCGCGAGTACAAGTCGCGGGTGGATCCCCAGGATCGCTTCAACCGCGGCAAGCTCGTCGCCGGCAGCGGGCTCGCCGATGCCTACACGCCCTCGCTGCAACTGGTGCGCGAGGAGGCGCTCATCCTCGAGCAGAGCGAGCTCGGCGCGCTCAATGACGACATCAAGGACTGTCTTCGCTGCGGCAAGTGCAAGCCGGTCTGCACCACCCATGTTCCGCGGGCCAACCTGCGGTATTCGCCGCGGGACAAGATCCTTGGCACCAACCTGCTCATCGAGGCGTTCCTCTACGAGGAGCAGACCCGGCGCGGGCTGTCGTTGCAGCACTGGGCGGAGATGAACGACATCGCCGACCATTGCACGATCTGCCATCGCTGCCTCACGCCCTGTCCGGTGGATATCGACTACGGCGATGTCACCATCAAGATGCGCCATGCCCTCAAGCAGCGGGGCAAGCGCCGGGAGAGCCTGGTCTCAAAGGCGTCCATGGCGTTTCTCAACATCCAGGATGCCCGCCGCATCAAGATCATGCGTCGGGGCATGATCGAGTGGGGCTACGGCTCCCAGCGCCTGGGGCACTACCTGGCCCGCCAGGCGGGTATGGCCGGGACGCGTGGCGGCGTACCGGACAGCGCCGTGAGCCGGCGGCCAAAACCGACCCGGGATCTCTCCGGCGTACCGGCTCAGGTGGTGCATTTCCTTAAAAAACCCATGCCGGGCAAGCTGCCCAACCAGACCATGCGGCAATTGCTGGGAGCGGAGGATCCGGGCATCGTGCCCATCATCGCCGATCCACAGCGCGCCGATGAGGCCGCCGAGGCGGTGTTCTACTTCCCGGGCTGTGGCTCCGAGCGGCTTTTCAGCCAGATCGGCCTGGCGACCCTCGCCATGCTCTGGGAGGCCGGCGCGCGGACGGTCCTGCCACCGGGTTATCTGTGCTGTGGCTACCCGCAGACCTCATCGGGGGACATCGAGAAGGGCCAGGCGATCAGCACCGAGAACCGGGTGCTCTTCCATCGGGTGGCCAACACGCTCAATTATCTCGACATCCGCACCGTGGTGGTGTCCTGCGGCACCTGCATGGATCAGCTGCTGAAATACGAATTCCAGCAGATATTTCCGGACTGCCGGCTGCTGGATATCCACGAGTATCTGCTCGAGAAGGGCTTCGGCGTTGATGGCGTTGAAGGGGTGCAGTACATGTACCACGAGCCCTGCCATACGCCCATGAAAACCCGCCGCGGCGAATCGGTGGCAAGCGAACTGATGGGCCAGTCCGTGCCGCTCAATGACCGCTGCTGCGGCGAGGCGGGCACGTTTGCGGTGGCGCGGCCGGATATCGCCAGCCAGGTCCGCTTCCGCAAGGAAGAGGAGATCAACGGCGGGCTCGAGGCGCTCACCGGCGAGCCGGTGGCGGCACCGGGCACGACGAAGATGCTGACCAGTTGCCCGGCCTGTCTGCAGGGGCTCTCGCGCTACCGCGAGGACACCGGCGTAGAGGCGGATTACATCGTCACCGAGATGGCCCGGCAGCTGCTGGGCGAGGACTGGTCGGCGCGATTCGTCGAGCGGGCCCGTGACGGCGGGGTCGAACGCGTCCTGCTCTAGGGGTTCGGGCTGGACTTGCCCCAGATCAGCTTTCTTTTCCAGTCAATCGGTTAGGCTTTAAGTGCTGTAAACCGGAGAAAGGATAAGACATGGCGAGTAAGGGGAGTGAGCGCAGTCGCAGCCGCGATGACATCAGCACCGGCGATATGCCGCCGGACCTGAGCGAGGCCGGGATCCGCGAGTACGAGGCCCGTCGCGCCGGCGAGGGGGCGATGAAGACCACCGAGTACGCGCTGCGTGACATCGCCTCGAATGCCGCGGATACGGCGCGGGAAGCCGGCAGCGGCAAGGGCAAGCGGGCCCGCGCGGCCAAGCAGTCGCTCTCCCGGCTTGCCGAGGATATCTCGGCCATCGTCGAGGAGGCCTCGCCGGATGACCTGGTCATGCTGCGCAAGGCGCTTATGCAGGAAGAGGTCGCGCGAAAGACCGGCAGCCGCATGTCCGACGAGGAGCTTGCCGATAACTGGCGCGAGGGCGGTTACCCCTATAAGTATCGACTCAAGCGCAAGACCTACGAGAAGCAGAAATACGATCTGCAGCGCGAGCTGCTCAAGCTCCAGCGCTGGGTGAAGGAGACCGGCAGCCGCGTGGTCATCCTCTTCGAAGGTCGGGATGCCGCCGGCAAGGGCGGCACCATCAAGCGCTTCATGGAACACCTCAACCCCCGCGGTGCGCGTGTGGTGGCGCTGGACAAGCCCACCGAGATCGAGAAGGGTCAGTGGTATTTCCAGCGCTACGTCCAGCATCTGCCCACGGCCGGCGAGATCGTGCTGTTCGACCGCTCCTGGTACAACCGCGCCGGCGTCGAGCGGGTGATGGGCTTCTGCGATGATCATGAGTACGCCGAGTTCATCCGCCAGGCGCCGGAGTTCGAGCGCAACCTCGTCCGCTCCGGTATCACGCTGGTCAAGTTCTGGTTTTCGGTCAGTCGCGATGAACAGCGCCGGCGCTTCAAGGCCCGCGAGGCGCATCCGCTCAAGCAGTGGAAGCTGAGCCCCATCGACCGGCAGTCGCTGGACAAGTGGGAGGACTACACCACGGCGAAGGAGCAGATGTTCTTCTACACGGACACCTCCGAGGCGCCATGGATCGTCATCAAGTCGGACTGCAAGAAGCGGGCGCGGCTCAATGCCATGCGCTATGTCCTTCATCATCTGCCTTACAACGGCAAGGACATCCCGCGCATCGGCAATGTCGATCCGCTGATCGTCGGACGGGCGAACGTCCTTAATGATGGTGACGAGGAACTTCCCATCGCGCATGCTGACGGAACGGTTGCAGGGGTGCCGACCCTCTCGGCATTAAAGCGTTCCGGTTAGCAGACGGCCCGGAGGAATCGGGCCGGGGAGGCGATGTTGGATGGAACCCGCAATGTCTTCATTTACGGTCTCGATGGCTTCCATCGTGAGCAGCTCGCCACGATCCAGGGCGCCGAGTCGCTGAGCTTCCGCCAGCTCCTGGCGCACGACGAGGCGATCCATCCGGAAACCTTTCCGGTGGATCGCATGCTCGAGAAAAGCGAACGCATTCTCGATGACTTTCCGGGCTCTGTGGATGCGGTCTGCACCTACTGGGACTTCCCCACCAGCACGATGGTGCCCATCCTGCGCGAGCGCCGCGCACTGCCCGGGGCAGGGCTCGTGCCGGTCCTCAAGCTCGAGCACAAATACTGGGCCCGGCTCGAGCAGCAGGCCGCGGTGCCCGATCTCACCCCGCCCTTCGACTGGGTGGACCCGTTCGCAGATGACCCGGCGGAGCACCTCAGTCTGGCGTTCCCCTTCTGGCTGAAGCCCATCAAGGCCCATTCCTCGTATCTCGGCTTTCGCATCCACGACCACAGCGAATTCCGGGAGGCGATCCGGCAGATCCGCGAGGGCATTCACCAGTTTGGCGATCCCTTCAACGCCATTCTCGAGAAGGCGGATCTGCCGGAAGACGTTGCCCCGGTGGGCGGCTATCACTGCATTGCCGAGGGCATCATCAGCGCCGGCCAGCAGTGCACGCTGGAGGGCTACGTGCAGGGCGGCGAGGTGACGGTCTATGGCGTGGTGGACTCCATTCGCGAAGGCCGTCACCGCTCGAGCTTCAACCGCTACCAGTATCCCTCCCGCCTGCCGCGCCGTGTCCAGCGGCGCATGATCGATGCGGCGACGCGCGTGATGGCCCGGACCGGCTACGACGATGCCCCGTTCAACATGGAATTCTTCTGGAATCGCAGCAGCGATGCCCTGGCGCTGCTTGAGGTGAACGCGCGCTGTTCCAAGTCGCACTCGCCGATCTTTCACATGGTCGATGGTGCCTCGCACTTCCAGGTGATGGTGAACCTGGGGCTCGGCGAGGCGCCGGATTTCCCGCAACGGCAGGGCGAATACCGCATGGCGGCGAAGTTCATGCTGCGCGTGTTCCAGCCCGGCCGGGTCAGCCGCGTGCCCTCAGCAGCGGATGTCGAGCGCCTGCGGACGCGCTTCCTGGAGGCCCGGGTCCGGGTGCTCGTGCAACCCGGCCAGGACCTCTCGGCCCTGCGCTTTCAGGACAGCTACAGCTACGAGCTCGCCGAGGTCTTTCTGGGCGGGCATGACCAGGCGGATCTGCTGGCCCGCTCCCGGGAAGCCCGGGAGATCCTGGGCTTTCAGATCGATCACGCGCGGCGCCCGGCCTGACGTTCGACAATCAGCGGCCGGGCCGCCTTCCAGAAGCGGAAGAAGCCGTGGGTGGCGGCCGGCCAGTGCAGCCGATCCCAGTCCCGCAGGACCGGCTGGCGGCGGATGCCGGCGGCTTCGAGGACGCCATCCAGCATCGCCATGGCATCGGCGCTCGGGCCGGTGGGGACCCACGGGGTGAGGAGCTGATCGACGCCGGCGGCGAGGGCGGCGTCGCGCACTGCCTCGGCATCGGCTTCGCTGATCAGTTCGACGGGGCCTTCCTGTCGGGCGCCGGGGTTGCGGGCGAGCGCCGCTTCCAGGCCCGAGCGGGCAAAGCGCCGGACATGATCGGACACCGAGCCCTGACTGCGCCAGTCGGTGGTCTGCACGGCCACGACCAGCGGCCAGTCCGGAGCGCCGAGCAGTGTCTCCGGCAACAGGTCCTCTTCGGTGATGAGCAGGCCGGAGTCGGGCGTCAACCGCCAGTCCGCGACGGTCGGTGAGGGCCCCACGGGCGGTCGCTCGATGCCCTCGGGTGGCGTGACCTGTGTGTTGAGCTGATAGCCGGGGTTGAAGCGGCCGTTGGTGTACTTGTTGATGTTGGAGGACCGGGCGATGTAGGCCTTGCCCGGCGTATGCAGGCCGGCCACCCAGCGCCACGAGAGGGTATTGGAGGCCGGATCGCCGTCGAGCAGATGGCGCAGGAAGAAGTCCGCGCCCAGCGCCCAGGGCAGCTCGAGGGTGAAGACCCAGATACTGGCGAACCACATGCGGGCATGGTTGTGTAGATAACCGGTGTCGCGCAGTTCGTGCACCCAGGCGTCGAAAGCCGCAATGCCGGTCTCCCCGGCGAGGGCGCGGTCGATATCCGCGGCCAGTCGTCGGTCTTTCGCCTGCTGCCGCCGCGCCTCGTCACAGTCGCCATGATAGTCGTGCCAGTGCACGGGGCGGCGCTCGAGAAAACCTTTCCAGTAGGTCCGCCAGCAGACCTCCTGGATGAACTTCTCGGCGCCATCCAGGCCGTGTCGATCGATGGCCGTGTCGATGACCGTCTCCTCGAGCAGCAGCCGATGGCGCAGCCAGGGGGAGAGGCCGGATACGCGGTTGTCGCCCTCGGGGCCGAAGTCGTGGTTGCGCCAGCGGGCATAGTCACCTCCGGCGTGGGGCAGGAATGCCGCGAGCCGGTCCAGGCCGGCCGAATGGGTTGCCTCGGGCTGCTCTATGAACATCTCGGGTGACTCCCGTGGTTGGTCTCCCAATGGATGAGTCGACGTTTGCGCGACGCCCCGCCGATGTAGCCGCCATGGCCGCCGTCGCGTCGAATGACCCGGTGACAGGGCAGCACCACCGGTAGCGGGTTGGCCGCGACGGCGCTGGCGACGGCGCGCACCGCCCGGGGCCGGTCGACCGCCGCGGCGAGCTCACTGTAACTGACGCATTCGCCGGAGGCGATGCGCGTCAGGGATCGCCAGACGGCGAGCTGGAAGTCCGTGCCCGTGAGCGCGAGCCGCAGCGTGGGATGCAGGCCCCAGGGGGCGGGCAGGGGATCGGGCGGTGACGCGGTGTCACCGGCCGGGCAGCCTCCCTGAAAGCGCGCAGCGACCAGCACACGGGCGTTGCCGATGAGCAGCAGCGTGCCCCACGGACCCTGCCAGAGGGCCCGGTGCGGTGCCGCGGGGCGCACTTCGGCGGGAACGATCTTCAGGGCTTGCTGGATGACGGGCTGCTCCCGGTGACGGCTCCACGTTATCCTATCGGTCGATCAACCTGCGTTAAACGACAACAGGGAGCCTGAATATGGCCGATAACGCCAAGCCCTGGACAACATCCATGCCGGATGCCCAGTTCCAGCTCATGCACGATATCCTCGCCGCACCGAGCCCGATCGGCCTCGAGGCCGCGATGACCGAGGGCGTGCTCAAGCCCCATTTCGAGAGCTTTGCCCCCGAAGGCTGGGCGGTACGGAATTTCAAGGGGCACGCCGGTGTGGTCCTGGACACCCATCCCGGGCGTGATGATCTGTTCACCGTGATGGTAATCGGCCATGCCGACAAGATCCGCATGCAGGTGCGCAGCATCGGCGAGGACGGCAAGGTCTGGATCAACAGCGATTCCTTCCTGCCCACCACGCTGCTCGGCCACGAGGTCAGCATCTTCAGCGAGGATCCCGAGGCACCGGGCGAGTATCGTCGCCTCGACGGCGGCACCGTGGAGGCGCTGGGGGCCATTCATTTCGCGGATCCCAAACTGCGTGCCGGCGAGAAGGGCGTGCGCAAGGAGCAGCTCTATGTCGAGCTGCAGATCCACGGCAAGGACAAGAAAAAGCAGATCGAGGCGCTGGGGATCCGTCCGGGGGACAGCATCCTCATGAACCGGCCGATCCGCCATGGGTTCGGGCCCGACACCTTCTACGGCGCCTATCTCGACAACGGCCTGGGCTGCTTCGTCGCCGCCGAGGCCGCCCGACTGGTCGCCGAGTCGGGGGGTGCGAAGCACATCCGCATGCTCTTTGCCGCGGCCACCTATGAGGAAATCGGCCGCTTCGGCAGTCGTGTGCTGGTCGGGGAGATGCGCCCCGATGTCATCATCGGCGTGGACGTCAATCACGACTACGTCGCCGCCCCCGGTATTGGCGACAAGCGCATGGCCCCCATCGAGATGGGCAAGGGCTTTACCATGAGCGTCGGCGCCATCGTGAGCGAGCAGCTCAATCGCCGCATCGAGCAGGTCGCCCGGGACAACGACATCCCCATGCAGCGTGACGTGGTGGGTGCGGATACCGGCACCGACGGCATGGCCGGTGTGCTCGGCAACGTCGACTGCGCCGCGACCTCGGTGGGCATGCCCATCCGCAACATGCACACCATCTCCGAGAGCGCCTGCACCCGGGATGTTCTGGCGTGTACCTATGCGGTCGCCGAGACCCTCAAGGCGATGGATGCCGAGGAGACCCGTACCGGGACCCTGGCAGAGGCCTTCTGCAGCCAGCATCCGCGCCTGGATCAGGCCCGGGCGCTGGGTCATCAGGGTGCGGGGAGCGCCGGGGACTGAGGCCGACGCGCCGCGCGCGGGGCATCGGCGGGTTCAGCCCGTCGGCGCCCCGTCGTCCTCGCCGGTCAGTGCCGGCAGGTGATCATCGAGCCACAGCACCCGATCGGATCGGGCCTGCAGGTCGGTGGCCACGCCGGTGCTGAACACGGCGAGCTCAATCCGCTTGCCATATTCCGAGAGATGCTCGACGGCGTCCATCAGATCACCGTCGCCTGAGGAGAGCACCAGGCCGTCGTAGCGGTCGCGGTGAATCAGGGCCAGCGAAGCCAGACCCACGTCCACCCCCATCTGCCGCTGGTTGAAAAGCCGATGGCTGCCGTTGCCATGCGGGCAGTGCAGGTCCACCTTGGTGCCGCAGTCGGCACACCAGGCATTGCGCACGCGCTCGCTTTTCAGTCCATAGAGCCTGACGATGAGGTTGGGGCCATGGGGCACGGCGGTCTGGAGCCAGTTGTGGAAGCGATCGCGACCGTCGTTGGGCTCATCCTGAGCGGAATTGAGGAAATAGCCCCGCCATAGTGGTCCGAGCTCGCGTTCGATCAACTGGCGCAGGCGCAGGTAGTCGATCCGCCGCTGGCTGCCGAGCAGCGCAAGATTGTTGGCATGGATGTAACTTGCATCGATCAGCCAGAGTCTACGCATGAGGATGGTCCACCGCGGGATCAAACCGCTAGGGTAACGCAATGGTGAACACCGAGCATTTGTTGGGGCTGGGCGTCGCGCTCATGGTGGGCGCGGTGATCGGCCTGGAGCGCGGCTGGCGGCTGCGCGGTGCCGGTGAGGGCGAGCGCATTGCAGGCATCCGCACCTTCATGCTGATCGCGCTGGCCGGCGGTGTCGCCGGGCTGATCGGTGACCGGCTGGGTCACGCCATCGTCCCCGTGGCCCTCGCCGGCGTGCTGGGCCTGGTGATTCTCGGTTACCGCCGCATGGTCCGGGTGAGCGGTGACTACGGCATCACCACCGAGGTGGCGGCCATCCTGGCGTTTCTGCTGGGTGTGCTGGCGAGTCTCGAGGAGCCATTGCTGGCCATGGCCGGTGGCGTGGTGACGGCGGTTCTGCTCGGCTTCAAGCCACGGTTGCATGAACTGCTGCGCAGCATCGACGGCCCCGAGCTGCGGGCCATCCTGCAGCTCGCGCTCATCAGCGCGGTGATCCTGCCGTTCCTGCCGCAGAAGGGATACGGACCCTGGGATACCCTGAATCCGCACACGCTCTGGCTGATGGTGGTGCTGATCAGCGCCATCGGTTTTGTCGGGCATTTCGCCGTACGACTCACCGGCGCGCGGCGCGGCATTCTGCTGACCGGGTTCTTCGCGGGGCTGGCCTCGTCGACGGCGCTGACCCTCACGCTGTCGCGGGCGGCGCGTGGCCAACAGGCCTACCAGCCGCTGTTCGCCGCCGCCGTGGTCATGGCCAGTACCACCATGTTCCCGCGTATCCTCGTGCTGGTGGGTGCCGTTCGCCCGGAGATGCTGCCCAGTCTGTACGCGCCGGTGGCGCTGATCACCGTGGTGGGCGGGCTCGCCACCCTGGGGCTTGCCCTGAATGCCCGACGCATTACGGATGCGCCGAGCCATCCACCGATGCAGAAGCCCTTCGAGCTCACAACGGCACTGCGCTTCGCGGTGCTGCTGGCCATTGTCATGGTGGCGGCCGAGGGCCTGCGGCGGACCGCGGGGGATGCCGGCGTCTATGCCCTCTCGCTCGTCTCCGGGCTCACCGATGTGGATGCCATTACGCTGTCCCTGTCGCGGATGGCGTCGGAGGGGATGCAGGCGGAGGTCGCACAGCGTGGCATTATCATTGCGGCCATGGCCAACACCGCGGTCAAGCTCGGACTGGCCGCCGGCGTCGCCGGTGGCCGCATGGCGCTGCTGGTGGGCGCCGGGCTGGGCGCCGTGATTGTGGCGGGAGGTGTCTGGGTGGGGGTGACAGTCTGGCAATGAATGCGCGACAGCTCATGGGCCTTGCCCGATCACTGCTGATCTATGGCGCGCCCTGGCGTCAGCCTGGTCTGCGGCGGTTCTACCGGCCCTTTGTGCGACCCGGCGCACCGGTGTTCGATATCGGCGCCCATCTGGGTGACCGCAGCCTGGCCTTCGCCGCGCTGGGCGGGCAGGTGGTGGCCGTCGAGCCCCAGCCCGGTCTGCGGCGTGCGCTCGCCTGGCGGCTGCGGCGCTACGCCGATGCCCGGGTGCTTGACGAGGCGGTGGGTGAATCCCGGGGGACGGCGACGCTCGCGATGAGCGACCGGCATCCGACATTGGCCACGCTCAATCACCAGTGGCGTCGGGAGATCGGTCGGGCCAATCCGGGCTTTGCCGATGTGCAATGGGAGCGCGAAGTGACGGTCGAAGTGGTGACGCTGGAGGATCTGATCGGGCGCTTCGGTGTGCCGGCCTTCTGCAAGATCGATGTCGAAGGCGCGGAGGAGGCGGTCCTTGCGGGACTGGCCCAGCCGCTGCCTGCGTTATCGTTCGAGTATGTCAGCGGCAGCGGGGCACGTGCGCTAGCCTGTATCGATCGCCTGCAGGCACTGGGTGATTACCGATTCAACGCCACGATCGGCGAGCGTCGGAGAATGGTCTCGGCGGCCTGGCAGTCGCCGGCGTGGATGCGTGACTGGTTGCGCGCCAACGCCGACACCGCCGGCTCCGGTGATGTCTATGCCCGTCAGCTCAACGGAGATTCCGGATAATGATCAAACAGATCCTGCTCACCGCGGCCGTGGCGCTGGTCGCCTTTCTGGTGATCCAGTCCCGCCGACGCGCCGCGGCCCGGCCGGCGGAAGAGCGTTCTGGACACAAGCGGCTGACGCCCCAGGCCATTGCCGGCTGGGTGCTGCTTGGCGTCATGCTGACCGCGGCCGTGGTGACGGCGGTGCTGCAGGCCGACTAGGCCGAGGCAGTCCGCCGGCGGACGATCAGGCCTGGGCGGCCTCGATCCAGCGCGCCACCTGGGCGCGGGAGATCACCGCCCGATCGGCCTTGAGCGCCTCGGTGAGCTTGTCCGGGTCAGCCGTCGCCAGATCCGCGCGTGTGGCGATCCCCTGCGTCGCAAGTCGTTTCTGCATGGCCGGCCCGATCCCCTTGATTCCCTTGAGATCGCCACTGGCCTCGGCGGCCGGCGCCGGCTGGGGTGCGGGTTCGCGCGCTTCGGGCTCGGCCTCCGCGGCGGGCGCCTGTGCCGGGGTCTCCGGGGCGCGCGGCGGCGCCTTCTCTTGCTCGGCGGCCTCCTGACTGGCGGGCTTTTGATCGTTGCGCTGGCCGGGAACCCACCAGAGTGCCAGTTCCATCCAGCGCCGCATCAGATCATTCCACATCGTCTCATCTCCCTGATTGGTGGATGCCAAGTTCGGCGAGGGTGTCGGGGTCGGGATGGCCGTCGTCCACCAGACCTGCGTCGGCCTGGAAAGCGCGCAGCGCGCGACGTGTGTTGCTGCCGATGCGACCATCCACGGGGCCGGCGTCAAACCCCCGCGTGTTGAGTGCTTCCTGTATTGCGCTGACCGTTTCAATGCGCAGGGGTTCTTCCGCCGGGGGCGGATTGCTGAGTGGCGGGGCACCAATGAGCCGGTCGGCCAGCAGCCCCACGGACAGCGCGTAGAACCGGGACGGGTTCCAGCGCATGATCACATCGAAATTCCGGTAGACCAGGAAGGCCGGGCCATCGGCACCGGCCGGAATGAGCAGTCGGGCCTCGAGATCGGCGACGGGCAGGGGCCCGCCGTCGGCTGCCCGGATGCCGGCATCCCGCCAGTCCCGCAGTGGCTGTTCGCGCTCGGCGAGGCCGTAGTCGAAACCATCTGGGAGCTGCACCTCACGGCCCCAGCGCTCGCCGGGCGCCCAGCCCCGGGCGCGGAGGAAGGCGGCGGCGGAGACGGCGGCATCCGGCAGGCTGTCCCACAGATCCTTGCGGCCGTCGCCATCGGCATCGACGGCGTGTTCGCGATAGACGCTGGGCAGGAACTGGAAGTTACCGAGGGCGCCGGCCCAGGATCCCTGCAGCTGTTCCGGCTCGAGCGTCCGCTCATCAACGAGGTGCAGTGCGGCCAGGAGCTGTTCGCGGAAGAATTCGCCCCGGCGGCGGTCGCAGGCGAGGGTGGCCAGCGACTGGACGGTTGGCATTCGGCCGGTGTAACTGCCGAAATTGGTCTCCAGCCCCCAGAAGGCGATGAGGTAACGGCCGGGGACGCCATAATCGCGCTGAATCGCCTGCAGCAGCTCGGCATGCTCATCGAGCAGCGCACGCCCCTTGTCGATACGTGCCTCGTTGACTCGGGCCGTGAGGTAATCATGGAGTGTGGCCGTGAATTCCGGCTGACGGCGGTCGAGCTCGATGACGCGCTCACTGGGTGTAACGTTGGCAAGCAGCCGGTCGGCGGTGGCGGGTTCGATGCCGCGACTGATGGCCTCGCTGCGGATCCCGCCGATGCATTCATCGAACCCGGCGGCCGCGGTGGCCGGCAGGATGCCCGCGAATAACAGGCAGGCGGCGATTTTTCGGGTGTTGCATGCGGCCATCGGCATCGTCCTCCGATCCGCCGTTGTGACGCAATCGATGTTACCCTTCCCACCCAATGAATCCCAGCGTGGAGTGATCGTGCCACTTCTCCTTGTCCTTTTCGTGACGATTCCCCTGGCAGAGCTGTTTCTGCTCATCGAGGTGGGCGGGATCATTGGTGCACTGCCCACCATTGGGCTCTGTCTTCTCACCGCGCTCATCGGCACGGCCCTGCTGCGTCAGCAGGGGCTGCAGACGCTGGCGCGGGCGCGCCAGAACCTCGACCGCGGCGCGCTGCCCGCGGTGGAACTGCTCGAGGGCGTGGCGCTCATCCTCGGCGGGGCGATGCTGCTCACACCCGGGCTCATCACTGATTTCCTCGGCTTTCTCTGCCTGATTCCGGTGACCCGCCATTGGCTGGTGCGCCTGGCGCTGGCGCGAATGGCGGTGCGCTTCGGGCCAGCCGGGCCGGGTCCCGGCGACGGGCCGGGTGGTCAGGATGAGAAGACGGTTCATGTGATCGAGGGCGAATACGAGCGCCGCGACGACGATCGACGCTAAGGCGGGGAGGCCACGCTGCTCGCCGTTCTGCAGATCCTCGCGCCGGTCGTCCTGGTCATTCTGCTGGGCTGGCTGCTGGCCCGGACCGGCTTCATCTCCTCGCCGGCTGTCGGGGAGCTCAACCGGCTGACCTACTGGGTGGGCCTGCCGGCCCTGCTCATTGATCGAATCGGCGGGGCTACGCCGGCGTTTGGCAGCGTTGGTGGGATCCTCGCCGTGATGATGGGGACAACCTTCATCCTGATCACGGTCTCGGCGCTGGTCGGGGTGATCGCCCGCCTGCCGGCCCGCTCACGGGTCACGTTCGTCCACGGGACATTCCGTGGCAATCTCGCCTTCGTCGGGCTACCGGTGGTGATCTATTCGGTCGCCGGTACCGAGTCCGCGGGCAGCGTCGAGTCGGCGGCGCTGATCGCCTTCGTCCCGCTGGTTATCCTCTATAACGTCATGGCCGTGGTGCTCCTGCAGCTGCCGGGCCAGTCGCATCCCATTACGGCCAGCAAACGAGTGCTGCGCGGCCTGGCGAGCAACCCGATCCTGATCGCCTCGCTGATCGGTATCCTCATCGCCTTGAGCGGCTGGGAGTTCCCGGTATTCCTTGACCGGACGCTCTCGGCGGTGGGTCAGATGGCCCTACCGCTGGCTTTGATCGGCATCGGTGCAGGCCTGCATGCCACGCGGCTTCGGGGGCAGCGGCGCTGGGCCGTTACCGGGGCACTGATGAAAACGGCACTGGCGCCGCTGGTGGGCTTCGGGCTCGCCGTGTGGATCGGGCTTGGTAGCGAGGAGATCCGCCTGGCTCTCATCTTCCTGGCCTGCCCGACGGCCGCGGCCTCCTACGTGCTTGTCCAGCGAATGGATGGCGACAGCGCACTTGCGGCCGGCACCATTGTGCTCAGTCACCTGTTCGCCTTGCCCGCCATGCTCGTGGTGCTCGCGCTCTCCGGTTGATCCAGCTGCCGCTCCAGCTCGTCCATCGCCGCGGCCCGCGGGCGGCCGAATCGGGCAAGCAGGAGATACAGCGCCGGGGTGAGATAGAGCGTGAAGACCGCGGCGATGCCCAGCCCGCCGAAGACCACCCAGCCAATGGCGGCGCGCGACTCCGCCCCGGCGCCGCCACCGAGGATCAGGGGCAGGCCGCCCAGGACCGTGGCGATCATGGTCATCGCCACCGGCCGCAGTCTTACCCGGGCGCTGCGGAGGGCGGCGTCGCGCAGTGTCTCGCCCTGATCGCGCAGCTGATTGGCGAACTCGACAAGCAGGATGCCGTTCTTTGCCATCAGCCCGATGAGCAGAATAAGCCCGATCTGCGAGTAGACATTGATGCTGGTCCCACTCAGCGTGAGGGCGAATACCGCAGCGGCCAGTCCAAACGGCACGGTCCCCATCACCACAAGGGCGCTCATGATGCTCTCGAACTGGGCGGTGAGCACGAGCAGCACCACCAGCAGCGCCAGTGCATAGGTGATGAAGACCTCGCGTCGGGTCTCCTCCAGCGTTTCTGCTTCACCCATGGTGATCATGCTCACCCCCGCAGGCAGTGTCTCGTCGGCGAGCGCGCGCAGGTCGCTGATCGCTGTCTGGAGCGGGTAGCCATCGTCGATGGCGAGATCGATGTTGATGGCGCGGCGTTGGGCCTCGCGATCGAGTTCCGCGGCGACGCCTTCCTCGCGCAGGGTAACGAGGCTCGACAGGGGCACCAACGCGCCATTGTCGGAGCGGACGCGCAGATTACCGAGATCCTGCGGGCCATCGACGAGCCCGCTCTGCGCTTCCACGCGCAGGGGGACGGCCTGATCGGCAATGTTCAGATCGACAATCTCCAGGCCGCTGATCATGGCCTCCAGGGTCTCCGCCAGCCCCGACACCGGCACGCCCAGCGCCTCGGCGCGCTGGCGGTCGATGTCGACCCGCAGCTGTGGCTGCGTCGGCGAGTAGGAGATCCTCGCGCTGCCAAGCCCCGGTAATGTCGCTTCGATCTCTCGGCTGAATGCTCGGGCGGCGCTATAGATCCGCGCGTAGTCGTTGCCCAGCAAGGCAATTTCCAGGCCGCTGCCCACGCCTCTCAGGCCCAGGCTGTTGGGGCTGCCAACCCGAATGTTGACGCCGGGCACATCGGCGAGGGCGGCGCGTACATCCGCGGCGATGGCCTGCTGGCCGCGCTCGCGCTCGGCCCAGGGGGCGAGCGGCGCGACGATCAGGACCCGGTTGGGGTCCCAGCGCCCGGCAATGGTGAACAGGCGGCTGATCTCGCCGCGCTCGACCAGGGGCTCGAGGCGGGCCTGCATGCGCCAGGCCTCATTCTGGCTGTACTTGACGCCGGCCCCGTCCGGCCCGTTGCCAACGACGAAGAGCAGCCCCCGATCCTCCTGGGGGAGGAGTTCCTGGTCGATCCGGGTGAACTGCGCGGTGGCGAGGCCCAGCACCAGCAGGGCGAGGCCGGCAGTGAGCCAGGGATGGGCAATGAGCTGGCCGAGGCTGCGCTGGTAGCCGTTGGCGATGATTTCACCAAGCCGGGACAATCGACGGTTGATCGGGCCACGCTCGACCGGTGTCCTCAGAACGCGGGCTGCCAGCGCCGGGACCAGGGACAGGGCTACGAACGAGGAAATCCCCACGGCCACGGCGAGGACCACGCCGAATTCCCGGAACAGCCGGCCGGCGGTGCTCGGTAGCAGCGAGATCGGCACGAACACGGAGATCAGCACCACGGTGGTGGCCACCACGGCGAAGAACACCTGGTGGGTGCCGAGCAGCGCCGCGGCACTGGATTCGAGCCCAAGGCGCCGGCGTCGCTGGATATTCTCGAGCACGACAATGGCATCGTCCACGACCAGTCCGGTCGCCAGCACCAGGGCGAGCAGGGTGAGCAGGTTGACGGAAAAGCCTAACGCCCAGATCGCGGCCACCGTGCCAGTGAGCGCCAGCGGAATCGTGATGGCGGGGATGAGGGTTGCCCGGATGGAGCCGATGAAAAGCCAGATCGCCGCGATGACGATCAGCGTGGCGGCGGCGAGTGTGATCAGTACCTCGATGATCGCGCCGCGGATGAACAGGGCGTCATCCGAGGTCTTGACCAGCGATACATCATCGAAACGGTCGTTGAGCTCGACCAGCACACGGTCCACCGCGGCACTGATTTCCAGGGTATTCGACTGCGCCTGGCGAATGATGCCCATGCCGAGAATGGGCTCGCCATTGAGCTGGACCTGACTGCGGGCATCCGCCGGGGCGAGGATGACGTTGGCGACATCACCGACCCGCAGCCCGGGTTCCAGCGTCAGCGCGGCGATGCGGTCCGGCGCGGCCAATGCGGCATCGGCCCGTACCCGAAGCTCGAGCGCCGAACTGCGGAAGCTGCCGGCGGGGATGTCGAGATCAGCATCCTCCAGGCGCTCGATCACATCGCCGACATCCAGCCCATGCGCGGCGAGACGCAGCGGATCCACGGCGACGCGCAGCTGCTGTTGCCGGTCGCCGTAGATCCGGACATCGGCGACGCCGGGAATAGAGACAAGGGCGGGGACGATGTCGGTCTCGACCCGCCGGGTGAGCGCATCCAGACTGAGCTGGGGTGCACTCGCCGCCACGCGCACCACCGGGCTCGCGTCCTGATCGGCCTTGATGATGTTGACCTGCTCGACGTTATCGGGGAGCCCACGCGCGACGCGGCTGACCGCCTCGCGGACATCGGCGGCGGCCGCATCCAGATCGACGTCGGCGCTGAACTCCACCACGATCCGGGTGCTGCTCTCCTCGCTGGACGCGCTGATGGAGCGCACGCCCGAGACACGCGCCACGGCCCCCTCGAGCTCGCGAGTGACCTCGGCGTCCATGGTCTCCGGTGCCGCGCCGGGGTACTGGGCGGTGACGGTCACCCGCGGCCGGTCGACATCCGGCAGCTCCCGGACTTCGACGCCGAGCAGCGCGGCGATCCCGGCGATGGCGATGAGCAGGTTGATCACCGCCACCAGCACCGGCCGTCGGATGCCGAGGGCCGGAAGTCCGCGGGGCGCATCGCTCATCGCTGGTCCGCCGCGGATACGGCGTTCACGGGCGGATAGTCGTCCAGATCGGCGGCGTCGATGCGCCGGACCTCGAGGCCGGGCCGCATGCGCTGGGCACCCTCGCTGACCACCTCGTCGCCCGCCTCGAGCGGCCCGTCCACCAGCACTCGGTCGCCATCACGGGCGACCAGGTTGACGCCGGTCCGCTCGGCCCGATCATCGCGGATCAGCCAGACATAGGCGCCGTCATCACCCCATTGCAGGGCGGTGGCGGGGATGCCGGCATGCTGCGGTCCGAACAGGGTGACGCCGACCCGAAAGCGCATGCCCGGCCGCAGGCGATCGTCCGGGTTGGGCACCTCGGCCTCGAGTGCGAATGTCCCGGTGTCCGTGTCAATGCGGCTGTCGACACGCCGGATCACGCCCTCCACGGGCTGACTGAGATCCGACCAAGGGCGCATTTCCACCCGGTCGTTACGGCGGAGGTCACCGAAATACCGCTCGGCGAGGCGGAATCGCACGCGCAGGCTGCTCCGGTCATCGATGGTGGTAACCGCGGTGTCTTCATCGACGCGGTCACCGGGCTCGAGTTCGGTCAGTCCCGTATGACCATCGAAAGGCGCACGCAGGACGCGATCCGCCAGATCGATCCGGGCACGCTCCAGCTCGAGACGGGCGAGCTCTGCATCGCGTCGCGCGGCGTCGATTGTGGTGGGTGGCACCGCGCCCGAACCGATGGTGCGTTCGTAACGATCGAGGAGTTTTCGGGCGTCGGCCAGTTCGACCCGGGCGCTCGCCAGCGCGTTGCGCTCGCTCTCCGATTCCAGGGCGAGTAACAGATCACCGGCCGAGACGCGCTCATCGGCCTCGATGTCAACCGTCTCGACGCGGCCGGCGGCGTGGGTAAAGAGGGTAACGGAGCGTTCGGCTCGGGATTCACCCACCGCCTCGACCCGTTCTTCAATCGCCGCCATCTCCACCGGAGCGAGGACGACCGGCGCGCCATCCGGCTGAGCCGACGCGGGCAGGGAGAGCAGGGCAGCCAGGGCCAGGAGGCCGGCGCGGGTATACCGGGCGATCATCCGTCCAGCATACCTGCCGCAACGGATAAGGTCAGCGCTCCAGCGTCAGATCCCGACAGGCATGCCAGCTGGCATGGGCGACCAGGGGCATGGCGACGATCAGGCCGATGAATGCGCTCAACATGCCAAGGGTGATCAGCGCGACGATCAATGCCGCCCAGAGGAGCATCACGCCCGGGTTGGCCAGGGTCGCCCTGACGCTCGTGATCGCGGCCGTCACCGGATCGATCGGCCCGGTGATGAGGAGCGGCAGGGCAATGGCGCTGATGGCGAATACGCCGGCGGCGAGTGCCGCCCCAATGGCCAGATAGACGGCAATAAAGGCCGGATCCGCGGCGGATAGGAGAACATCCGTCCAGCCGCCGTCGGTGACCGGCAGCGAGGCGCCGTGAAAGAGCGCGAAGAGGATCGCTGAGATCCGCTCCCAGGACAGCAGCACAAAAGCGAGGAGCACGCCGAAAAGTCCGATGGACCAGGGGTTACTCCGCCAGATGGTCGCCGAATCCCGAAATGTCGTGGGCTCACCCGCCTCACGGCACTGGCTCAGCCGGTAGAGGCCCATGCCGAGGAAGGGGCCGGCGAGAAAGAAGCCCGAAACCGCCGCCGAGAGCAGGTGCGGGCGGCTGCTCGACAGGGTGACCAGGGCGTAACCGACCACGGCAAAGATCACCCCGTAGGCGAGGCTTGCAACGGGCATGGCGACCATATCGCGCAGGCCGGCGGCCAGCCAGCGGAATGGCGCGCCGATGCCGACGCGGCGGACCTCAATGGGTTGATGTTGAGCGGCGGTCGTGGCGGCGGACTGCATGGCGGACTCCTCCCGGTGCTGACGGATCTTTTTTTTATTTTTATCAATTATTAACGCAAAAAGGCCGCCGGGAATACCCCGACGGCCTTTTTTCCGATCCGGCCGGGCCGAACTTACTTGGACTTGGGAGTCGCCGCCTCGGAGGCCGTCTTGACGTTGCTCTCGACGAGCTTGCGCGCCTCGTTGACGAAGTCCTGATTCATGGCGACCACCTTCTCGGCATCGCCCTTGACCCGCTCGCTCATCTCCTTGGCCACCTTCTGCTGCTCCTCGGCATAGGCCTTGAGGGCCTCTGTGTCCTTGATCTCGAGGGCGGCACGGGCCTGCTTCATGCCGATGTCCGTGTAGGTCTTCGCCGCTTCCATCTGGGCGTCGATCATCTTCTCGGCATAGTCCATGGCCAGCTTGGCGTAATCACGGGTCGGGCCCATGAACATCTTCTCGGTCTGCTCGTTAACCTTGCTGAAAGTTTCGTTCGTCATGACGTCATACCTCCGGTTACCTTGTCGATCCAAGACGCTGCAATGTCTTGTTGCAGTGCAATATAACAATGGCGTTGGTGCGATGCAACAAAATTTTTCTGCCAGCGCTTTTTGTTATCCTGCCGCGGTTTACGCCATCTGCTGATGAGCCGATATTCTGAATTCAACCGAGAGGAGCCGGCATGAGTGAAGGTCAATGGCCAGCGTTGGCCGGACAGCTCGATCAATGGCGCAGCGGCCTGTTCGACTGGCTGTCACAGCTCGCCGAGGAACTGCCGGCACTGCCGGGGATACTCGCCCAGCTGGCGGATCCCACTCAGGCGTTGGCGGCCCTGAGGCTCTTCGCGCTGATCGTCCTCATCCTTGTCCTCCAGCGCATCCTGCGCGGGCAAGGCGACCAACTCATCGATCGCCTGGCGGTCTGGCAGCGCTCCGGCGCAGCGGGGCTCGCACCACTGCGTGGTGCCACCGTGATCGTCGCCGCAGTGGGGATCCACGCAGTCAAGATCGCCGTCGTCGCCGCCATTGCATACGGTGCGGTATTGGTGGGCCTGGTGCCGGCACCAACCTGGGCGACGGCGGCAAGCCAGTTCGCGCTGGCCTTCGTCATCGCCGAGATCGGCCGACTGGCGCTGAATGCCTTTCTCGAGCCAAGGGCCAGCTCGGCCCGGGTCCTGCCGATGGATGATGCCGGCGCGACATCCTGGGAATCCCGGCTGTCAGCGCTGATTCGGGCCGGCACCTATGGCCTGGTATTCGCTGTGCCCGGCATCGCCTTACAAGTCCCGGCACTCGCCGAGCTTGCCCAGCTGATTATCGTGGTCATCGTGCTGGCCGGCGTCCTCGCCGCCCTACGGGATGCCCGGGCGGCGGTCCGGGCCTGGCTTCTTGACCTCGGTCATCGTCGCAGGGGGCTTTTCCTCCGGCCGCTGACGCGTGTGCTCGCGCCGGTCTGGCATCTGCTGGCGGGGCTCTACAGCATCGTGATGGCGGCGCTGCTGGTGGCGGCACCCCCCGCCGTTCTGCAATTCACCGTTGAGGCGAGCGCCCTGAGCGTTGTCATCATGCTGATTGCCGGCTTTATCGGGCACTGGTTGAGTAGTCTGGCTCGCATCGGCCGCTATCTGCCGGCAGCGGTGCGGACCCGGATGCCGATGATCCAGGCACGGCTGAATCACTGGCTTCCCAAGCTGCTCGGTGTGGTTCATCTATTGCTGGCCGTCATCGCTCTTGCCCTGATCGCGGATGCCTGGCGGCTCATCGACCTCGGCGCCTGGATGGAGAGCAGCGGTGGCGAGAGTGTCATGGGCGCCGTGGGGGCACTGCTCGGCATCGGCATACTCGCGGTCGCTGTCTGGATCATGGCGGCGAGCTGGATCGAGGATCGGCTCAACCCGGATACCGGCAGCGGGGCGCCCGGGGCGCGGGAGAAAACGCTGCTGGCGCTGTTCCGCAATGCCCTTGCCATTGCCATCGTCACACTGGCCGGAATGGTGGCGCTCGCCGAGATCGGCATCAACATCGGTCCGCTGATCGCCGGTGCCGGCGTGATCGGTCTGGCCATCGGTTTTGGCGCTCAGAAGCTGGTCCAGGACATTATTACGGGTGTGTTCATTCAGCTCGAGGACGCCATCCACACCGATGATTTCATTACCGCGGCGGGGATCAGCGGTACCGTCGAGCGACTCAGCATCCGCTCCGTGGGGCTTCGCGATCTCTCCGGCACGCTGCATATCGTGCCGTTCTCCTCGGTGGATACGGTCTCGAATTACACCCGCGACTTCGGCTACCACCTCGGGGTGTACGAAGTGGCCTATCGCGAGAACATCGGCGACGTCGTCGAGCACCTTCAAAAGGCCTACGAACGGCTCTGCGGCGATGGCGACATCGCCCCGGAGGTCACGGGTCCGCTCGAGGTGGACGGCGTGACGGCGCTGGCCGAGAGCTCAGTGAAGGTGCGGGTCCGCATCCGCAGCACGGCGGGCATGCAATGGGCGGTCGGCCGGGCCTACAACCGTTACGTCAAGGAAGTCTTCGACAACGCGGGCATATCGATTCCGTTCCCGCACATGACGCTTTATTTCGGCGAGGACAAGGCCGGCAACGCCCCGCCGGCCCATGTCGCCCTGACAGATGAGAGCAAGCCGACGAAGGAGGGCTGATGGCAGTGCGCATCGAAGAGGACGTCCGCATCCCGATGGCCGATGGCGTGGAACTCTCGGCCCGGATATGGCGACCCGACGATGCTGGCGAGAAGCCGGTGCCGGCGATTCTCGAGTACATCCCCTATCGCAAGCGGGACCATACAAGGGCCCGGGACGAAACCATGCACCGCTGGCTTGCCGAGCATGGCTACGCCGGCATCCGGGTCGACCTGCGCGGCAGCGGCGAGTCGGAGGGCCTGCTCACCGACGAGTACTGTCAGCAGGAGCTGGATGACGGCTACGCGGTGATCGAATGGCTGGCCCGGCAGGACTGGTGTGACGGCGGCGTGGGCATGATCGGCATCTCCTGGGGCGGATTTAACGGCCTGCAGATCGCGGCCATGCAGCCGCCGGCGCTCAAGGCCGTCGTCACGGTCTGTTCCACCGATGATCGCTATGCCGATGATGTCCACTATATGGGCGGTTGCCTGCTCGGCGACAATCTCTCGTGGGCGTCGGTGATGTTCGCCTACAACAGTATGCCGCCGGATCCGGCCCTCCGCGGCGAGCCCTGGCGCACGCTCTGGCATCAACGCCTGGAGGCGAACGAGCCCTGGATCATCGAGTGGCTCGAGCATCAGAGTCGCGATGATTACTGGCGTCACGGCTCGGTCTGCGAGGACTACAGCGCCATCGAGTGTCCGGTCATGGCGGTGAGCGGCTGGGCCGACGGCTATACCGACGCCGTATTCCGTATGCTCCGGAATCTCACCGTCCCGCGGCAGGGGCTGGTGGGTCCATGGAGTCACAAGTACCCGCATCAGGGCGTTCCCGGGCCCGCGATCGCCTTCCAGCAGGAGACCAAGCGCTGGTGGGATCAATGGCTCAAGGACGAGGACACGCGGATCATGGACGAGCCCATGCTCCGCGCCTGGGTTCAGGAGGCGGCCGAGCCGGCCACCCGCTACCACCATCGCCCCGGCCGCTGGGTGGGGGAGGCGGAGTGGCCGTCCCCCATGGTGTCGACACGGACGCTCTACCCGGGGCGGGGCAGCCATCTGCGCCCGGAGCCGATGGCCGATGACGAGGCGCCTTTCATCCTGCAGTCACCGCTCAGCCTGGGGCTGTTCGCCGGCAAATGGTGCAGCTACGCCGCCGGGCCGGATCTGCCCTACGACCAGCGCGAAGAGGATGGCGGTGCGCTGGTGTTCGAGACCGATCCCCTCGATGCGCCGCTGGAGCTGCTCGGCGCGCCGGTGCTGCGGCTGCGCTTTCGGGTCGACCGGCCGGTGGCCCAGGTGGCGGCCCGACTCTCCGATGTGGCCGTTGACGGCAAGGCAACCCGCGTGACCTATGGCGTTCTCAACCTCAACCACTATGCCGGTCATGACCAGCCGCGCGAACTGGTGCCCGGCGAGGACTATGAGGTGAGGCTCGAGCTCAACGACCTGGGGCATCGCTTTACCGTCGGCCACCGCCTGCGCCTGTCGCTGTCGACCTCCTACTGGCCGCTGGCCTGGCCGTCGCCGGAGCCGGTCTGCTTGCAGGTCATCGGCGCCGGGACCGCGCTGGATCTACCGGTGCGGACCCCCACCGAGCTGGACGATCAGGTCGCATTTGCGGCGCCGGACTACGAGGAGCCCGTGCGGGTGGTCCAGGAACGGGCGCCCGAGCGCCGGTGGCGGGTCCATCGCGATCTGGAGACCTCCGCCTCGGAGCTGGAAGTCATCATGGATGAGGGCGCCAAGGCCATCGAGGATGTCGATCTGGTCATGCGCGACCGGACCTGGGAGTCCTATCGATCGGTCGGCGATGATTTCGGCAGCATCGAAGGCGAGGTAATCGCCCATCGCACCCTGCGCCGCGAAGACTGGCACGTGGAAACCCGCACACGCACGTTACTGCAGGCGGATACCGAGGCCTTCCAAGTCTCTGCCGAACTGGATGCCTGGGAAGGCGGCCAGCGGGTTTTCTCGCGTAACTGGCAGCGGCGCATTCCGCGCCGGTTTGTCTAGGGGGTATCCCGATCCGAGTCGGTGACCGGCGCCACTGCGGTGATCCGGGCCTGCGTGCCGTCGGCCTCCCAAGTTACCTCATGGCCGTGCAGGCGCATGCCGTAGCGGGTTTCACCATCGCCGCGCTGGTAGGCCGGCCGGGGATCGGCGGCCACGGTCTGTTCGATCAGTTCGCCGAGCTGTGGCGATGTATCGGGGAGTGCGGCGCGGGCGGCCGGGCTCCAGCTCACGGCGATGGTCTCGGGTCGCCCCTCGAAGCCAATCGGTGGGCGCGCATCGGGAAGCGCCTCAATGGCGGGCATGTAGGGCTTGATGTCATAGACCGGCGTGCCGTCCAGCAGGTCCTGGCCGCTGATGGCGAGGCCGCGGGCCGGTTCGTCGAGCACCCCCTCAAGGCGGACCAGCGAGAGCCCCAGCCCGTTGGGCCGGAACGGGGCTCGGGTGGCGAATACGCCGTAGCGCTGGTTACCCCCAAGTCGGGGCGGACGCACAGTGGGCCGCCATTCGCTGTTATCAATGGCATGGAAGCCAAAGATCAGCCAGATGTGACTGCAGCCCTGTAGGCCGCGGAGCGCGTCCGGGTCGTCGTAGGGCGGGTTGAACAGCACCTCTGCGGTGGCCGCCGGGACCAGGCCCGGCTGTCGCGGGATCCCGAACCGGGCCTCGAAGTCGCTGCGGATGGTGGCGATCGGCTGGATATCCATCACCGGATTATACTGCGTTACACTCTCGGCATGACATATCCAACCGTTGATCAGTGCGTCGGTAACACCCCGCTGGTAAGGCTTCAGCGCCTGGCGGATACCGGATCCAACACCGTTTTGCTCAAGCTCGAGGGCAACAATCCGGCGGGCTCGGTCAAGGACCGTCCGGCCATGAACATGATCACCCAGGCCGAGGCCCGCGGCGAGATCCGACCCGGTGATACGCTCATCGAGGCCACCAGTGGCAATACCGGCATCGCCCTTGCCATGGCGGCGGCGGTGAAGGGCTACCGGATGGTGCTCATCATGCCGGCCAACATGACCACGGAGCGCCGCGCCTCGATGCGGGCCTACGGGGCCGAGCTGGTGCTCGTGAGCAAGGAAGAGGGCATGGAGGGCGCCCGCGACCTGGCCATGCGGATGCAGGCCGAGGGCCGCGGCCGCGTGCTCGATCAGTTTGCCAACCCCGACAACTGGGGCGCGCATTATCGCGGGACCGGTCCAGAGGTCTGGCGCGACACGGCGGGCGCCGTGACGCATTTCGTCGCCTCGATGGGCACCACCGGTACCATCATGGGCGTCTCCCGGTATCTCAAGGAGCAGAACCCGGAGATTCAGATGGTCGGCGCCCAGCCCCGCGAGGGGGCCAGCATCCCGGGCATTCGCAAGTGGCCCGAGGCCTACCTGCCGAAAATCTTCGAGCCCGCGCGCGTCGATCGCATCGTCGAGGTGGCGCAGGACGAGGCCGAGGACATGACCCGTCGGCTTGCCGCCGAGGAAGGCATCTTCGCCGGCATCTCCAGTGGCGGCACGCTCTGGGCGGCGTTACAGATCGCCCGCGAGGTGGAGAATGCGACCATCGTGAGCATCGTCTGCGACCGTGGCGATCGCTATCTCTCCAGCGGTGTGTTCCCAGATCAATGAATGTCTTCGCCTTCGATATCGAGACCGTCCCGGATGTGGCCGGCGGTCGGCGCCTGCATGGCCTTGAGGGCCTCGACGACGCTGATGTCGCCGAGGCGCTGCTGGCGATGCGCCGCGAGGAGACGGGCACGGACTTCCTGCGCCTGCCGCTGCACCGCGTGGTGGTCATCTCGGTGGCCGCCTGCATCGGCGATCGCTTCACGGTCTTCTCGCTGGGTGATGGCGGTGATGATGAGGCGGCGCTGATCGAACGCTTTTTCGAGGGCATCGAACGCTACGTACCGACCCTGGTGAGCTGGAACGGCAGCGGTTTTGATCTCCCGGTGCTGCATTATCGGGCGCTCATCCATGGCCTGAGTGCACCGCGGTACTGGGAGAACGGCGATCAGGACCGCAGCTTTCGCTTCAACAACTACCAGAACCGCTTCCACGACCGGCACACCGATCTGATGGACATTCTCGCCGGCCATTCGGGTCGGGCCGTGGCACCGCTGGACCAGGTGGCGACGCTCTGCGGGATGCCGGGCAAGCTGGGCATGAGTGGCGCCGCGGTGCGCCACGAGATCGCGGCTGGCAACTTCCCTGGGGTGCGCGACTACTGTGAGCATGATGTGCTGAATACCTATCTTCTCTGGCTGCGCTTTCGGCTGATGCGCGGTGATCTGGATAGGGCCGGGCATGAGCGCGAGTGCGAGCGGGTCCGTGAGGTCCTGGCCGAGGCCGGCAAGCCGCATCTCGACCAGTTCCTCGCGGCCTGGACGGGCTGACGGCATGGGGGGACGACGCGGCCGGCGCCTGCCGAAGGCGCCCATGGAGATCGAGATCGATCGGCTGAGTCACGAAGGCCGCGGCATCGGTCAGCGCGAGGATCGGACGGCCTTCATCCAGGGGGCGCTGCCCGGCGAGACGGTGAGCGCCGAGATCCGCCGCCGCCGTCGGCGCCAGGAAGAAGGCCAGGCGCTCGAGGTGGTGGGCGAGGCATCCACGGATCGGGTCGAGCCGCCCTGTGCCCATTTCGGTGTCTGCGGCGGCTGCAGTCTCCAACACATGGACCCGGCCGCGCAGGTGCGTCACAAGGCCGATGCGCTGGCGGAGTTGCTGACCCACGTGGGCGGTGTCTCGCCGGATCACTGGCTGGCGCCGCTCACCGGACCGACGGCGGGCTATCGCCGGCGGGCCCGACTGGGTGTGAAGTACGTGCCACGAAAGGGTGACCGGGTTCTGGTGGGGTTCCGGGAGCGCTTCAGCCCGTTCGTGGCCGATATCGACAGCTGCCATGTGCTCGATGCGCGGGTCGGGGCGCTACTGCCGGCCCTCGCCGAGCTCGTCCGCGGGCTCAGCATCCCCGACCGGATCGCCCAGATTGAGGTGGCCGCCGGTGATGAGGAAGTCGGGCTGGTCTTCCGTAATCTCCGCCCGCTGGCGCCGGCCGATCGCGAGGCATTGATCGAGTTCGGCACCCGTCAGGGGCTTCTGCTCTTCGAGCAGCCGGGCAATGAGTCCACCGTGGCGCCCCTGGGGCATGAGATGATGCGGTTGCACTATCGCCTGCCCGACTTCGATCTCGATTTCGCCTTCGCGCCGACCGATTTCACCCAGGTCAATGCCGCCATTAATCGGCAGATGGTGAACCAGGCCGCGGATCTGCTGGACGCGGAGTCGGCCAGTCGAGTGCTCGATCTTTTTTGTGGGCTGGGCAATTTCACGCTGCCGCTGGCCGGGCGAGCCGCGGAGGTGATCGGGCTGGAGGGCGCCGAGTCGCTGGTCGAACGCGGCCGCGAGAACGCCACCGCCAATGGCATCGAAAATGCCCGGTTCACGGCCGCCGATCTCACCGCGCTGGAACCCACAGCGGAATCCCTCGGCGGCCCAATTGATCGCGTGCTGTTGGATCCACCGCGCTCTGGCGCGCTCGAGGTGTTGCCCGCGATTGGCCGGCTGCAGCCCGAGCGCATTGTCTACGTCTCCTGCGGGCCGTCGACACTGGCGCGGGATGCCGGCCAGCTTGTCCATGAGCACGGCTACCGTCTGGAGTGCGCCGGCATCATGGACATGTTTCCGCACACGGGGCATGCCGAGGCCATGGCGCTTTTCACCCGTTGACGCGACACAAGGGAGGAGCAACCTTGAGCAGGGACTATGAGATCGTCGCCCGGGAGACGGTCTACGACGGTTTCTTCCGGGTGAGCCGCTTTACCCTCCGCCATGCCCTGTTTGCGGGTGGACAGAGCGAGACGCTGGTCCGCGAGCGCTTCGAGCGCGGGCATGCGGTGGGCGTTTTGCCTTACGACCCCTGGACGGACCGGGTGGTATTGGTGGAGCAGTTCCGCATCGGCGCACTGGAGAGCGGGCTGGGGCCATGGCTGCTGGAGACGGTCGCCGGGATCGTCGAGCCGGGCGAGACGCCGGAAGACGTCGCGCGGCGCGAGTCAGTGGAGGAGGCGGACTGCCAGCTGGGCGAGCTCGTGCCGATCACCCACTATCTGGTCAGCCCCGGCGGCACATCGCAGACGGTGCACCTGTTCTGCGCGCCGGTGGACAGCCGGGATCTGCGGCTAGAAGGCCATGGCAACCCGGCCGAGGGCGAGGACATCCGGCTGCATGTGCTGCCCGCGGAGGAGGCGATCGCCATGGTGGGCCAGGGCGGCATTCAGGCCGCCATGCCGATCATTGCCCTACAGTGGCTCGCCCTTAATCGCGAGTCGTTGCGAGATCGTTGGCGAGACGGGCCGCGAGCCCCGTATAACGGGCCGGCGTCAGCGCCTTGAGCTCGTCGCGCACCGACTCGGGCAGATCAAGGCCGTCGACGAACCGCTGCAGGCCTGCGGCGTCGATGCGTTTGCCGCGGGTCAGCGCCTTGAGCTTTTCATAGGGCTCGGCGATGCCGTGCCGGCGCATGACCGTCTGAATCGCCTCGGCCAGCACCTCCCAGTTGGCATCGAGGTCGGCCGCGAGCCGGTCCTCGTCCACTGCCAGCTTACCCATACCGCGCATGATGGCCTCATAGCCTATGACGCTGTGGGCGAGCCCCACACCGATGTTGCGCAGCACCGTGGAGTCGGTCAGGTCGCGCTGCCAGCGCGAGACCGGGAGCTTCCGCGCCAGGTGCTCCAGCACGGCGTTGGCCATGCCGAAATTACCTTCGGCATTCTCGAAATCGATGGGGTTGACCTTGTGCGGCATGGTCGACGAGCCGACCTCGCCTTCGACGGTGCGCTGGCGGAAGTAGCCAAAGGCGATGTAGCCCCACAGATCCCGGACCAGATCGAGGCCGACGGTGTTCACGCGCGCCAGTGCGTCGAACAACTCGGCGACGCCATCATGGGGTTCGATCTGGGTTGTCCACGGGTTGTAGTCCAGTCCCAGGTTTTCGATATAACGTTTCGAGAATGCAGGCCAGTCGATTTCCGGATAGGCGCTGACATGGGCATTGAAATTGCCGACGGCGCCATTGATCTTGCCGAGGATCGGAACCACGGCCAGTTGCGCGCGCTGGCGCCGGAGCCGTGCCGCCACATTGGCGAATTCCTTGCCCAGGGTCGTCGGCGAAGCGGGCTGCCCGTGGGTCCGGGCGAGCATCGGTGTCTCGGCATGCTCGGCCGCCATGCCTGCCAGGCGATCGATGATTTGATCCACGGCCGGGAGCAATACATCATTGCGCGCACTACGGAGCATGAGGGCGTAGGCGAGATTGTTAATGTCTTCCGAGGTACAGGCGAAGTGAACGAACTCGGTGATGGCGGCCAGTTCCGGCTGATCGGCCATGCGCTCCTTGATGAAGTACTCGACCGCCTTCACGTCGTGGTTGGTGGTGGCCTCAATGGCCTTCACGCGGTCGGCATCGGCCTCGTCGAAATCCGTCGCGATCCGGGTGAGCGCCCGCGCCGCGGCGTCGCTGAGCGGTGGCACTTCGGTGATCGCGCCCTCCGTGGCCAGCGCCTTCAGCCACTCCACCTCGACGATGACGCGGTGGCGGATCAAGCCGTATTCGCTCACCAGAGGCTGCAGCGCCGTGGTCTTACGTCCGTAACGGCCGTCAATGGGGGAAATGGCGGTAAGTTGACTGAGCTCCATGGCCTCCGACCCGTTGTGGGTGAAAACATCAGTTTACAAGAACCGGGGAGATGATGATGAACCAGCAGGGATTCCGTACCGAATCGGACAGCATGGGCGAACTCCAGGTGCCGGCGGATGCGCTTTATGGCGCGCAGACCCAGCGGGCCGTGGACAACTTCGGCATCAGCGGGCAGGGCATGCCGCGGCGCTTCATCCAGGCGCTTGGCCTGGTCAAGGCCTCCACGGCGGAGGCCAACCAGGCGCTGGGTGATCTGGACGCGAAGATCAGTGCGGCCATCGTCGAGGCCGCCGAGGCAGTGGCCGGCGGTGCGCATGATGCCCATTTTCCGGTGGATATCTTCCAGACCGGCTCCGGCACCAGCAGCAACATGAACGCCAATGAGGTGATCGCCCACCTCGCCACGGCATCGCTGGGGGATACCGTCCATCCCAATGACCACGTCAACATGAGCCAGAGCAGCAACGATGTGATCCCCACCGCCATTCATGTCGCCGCGGCGGTGGCCTGCGCCGAGGAGCTGCTGCCGGCGCTGGATCATCTCGCCGAAACCCTCGAGGCGCGCGCCACCGAGCTGCGTGAGGTCACCACCACCGGCCGCACGCATTTGATGGACGCCATGCCGGTCACCCTGGGGCAGGAGGTCGGCGGCTGGGCCTACCAGATCCGCCAGGGTCAGGCCCGCATGCGGGATGCGCTGTCCCGGGTCCATGCCCTCGCCCAAGGCGGCACCGCCGTCGGCACGGGTATCAATGCCCGCCCGGCCTTTGGCGGCAAGGTGGCCGAGGCGCTGGTGCGCCGCACCGGGCTGCCGTTCCGCGAGAGCGAGAATCGCTTCGAGAGCCTCAGTGCCCAGGACGCTGCGGTGGAGCTCTCCGGCCAGCTCAAAGTGGTGGCGGTGAGCCTGATGAAAATCAGCAACGACCTACGCTGGATGAACTCCGGGCCATTGGCCGGTCTCGGGGAGATCGCCCTGCCGGCGCTCCAGCCGGGTAGCAGCATCATGCCGGGCAAGGTCAACCCGGTGATCCCGGAGGCCGTGGCACAGGTCTCCGCCCAGGTCATCGGCAATGACACGACGATTACCGTGGCCGGGCAGTCGGGGAACTTCCAGCTCAACGTAATGCTGCCGGTGATCGCGCAGAACCTGCTGCAGAGCATTTCGCTGCTGGCCAATGCCTCGCGGGCCCTGGCCGATCGGGCGGTGGCCGGCTTCAGCGTCAATCAGGCGCGCCTTGAGGAGGCACTGGGCCGGAATCCGATTCTGGTGACGGCACTGAATACGGTGATCGGCTATGAGCTGGGCGCGAAAATCGCCAAGCGCGCCTATGCTGAGGGGCGTCCCCTCATGGAGCTGGCCCGGGAGATGACCGACCTCTCCGATGATGAGCTCGAGCGGCTGCTCGATCCAAGGGCGCTGACCGCGGGCGGTATTCCCGGTGACGACTGAGCCCTGATCGACCATGCGGCGGACGGGGGGCGGTCAGACGACTGGATCGGCCTCCCGCCCGCCGCGCTAGAATGGCGTCATGACTCAGAGCCGTCGTTTCGATCCGGATCCGGTGCTCAAGACCCTGCCGACGGGGCCGGGTGTCTATCGCATGTTCGATGACACCGGCACGGTGATTTATGTCGGCAAGGCGCGCAACCTCAAACGCCGGGTGAGCAGTTATTTCCGCAAGGGCGCCCACAATGCCAAGACCCAGGCCCTGGTGGGCCAGGTGGCCGACCTTCAGGTCACGGTCACCCATACCGAGGCCGAGGCGCTGATTCTCGAGAACAACCTCATCAAGGAGCATCGACCGCGGTATAACGTTCTGCTGCGCGACGACAAGAGCTACCCCTATATCCATCTCTCGACGCAGCAGGATTTCCCGCGGCTGTCCTTCCATCGTGGTCAGCGGCGGGGGGAGGGGCGCCATTTCGGTCCGTTTCCCTCATCCGGCGCAGTGCGTGAGACACTCAATCATCTGCAGAAGGTCTTTCCCGTGCGCCAGTGTCGGGACAGCTTCTATCGGCATCGCTCGCGGCCCTGCCTGCAGTACCAGATCGGCCGTTGTACGGCGCCGTGTGTGGGCTACATCAGCAAGGCGGACTACGCCCGGGACGTCCGCCATGTCGAGATGTTTCTCTCGGGGCAGAGCAACGAGGTGGTCGATGAACTGGTCGGGCGCATGGAGGCGTCCGCCGAGGCGCTGGATTTCGAGCAGGCGGCCAGGCTTCGGGATCGCATCACCAGCCTGCGCCGGATCCAGGAACGCCAGTATGTCTCCGGGGCGCGCGGGGATGTGGATGTGATCGCCTGCCGGCTGCGCGAGAATCTGGCCTGCGTGCAGGTGTTCGTGATCCGTGACGGCCAGAACCTGGGCAATCAGACCTATTTCCCGCGCACACCCCCCGAGACAACACCGCAGGAGATCCTCTACGCCTTTATTGCCCGCCATTATCTCGGCGAGACGACGCCGGGGGAGTTGCTGGTCAGTCATGAACTGACCGACGGGGAAGTCCTGGAGGAGGCCCTCGGCCATGATGCGGGCCATCGGGTGCGGATCGCCTCGCGCCTGCGTGGCGACCGGCGTCGTTGGATGGATATGGCCGAGCGCAACGCGGAGCATGCGCTCAGCGCCCGCATGGACAGCGAGGCGATCATGGAACGGCGCTTCGAGGATCTACAGCAGGCGCTCTCGCTGGACGAGATCCCCGAGCGCATCGAGTGTTTCGATATCAGTCATACCCGTGGCGAGGCGACGGTCGCCTCCTGCGTGGTCTTCGGGCGCGAGGGCGCCATCAAGGACGACTACCGGCGTTTCAACATTGAAGGCATTACCGGCGGGGACGACTACGCGGCGATGCACCAGGCCCTGGAACGCCGCTTCCGGCGACTCCGCGAGGGGGAGGGTACCACCCCGGACCTGCTCCTGATCGATGGCGGCGAGGGACAGCTGCGACAGGCCGAGGGGGTGCTGGAGGATCTGCAGATCGAGGGCGTGATGCCGGTGGGCATCGCCAAGGGTCCAAGGCGCCGGGCCGGAGAGGAAGTGCTGCTGGTGGCCGGCCGACCGGACAGCATCCGCCTGGCACCGGAGTCACCGGGGCTGCATCTGCTCCAGCAGGTGCGTGATGAGGCGCATCGTTTCGCGATTACCGGCCATCGCAGTCGCCGTGGTAAATCCCGCAATCAGTCGAGCCTGGAGGAGATCGCCGGGTTGGGTCCAAAACGCCGACAGGCGCTGATGAAGCAGTTCGGTGGGCTCAAGGGCATCAAGCGGGCGGGGGTTGAGGATCTCTCCCGGGTACCCGGCATCAGCACGGCACTTGCCGAACGCATTCACGGACACCTCAACGGGTAACCGACGGCGTGATAGGCTCAAAGCCATGGAAATGACCCTGCCGAACATCCTCACCTGGTTGCGGATCCTGATGATCCCAGTGCTGGGATTGCTCTTTCTGCTGCCCGCGCCCTGGGCGAACGCGGCCGCGGCGATTGTGTTCGCGCTGGCGAGCTTCACGGACTGGCTGGACGGCTTCCTGGCGCGCCGCTGGAACCAGGTCTCACCCTTCGGCGCCTTCCTCGACCCGGTGGCCGACAAGCTCATCGTGGCGATCGCACTGATTATCGTCGTCGTGGAGGCACCGACGGCACTGACCGCGGTACCGGCGGCGATCATCATCGGGCGCGAGATCGCGGTCTCGGCACTGCGGGAGTGGATGGCCGAGCTCGGTCAGCGATCCAGTGTGGCGGTCGGCATGGCCGGCAAGGTGAAGACGGCGGCGCAGATGGTGGCCATCGTGCTGCTCCTCTACCGCCACGAGATTGCCGGTATTCCGAGCTGGCCGGTTGGCCTGGTCCTGCTGTACATCGCCGCGGGGCTCACGCTCTATTCCATGGTGCTGTATCTCGGCGCTGCCCTGCGGACGCTGGATGGTATCGAGACATCCGGCAATGACCGCGAATCGGAATAGTCAGGGTTGACAGAAAAGCGGCTCTCACTAGAATAGTGATCTGCGACGCGGGAATAGCTCAGTTGGTAGAGCACAACCTTGCCAAGGTTGGGGTCGCGAGTTCGAGTCTCGTTTCCCGCTCCAGACAGATCACCCCGATCGTCCGCGGTCGGGGTTTTTTGATGGCTAGGTGGCAGAGTGGTGATGCAGCGGCCTGCAAAGCCGTGTACGCCGGTTCGATTCCGGCCCTAGCCTCCAGTCCTTCGCCCGGATGGCGGAACTGGTAGACGCACGGGACTTAAAATCCCGAGGCTTCGGCCGTGTGGGTTCGAGTCCCACTCCGGGCACCATCACTTGATTTGCAGCGACTGCAGGACAAGGGTTGCGCGACAGCCATCAACCGGAGCAGCCAATGACTTCCCCCATCCTGATCACCGGTGCGGGTCAGCGCATCGGGCTCGCGTTCGCGAAGCACTGCCTCGAACAGGACCTCCCCGTCATTGCCACCTATCGCACCCGTCGGCCTGCGGTGGATGAGCTGGCGGAGGCCGGCGCCCGTTGCCTCCACGCCGATTTCGGCACCGACCAGGGTATCGAGCACTTTCTCAACCGCCTCAAGGAAGAAACGGTCACCCTCCGGGCGATCATTCACAACGCCTCGGACTGGCTGCCGGAAAGCCCGGACTCGGATCCTGCCGAGGTGATGACGACGATGATGCAGATTCACGCCATGACGCCTTATCGCATCAATCTCGCCTGTCGACAGTTACTTGAAAACAGCGAGTCGGTCGCGGACATCGTCCACATGACCGACTACGTCGTCGAGAGAGGCAGCGCGAAGCATATTGCCTACGCTGCCAGCAAGGCAGCGCTGAACAATCTGACGCTGTCGTTCGCGCGTCTGATGGCACCCAGGGTGAAGGTGAACAGCATTGCGCCGGCGTTGATCATGTTCAACGAGGGAGACAGCGAGGCCTACCGGGAAAAAGCCCTGAAGAAATCCCTGCTGGGCATCGCGCCGGGCGAAGAGGCCGCCGTTCGCACGATACAGTTCCTTCTGGACAACCCCTACATCACGGGGCGCAGCATCGGCCTCGACGGGGGACGGCACCTCGTCTGAGGCGTTATCCCCTGCGGTTGATCCGTTTTCCCCGGACGTCAGTCCCCATATCGGCGGAACGCCAGCGTCGCATTGGTGCCGCCGAAGCCGAAGCTGTTGCTGAGTACCAGGTCCAGTGACTGGTCCGCCTGGGTTTCGGTCACCACCGGGTAGCCCTCGGCATCCGGGTCGAGGTTCTCGACATTCGCTGTGCCTGCGATGAAGCTGCCCTGCATCATGAGCAGGCTGTAGATCGCCTCCTGGACACCGGCGGCGCCCAGGGAATGACCGGTCAGCGACTTCGTTGAGCTCACCGGCGGCATCGACTCGCCAAAAACCGCCTCAAGGGCCCGCAGCTCGGTGATATCTCCAGCCGGGGTGCTTGTACCGTGGGCATTCACGTAATCCACCGGCTGGTCATGGCCCGCTTCGGCCATTCGCAGCGTTTCGGCGAGGCAGCGCTGCGCACCCTCACCGGAGGGCGCCACCATGTCATAGCCATCCGAGGTGGCCGCATAGCCCACCAGCTCGGCGAGGATCGGCGCGCCACGGGCTTGTGCATGGTCGAGGGATTCCAGTACCAGCATGCCGCCGCCACCGGCGATCACGAAGCCGTCGCGGTCACGGTCGAAGGGCCTTGAGGCCCGTTCCGGCGTCTCGTTGTAGCTCGTGGAAAGGGCACCCATCGCATCAAAGAGCATGGTCAGGCTCCAGTGCTCTTCCTCGCCACCGCCGGCGAAGACCACATCCTGCTTGCCGAGCTGGATCTGCTCCATGGCCGCCCCGATGCAGTGTGCACTCGTGGCGCAGGCCGAGGAGATACTGTAGTTGACGCCCTTGATGGCAAACGGGGTGGCCAGGCAGGCGGAGGTTGTGCTGCCCATGACCTTGGGGACCGCGAAGGCCCCGATCTTGCGTACACCGCGCTCGCGCAGCGTATCCGCGGCGCGTACGACGTTTTCGGTAGAGGCGCCACCAGAGCCGACGATCAGGCCGGTCCGGGGGTCGGAGACGGACTCCGCCGGCAGTTCAGCTTGCTCGATGGCCTGTTGCATGGCCACATAGGCGTAGCCCGCCGCATCGCCCATGAAGCGACGGGCCCGGCGCGGAATCGCCGCGTCGAGATCAATATCCGGTCGGCCTGCGATCTGACTCCGCAGGCCACGCTCCGCATAGGCGTCGTTGAAACGAATACCCGACCGACCCTCGCGCAGGGCGCGGGTCACGGTCGCCGTGTCGTTGCCGAGGCACGAGACGATGCCCATGCCGGTGACCACCACTCGCCGCAAGATTCTATCCTCCTAGAGGCTGCTTTGCGGATTCTGGAATAGACCGACTCTCAGGTCCATGGCCCGATAGATGACCTCGCCATCGACGGTGACCTGTCCGTCGGCAATCCCCATATACAGCTTGCGCCGGATGACGCGCTTGACGTCCAGCCGATAGTTGACCACGGCGTTATCCGGCAGGATCTGACCGGTGAACTTGACCTCGCCGCAGCCGAGCGCGCGTCCCTTGCCCTGACCACCGATCCAGCCGAGATAAAAGCCAAGAAGCTGCCAGAGCGCATCGAGCCCAAGGCAGCCCGGCATGACCGGATCGCCGGGGAAGTGGCAGCCGAAGAACCAAAGATCGGGCTTGACGGCCAGCTCGGCCTCGATGAGCCCCTTGCCGTATTCACCGCCATCATCGTCGATGTGCGTGATGGCATTGAACATCAGCATGTTGGGCACGGGCAGTTGCGGGTTGCCCGGGCCAAACAGTTCACCGTGCCCGCAGGCGATCAGTTCATCGTAGTTGTAACTGGATTTCTGATTCATGGGTATCCGCAGGCCACGACTCCCGCGACATGGCCCTGGCATGTCGGAGTGCGGCGGCATTGGGGGAAGGGCTTTCCAAGTCGCTGAACCCTACTGGCTGGAGACCGGGCTGACAACCTCACGGCCGAGCCATGCCACGATCCGGTCACGAACACCGGCCGTATCGAGGCCAACCAGTTCGAGCTGCTCATCGCGCTCACCGTGGTGTACGAAGCTGTCGGGCAGGCCGATATGCAGCAGCTCGCGCTCGAGCCGCATGGCCGCGAGAGCCTCGGCGACGCCCGCGCCGGCACCGCCGGCGGTGACGTTCTCCTCGAGCGTGATGATTCGCTCGTGCCGCTCGGCGATCTCACGGATGCAGGCCTCATCCAGCGGCTTCACGAAGCGCATGTTGACCACGGTGGCATCGATCTCCGCGGCGACGGCCTCGGCCGGCGCAACCATCGTCCCGAAGGCGAGGAGGGCGACATCCCGGCCCTCACGCCGGATCTCGGCACGACCCACCGGCAGGGTTTCGAGGGACTGGTCCGGAACGGCGCCGGGCCCCTTGCCGCGCGGGTAGCGCACCGAGGCCGGGCCATCAAGACTGAGGCCGGTGGAGAGCATCTGCCGGCACTCCCGCTCATCCGCCGGCGCCATGATGGTGAGGTTGGGCAGGCAGCGCATGTAACTGAAATCGAACACGCCATGATGCGTCGCGCCATCGGCGCCGACGAGCCCGGCGCGGTCCAGCGCGAAGAGCACCGGCAGATTCTGCAGGGCGATGTCGTGGATGAGCTGGTCATAGCCGCGCTGCAGGAAAGTCGAGTAGATGGCGAGCACCGGCTTCTCGCCCTCGCAGGCCAGACCGCCGGCCAGCGTCACGGCATGCTGTTCGGCAATGGCGGTGTCCAGATACCGGTCGGGGAAACGCCTGGCGAATTCCACAAGCCCCGAGCCCTCGCGCATGGCCGGGGTAATACCCCAGAGCCGGGGTTCCTGCTCGGCCATGTCGCAGAGCCAGTCACTGAACACCTCGGTGTAGGTGGGTGGCGCCGGCTCGGCCGATGACTTGAGGCCCGCGGCCGGGTCGAAGGCCTTCACGCCGTGGTAGGCGATGGGATTGGCCTCTGCCTTGGCGTAGCCCTTGCCCTTACGGGTGACGCAGTGAAGGATCCGTGGGCCGTCCATCTCGCGCAGCCGGCCGAGGACGGTCACCAGCTCGTCGACGTCATGGCCGTCCACCGGGCCGAAGTACTGGAAGCCGAGTTCCTCGAAGAAGGTGCCCGGTACCAGCATGCCCTTGACGTGTTCCTCAGCCAGTTTGGCGAATTCGCGCATGGGGGTGGGCATATGTTCGAGCATGTTCTTCGCCTCGGCGCGGAAGTTGCCGTAGACCCCGCCGGCGAGCAGCCGGGCGAAGGTCTTGTTGAGCGCACCGACATTCTCGGAGATGGACATTTCATTATCGTTGAGGACGACGAGCAGGTCGGGGCGGACGTCGCCGGCATGGTTGAGCGCCTCGAACGCCTCGCCGGCGGTCAGGCCGCCATCGCCGATGACCGCGCAGGTCTTGCGCTGATCGCCCCGGTTGCGGCTCGCGAGCGCCATGCCGAGGGCGGCGCTGATCGCGGTGCTGGAGTGGCCGACGCCAAACGTGTCGTAGGGGCTTTCGTCGCGCACCGGGAAGCCCGCCGGGCCATCGATCTTGCGCACCCGGCTGATCTCTCGCCGCCGTCCGGTGAGGATCTTGTGGGGATAGCACTGATGGCCGACATCCCAGACCAGCCGGTCGTAGGGGGTGTTGAGCACGTAATGCAGCGCGACGGTGAGCTCCACCGCGCCGAGCCCAGCCGCCAGGTGCCCCCCGGAGCGGGCGACGCTCTCAAGCAGGAAGTCCCTGAGCTGCTCGGTGAGGCGCGGCAGCTGGCCCTGGGGCAGTTCCCGCAGGTGGGCCGGCTCGTCGATCCCCTCCAGAAGCGGGTAGGCACTCATGTCCATGGCGTCTCCTCCACGTAATCCTCGAGCGCCGCGTTGTCGCCGAGCGCTTTCTCGTTGACCAGTTCACCCCGCACGGATATCCCCGCCTCGTGCACCGTTTCCGGGTCGCCGGATACCAGCGGATGCCACCAGGCCAGGTCGCGTCCCTCATGAAGCCGGCGATAGGCGCAGCTGGCCGGCAGCCAGTCGAAGCGGGCCACCTTCTCCACGGTGAGCTGGATGCAGTCCGGCACCGCGGCGTGGCGGTTGTCATAGTCGCTGCAACGGCAATCATGCGTGTCGAGAAGCTGACAGGCCACCCGCGTCGGGAACACCTCGCCGGTGTCGGCGTCCTCGAGCTTGTGGCGGCAGCATTGACCGCAGCCGTCGCAGAGCGCTTCCCATTCCGGCCAGGAGAGCTCGGCCAGCGTCTTGCGTTGCCAGAATGGTGCCGTATTCGAAATCACAGCCCCCATTGTAAACCGCCCGGGTCAAATTCGTGAGCTTTTCCGGCATAATGACTGGCGAACCATCGTGGCTCGACCGGGTCGTGTCGGGCCAACCTGCATCGAACAGCATCCAGCATTAATGTCAGACAACATCATTGCCCGCGAGGCGGCCCGCCGTCGCACTTTCGCCATCATCTCCCATCCTGATGCCGGCAAGACCACGGTGACCGAGAAGCTCCTGCTCTTCGGTGGCGCCATCCAGCTCGCGGGGACGGTCAAGGGGCGCAAGTCCAACCGTCATGCCACCTCCGACTGGATGGAGCTCGAGAAGGAGCGGGGCATCTCGGTGACGTCCTCGGTCATGCAGTTCCCTTACCGCGAGCGCATCGTCAATCTGCTCGACACGCCCGGCCATGAGGACTTCTCCGAGGACACCTACCGCACCCTGACCGCGGTGGACTCGGCGCTGATGGTGATCGATGCGGCGAAGGGCGTTGAGGACCGGACCATCAAACTGATGGAGGTCTGCCGGTTGCGGACCACACCGATCATGACCTTCATGAACAAGCTCGACCGCGAGGGCCGGGACCCCATGGACCTGATGGACGAGGTCGAGCGGATCCTGAAGATCCGCTGCGCCCCGGTGACCTGGCCCATTGGCATGGGCAAGCGCTTTCGCGGCGTCTTCCATCTGCTGGACGATCGAGTGCATCTCTACGATGCCCACCACGACGGCGGCATCCAGCAGGGCGAATCCATCGACGGACTGGATAACCCGCGCCTTGATGAAGTGCTCGGTGACCAGGCGCAGGAGCTGCGCGACGAGGTCGAGCTGGTGCGCGAGGCGGGCAATGCCTTCGATCAGGCGGCCTATCTCGCCGGCGAGCTCACGCCGGTATTCTTTGGCTCGGCGATCAATAATTTCGGCCTGCGTGAGCTGCTTGATCGGTTTGTCGAGCATGCCCCGCCGCCCCAGCCACGCGAGACTGAGTCGCGGGTTGTCGAGCCCGAGGAGACCACGCTGAGTGGTTTTGTTTTCAAGATCCAGGCCAACATGGACCCCAATCATCGCGATCGCATCGCCTTCATGCGGGTCTGCTCCGGCGCCTTCGAGCGCGGCATGAAAGTCCGCCATGTGCGTATCGGCAAGGATGTGAAGATCGCCAACGCCATCACCTTCCTCGCGTCGGATCGGGACCATGTGGAAACCGCCTATCCGGGGGACATCATCGGGCTGCACAACCATGGAACGATCCGCATCGGGGACACGTTCACCCAGGGCGAGGCGCTTAAGTTCGCGGGTATCCCGAACTTTGCCCCGGAGCTCTTCCGCCGGGCGGTGCTGCGGGATCCCATGCGCATGAAGGCGCTGCAGAAGGGCCTGGTTGAGCTCTGCGAGGAGGGCGCCTCGCAGCTGTTCCGGCCGCTGGTCAGTAATGACCTGATCGTCGGGGCGGTGGGGGCGCTGCAGTTCGACGTCGTCGCCTTCCGGCTGAAGAGCGAGTACGGCGTTGACTGCCAGTTCGAGCCGGTCGGCGTCTCCACCGCCCGCTGGGTCGACAGCGACGACCCGAAGCAACTGGCCCGTTTCCGGGACCGCCAGCAGGAGAACCTGGCCGAGGATGTCTCGGGGGCACTGACCTACATCGCGCCGTCACGGGTCAACCTGCAGCTGACCGAGGAGCGCTGGCCCGACATCGAATTCCGGGCCACACGCGAACACTGACCCCGGACGCCGGGGCCGGCCGATCAGTCGCCCAGTCCGTTGCCGCGGATCACCCGCACGCCGGCCTGATCCAGGTCGGTACGCACGTCCGGGTCGCCGTTGCCGTCCACCGGTCGGGTGAGGTCCCAGAGGAAGCCGGTCTCGAAGCCAGCGGCGGCGCCGTCGAGGGCCGTCCATTTCAGGCAGTAATCCCGCGCGAGTCCGCAGCAGTCGACGGCGGTGATGCCGCGGTCGCGAAGCCAGCCGGCCAGTCCGGTGGCCGGCCGCTCGCCGTTGCTGTTCCAGTTGTTGAGAAAGCCGCTGTAGCTGTCCACCCAGGGGTCTTCGCCCTTGCGGATGATGACACTGGCCATTTCCCAGGGCAGGTCGGCGTGAAGCTCGGCCCCGGGCGTGGTCTGAACACAGTGATCCGGCCAGAGCACCTGATCATGCCCGTAGAGTGAGATCACGCTGAAGGGCTCCGCATCGTGCGTATTGGCGAAGGAGACATGGCCCGGCGGATGCCAGTCCTGGGTGGCGGCGATGTCGCTGTAGCGTCCGCTCAGCATGAGCTCGCGGACCGCCGGGATGATCGAGCTGCCGTCCTCGGTGGCCAGCGCCCCGCCTTCCATGAAATCGGGCTGCATATCGACGACCAGCAAGGCCTTGCGTCGAGTCTCATCGCTCATATTCACTCCGTTCACTGGTATTGGCGACGTTCACCGCCGAGGGTGGGGGCGATGGGTGGCGGGTGTAAACCGGATACCTTGAAAAAACCCGCTGGCGACCACAATAAGGTTTTTGAGTGATCGCTGTCTGGAGAACATGTAACGATGCCAACCCTCACCCGTTTCGCCCCGGCTCGACGCCTACTGGCGGTGGCCACCCTGCTGCTGCTTGCTGTGCCGATGACCGCGCCGGGTCAGATCATCAATCCCGACGGGAGCATGCCCAGTCTCGCGCCGCTGGTGGAGCAGGTTTCGCCGGCGGTGGTGAACATCTCGACCTCGGGAACTGTGGAGGCGCAATCCAATCCGCTGCTCAACGACCCGTTCTTCCGGCGCTTTTTCGACGTGCCGGAACAGCCTAGGCAGCGCCAGGTGCAGTCCCTGGGCTCCGGCGTGGTGGTGGATGCCGATGCCGGTTATATCCTCACCAATCACCATGTCATTGCCAACGCCGATCAGATCCAGATCACCTTCAATGACGGTCGTGAGCTGGAAGCCGAAACTGTCGGTTCCGATCCCGAGACGGACATCGCCGTGCTGCAGGTCAACGCGGACGCTCTCGCCGCACTGCCCATGGCCGACTCCGACGAGTTGCGGGTCGGTGACTATGCGATGGCCATCGGTAATCCGTTTGGTCTTGAACACACCGTGACCACCGGTGTTGTCAGCGGGCTGGAGCGGACGCTTCCCGGTAACGGCGGCGCCCGACTGCAGAGCTTTATCCAGACCGATGCCTCGATCAATCCCGGCAACTCCGGCGGCGCACTGATCAATCTGCGTGGTGAGCTGGTGGGGATCAACACGGCGATCCTTTCTCGCAGCGGCGGCAATATCGGCATCGGGTTCGCCGTCCCGGTGAATATGGCCCGCCAGGTCATGGAGCAGATCATCGAGTACGGCGAGGTCCAGCGCGGGGTGCTGGGCGTAAGGGTCCAGGATCTGACCCCGGAGATGGCCGAGGCGTTTGATATCGAGCGCCCGAACGGCGCGCTCGTCGCCCAGGTGACACCCAATTCACCAGCCGCAGAGGCCGGGCTCGAGGCGGGTGACGTTATCGTGGAGGTGAACGGGACGCCAGTATCCGATGCCAACGCCATGGCCAATGCCATCGGCTTGCTGCGCATCGGCGATGAGGTGAACCTCGCTTATGTGCGCGACGGAGAGAGACGTACGACCACCGCTATTGTGGCGGATCCGGCGACCAGGCAGGTAAGTGCCGATTCCATGCATCCGGGACTCGCCGGGGCGACCTTCAGCGAGGTGGATGAGCGCTCACCGCTGTTCGGGGAAGTCCGTGGCGTGCTGGTGGCCGAGGTGGCGCCCGGAAGCCCGGCAGCGGAATACCTCCGCCCCGGCGACGTCATCACCTCGGTGAACCGGCAGGATGTGCGCTCCCTGGCGGAGTTCCGCGATCGTGTGGAAGGCGCGGATCAGCTGTTGCTGAACGTGCGCCGCGGCAGTGGCGCCTTCTTTATCGTGATTCGCTGATGCGGTTCGTCCAATGGGTGACCTGCCCATGAAAAAAGGCTGGCACCGATGGGATGCCAGCCTTTTCATATTGCTGCCTTTCTGCCGTCGCTGGATCAGGCGGATGTCGTCTCCATCGACGGATCGTATTCACCCTTGCGTGCCAGCGAGTTGAGCCTGGCGCGATGCAGGAAGGCGCGCTGTGCCGCTTCCTTGTTGGCCGGATCGCCGTTCCATGCGGCCTGAACGGGATTCTGCAGCGCTCGGCTGTAGGAGAAGCTCAGCACCCAGGGCTTGGCTCCGTCGGCACGGTTCATCGCGTTGAGATTGGCGGTGGCCTCCTCGCAGGTCTGGCCCCCGGAGAGGAAGTTGATGGTCGGCACCGCCGCCGGGACCGTCCGGCGCAGCACCCGTAGCGTCTCTTCGGCGCAGACCTCGGGGCTCGGCCGCGGCTGGCTCTTGCCGGGCAGCACCATATTCGGTTTGAGGATCATGCACTCGAGGATGACATTGTGCCGGCGCAGTGCCGAGAAAACGGCGCTCTGGGCCGCTTCAGTCACCTCGGCGCAGCGCGCCATGTCATGGTCGCCATCCATGAGGACCTCGGGCTCGACGATCGGCACCATGCCGCGTGACTGGGCGATGGCAGCATACCGGGCAAGCACCTCCGCATTGGCCTCGAGCGCCTGGCTTCCCGGCGTATGGGCCGTAATGCTGTAGACGTTACGCCACTTGGTGAACAGCGCGCCCTGATCGCGGTAGCCGTCCAGGCGGTCGCCCAGATTGTCCAGGCCCTGCGTCACCTTCTCGCCGCCGCTGCCGGCGAGCTCAACCAGGCCCTTGTCCACCTTGATCCCCGGAACGATGTCCTGCCGTTCGCAGGCCTCCGGGATCATGACGCCATCATCATTACGCTGCCCCAGCGTTTCCTCGAAAAAGATGATGCCGCTGACATATTCGCCAATACCCGGCGTGCTGGAGAGCAGGCTACGGTAGAAACGCCGGTTCTCTTCGGTGGACTCGATGCCATGGTCGGACAGTCGCTTGGTGATGGTGGGGTAGCTCTCATCGGCGGCCAGAATGCCCCGTCCGGGACTGGTCAGGCGTTCGATGGTGCGCTGCATTTGCCCGATGTGATCCATGGTTCTCAGTCCTCCTTGCACAGGTGATTTTGGCAGCGAAGTCTAAAGGGGTTTGCCCCGGCAGACCAGTCATTACTGTTCCGTATCATCGCCCGAGGCGGGCGCGTACCGGCGCATCCAGCGCCGCATTGCATAAAAGACGAGCATGCTGAACGCCCCTAACGTGGTCAGCACCATTAAACCGCCCAGATCCGGTTCGAGGAGCAGACGCTTGGTCTGGTTGCCGACCGCCGCGATGATGGCGATCCCCGGGACCGTGCCGATGAGCGTGCCGCTGAGATAGGGCCAGAAGCCGATGGCCGAGGCGCCCGAGAGCAGGCTCACGGCATGGAAGTGCGCGACTGGCATGACGCGCAGAGCGGTGACGATCATTGTTCCATGCCGCCCCGCCTGGGCATTAAGGCGTTTCAGCGTGGGGCCGCCGAGGCGTCGCAGCGGTTCCGCGCCCAGCAGACGGCCGAGCAGAAAGCTGCTCACTGCCGAGGCGATGGTTCCAGTGTTCGCCAGCATGAAGCCGCCGACCGGGCCGTAGACGATGATCGTGGCGACCACCATGACGGTCAGCGGCACAAACGCGATCCCGGCAGCGATATAGAGCAGGATGACGACGGGAACCGCCCAGGGCTGTTCCCGGAGCCGGCTGCCGATCTCGAGCAGACGGCCCAGCTCGGTATAGGCCTCGAGGTTGTACACCTGCCAGAGGGCAACCATGCCACTGGCGATGGCTACAGCGATGGAAATCCGCCAGAGCAGCGGCCAGCGGCGCCGAATGGCCTCGCGCCATTCAGCCCGCGTCGGCATCGTCGCGCAGAGCCTTACCTCGCACCCGGCGCATACCGATGGCCACGATGGTGACGACCACCGGAATGCTGAGGGCAGTGGCGATATCAGCCTCGATTCCCAGCCCAGACTCACTCAGGCCCTTGAACGCATAGCCAAAGAGCGAGACTGCGTAGTAGCTGATGATGACGACCGAGAGCCCCTCCACCGTTTCCTGGAGCCGCAGCTGCAGTCGGGCGCGACGGTTCATGGAATCGAGGAGGTCACGGTTCTGGGCCTCGAGGGCGACGTCCACCCGGGTCCTTAGCAGATTCGCGGCGCGACTGACGCGGCTGGAAACCCGTTCCAGGCGCTCACCCATATGCACACAGGTATCCAAAGCCGGCGCCAGTCGCCGCTCCATGAACTCATCCAGCGTGCTCATGCCCTCGATGCGCTGCTCGCGGAGGACCTTCAGACGCCGGCGCACCAGCGTCCCGTAGGCGGCGGTGGCGCTGAAGCGGAAGTTGGTCCGCGCCATCATGCGCTCAACCCGGGCCGAGAGCTCGGAGAGCGCAGTCAGCAGCTCGCGCTCATCGGCGAGTTCGGCGACGGTGGAGAGTCGGTCCATGAGGGTCCCCAACCGGGATTCCATATCGGTGATATCCGGGGACAGCTCACGCGCAAGCGGGAACCCCAGTAATGCCATGAACCGGTACGTCTCGAGCTCCAGAAGGCGCTGGACGAGTCGTCCGGCCTGCATGGGGTTGAGCGCCTCATCCACCACCAGGAAGCGCAGAAATCCGTCGCTGTCGGCGAGAAAGTCCGTCCACACCGTGGCAGCGCCCCCACTGCACCGGCTGCCGGCGAGGCTATCGGGCTGGAAGCAGCGGGCGAGGGCGGCCTGGCTGGTATCGGCTCGGGCCGCCGGCACAAGGCTGACATGCATCGCCGCAAGCAGTTCGCCCGGCAGCCCCGGTAGCCATTGAGCGGGAAGCCGTTGCATGGCCGGTGCGGCGAACGGCTCCGATTCATCGCCGTTGACGAACACCGTGTAGGTCGAGAACTCGGTGTGACGCTCCCAGCGCAGGCGAAATCCGCGGGCCTCGAGGATGAAGTGACCGGCCTCGGCGTCGGGCGGATCAATCTGCAGCCGCTCGCAGAGCTCGGTCATGTGCGCGACCTCCGCACTGCGGCCACTGGTTCCGGTATGCAGTACCAGGTGGGATACCTGCAACGGTCCGTCGAGGCTCTCGAACGGACGCGCATGCGCCTCGCGGAGCAGCGCGTCACGCAGCGGATGAGCCGTAATGCCCGTGTTGTCGGCCATGGTTCCGATGAGTCCTCGGCGGTGATGCGCGCACGCTAACGCCGGCCAGCGTCGCGGACAAGTGGCGTGCGTCCCGTTGGCCGCCGTATCATGCCGCCATGGGACCACGAAATCTGAATGATACGCCGGTCGTGCTCACGATGCTGATAGCCAATGGGCTCGGCTTTGTGGCCTATCTGCTGCTCGGCCCCGCCATGGTGGTCGGCTTCGGCCTCTGGCCCCTCGGCACGGAAGGCCTGAACGCCCGCCTCGGCGGGGGTGGCATCCCCGGATTCGAGATCTGGCAGTTGCTGACCTACGGATTTCTGCATGGCGGCATGCTGCATCTGTTCGTGAATATGTTCGCGCTGTGGATATTCGGCACTGCGCTGGAGCGCTTCTGGGGCTCGCGACCGTTTCTGGTTTACTATCTGGTCTGCCTGGTGGGCGCCGGCCTGATTCAGCTCATCGTCGCCACCATGGCGGCGGACAGCGGCAGCATCTACCCCACCATCGGGGCATCCGGGGCGGTCTTCGGGATCCTGCTCGGTTTCGCGATGATGTTCCCCAATCAGCAATTGATGCTGCTATTCCCGCCCATACCGATCAAAGCGAAGTATTTCGTCATCCTCTACGGTGCGTTCGAGCTCTATGCCGGGGTGACCGGCTCAATGTCGGGTGTGGCGCACTTCGCCCATCTGGGCGGCATGGCCTTCGGTCTGCTCATGATTATCTACTGGCGTGGCCAGTTGCCGATCAAGCCGCGGCGGCGGTTAATGCGCTGATTCGACCACGGGCTGTGCCGGATCGACACAGCCCGTCACAGCGGCGATCGCCTCCGCGGCGAGGCTCAGCTGCCGGTCAGCCTGATCGACGCCCATCAGTTCCCGGCGCCAGGCCTCACCGCCTGGCAGCCCCTGCAGATACCAGCCAATGTGCTTGCGGGCCACCCGGACGCCCTGAACCGGCCCATAGAATTCGTGCAGCGCCCGCAGATGACCCAGCATCCAGGCCTGGATCTCGGCGGCCGCGGGAGGGGGCAGGCGCTCGCCGGTGTCGATGAAATGCTGCGCCTCGCGGAATATCCACGGTCTGCCCTGGGCGGCGCGGCCGATCATGACGGCGTCGCAGCCCGTACGCTCGAGCAATCGGCGCGCCTCGGCTGGGGTCGTAATATCCCCGTTGCCGATTAACGGGATATCAATGACTTGCCTGACGGCTGCCAGGGTCTGGTGCTCTGCCTCGCCGCGGTAATGCTGATCGCGGGTCCGCCCATGCAGCGCCAGGGCGGCGATACCGGCTTTTTCCGCGATTCGCGCGACGCGGACCGCGTTACGCTGATCGGCGCTGGGGCCAGTGCGGATCTTCAGCGTCACCGGGACATCCACTGCTGCCACCGCGGCGTCAAGAATGCGCCCGACCAGCACCTCATCGGCGAGCAATGCCGAACCGGCCAGCTTGCGATTCACCTTTTTGGCGGGGCAGCCCATGTTGATGTCGATGATCTCGGCGCCCTGGTCGGCGTTGAATCGCGCTGCTTCTGCCATTGTGCCGGGATCGGCCCCGGCGATCTGGACAACGCGGGGCGAGGGTTCGCCGCGATGGTCTCGCTTGAGGCGGGATTTCCGTGTCTCGCGCAGCGCGGGGTTGGAGGCGACCATCTCTGAGGCGGCGAGCGCGGCGCCGAGCCGGCGGCAGAGCACGCGGAAGGGCCGGTCGGTGACGCCCGCCATGGGGGCGAGGAAGACGACACCTTCGATTTTGTGCGGGCCGATCTGCATTCGAGCAGCATAGCGGTTGCGAATCTTGTCCACAAAACCTGTGGATAAGATTGTGGATGCTTTACCGATGATCGGCCCAAAGCCCTTGTAACATGCGGGGTCTCGTCAAATTGGATGAATCTTCGCCAGATCTTACTTATCCAATAATAACAATAGCTTGCAGGTTATAAATTAGAATATGCTTTGTCACATTCGCCCAAATGCCTTATCCCGTCATCGCGCGTCGCAGCAAAGCGCCATCGCACCGCAACTGTGCATAACCCGGTGCCTTCGGTAAGCTTTGGGACAGGCATTGGCAGCATATGGGCAGAACATGGCACGGGCGGTTTTCCTCGATCGAGATACCCTGGAACATGGCGATCTGGATTTCCGGGCGCTGGATGCACTGTGCCCCGACTGGGTCAGCCATGGCCGAACGTCGCCGGATCAGCGTGTCGAGCATATCGACGGCGCGGAGATCATCATCACCAACAAGGTGGTGATTGACGCGGCAACGCTGGACGCCTGCCCATCGCTTGGTCTGATCAATGTGGTGGCGACCGGTGTCGACAACATCGATGTCGCGGCGGCCCGGGCTCGCGGGATAACGGTGACCCATTGCCGCGGCTACGGCACCGAGGCGGTCAGTCAGCACGCCATTGGGCTCATGCTGGCGCTGTGTACACGACTGGTGGACTACGTCGATGCGGTCGGTCGTGGGCGCTGGGAACAGTCACCGGATTTCTGCTTCCTCGACTATCCGATCAGGGAGCTGGCTGGGCAGACGCTGCTCGTGGTCGGTTACGGGACGCTGGGCGCGGCGGTTGCGCGAAAGGCCGAGGCCCTCGGTATGCGCGTGATCATCGCGGAGCGTCCCGGGGTGACGACGCCACGGGAAGGGCGCGTTCGCTTTGAGGACGGCATCACCGAGGCGGATATCGTGACGCTGCATTGTCCGCTGACGGAAACCACCCGGGAGATGATTGATGCGGCGGTGCTGAGGCGGATGAAATCCAGTGCCTTGCTGATCAACACCGCCCGGGGCGCGCTGCTGGACGAGAAGGCGCTGGTCGAGGCGCTGCGCACCGGCGAGATCGCCGGGGCAGGGCTGGATGGGCTATCTAAGGAGCCGCCGGTGGCGGGCAATCCGCTGCTGGCGGCGGGGCTGCCGAATTTCTTGATCACGCCGCACAGTGCGTGGGGCAGCCAGCGCGCACGACAGCGGATCGTGGATCAGAGTGTCGAGAATATCCGTGGCTGGCTCGACGGCGAGCCGGTACGGCGTGTGGATTGAGGGCGGATGAAAATGACGCAGACTGTTTCGGTCATCACCGGTGGCGGCACCGGTATTGGCCGTGCGCTCGCCCTGCGACTGGCGGGACGGGGGCATATCGTTGTGGTGGCGGGACGTCGTCGCGGCCCCCTGGATGAGCTGGCAGCGCTGCAGACGGGCGTTGAGCCCTGTCAGGCGGATATCAGTACGGAGGATGGCCAGGCGGCCCTGCGGGCGGCGGTCGGCGAGCGGCCAGTGCGCTTTCTCGTTCACAATGCCGGGGTTATTGATCCGGTCGGACCGCTTCTCTCACAGTCAGCCCAGGCCATTCGCCGAAGCCTCGCGATCAATCTCGAGGCGCCGATTGCACTGACCCGCCTGATGAGCCCGCAGATGGAGGAGGGCGGCCGTATCCTGAATATCTCCTCTGGCGCCGCCCATCGTGCGCTACCGGGATGGGGCGCCTACTGCACCAGTAAGGCGGCGCTCTATATGGTCTACGAAGTCCTCAAGCAGGAGCTTGCCGGTAGTGGCGTCGCCATCGGCAGTCTGCGCCCGGGGGTGGTGGATACCCCCATGCAGTCGTTGATCCGGGCCCAGGATGCGTCCGATTTCCCAGCCGTGGAGCGCTTCCGCGCACTCAAGGAGATGGGCGGGCTGACCAGCCCGGAAGCGGTGGCCCGCTTCATTGACGCGGTCCTTGAGGTGCCGGCAGAGCGATTCAGCGCGGCGGAGTGGGATATCCGCGAACACTGGGATGCCGTTATCCCAGGCTAGTCGGGGAGGATCCTTTCCACTTCCTCGTCGCTGACCTGCGGGAACTCGCCAAAGGCCTGGCTGACCGCCATGAACCCCGCTGGCTGACTCGGGCAGATCACGCCATCGGCGACTTCCTTCAGTTGCCGGATGACCTCCGGCGCGGCGACACCGAGTGCAATGGTGACGCTGGCCGCCTGATCCCTACGCACCGCATTCACGGCGGCGACGACCGTGGCGCCCGTCGCCGCGCCGTCGTCGACGACGATGACATCGCGGCTCGAAAGCCGCTGGCGGGGCTTGCCATAACGTCGACGGCGGGCGATAAGAACGGCCTTTTCCTCTTCGATCTCCTGGTGGACGGCATCATCATCCACCGACGCATCAACTCCGTCGGAAAGCGTCACCTGACCGGTCTCGTCGACCGAACCGATGGCATATTCGGGATTGCCCGGGGCGCGGATCTTGTGCACGAGGACGACGTCCAGCGCGGCGCCCAGGCGCCTTGCCACAATGTCTGCCATTGGTACACCACCGCGGGGGATGCCGAGCACCACCGGATCCGTCCAGCTCTGGTCGGAGAGGATGTCGGCCAGCCGATTGGCGGCTTCGATACGATTGCGGTAGTGAACAGCGGCCATGGCTATTCGAGGGCAGTGGGTACCTGAGGTTCCGGAGCAGGTCTCCGTCTCATCGGCGTTTCGCCATTAATCTATTATTTAACATAATATATATTATACGCAGTGAACGGTGGGTCCAGGCGGGACTTCATATTCCCTATGCCCGTGCGTAATCGCGATATCGCCAACGCCTTCGAGACTCTCGCGGACCTGCTGGAGATTGGTGAGGCTAATCCCTTCCGGCTGCGCGCCTACCGCAACGCCGCGTCCACCGTCCGCGATCAGTCGCGCCCGATCCGTGACATGCTGGCCGCCGGCGAGGATCTCAGCGAACTGCCCGGTATCGGTGATGACCTTGCCGGCCAGATCGAACGCTACGTCGAAACCGGTCATCTGGCCGGACTCGATGCCGCCACCGACCGGCTGCCGGCCGGCCTGACCGCATTGCTGGATATCAATGGAATCGGCCCCAAGCGTGCCCATGCGCTCTATGAAGGCCTCGGCATCACCAGCGTTGAAGCGCTCGCCAAGGCGGCCCGCGACCAGCGCATTCGGACACTGCCGGGGTTTGGCGAGAAAACCGAGCAGCGGATCCTCTACGAGATCGACCGCCAGGCCCGTCATTCGCCGGCGCGTACCCTGCTGGCGGACGCGGAGGAAATGGCGGAACCGCTGTTGGACTGGATCCGACAGCGCTCCGGCGTCGATCAGGCGGCCATTGCAGGCAGCTACCGACGTCGCCGGGAGACTGTGGGCGATCTCGACGTGGTGGTCACGGCAGGCGATCCGGCGACGGTCTCGCGCGCCGTCACCCACTACGACGATGTCGCGGAGGTCATCTCCAGCGGCGAGACGCGTACGACGCTGCGTCTACGGGGTGGCCTGCAGGTCGATATTCGGGTCGTGCCGGATGGCGCCTATGGGGCCGCGATGCACTATTTCACCGGGTCGCGGGATCACAACATTGCCCTGCGCCGGCGGGCCCAGGCGCGTGGATTCAAGCTTAATGAGTATGGGCTTTTCAAGGATGAACAAACGGTTGCTGGTGATACCGAAGAATCAGTCTACAAATCGCTCTCGCTGCCCTGGATTGCGCCGGAACTGCGCGAGAATCGCGGCGAGATTGAGGCCGCTGAAAACGATGCACTGCCAGGGCTGATTGAACGGCAGGACATCCGCGGCAATCTGCATACCCATACCACGGCATCCGATGGCAAGGCGGATCTGGCGGAAATGGCCGAGGCCGCGCAGGATCGCGGATGGGGGTATCTCGGGATCAGCGACCACTCCCGGGCCGTTCGAGTGGCCCACGGACTGGATTCCGATCGGCTGGCCCGACAGATCGATGAAATCGATGCCCTCAATGAGCGATTCGATGATCTGGTCATCCTCAAGTCCTGCGAGGTCGATATCCTGAGCGATGGCGCGCTGGACCTGCCCGATGCCATTCTCGAGCGTCTAGACTACGTCATCGGTGCCATACACAGCGATCTGGCGCTGGCGCGCCGGGCGCAGACGGAGCGCCTGCTTGAGGCCATGGCCCATCCGCTCATGCGCATCATCGCCCACCCCACCGGGCGGCTGATCGGTCAGCGGGGTCCGATTGCGCTGGATCTGGACCGCGTGTTCGAGGCGGCCATTGACAACCATATTGCGCTTGAAATCAATGCCCAACCGAAACGTCTTGATCTCAATGATCAGGATGCCCGGGCGGCCCGGGATGCCGGTGTCATGCTGGTCATCGGGACCGATGCGCACAGCCCGGCGCAGTTGGATTTCATGCGACACGGCGTGGATCAGGCCCGACGGGCCTGGCTCTCGGCCAGTGACGTACTCAATACGCGGCCCGTCGGCGATTTGCGCAAGCTGCTGGCACCCGGGCGGTCGGCTGGTGGATAATCGCGGGCTGGCAAGCAGCAGGCGAAGACATGCATCCGGCCGAGGACACCCATCTCATCCGCGAGGTCACCGTCGGTAATACGACAATCGTGCTGCTTGGCACCGCGCATGTCTCGGCGCAGAGCGTGGTCGACGTGCGCCGGGAGATTGATCGCGAAGACTATGACGCGGTGGCGGTGGAGCTCTGCGAGAGCCGCTATCAGAGCCTGATCGACCCCGCCGCCCTGGAGAAACTGGATCTGTTCCAGGTGCTGCGCAGCGGCCGGGCTGGAATGGTCATCGCCAGTCTGGCGCTAGGTGCCTATCAGCAGCGCCTTGCGGATCAGTTCGATATCCGCCCCGGCGCCGAACTCGAGGCGGCGGCGCGGGGCGCCAGGCGGCGTCGCCTCCCCCTTCTGTTGATCGACCGCGATATCGGCACCACGCTCAAGCGCATCTACCGGGGGGTGCCCTGGTGGCAGCGGCCGTCCCTTTTCATGGGCCTTTTCGGAAGCCTGTTCTCGCGGGATGAAGTCAGTGCCGCGGATATCGAGAAGCTCAAACAGGGCGACATGCTTGAGGCGACGTTCAGCGAATTCGCCGCCGGCTCATCCACCCTGTTCGAGCCGCTGATCGCCGAGCGTGACCGTTACATGGCCGCCCGTCTGCTGGAATCGATCGAGGAGGCCGAGACGCCGCCGCGCCGGGTGCTGGCGGTGGTGGGCGCCGGTCATCTGGCGGGACTCGAGGCGGCGCTGAGCGAGGGGATCGCCGAGCCAACGCCGGTTCGCCAGGCGCTTGAGACCATCCCGCCGCCGGCACGCTGGCCGAAAGTCATACCATGGGTGGTCGTGGCCGTCATACTGGCCGGTTTCGGTATTGGCTTCAGCCGCAGCAGCGATCTGGGTTGGCAGCTGGTCACGGACTGGGTCCTGATCAACGGCGGGCTCTGCGCACTGGGCGCCGCTCTCGCCCGCGGTCATCCCTTTACCGTCATCGGTTCTTTTCTGGCGGCCCCCCTGACCTCGCTCAATCCAACGATTGGTGCGGGCTTCGTGGCGGCGGCGATTGAGTTGTTCAGCCGTCGCCCGCGGGTGGAGGACTTCCGGAGTCTCCGTGAGGCGGTCGCCGACTGGCGTGGCTGGTGGCGGAACCGGGTTGCAAGGACCCTGTTGGTATTCCTGTTTGCCACCATCGGCTCTGCCGTGGGGACCTACCTGGCCGGCTTCCGCATCATCGAGCAGCTCGTCTAGCCGGAGACCACCGCGGCTTGAGCCCGCGGGAAGCAGGCAAAAAAGTTCTCCGCCGTGCGATCGGCCACCTGCACCGCCGGCATTTTCTTCAGGTCGGCCAGGCATTCGATGACCTCCTGCACCCAGGCCGGTCGGTTCTCCTGTCCGCGGTGCGGGACGGGCGCCAGGTAGGGGCAGTCGGTTTCCACCAGCAGTCGGTCCATCGGCAGGTCCCGTGCGGTCTCACGCAACGCCCCGGCGCGCCGGAAGGTGAGGATGCCGGACAACGACAGGTAGAAGCCCAGATCGAGCATGCCCCGGGCGATCCCGGCATCCTCGACAAAGCAATGGATAACGCCGCCGACCTCCTCGGCGCCCTCCTCCTGGAGAATACGAAGCGTGTCCGCCGGCGCCATGCGGCTGTGAACGATGATCGGGCGACAAGCCTGTCGTGCCGCCTCGATATGGCGGCGAAAACGCGCCTGTTGCCAGCCGTAGTCCCCCGGACCGGCGCCATAGTCGAGACCCGTCTCGCCAATGGCGACAACATCCGGGTGATCCGCCATGGCCGCCAGCGTCTCCGCTGATGGGTCGGCACCCTCGCCACAGGGGTGGACCCCGACCGAGGTGAATACCTCCGGGTGACGTTCGCTGAAGGCGATCAGGACATCCCTTTCCTCGGCAGCGACGGCCACGTTCAGGAAGGCATCCACACCCGCCCGTTTTGCCTCGTCGAGCGCCACATCAGCGCTCTCCGGGCGTTCGAGGAGGTGGAAATGACAATGAGAGTCAACAATCATCCTTCACTCCAGACGAGAAAAAGCGCTTCCATGGACAGCTCCCGGCTGAGACTCTGCCCAGCGGCCGCGCGCAGCGCCAGCAGACGATCGGAGATACGGCTGATCCGTTTCAGATCGAGCCTTGCCTGCAGCGCCGGCGCATCGGCGAGGCCGACAACGCCGGAAGCCGGGTCGGCCTGGGCGCGCATCAGCTGAACGCTGAGCCTCTGCATCAGCCGTGTCGTCTCCAGAGCGCCCACGGCCTGCCATTCCGCGGCTGCCTCCACCACGCCGCGGCGACCGGATACGACATCGTCGATGGCGGTCACCAGGCTGTCCAGCCGCTGGGTCCCCGTCTCACCGGCGAGCACCAGTGCGGTCAACGGACTGCCGCCCGCCAACTCCAGCATCTGGCCGGCCTCCGCAACGCCCTGCGCCCGCAACCAATCAATCGCCAGCGCCGGGGCCGGCGTGCCAAGCCGGTAGTGCTGGCAGCGGCTGCGGATCGTTGCGCTCAATCGTCCCGGTTCGTGGCTGACGAGGATGATCACCATGCCGGTCGGCGGTTCCTCCAGGGTCTTGAGCAGGGCGTTGGCGGTGTTTCGGTTCATCGCCTCGGCGGGCATCACCAGCGCCACGCGATAGCCGTCGTACTGGCTCGTGCGATGGCTGAACTCGGTCAGTGCGCGGGCTGATTCGATCTTGAGGATGCCGCTGCCATCGGCCTCCGGCTCGATCAGCATCTGATCCGGATGGCTGCCGGCGATGCGCAGGCGGCAGCCGCGGCAGGTGCCGCAGGCCGCGTCGGCTCCGGGTGCCTCGCAGAGCAGCCGGGCCATCATGGCGAGCGCTAATTGCCGTTTGCCTGTGCCGGCGGCACCGCCGAGCAGGATGGCATGTGCGAGGCGTCCTGACTCGACCGCGCTCAGGAAGCGCCGCCAGGCCTCGGCCTGCCATGGCAGCGGTGCCTCGACCTCGCGGACGTCATCCACCAAATCGGGCCTCCAGTGCGGCGATAATGCCGTCTCTGACCTCAGCCGGCGGGCCACTGGAGTCAACGCGCCGCACCCGGTCGGGTTCATCCGCCGCGATGGCGGCGTAGCCACGACGCACTGCCTTGAAAAAACCGGCTCGCTCGGATTCGAAGCGATCGGGCAGGCTGCGCCCCGCCGCCCTCTCAAGGCCGAGTGCCACTGGCAGATCCAGCCACAGGGTCAGGTCCGGGGCGAGGTCCGCGTGGGTCCATTCGCCAAGCGACCGCACGCGGTCTATGCCAAGCCCCCGGCCCATGCCCTGGTAGGCGACGCTGGCGTCGGTGAAGCGGTCGCAGATCACCCATTGGCCGGCTGCCAGGGCGGGCCGGATGACCCGCTCGAGGTGCTCGGCGCGGGCGGCGAACATGAGCAGCACCTCGGCCTCGGCCGACATGCCCCCATCCCGATGTCGCAGCAGGACCTCGCGGAGCTCCTCACCGAGGTCTGTCCCGCCGGGCTCGCGGGTGAGCCGCGGGTCGCCCCCCTGCCCCTTCACCCAGTCGCGGATGATGTCGATCGCCGTCGTCTTGCCGGCGCCTTCGATGCCCTCCACAGTGATGAAACGCCCGTCTCCCATGGGCCTAGCCTCCCTGTCCCAGCTGGTAGCGACGCACGGCTGCGTTATGTTCATCCAGCGTGGCTGAGAAGACATGGCTCCCATCGCCGCGGGAGACAAAGTAGAGACTGTCACCCTCGGCTGGATCGACGGCGGCCCGGATCGCTGCGGCCCCGGGTAGCGCGATCGGCGTGGGTGGGAGTCCGTGGCGGGTATAGGTGTTGTATGGCGTATCGGTTCGCAGATGGATGCGCCGCAGATCGCCGTCAAATGCCTCGCCCAGGCCGTAGATGACCGTCGGATCGGTCTGCAGTCGCATGCCGCGCTCAAGCCGACGGCTGAAGACACCGGCGATCCGGCGCCGCTCCTCGGCCAAGCCCGTCTCCTTTTCGATGATGGAGGCGAGGATCAGCGCCTCATCCGCGCTTTCGATGGGTAGCCCGTCGGCCCGGTTCTGCCAGGCGTCGTCCAACGTCGCCTCCAGCGCGCGATTCGCCCTTCGCAGGATATCGATATCGGATATCCCGCGCGGGAAGTGATAGGTCTCCGGAAGGAAACGCCCTTCCGCGGGGATCGAGCCGCGGTCAATCGCGGCCATGATCTGCGACTCGGTGGCATCGGCCTCGAGGGTGCGCCTGACGGCCGGATGCGCATGCACGGCGGCGAGCAGCTCATCAAAACGCCAGCCCTCGATGAGGGTGAGCGAATACTGAACGACCTCGCCATTGACCATGCGCCGAACCAGATCGGCCGCGGTCGTGCCGGGCTCAATTGCATACTCACCGGCCTGTATGCGGTTCGCCATACCGTTCCATCGCGCATAGAGACGCAGTAGCCAAGGGTGGTCAATCAGCCCGCGATCCGAGAGCTGCCCGGCAACCGCGGCGAAACTGCTCCCGGCGGGGACTTCGATCACCGCGGACTCGTCTGTCTCCAGCGGCGTCCCCTCGATCCGCTCGACGGCGAGCGCGAAGGCAAGCGCTGCGAGGACCGACAGCGCCAGCAGCATCACGCCGGCCGCGATGGTGCCGCGCCGCCGGGTCACTGCGCCATCACTCCGGGCATCAGGGCGAGTCGATGGTCGGCAATAAGCGCCTGGAGCCACTGAGCCCGCGCCGAGCGCCGCAGAGGACTGCGCTCGATGCGACGGACGGACCAGAGCCCGATGAGGCTGTTGGTAAGCATGACGCCGTCAGATGTCATCAAAGCCTCCGCATTCAACGCTGCGCGCTCGACGGCGATGCCGCTCGACTGCGCGCGGGAGATGAGCCACTGCTGCATGATGCCATCCACGCCGCATGCCCGCGTATCCGGGATCAGCAGTCGGTCACCCGCGTCAACGATAATATTGCATGAGGTCGCTTCGATGACCTCTTCGCGGGTCGAGCGCATCAGTCCCTCAGCGATGGTCGAGTCCTGCCACTCCGCGCGGGCGAGGACCTGTTCCAGGCGGTTGAGATGCTTGATGCCCGCGAGCGCCGGCTGGATGGCGAGCCGGGTGTCGCACCAGCGCACGTCGATGCCGTCCCGCCACCACTCGCTCGGCCGTCGCGGCGCGGGCAGGATACGGGCGATCCGCGTGCAGCGGAGCGATGTCGGTGGTGCGTAACCCTGGCCACCCACACCCCGAGTGACACTGAGGCGCAGTACGCCGTAGCACGGCAGGTCGATTTGATCGAGATCGGACTGCCACTCGTCCTGGTCCGACGGAGGGAGGCCGAGGCGCTGACAACCCCGTTGCAGACGCTGGAGATGCGCCGGGAGCAGCCGGGGCTGCCCATCGACCACCGCAATGGTCTCGAAGAGACCGTCACCATAGGCGAGGCCACGATCCGCCACGGCAATGCTGGCCGCCGGACGGCCATCCACCAGGCAGTCGATGTCGCGCCGGCTCACGCGTCCAGGGCGCGGAAGATCACGGTGCCGTTGGTCCCACCAAAGCCGAACGAATTGGAGAGCGCCGCGCTTATCTTCTGGTCGCGGGCCTCGTGCGGCACGAAGTCCATATCGAGGTCCTCGTCCGGCGCATCCAGATTGATGGTGGGCGGTAGCACTCCGTCGCGCATGGCAAGGAGGGTGAATACGGCTTCCACGCCGCCGGCGGCACCCAGCAGATGCCCGGTCATGGACTTGGTCGAGCTGACCGGCAGCCGTCTCGCGCGCTCCCCGAAGCTGCCCATCACCGCCTGCACCTCAGCGCGGTCGCCGGCAGGGGTGGAGGTGCCGTGGGCATTGATGTAATCGATTTGATCAGGGTTCATTCCGGCATCCTTCAATGCCAGGTCCATGCAGCGCTGAGCCCCTTCCCCGCTGTCAGCAGGCAAGGTCATATGATGGGCATCGCCGCTCATGCCAAAGCCGGCAACCTCGGCGTAAATGGGGGCACCCCGCTGCCGGGCGTGTTCATACTCCTCCAGCACGAGGATGCCGGCTCCATCGCCGAGGACGAAGCCGTCACGGTCGCGATCCCAGGGCCGGCTTGCCCCCTCGGGATCGTCATTGCGGGTAGAGAGTGCCCGGGCCGCGGCGAAGCCGCCGAGCCCGGTGGGTGTGGTAGCGAATTCGGCGCCGCCGGCGATCATGGCATCGGCATCGCCATAGGCGATCATGCGGGCGCTCATGCCGATATTGTGCGTGGCCGTGGTGCAGGCCGTTACTGTCGCGACATTCGGACCCTTGGCGCCCAGCAGGATGGACAGGTTGCCCGAGACCATGTTGATGATCGCGCTGGGGATGAAAAAGGGAGTGATCCGGCGAGGCCCCGACTCGAGATAGCTTTTATGGCCTTCCTCGATCGAGTGGATGCCACCGATGCCGGAGCCCACCGAAATCCCGATGCGTTCGGCGTTGGCTTCGGTGATCTCCAGCCCGGAGTCGCCGAGCGCATCCACGGCGGCGGCGATGCCGTAATGGATGAACGGATCCATCTTGCGGGCGTCCTTGCGACTGATATACGCGGTGACATCAAAGTCCCGGATCTCGCCACCGAAACGCACTGCAAACTGTTCGGTATCGAAACGCGCGATCGGTGCGATGCCACTCTCGCCGCTTTTAATTCGGTCCCACGCAAGCTCGATCCCGTTCCCCACCGGGGAGACAATGCCGAGTCCCGTGACGACGACCCTTCTTCCGTTCACCCGCGTAATCTCCCGCTCAGTGTTCCGGGCATGCAAACAGGGCCGGTCAAAGCCGGCCCCGTCCGCTCACCCTGGGGTTGTCCGAGCCCTGGTCCAGGCCCGAGATTATTCCTCGAGATGGCGATTGATGTAATCGATCGCCTGCTGGACGGTGGTGATCTTCTCAGCCTCCTCGTCGGGGATTTCACATTCGAACTCCTCCTCGAGGGCCATCACCAGCTCCACCGTGTCCAGCGAGTCGGCGCCCAGATCGTCGACAAAGGAGGCTTCGGCGTTCACCTCGTCCTCTTTCACCCCCAGCTGTTCAACGACGATCTTCTTGACTCTTTCCTCGATACTGCTCATCTCGCTCCTACCTCTCGGATTGCGGAATTGGGGCCAGTGCCCGAACGCGCCGTATTCTATGGAATCCGCCAGCAATCCGCCAGCGACCCTTCAGCGACCCGTCAGGGCATCAAAAGCCCACCGTTGACGTTGATGGTCTCACCCGTAATGTACCTGCCCGCCGATGATGCAAGGAAGCAGGCCGCGGCGGCGATGTCGTCCGGTTGGCCCAGGCGCTGCAGCGGTGTCTGATCGGTGAGCGCGGCGCGTTGCCCGTCGTTCAGCGAATCGGTCATGTCGGTTTCGATGAATCCCGGGGCGATGGCGTTGACCGTGATGTTGCGGCTGCCCACTTCCCGGGCCAGCGACCGTGTCAGACCCAGCAGGCCGGCCTTGGCGGCGGAATAGTTCGTCTGCCCTGCATTGCCCATGAGCCCGACCACCGAGCCGATGTTGATGATGCGGCCATGCCGCGCCTTCATCATGCCCCGGAGTACCGCGCGGGAAACTCGAAATACGGCGTTAAGATTGGTCTCGATTACGCTGTCCCAGTCATCGTCGCCCATCCGCATCGCCAGGTTGTCCCGGGTGATGCCGGCGTTGTTGACCAGGATGGACGGCGTACCTTCGCTGCCCGCGATGTCGGCCACCAGCGCCGGAATCTGTTCGGCGTCACGGACATCCAGCCGCATGCCGCGTCCGGTAATGCCGGCACCCGTCAGTGACTCGGTAATACCTTCGGCACCGCTGTCACTTGTCGCCGTGCCGATGACCGTCGCACCGCTGCGCCCGAGCCGCTTTGCGATCGCGGCGCCGATCCCGCGACTTGCGCCGGTCACCAGGGCGACCTCGCCATTGAGCTGCAGATTCATTCGACCTCCAGAGTATTCAAAGCGTTGGCCAGCGAGTCCGGGTCATGGATCGGCTGGATATTCATGCGCCGTTCAATGCGGCGGTTGAGACCCGCCAGCACGCGCCCCGGCCCGCACTCCACCGCCTGCTCGATGCCACCCGCCGCCAGCGCCTGGATACACTCAGTCCAGCGCACCGGCGAGCGCACCTGGGCGACCAGCCGTTGGCGAATCGCGGACGGATCGGCGCTGAGCGTGACATCCACGTTATGGATGACCGGAATATCGGGGGCACGCAGCGGCACATCCGCCAGCCGGGCCGCCAGCTGATCCGCCGCCGGTGTCATCAGCGAACAATGCGCGGGAACACTCATGGGCAGCATGACCGCCCGCTTCGCACCCGCCTCGCGGGCGGCCTCGAGCGTGCGTTCGACCGCCGCCCGATGGCCGGCGATCACAGTCTGACCGGGTGCGTTGTAATTCACGGGCTCGACGACTTCCGTACCGGCGTTGGCCTCGCAGATGACCGCCAGACTGGCATCGTCGATGCCCAGGACCGCGGCGATGGCACCCTCCCCCTCCGGGACGGCCGCCTGCATGTACCGGCCCCGGTCGCGGACCAGCTCCACGGCCACCGGGAAATCCAGGGCACCGGCGGCCACCAGTGCGGTGTACTCGCCTAGGCTGTGCCCTGCCATACGTGCCGGCAGCGGGCCGCCACCCTCGCGCCAGGCACGCCAGACCGCGATGCCGGCAGTCAGCATCAGTGGTTGGGTGTGATCGGTGCGGTTGATCAACGACTCCGGGCCGGTGCTGGCGAGTGCCCAGAGATCCTCGCCGAGCGCCGAGGAGGCCTCTATAAAGGTTTTCTGCACGACGGCATGGCGTTCGGCCAGTTCACTGAGCATGCCAATGGACTGCGAGCCCTGACCGGGGAAAAGGAAGGCGAGATCTAAGCGTTGTTTCATTACCGGTTCCGTTCAGTACCGAATCAGTGCCGAGCCCCAGGTGAACCCGGCCCCGAATGCCTCCAGGAGCAGAAGATCACCCCGCTGAATCCGGCCGTCACCAACGGCCTGGTCCAGGGCGAGCGGTATGGACGCCGCGGAGGTATTGCCATGCTCGGCCACCGTGCTGACCATTCGCGAGGGCGGCAGGCCGAGTTTGCGCGCCGTGGCGGTCATGATGCGGATGTTCGCCTGATGGGGCACCAGCCAGTCGACATCGCCGCGCTCCAGGCCGTTGGCCTCGAGGGTCTCATCCACCAGTGCCCCAAGTGTGCGCACGGCGACTCGGAAGACCTCGTTACCCCGCATGCTGACCTTGCCGCGCTCATCCTCGAGGCGCTCATAGCCCTGCGAGACCCCCCAGGGGACATTGAGGAGCGGTGTCTGGCGCCCGTCGGCGTGGAGATGCGTGGAGAGCACACCGGGTTTCTCCGACGCCTCCAGGACGATGGCGCCGGCACCATCACCAAACAACACGCAGGTGCCGCGATCCTGCCAGTCGAGGATCCGCGAGAAGACCTCGGCGCCAATGACCAGCGCTCGGGACGCGCCGCCGGTGCGAATGAATCGATCGGCAACGTCGAGCGCGTAGACAAACCCTGAGCAGGCCGCGGCGACATCGAATGCAACCACGCCGGAGGGCATGCCCAGGCGCTCGACGAGGCGGCAAGCCGTACTCGGGAAGACATGATCCGGCGTCGAGGTGGCGACGATGATCAGATCAATCTCGTCGGCGTTCAGCCCGGCCTGGGCCAGTGCCTTGAGCGAGGCGGCCTCGGCGAGATCGGAGCAGGTCTGCTCGGGGGCGGCGATATGACGCTGGGCGATGCCGGTGCGCTCACGGATCCATTCGTCCGAGGTGTCGACGAGTGACTCGAGTTCGGCATTGGTCATTATCCGCTCGGGCAGATAACCCCCCGTGCCCGCAACGCGTGAACGGTTCATTCAACAGCCCCCCGGGCAAACAGCTCGCCCAGGCGGGCGTCGATGCGGGTGGGTATGGCCTCCATGGCTTCGACGCGTCCCGTCTCAATGGCCTGCTCGAAGGCAACCTCATCCGCGCCACCATGGCTTTTCACCACCACGCCGCGCAGCCCCAGCAGGCTGGCGCCGTTATAGTGCCTCGGGTCGAGCCTTCGACGCAGTGCCCGGAGAACCGGCAAAGCCACCAGACCCGCCATGCGAGTGAGCAGGTTGCGCTGGAATTCCTCGCGGAGGTACTGCGAGATCATCGCGGCAACGCCCTCACTGCTTTTCAGCGCCACGTTGCCGGTGAAGCCGTCGCACACCACCAGATCAGCTACGTTCCGAAACATGTTGTCTCCCTCAACGTAGCCAACATACTGAAGGTCACTGTCCTGTAACAGCTGGGCGGCCTGCTTTACCTGGTCGTTGCCCTTGATCTCTTCCTCGCCGAGGTTGAGCAGGCCGACGCGCGGGTCGGCGCTGTCACCGGCGGCCTCGACGAGTACCGCACCCATGACGGCAAACTGAAACAGATGCTCGGCGGTGCAGTCGACGTTGGCCCCCAGATCCAGCATGCGGAAGCGCCCGCCTCGACAAGGAATGGTGGTGCAGATCGCGGGCCGGTCGATTCCAGGGAGTGTTTTCAGGACATAGCGTGCCGTGGCCATGAGGGCGCCGGTATTGCCGGCGCTGACGCAGGCGTTGGCCTCACCGCTTTTGACCAGGTTGATGGCCACCCGCATCGACGAGTCGCGCTTGTAGCGAAGCGCCTGGGACGGTGACTCGTCCATGCCCACGATCTGGGAAGCGGGATGAATCGTCAGACGTCGCCGATCCGCTTCACTGGTTCCCGCCAGAGCGGCCTCGAGAGCGGCCTGTTCGCCCACCAGGATCAGCCTGAGCTCGGGGTGGCGCTGCAGGACTTTCCGCGCCGCCGGCACCGTGACCGACGGACCGTAGTCGCCACCCATCGCATCGATCGCGAGCGTACAGGATTGAGTCATAGACGCCGCTTTGTGCCGCCCATAAACAACGGCCGCACCGGCGCGGAGCCGATGCGGCCTCTAGGCCGTCTGGCCAACGGCTTACTCGTCGCGGCCCGCGGTCACTTTCCGCCCGCGGTAGTAGCCATCCGCCGAGATGTGGTGACGGCGATGGGTCTCCCCAGTAGCGCTGTCCACGCTCAGCGTCGGCCCCTGGAGCGCGTCGTGGCTGCGACGCATGCCGCGACGGGAGGGGGTCTTCTTCGATTTCTGTACGGCCATGATGGATCCTGCGTTGTATCTGACTCGATTAGTGATCTTCGCCCGTTTCGCCCTTGCGGAGCGATTCGAGCACGTTGAACGGATTGTCTCTGGCGGGCGCCGATTCACCCGGCGGCCCGAAGTGCCGCTGACCCCCGTCGCAGTCCGCGCGCTCATGTCGCGATACCACCGGCAGCCCCAGAATGAGCTCGTCCTCAATCATGGGCAACACGTCGAGCTGCCCTCTGGAGGCGACGACGACGGGTTCATCCGGCCCCAGGTCGTCGGCTTCCTCGATTCGATCGACCGTCACCAGCGCGAATTCGCCCGCAACCGTCACTTCCATCGGCTCCAGGCAGCGCTCGCACCGAACCGTGACCCGGCCAAGGCATGTGCCCTCGACACGGGGCCGGTCCTCGCCAATCTCCACCGAGAACGCTGCCTCGGCACTACCCAGTGACGCACCCAGCTCGGCGAGCCGTGGTGTCGCCCCCGCCGGCAGGGATCCCGCCCATTCGTGGTGGCCGCGGGAGAGCCGATCGAGCTCGATTCGCGCCGGCAGTTCAGTCACTTGCATAACCGTCGAATGGTAGGCCGCGAGCCGATGCCTGTCAAAGCCCCGCGGTGCGGCGCCAATGACTCCATTGCGTCCCGCGTTGAAAGTGTCGACCATCAACCAACTGCTGCGGAAGGATACGTCAATGACCGAAATCGTACTGGCCTCCAGCTCACCCTATCGAGCCGAGCTGCTCGGTCGTCTGCAACTGGATTTCGAACAGATCGCCCCGGAGATCGATGAATCGATCGCTTCGGGCGAAACGGCCGACCAGTATGTCTGTCGCCTGGCCCGAGAAAAGGCGCTGGCGGTCGCCGAGCGACACCCCGACCGAATCGTGATCGGCTCGGATCAGTGCAGTGAATGCCGCGGGCAGATCCTTGGCAAACCCGGGCGCATCGATCGGGCCATCGAGCAATTAACGAATGCCTCCGGTCAGCGGGTCACCCTGTCCACCGCTGTCGCCGTCTATGATCCCGATACGGCGCATGTCGAAGTAGCGCTGGTGCCGACCCACGTACACTTCCGGCGACTGAACCGCAGCGCAATCGAGCGCTACGTCAACCTTGAGAAGCCGCTCGACTGTGCCGGCGCCTTTCGCGCCGAGGGACTGGGCATCGCCTTGTTCGAGCGCATTCAGAGCGATGATCCAAACGCGATCATCGGCCTGCCGCTGATTGCCCTCACCAGGCTCCTTGCCCGCATCGGCATTGTCCGCCCTTGATCAGCGCAGGTTGAGCGGGCTTTGCAACTCCACCCAGGCGGCCACCGCGGCGCTGCCGATCTGCTCCAGCGCCCGATCCAGCAGCCCGCGCCGTGGCATGTAGTTCACCCGATCGGGTGCGCCGATCACTTCGCGGGCGACGCTCTCGGGGCTGCCAAAACCGTCCGCGAGCCCCTGCTCAATGCCCTGGCTTCCGGTCCAGACCCGACCCGAGAAAAGCGTCTCTGGATTGCCGGTCAGTCGGTCGCCGCGCCCCTCGCGGACGGCCGCAATGAATTGGTCGTGGATCCCGTCAAGCATGCCCCGGAGTCTCTCCACCTGGCCTGGCTCGGGTGGAGTGAACGGGTCCATACCGGCCTTCTCGTCGCCGGCCGTGTAGACGCGTCGCTCGATACCAAGCCGCTGGATGGCATCACTGAACCCGAAACCCCGACTCACGACGCCAATGGAGCCGATGATTGAGGCGCCGTCGACATGGATCTGATCGGCGGCGGCGGCAACGTAATAGGCCCCGGAGGCCATCATGTCACCGGCCACGGCGTGCACCGGCTTCCCGGGGTGGGCCTCGCGCAGTCGGTCGATGGCCTGATAGATCCGGCTTGAGGCAACCGGCGAGCCACCGGGGCTATTGATTTCCAGCAGCACACCCCGCGCGCCGGCGGCCTCGAACGCCGCCTCCAGCCCCTGAATGATGCGGTCCGCATTGGCGGGACGGCCGGCCATGATCGGCCCGTTGATTTGCACGACCGCTGTATGCGGGCCGGTGACCGCGCTCTCGCCCATCTGCAGGCTGGGACGCAGCGTGAAGAAAAACAACGTGACGATGACGGCCAGGAAGAGCAATCGCATGAAGATCGCCCAGCGTCGGGCTCGGCGCCGCTCGCGTATGCCCTCGAGGGCGATTTCGCGCAGGCTCTCTCTGGCCCATTTCTCCTCATCACCCATCAGGTCCACTCCTAACTGCTGGATCCATGTTATTGATCAGTCATCGGCAAGGCGCTCAAGCAGCTTGGCAAGTTCATCCGGCAAAGGGGTCTCGACCTCGATGCGCCCACAGTGCGGCGCCTCGAAACCAAGGCTCGACGCATGCAGAAACAGGCGACGGAGCCCCAGGGGCCGAATCTCCTGGTCGGCGACACGACTGCCGTAACGATGATCCATGGCCACCGGATGGCCAATGGACGCCGCATGCGCGCGGATCTGGTGCATTCGCCCGGTGTGCAGAATTGCCTCCACCAGACTCCACGATCCGTATGACCGCAGACAACGGAAATCGGTTCGTGCGCTGACCCCCTCCGGATGCACCCGCATTAAGCGCTCACCGCCCTTTCCGGCCTCGGGCCGCAGGGGAGCTTCGACACGTCGGGTGCCGTCACTGAAGCGGCCATGCACGAGTGCGAGGTAGCGTTTATCGACCCGCCCCTCCCGAAACTCGGCATGCAGAGCACGCAGGCTGGAGCGACGCTTGGCAAGCACCAGGCAGCCACTGGTTTCCCGATCGAGGCGGTGGGCCAGATCAAGGAAACGGGCCTGAGGCCTCATCAGTCGCAGCGCTTCCACAACGCCATAGGCGATGCCCGAGCCGCCATGCACGGCGAGCCCGGATGGCTTGTCAACGACAAGGATACGTTCGTCCTCGTGGATGATGGCGGCCTCGAGTCGGCGCATGATCTGTGCGGAGGGCTTCATCGGTTCTCCGCCGGTGGCCTCTCGCACGGGCGGGATGCGGACACGATCACCGGCGCTCAAACGCGTCGCCGGTCGAGCCCGTCCGCCATTCACTCTCACCTCTCCCCGCCGCAAGAGTCGATAGATCCGGGTCTTCGGCACGCCCTTGAGTACGCGGAGCAGATAGTTGTCAATGCGTTGCCCCGCGAGTTCCTCAGGGACGGTCTCGGTCCGCACGCCTGCCACTGATATACGCTCCCGCTCGATGACAAGGCGCAAGACTGCCACAAGTTCGCGCTATTTTTGGACGCATTAACGGCAAATTGCTACACTTCCGTCGGTTTGGCGGGTGAGAGAGACGCGTGTGAGTGCGCTCCCTTCCGGACGGGAAAGAATGCTGCACGGGCGGCGGCGTGGGGCCGTCGCCCGGTACGATGACAAAATTCAACCTGACAATGCGCCTGCCCTGGCGCCCGCAATTGGATACCCCATGACGGGTCTTGCGATTCTGCGAATCAGTTGCCTCCCCGAGCCCTCTGAAGAGGCGCTCCTGCCGTTGACGCTCGCCAGTCTCCACTGGTGCTGCGCCGGCCAGCCTGACGCATGCGCGGACACACGGGGCAGACGCCGGAGATCATTTCGGCATGAAAAGAATGCTCGTCAATGCAACCCAGCCCGAAGAGCTGCGCGTTGCACTGGTCGACGGCCAGTCACTCTACGACCTGGATATCGAAACACCGGCACGGGAGCGTAAAAAGGCCAATATCTACAAGGGGCGGATTACGCGGGTCGAGCCGAGCCTCGAGGCCGCGTTCGTTCAGTACGGTGCCGAGCGTCACGGCTTCCTGCCCTTCAAGGAAATCGCCCGCGAGTACTTCAGCGGCGACGCCGATCCCGCCAGGGCCTCCATTGCCGACGTCATCAAGGAAGGCCTCGAGGTTGTGGTACAGGTCGAGAAGGAGGAGCGCGGCAACAAGGGGGCTGCGCTGACCACCTTCATCAGTCTCGCCGGTCGCTACCTTGTCCTGATGCCCAACAACCCGCGGGCCGGCGGTGTCTCGCGCCGCATCGAGGGGCCTGAGCGCAACGAAATCCGCGATGCCCTCAGGGAACTCGACGTACCGGAGGGCATGGGGCTGATCGTGCGCACCGCCGGCGTCGGCCGTAATGCCGAAGAGCTGCAGTGGGATCTGGATTACCTGCGCAACCTCTGGAGCGCGGTCGGGAAAGCGGCCGAGACGAAGTCCGCCCCCTTCCTGATCTACCAGGAGAGCAACGTCATCATCCGGGCACTGCGCGATTACCTGCGCTCGGATATCGGCGAAATCCTCATCGATGACCGCGATGTCTATGAGCGTGCCCGGGAGTTCGTCCAGCAGGTGATGCCCCATAACCTGCAGAAGCTCAAGTTCTACGACGACAAGGTGCCACTGTTCAGCCGCTATCAGATCGAGAGCCAGATTGAATCGGCCTTCCAGCGCGAGGTTCGGCTACCCAGCGGTGGCGTGATCGTCATTGACCATACCGAGGCGCTGATCTCGATCGATATCAACTCCGCCCGCGCCACCAAGGGCGCCGATATCGAAGAGACCGCCCTCAAGACCAATGTGGAGGCCGCGGAGGAAATCGCGCGCCAGCTGCGCCTGCGCGATCTTGGCGGTCTGATCGTGATCGATTTCATCGACATGGGCCCCAACCGCAATCAGCGGGAGGTCGAAAACCGGCTCCGTGACGCGGTCAAACAGGATCGGGCGCGCGTCCAGGTCGGTCGGATCTCCCGGTTTGGTCTACTGGAGATGTCCCGACAGCGCCTGCGCTCCTCTCTCGGAGAGTCCTCTCTTGAGCTCTGCAGCCGATGCAGTGGCCAGGGGACGGTACGCAGCGTGGAATCCCTCGCCCTCTCGGTGCTGCGGATCATCGAAGAAGAAGCCATGAAGGATAAAACCGGCAAGGTCGTCGCGCAGCTGCCGGTTGACGTGGCCACATTCCTGCTCAACGAAAAGCGGGGAATCCTCGATACCATCGAGACCCGGAACGGCATCGACGTCATCCTCATTCCCAATCGCGGTCTGGAAACGCCCCACTACGAGCTGCAGCGGGTGCGTACCGATGAGGAGACGGAAGCCGAAACGAGTTACCAGATGGCGGGTGAAGACATCCAGCCCAGTCGTGCCGAGGAATTGCTCACGGCCGAACGTCCACGGGCGGAGAAGCCAGTGGTGAGTGGTGTCAGTCCGGCCACGCCGGCGCCAACGCCAACCCGCAAGGCGGAGAGCGCCCCTGCCGAGCGCGCACCGGCCGCGAGCGCATCAACGCCGACGGGAAACGGCGCCGCCGACGAATCAGGACGGGGGCCGGGCCTGATCGGCTGGCTCAAGCGCCTGGTGAGTGGCGAATCCGAAACCGCCGGCGATGCATCCGCGGACGCTCATGCCACCACCGCCAGTGGTGAGGCGGAGGCGTCTGCCAGCGACGGTACACCGCGTGAGCGCGGCCGCAGCAGCGGCGACCGCCGACGTCGGAGCAGTGGGGGTAGCAGCGGGGGCAGCAGTCAGGGCGGCCGACGCAGTGGCCAGCGTCGTTCGCGCGCCTCGACCAGCGGCAATGGCAAGGCCGCTGGCCCACGCGCGGAGAGCGAGAAAACCCGGGCCACTGCGGAGGGTAACCAAAAGCCTGCTGACGCCGAGACGGTCGAGTCAACCACCGAGAGCACGGAAAAGACCTCGTCCGAGAGCGCCGAGGCCCGTCAATCCGCGACCGCTGGAGCCGCCGGAAGCGGTTCACGTAGCCGGCGTGGCCGGCGCGGCGGCCGCCGGCGTCGTCGCAGTGGGAACGGCCAGGGCAGCGAAGCAGGCACCTCGGCAACGCCTGATGAGGCGAAGGCGAAGGAACAGGATGCCGGCCCGGTCGAGAAGGTAGACGCCGAGCCGGTGGAGAAAACCGAGCCAGAGGCAGCCGAAGCGAGCAAGGCGGCGGCTGAGGGTAAAGGGGAGCAGAAGCCCCGCAGCCGGACACGGCGCCGATCGAATGGCGGTAGCGGCAACTCGGAGACGGCAGCCCGCAGTGAATGCACACAGACCCGATCTGCCCAGGCTGACGATCCACGGCGCTGGCCTGGGAGGCCTCGCCTGCCAGCGGCATCGGCGGATGGTGACACCTCGGACCAGCCCAACGCCGACTGATGGCGTCTCGCACAGCGGACGAGGGATTTTCCCCGTCCGCTAGGCGGGCGCGGGTGACGCTGACCCATTACGAGCGGTGGATGAGCGCCGCCTCCGCCGCGGCTAGATCCCGCTCCGTATCAATGCCATGCCCGGGGCGATCGACGACCTCCGCCACCTGGATTCGCTCCCCTGTCTGTAGAACGCGAAGCTGCTCCAGTTGCTCCAGCTCTTCCAGGGGGCTTTTCGGCAGCATCGGATAGCGCTTGAGAAAACCGGCCCGATAGGCATATAGCCCCAGATGACGCCGGGCTACCGACATCTGCCAGGCCGGGTGGCCTTCCCGGTCCCAGGGGATGGGGGCGCGACTGAAATAAAGCGCCCGGCCATCGTGCCCGGTCACGAGCTTGACTGCATGAGGGTCATGCAACTCGTCGGCGTCGATAAGCGGCGTCGCGAGGGTGGCCATCACCGATTCGGGCGCGCCGGCAAGTGTCTCCGCGACCAAGGCCAGGAGATAGCCCGGCATCAGCGGCTCGTCGCCCTGCAGATTGACGATAATGGACTCATCATCAAGCCCAGCGGTATGCACAACTTCGGCAATCCGCTCGGTGCCGCTTCGGTGCGCTGTCCCGGTCATGCAGACTTCAGCCCCAAAGGCCGTCGCACAGTCACGAATGCCGGTATGGTCCGTGGCGATGATCACCCGATCGGCACCGCTCGACACGGCGGCATTCCAGACATGTTCGATGATCGGCCGACCGCCCAGCGGTAGCAGCGGTTTACCGGGAAGCCTGGTCGAGGCATGACGGGCCGGGATGATAACGGTGAACGCGGTCATGAGCCTGCCTCGCGGTTTTTAGAACGCGCTTGAGCGAGTTCCAGCAAGTCCTTGAGACGCCTCGCAGTCGCCTCGTCCGGCCGGGCCTCCACGGGTAAATACCAGCTATTGACCGGGGCCAACGCCCTGCATTTTACCGCGTCCTTTTCGGTGACGATGACCGGCGCCCCGTCATCGAAACGCAGATCCTCGGGCCGGAAATGGTGATGATCGCCGAGTGGGTGGGCATGGATGACAAACCCCATCGCACTCAGCGTGGCAAAGAAACGCTCCGGATGGCCGATGCCGGCAACGGCATGAACCGCTTGGCCGGGTGCCGGCGGCTCGCCGACCCCGCCGGATGACGCCAGCGCCTGCAGCGATCCGGGCACGATCTCGAACATCCCGCCATCCTCGGTCATCCGCCGCCCGTTGCCGAGCACCAGGTCGACCTCGTTCAACCGGTCCAGTGGCTCGCGCAACGGCCCGGCGGGCAGACAGCGGCCGTTGCCGTGCCCGCGGTCGGCATCGACGACGGCGATCTCCACATCGCGGCCGAGGGGATAATGCTGCAACCCGTCATCGCTGATGACCAGATCCACCGCGGCGGTCTCAAGCAGCATCCGCCCGGCAGCGACACGGTCCGCGCCGATCACCACCGGGCGGAACGTCCGCCGGGCGAGGAGCACGGCTTCATCGCCCACCATGGTTGGATCGCTGTCGGCCGTTACCGGCACAACGCCGCGGGCGCTGCTGCGATGGCCCCGTAGAACAATGCCGGGCCGGAACCCCAAGGCCATGGCGGCCTCGACAAGCCAGAGCACCAGTGGCGTTTTCCCAGTCCCGCCGACGCTGGCATTGCCGACCACGACCACCGGCGCATCAATCCACTGCGCCACGGCGTCGGCACGGGCGCGACGGCGGGCGACCGCCCGCCGGAACACCCATTCGAGGGGGCTGAGCATTGCCGCGCTGACACCATTGCGGTCCCAGAACGCCGGATAGCGATCAATCGCCATGTGCCCTCTCGGGGCGCTGCCGGAACTGCAGCCGGTGGAGCGCCGCGTAAGCACCCTTTCGCCCTAGCAGCTCGGCGTGACTGCCCTGCTCCACGATACGGCCGCCATCCAGCACGACAATGCGATCAGCCCGCTCGATGGTGGACAGACGATGGGCGATCACCAGTGTGGTGCGCCCTTCGATCAAGTGCGCCAGCGCCGACTGGATGTGCTGTTCGGATTCTGAATCGAGCGCCGAGGTTGCTTCGTCGAGGATCAGGATGGGGGCATCCTTAAGGAGCGCCCGGGCAATGGCCAGGCGTTGGCGCTGCCCGCCCGAGAGCAGGACGCCATTCTCTCCGATCGCCGTGTCAAAGCCGTTCGGCAGCGCCTCGATGAAGGCCCGCGCATTGGCCGCCTCAGCGGCCGCAACGATCGCATCACGCGAGGGCATGGGATCCTGTCCGTAAGCGATGTTCTCGGCGATGCTGGCGTTGAAGAGGACTACCTGCTGGCCAACCAGGGCGAGCTGGCGACGGAGCGCGGAGAGTCGATAATCCGCCAGGGGGACATCATCGAGCCGGATGGCGCCGTTGCTGGGTTCATAGAACCGAGGCAGGAGGTTGACCAGTGTGGTCTTGCCGCTTCCGGACCTGCCCACCAATGCCACGGTCTCGCCGGCGCGGATGTCCAGATCAATCCCGTGCAGGACCCGCTCGCCGGCGGATTCATAGGCAAAATTCACGCCCTCGAAGCGGATACGGCCTTCGACACGCGTCGGCGCATGACTGCCCTGGTCGTGTTCCGGGTTTTCGTCGATGATCTCGAAAATGCTCTCCCCGGCCGCAATGCCGCGCTGGATTTCCGCATGCACCTTGGTCAGGCGCTTGAGCGGCTGGAGGAGCAGCATCATCGCCGTGATGAACGACACGAAGGTCCCCACACTGACGGTGGTCACGCTGCCTTCCAGGGTGGCAAGCCAGACCACGATGGACAGGGCGAGCGCGGCGCAGAACTGCACCACCGGCGTACTGAGCGCCTGAGTGCCGGCGAATTTCATGAACTGACGGGTATTGCGCTGGTTGGCCTCGTCGAATCGCGCCCGCTCCTGATCCTGGGCGCCGAATATACGAACCTCGTCACTGCCCTCGATGGCCTCCTCGGCCACATAGGCGATGCTCCCCACCGAATGCTGGATCTTGTGGCTCAGCCGGCGGAAGCGCTTGCTGACATACAACACGACCCCGATGACCACCGGCCCCAGCAGCATGAAGGTAAGCGTGAGCTGCCAGCTCAGCCAGGCCATGTAGCCAAGCAGGAAGATCACCGTGGCGCTGTCACGGATGATGATCACCATGGCGTTGGTGCCCGCCTGGGCAACCTGCTCGACGTTGTAGGTCAGGCGCGACAGGAGCATGCCCGAGGAGGCATCGTCGAAATACCGCCGCGGGAGCGTGAGCAGCCGGTCGAATACCTCGGCACGGAGCTGGGCGATAACGCGGCGACTGATCCAGGCCGTCCCGTACTGGGCGGCAAAGCTGCTCAGGCCGCGGATCAGAAAGATGCCGAGCACGCCGAGCGGAATGAGCCGAAGCACCGCCGGATCGCGCTCGACGAAGCCAGAGTCGAGCATTGGCTTGACCAGCCATGCAAACCCGGCCTCGCTGCCGCCGGTGACGATCATGCCGGCCACGGCAATCATGGCGATGCGCCAGTGAACCAGGACATAGCCCAGAAGCCGGCGGTAGATCTGTAGTGAAGACGGGGTCTCCGCGGTCTTTGGCGCCGTGGTCATGGGGCTGTGGATTCCCTTGCCGTGGCGATGCTGACGGTACTGAAGCCGAGCCGCCCGGCCTTACTCATGATGCGTGTCACCTCGCCGTGCGGAACGCGGCGATCGGCCCGGATCAGCAGCACGGCATCGCGGCCCGTCCGGCCGGCGAGGACCGCTTCAAGCGCCTGGCTCAGACCCGCCGACGTCTCCGGCACTGGCGCGCCATTGATCTGGATGCGGCCATCCGCGGCGATGCTCACAACCACCGGCGTCCGCTTGACTTCTCCCGTGGCATCGGCGACCGGCAGCGTGACTTGCAGGGCCTGATCCTCGATGAATGTCGTGCTCACGACAAAGAACACCAGCATCAGGAAGACGACATCGATCAATGGGGTCAGGTTGATATCCGGCGTATCCGGTTCGCGTGTGGGCAGTCTCAAGCCTTGCCTCCGGCGGTTGCGTTGCGGCTGACGACCTCGGCGAGCTTGAGCGCCTCGCGCTCGATGGCAACGATCAGGCGGTTGACGCGCCCCCTGAGATAGCGATGGGCAACCACCGTCGGGATGGCCACCGTCAGACCCGCACCGGTGGTGACAAGCGCCTCGCCGATCCCTCCGGCGAGGGCACGATTGTCGCCAAGGCCAGTCGCATCAATGGTGCTGAAGACATCAATCATGCCGATCACTGTGCCCAGCAGTCCAAGCAACGGTGTGATGGCCGCGATCGTACCCAGCGTATTCAGGTATCGCTCAAGTCCCAGCGCTTCGATTCGGCCGACTTCCTCGATGCGCTCCAGCATTTCGCCACGAGGCTGGTGGGCATGGCTGATTCCGGCGGCGATGACCCGCCCCAGGGGAGAGCCGGCACGCAGGCGACGCAGCGCTACCGAATCCAGCCCGCTGACCGTATGCAGGCGCCAGACCTCGGGGACCAGATGGGCCGGCGCGACCCGCGACCCGCGCAGAACCCAGAGACGCTCGGCGATGATGGCGACCGCCAGAATGGAGCAGGCGATGATCGGGGCCATCACCCAACCGCCGGCGCTGATCAGTTCCCACACGTTGGCTGGTCTATCTCCCCGTCCGAAACCGCATAGTGACGGCGATCATAATGGATTTGACCGCCTTGCCGAAAGCGGCGCAGCCGTGGCGACTCATGTGACAGGCGAGCATAGTGCAGGCGCATGCTCCGGAGGATCGGTGCCTCGCCAGGAAGAAGTCGCAGCCGCAGAGCGCCCGTCCGACCGAGATCGTGCACCTGAATGCGTCGGCAGCGCAGCCGCTCGATCGTCTCGGGGTGAGGCATACCATAGGGATTGCGGAAACCCGCCGAGATGACCGCGTGTGCCGGGCGGACGGCATCAAGGAACGCGCCGCTACTGCCGGTTCGACTGCCGTGGTGGGGCGCCTCGACGACGGCCACGGGCGCCTCGATCTCTCGCGCGATCCGCTGCTCGATGGCGGCATCGATATCTCCGGTAAACAGGACCCGCCCGCCCGGCGCGTCCATGAGCAGAACACAGGAGGCCGCGTTTCCATCACGGCTTCGGGCCTGTTCCGGCCACAGGTATTCAAAGCGGATGCCATCGACCTGCCAGTGCATGCCGGCATGACAGGCCCGCGCGTCCGGAAACGCCGGGAGCGGCTCTCCGGCATCGACCGCCGCGATGTCCACCGCCTCGGCCAGCGCTGGGAGCCCACCCCGGTGATCCCGATCCGCATGGGTGACGATCAGCCGGTCGATGGACTGAATGCCGCGATCGGCAAGAAACGGCAGCAGGGTAAAGGCCGCCGCGTTGCCACCGCCGGACCATGCCGGTCCGGTATCGATCACGAGGAGATGATTCGCCGTCCGGATCACCGCACTATTGCCCTGCCCCACCTCGAGCCACGTCACCTCGACCGCGCCGCTGGGGAGGCCCTTTGGCTCGGCGAGAAAAAACGTGGCGGCCATGAGCAGTGCCAGCAGGCGCAGGGGTGTGCCCGACGGCGCAAGCAACAGCATCAGCGCGGCGGCCATGCACAACAGGGGCCAGACACCGGCTGGGCTGAGCGGCCACTCGGTCAAGCCGATCGAGTGCAGCCAGCTCCCTGCGGCCATAAGCCCATTGAGCAGGCGAGCAAGGGCGCTCAGCAACGTCTCCCCGCTCCACGGCCAGACGACGCCCAACGCGCTGCCGAGCAACGCCCCGGGGACGATGACCAGGGAGAAAATCGGCAACAGGATGAAGTTGGCGATCAATCCGAGCGGGCTCCAGCTACCGAAGAAAAGCCCGGAAATCGGGGCAAGCCCGAACAGCAGCCCGATCTGGATTTTCCACAGGCCGCTCAGGGCGCCCAGGCGCCGTCCCCTTGCCACCATAATAATGACCGCGACTGCCAGGAAGGAAAGCCAGAAGCCGGCGGCCAGCACCGATGCCGGATCGAGCAGCAGCAGGATGACAGCGGCCAGCAGAAGCATCCGAAACGGCGCGACACGCCGCCCGGCAAGGGCGGCGAAGGCCAGGACGGTGAACATCACCAGGGCCCGGGCGGTCGGCAGCGCAAAACCCGCCAGCGCCGCGTAGGCGCCGGCCGCCGAGAACGCCGCCAATGTCGCGGTGAACCGGCGCCGACCCGGCACGCGAAGCCACGCCCAGAGGCGTCCACCCAACCCATAGCCGAAGGCGGCCATCAACCCGATATGCAGCCCCGAGATCGCCATCAAATGGCTCGTCCCGGTGGCGCGCAACACATCCCATATCTCGTTGGTGAATGCCCGTCGGTCGCCTGTCACGAGTCCCTGCAGGAGCGCGCGGCCGGGCCCCGTGGTCCTGCTCAGGGCGCCGATCCGATCCGAGAGCTCGCTGCGCCAGTGAATAAGCCCGGCGGCCGGAGCAAGCCGCTGTGCCGTATGCGGCACGAGCAGATAGGCGGTTGCATCGATATGCCGACTCGCAAGCCATTGCTCGTAGTCGAAACGTACCGGGTTCATGAATCCGCGGGGGCGACGCAGTCGCAGTTGCATCCGCCAGCGCTCGCCGGCGCTGACACGAGGCGACGGCGCGTAGATGCTCACTCGGATACGGCGAGGCAAGCCGCGTTGTTCGCTGTCGATCGCTTCCGGGCGCAGCAGAAAACGCTGCCGGCCGTGATCTTCCTCGGGCAGGGTGACCACTCGCCCGACGACCGTGACCGCATCCCCGGCATCCACCGGCGGCCGGAGACTATAGGCCCACCCCTGCCAGACCAGGCCATATATCACGCCGGCGGCGAGCCATCCGGCAAGCGCTCGGCGGTCGTGGAGGGCGAGCGCGGGAAGGAGCGGCGCGATCACCAGCAGGCCCGGTGTCAGGCGCGCGGGTAGGAGCACAGCCAGCAGCAGTCCCGTTGCCAGCGCGATCAGCACCCCGCCCGCGTCCCTTGCCATGCACGCCCCCTGGAATGACCGGAGGGCAGGCTAACAACGGGGCTCAGACCGGTTGCAGCACCCCGTCGGCGAGATTCAGCCGTCGATCCATTCGCCCAGCGACCTCCAGGTCGTGGGTGACCAGGACGACGCTGGTTTCGTTGGCACGATTGAGATCCTGGAAGAGCGCGAGCACGGATTCGGCGGTCTGCCCGTCCAGGTTGCCGGTGGGCTCGTCGGCCAGCAGGCAGGCGGGTCGGGTGACCAGTGCCCTGGCGATGGCGACCCGCTGGCGCTCGCCGCCGGAGAGTTCTCCGGGTTTATGACGAAGGCGCTTTTCCAGTCCGACGTCCTTGAGCATGCGCGTCGCCTGCTCCCGGGCCGGCCGGATGGCATCGCCGCGAATCAGCAGCGGCATGGCAACGTTCTCTACAGCCGTAAACTCACCGAGGAGATGATGGAACTGGTAAACGAAGCCCAGGGCACGATTGCGAAGCCGGCCCCGCGCCGCCGGGCCGAGCCCCGAGAGTGCCTGTCCCTGCACGTGGATCTCCCCGGCATCGGGATCCTCGAGACCACCCAGCAGATGCAGCAGGGTGCTCTTGCCTGAGCCGGAGCGGCCCAGGATTGCGACCTGCTCCCCCGGCTCGACACGGAATTCCAGCCCGCGCAGGACGTCAACAGCCAGCCCGCCCTCTCGGAAGGCCTTATCCACGTGGCGGCAGTCGATCACCGGTTCACGGCTACTCATGGCGGAGGGCCTCCGCTGGGGCGGTGCGCGCCGCCCGCCATGCCGGGTAGAGCGTGGCGAGCAGGCTCAGGGCGATGGCAGAGAGACTGATCCGCCAGACATCGGGCATGCGCAGATCCGAGGGCAGTTCGCTGATCAGGTAGACATCGCCGGAGATGAACTCCACGCTGAACAGCCGCTCGATCGCCGGGACGATGGTCTCGACGTTCATCGCCAGGGCAATGCCCGCGCCGGTGCCGAACAGTGTACCGACCACGCCGAGCAGACTGCCCTGGACAACGAAGATCCCCATGACCGTCAACGGTCGCGCTCCCAGTGTGCGCAGGATGGCGATATCCGACTGCTTGTCCTGCACGGCCATGACCAGCGTGGAGACGATGTTGAAGGCAGCGACCCCGACAATCAGCATCAGAATGATGAACATCACGGTCTTCTCCATCGCCACGGCGCGGAAGAAGTTCCGATGCTGCATGGTCCAGTCACTGACCAGGTAGTTGCCCGGCAGTGCCCGGGCGATCTCGCGGACCCTTGCCGGCGCCGACATCAGATCGTCGAACTCGAGCCGGATTCCACTCACCGTGTCCGCCATGCGGAACAGCCGCTGGGCATCCGCCAGATGGATCAGCGCCAGTGAGCCGTCGTACTGCGCCATGTCCACCTCAAAGATGCCACCCACCTCGAAGCGCCGAAGCCGTGGCAGGATACCAGCCGCCGAGGCGCGCACCTCCGGCGTGATGAGACTGACCGCATCACCGGTGCCCACACCCAGCTCCGCGGCCAGCCGGCTACCCAGGATGATCCGGTATTCGCCATCCGCAAGGGTATCGAGGTCTCCCTCAATCAGATTGTTGGCCACCCGCGAGACCGCCGTCTCACGGGCCGGATCAATGCCCCGCACCAGTGCCCCGGTGACGTCGGCGCCCCGGGTCAGCATGACCTCTCCATTGATGAAGGGGGCTGCAGCGATCACGTCACTGCGCTCATCGAGGCGTGGCAGCAGCGCCTGCCAGTCGCTCAGCCCGCCTTCATGGCCCTGCACGGTTGCATGGGAGACCATGCCCAGGATGCGCTCGCGGAGTTCCTTCTCAAAGCCGTTCATCACCGACAGAACGGTAATCAGGGCCATGACACCCACGGCGATTCCGAGCATGGAGCTTGCCGAGATAAAGGAGACGAAGCGGTTACGCCGGCGGGCACGGGTGTAGCGCAGCCCGATGAAGAGCGGGAGCGGTCTGATCATGTGGCCACCGAAACCCGCCGGTCCACATGGATCCCCGTCTCGGTGGGCGTTGCCCCGACGCCCAGCACCATCACCCCGGCGGCGATGGCCGAGCGCAGGGCGCGGCCATAAGCCGGATCGATGACATCAGCGGGCCGGATCTCGTCGACGTCCGGGCGCTGGGCACAGAAGATGAGCATCGCCCCGACCCCGCGCTCGGCAAGCCGCTGGAGCACCTCCAGATGGCGGACGCCCCGCGTGCTCGGCGCATCAGGGAAGACCGCGATGCCGGCCTCGACCGCCGCGGTGACGTTTTTCACCTCGACGAATCGGCCGTCGCCCTCAAGCCGGAAATCCGCGCGCATCGGCTCATCGGGAACATTGACCTCGGCGCGCACCGGACCGGCGCCGGCCACTTCCGGCATGAGGGCCGCATCCTCAAGCGCCTCCGCGACCAGCCGATTGGTACGGCCGGTATGTATCCCCACGCGCACGCCATCGACCGCTTCCACCTGCTCCCAGGTGTGGGCGTACTTGCGCCCGGGCCGGTCGCTGCGCGACAGCCACACGCGCATGCCGCGCTCGGCGCAACCGAGCATCGATCCGGTATTCGGACAGTGCGCAGTGATCCGGCTGCCATCGGCAAGCGTGACATCGGCAAGAAACCGTTTATAGCGCCTCTCGAGGGTGCCAGCAGCCAGCGGTGCGTCATAATCCATGAACGCAGTCTACCGGGCGCAGCGCGGCCATTCATCCCGTTTCGCACCGTCATCGCTTTGGGTAGACTTCCCTGCCCCTGATCCATGACTGCATCCTAATGCCGAACGCAAAACCGCTGCTCATAACCGAAGACCTCCCCGCTGGCGCCGGCGACCGGCAGGACTGGCTGGGACTCGTGGGTGACGCCACGGCCCTCGCCATCGCCGAAACCGCCCGGCAACACGACGGGCCGATGATCCTGATCACCACCGGGACGGCAGAGGCCGAGCAGCTGCGCCGCGGGCTGCGGTTTTTCGGCGTCGACGACATCGAGCTCATGCCCGATTGGGAAGTGCTCCCCTATGACGTCTTCTCGCCCCATCAGGACATTACCTCCGAGCGGCTGCGCGCCCTGCACCGTCTGCCAAGGAAGGAGTCCGGTGTGGTGATCGTGCCAACCGCCACGCTCATGCAACGCATTGCGCCACCGTCGTTTCTCGACGCGACCGTGGTCCGCCTGGCGCGGGGCCAGCGCCTGGCACTGGAAGCCATGCGCAGTACCCTGCAGGCGAGCGGCTACCGCTGTGTGTCCGAGGTCCTGGAACACGGCGAATTCGCGGTCCGGGGCGCCATTCTCGATCTCTATCCCATGGGGGCGGAGGCGCCATTCCGGCTCGATTTATTCGACGACGAAATCGACACCATCCGCACCTTCGACCCGGAGACCCAGCGTAGCCTCGAGCGACTGGACGCCGTCGAGCTGCTCCCGGCACATGAATTCCCCACCGACGATGAGGGCATCAAGCGATTCCGCAGGCAGTATCGGGCGCGCTTTGAGGGCGACCCCACGGCCAGTCCGGTCTACCAGGCGATCAGCGACGGCCACATCCCGAACGGGATCGAGTCATACCTGCCTCTGTTCTTCGAGGAAACCGCGACGCTGTTCGACTACCTCCCGGCGGGGACCCTGGCGCTGCGCGTCGGCGCCGTTGATGACCAGCTCGATGCGGAATGGGCGCAGATCAACGAGCGTTACGAACAGCGTCGTCACGACCGCGAACGTCCGGTCCTGGCGCCGGCATCGCTCTACCTGGATCCCGATGCCGTCCGGCAGGGCCTGCGCCAGGGTGGCCGGATCGATATCCCGGCGGATCCCACGCGCGAGGTGGCGCGGAGTCGCGACCGTCTCCTTGGTGCGCGTCCGCTGCCGGATCTGACGGTGGCGCCAGGTGATGAATCCGGGCTTTCCCCGCTGCGGCGCTTCATCGAGGAATTCGATGGCTCCGTGCTGCTGACGGCGGAGACCGCGGGCCGGCGGGAGGCGCTTCGCGAGCGGCTCCAGGCCGGTGGACTTTCGGTTCGGGAGATCAACGACTGGCCCTCATTCCTCGCCAATCCCTCGCCGCTGGGCCTGACCGTGGCCCCGCTGGATGTCGGCTTCCGACTGCCGGAGGCGGGCCTTGCCGTGGTGCCGGAATCCGCGCTCTTCGGCGAGCGTGCGGAACAGCGGCGGCGCCGGAAGTCGGCACCGGAGCGTGACCCTGATGCGATCATCCGCGATTTAACGGATCTGCGCGCCGGCGCGCCGGTGGTCCATGAACAGCATGGCATCGGCCGTTACCACGGGCTCCAGACGCTCGACGTCGATGGCGTGGCGACTGAATTCCTCACCCTGGAGTACGCCGGCGGGGATAAGCTCTACGTGCCGGTCGCATCGCTGCATCTGATCAGTCGCTATACCGGCGCCGAGGATGAGGGCGCACCGCTTCACCGGCTTGGCAGCGGCCAGTGGGAGAAGGCGAAACGTCGCGCGGCCGAGAAGGCGCGCGACGTGGCGGCGGAGCTGCTGGATATCTATGCCCGGCGGGAGGCGCAGCAGGGCGAGGCGCACGAAGTGCCGGAGGACGACTACGGGCGTTTCGCCGCGCAATTTCCGTTTGAGGAAACACCCGATCAGCAGACAGCGATTCACGCCGTGCTGCAGGATCTGCAGCAGACACGGCCGATGGATCGCGTGGTCTGCGGCGACGTCGGATTCGGCAAGACAGAAGTCGCCATGCGGGCGGCCTTCGCCGGCGTGCAGTCCGGCCGCCAGGTGGCGGTGCTGGTGCCCACCACCCTGCTCTGCCAGCAGCATTTCCAGAACTTCACCGACCGTTTCGCCGACTGGCCGGTTCGCATCGAGCAGATCTCGCGCTTTCAGTCGTCACAGGCGCAGGCCCGGACCCTCGACGCGCTCGCGGACGGCAAGGTGGATATCATCATCGGCACGCACAAGCTCCTGCAGAAATCGGTGCGTTTCAAGCGACTGGGGCTGATGATCATCGACGAGGAGCATCGCTTCGGCGTCCGTCAGAAGGAGGCGCTCAAGCGACTGCGCGCCAATGTCGATGTGCTGACGCTCACGGCGACACCGATCCCGCGGACACTGAACATGTCCCTCGCCGGCCTGCGGGATCTGTCGATCATTGCGACGCCACCGGCGCGGCGTCTGGCGGTGAAGACCTTCGTCAACGAGTGGGACGATGCCACGATCCGCGAGGCCTGCCTGCGGGAGCTGCATCGTGGCGGCCAGGTCTACTTCCTCCACAACGATGTCCAGAGCATCCAGCGCGTCGCCGAGGAGCTGGCGACGCTGCTGCCCGAGGCGCGCGTGCGCACCGCCCATGGGCAGATGCCCGAGCGGGAACTCGAGCGGGTGATGCTGGATTTCTACCATCAGCGCTTCAACATCCTGGTCTGCACGACCATCATCGAGAGCGGCATCGACGTTCCCACGGCCAACACCATCGTCATCAACCGGGCCGACCGCCTGGGGTTGGCCCAGCTGCATCAGCTACGCGGTCGGGTGGGTCGCTCTCATCATCGCGCCTACGCCTACCTGATCGCGCCACCCCGACGGAGCCAGACGGCCGATGCCGTCAAGCGCCTCGACGCCATCGCCTCATTGGAGGACCTGGGGATCGGGTTCGCGCTGGCCAGTCACGATCTCGAGATCCGCGGTGCCGGCGAGCTGCTGGGCGAAGGTCAGAGCGGGCAGATCCACGAGGTGGGATTCAACCTCTACAACGATCTCCTCGACCGTGCCGTGCAGTCACTGAAATCCGGGAAGGAACCCGCACTGGAGCAACCCCTCGAGCAGAGTACGGATGTCGATCTGCATATCCCCGCGCTCCTTCCCGAGGACTATCTGCCCGATGTCCATACCCGGCTGGTGCTCTACAAGCGCATCGCCAGCGCCACGGGCGCTGAGGCACTGCGCGAGCTGCAGGTGGAGATGATCGATCGCTTCGGGCTCATCCCCGAGCCCGCGCGCAACCTTCTGGAGGTCGCGCGACTGCGGCAGCAGGCTCAGGCCATGGGTATTCAACGCCTCGAGGTTGGCCCCGGTGGCGGGATCGTTCAGTTCGGCGAGGCGCCCCAGGTGGATGCCGGCGCCCTTGTCCGCATGGTCCAGGAACAGCCGGGGGTGTATCGTCTGGAAGGACAGGAGCGGCTGCGATTCCAGCGTGAGACCGAATCCGCGCAGGAGCGGATCGATCTTGTCGAGCAGCTCCTCGCTTCCATGGCATTGCGTGAGGCCGCTTGATGAAATGCCCCTTGTTCGCCGCGTTGTTCGGGATGTTGATGCTGACGGGTACCGGCGTTGTCATGGGACAGGCGGCCGAGGGGCCGGATGGCCCGGATCGCTATCGAGTGGAGGTGGTGCTCTTCACCCAACCTCCCATTGATCCGGAACGTCCCGAGCGGCCCAGCCCTCAGGCGAAAGCCATGGCCGAGACCATGGCCTGGCCGCTGCGTCGCGATGACAATGGCACGCTCGGATACCGGCAACTCCCCGCAGCGGAGCATTCACTCGGCCGCGCGGCACGGCGGATCAGTGGTCGCGCAGGATTCGACGTACTATGGCATGCCGCATGGGAACAGCCGGGAGTTGGCCCGGCCCAGGCCCAGCCAGTCGCGCTGCCGATGCAGCTCCGGGCGGAGGGCATCAGCGGTTTTATCCGGGTTTATCGCCAGCGCTTTCTGCATGTTGAGGCCGAGCTGCGTTACACCGAGGCCGAGGACCGTCACTGGGCCGTGAGTACCAGCCGGCGGATGCGGAGCGACCAGCAGCACTACCTCGATCACCCAGTGCTGGGCATTCTCGTGCGCGTCAATGAGATCACACCCGACGGGGCCTGATCTCAGTCCTCATCATCCGGGTGGGCGGCGTAAATGGCATCAATATTGCGCAGATAGCCCTTGTAATCCATCCCGGAGCCGAACACATAACGCTCCGGGACGGTCAGGCCAACGAAGTCGGCGGACAGCCCGGGGACCCGCCCGGGATTAGGCTTGTCAGCAAGAACGGCGGTATGCACCGTCGCAGCCCCTTCTTCCCGGCAGGATGCGATCAATCCCCGGAAGGTATGGCCCTCGTCGAGAATATCGTCGACCAGTAGCACATGGCGATCCCGCAAAGGGGTCTGCGGACGGGCGAGCCAGACCAGCTCGCGGCCGGTTGTGGTCTTGTGATATCGGGTGGCGTGGACATAATCGATCTCGAGCGGAAAATCCAGCCGATTGAGCAACCGCCCCATCGCCACGATGGCGCCGGTCATCACGCCCAGCACCAGCGGACGGGATCCCGTCAGCCGCTCGGTGATCTGTTCGGCGAGGCGGTCCAGCGCGGCGTCGATGGCCTTAGCGTCATGCAGGCACTCGGCCCGCTCCATTACCCCGGCCAGTTCCGAGGCGGTGAGTTCCACACCCTGCGTCATTGTGACTCCCGGTTGGTTTCCTAACCGGTCAGTATAGCGTCGGGTTCAGAGACCAGCCAGTTGCCTCCGGGCTTCCCGATAGGCCGGGCTTGCATGAAGCGTGGCCAGTGACTCGCCGCCGCGACCATGCAGACGGGCGAGTCGTAGCGCCGAGAGCGGATTGGGGTGAGTGCAGCGATCCAGCAATGCGTCGGCCCGGCGGCCTGCGTTGCCGAAAATCGCCATGTCACATCCGGCGGCCATTGCGGCTGCCAGGCGACCCGCCGGGTCACCCGCTACCGCCGCGGCCGCCATCTCAAGGTCATCGGTGAAGATCGCCCCTTCGAAACCCAGCGTCCGGCGCAGATATCCGGTCCAGGCCTGGGCGAATCCGGCAGGCCTCGGATCCACCGCGGGGAATACGACATGCGCCATCATGACCGCGGCGAGGCCGTTGTCGATGAGCCGGCGGAAGGGCAGCAGGTCGGTATGTACCAGATCGGCCAGCGCGCGATCATCCACCGCGCTGGCCTCATGCGAGTCCGGTGCCGTCCCGCCATGCCCCGGGAAATGCTTGCCGACACAGCTCATGCCGGCCGAGCGCGCCCCGCGTTGCCAGGCAAGCGCGAGCGCCGCGACCGTCTCAGGGGAGCCCGAGAAGGCCCGATCGCCGATCACGCGACTGATGCCCCGATCCAGATCAAGGACCGGCGCGAAGCTGAAGTCCACGCCCAGTGCCCGCAGCTCCGATGCCATCATCCATCCGGCGGACCGGGCGGCCTCCTGCGCCAGCGCCGGTGCTTCCAACGCTGCCTGCCCGAGTCGGCCCAACGCCGGCAACGCCGTGAGGCCATCCCGGAAGCGCTGCACGCGCCCTCCTTCCTGGTCAACGGCGATCAGCAGCGGCGGGTTGCGCAGCGCCTTGATCGAGCGGGTCAGCTCGAGCAGCTGCTCCGGTGTTTCATAGTTGCGAGCGAATAGCAGGACGCCACCCACCGCGGGATGGGCGAGACGATCCCGCTCCTCGCCGGTGAGCCGTGTGCCCGCCACGCCGAGCATGAGTGGACCGAGCATCAGTCGCCATCCTCGAGCAGGACCGGCATGCCGGGGTGGCAGCGATCGAACAGCGCAACCACATCCTCGCTGCGCATCCTGATGCAGCCATGGGAGCGCGGTTCGCCCATGGGTTCAGTCTCCGGCGTGCCATGGATGTAGATGAAGCGGCGGAGGGTATCCACCGCCCCACCGCGGTTGCGTCCCGTCTCGGTTCCGGTCAGCCACAGGATCCGCGAGAGGATCCAGTCGCGCTCTGGCTCCCGCGCAGCCAGTTCGGGACGGTAGATCTCGCCAGTAGGACGACGGCCAACGAACACCGTGCCCTTCGGCAGCGAGGCGCCGATCATTGCCCGGATGCGATGCCAGCCCCTGGGCGTGGCACCACTGCCCTGGCGCTCGCCGGTACCGGCAACTGCCGTGGATACCGGCCATACGGCGATCTGCTTCGCGCCCCGGCATAGCCACAACTGTTGCCGTGGAATCGAGATAGCCAGCCAGTCCTGCACGCCCTGCCCCTCATCGATCATGGCTGCGATGATATCCTAGCCGCTCGACTGATAACGACGAAGGGGGCGCACTGCGCATGAAACGTCTGATCCTGCTGCGTCATGGACAGAGTATCTGGAATCTGGAGAACCGCTTTACCGGCTGGCATGACGTCGATCTGAGCGAGAAGGGCCGCGAGGAGGCGACCGAGGCGGGCCGTCTGATGGCGTCGGCCGGGCTGGCGCCCGATGCCGTTTACACCTCGGTGCTGACCCGGGCCATCCGCACCGGCTTCATGAGCCTCGATGTGCTCAGCCGGCTCTGGATTCCCATGATCAAGGACTGGCGTCTCAACGAACGTCACTACGGGGCGCTCACCGGCCTGGACAAGGCCGAAACCGCCGCGGAGTACGGTGACGAGCAGGTTCATGTATGGCGCCGGAGTTTTGCCACCCCACCACCGGCGCTGGCCGATGACGACGAGCGCCACCCGCGGCATGATCCCCGCTATGCCGCGCTGGATCCTGGCCTGCTGCCCGCCACCGAATCACTCAAGGATACGCTCGCCCGGGTGCTGCCGTACTGGGAAAGCGACATCGCGCCGGCCCTCAACCACTATCCCACCCTGCTGATCGCGGCCCACGGCAACAGTCTGCGTGCCCTGGTCAAGCACCTGGAGGGACTCTCCGACGAGGCCATCACCGGCGTTGAGATCGCGACCGGTGATCCGCTGGTTTATGAACTCGATGATGAGCTGGCGGTTGACGCCAAGTATTCGCTGAGGGACGGCCGTTGAGCGAACTCCCCCATCTCAATGCGCGTGGCGAGGCGCATATGGTGGACATTGGTGGGAAGACCGACAGCCACCGCGTGGCCGTGGCCGAGGGCCGTATCCGCATGAGCGCGGAGGCCATCGAAGCGCTGCAACAGGGCAACCTGGAGAAGGGCGATGCGCTCGGCACCGCGCGGGTCGCCGGCGTGATGGCCGCCAAACGCACGGCGGACCTGGTGCCGCTCTGCCATCCGCTATCCCTGACCCACATCGACGTGCGCCTGACACCGAATCCCGACGACCTCGCCGTGCATTGCGAGGTCACGGCGGCAACCAGGGGAAGCACCGGTGTCGAGATGGAGGCACTCACCGCGGTCCAGGTCGCCCTGCTGACTGTCTATGACATGTGCAAGGCACTGGACCGGGGTATGTGCATTGAAGGCGTCCGCCTCAATCACAAACGGGGCGGACGCTCCGGGGAATGGAATCGCTGACTAGCCGCCGACGGCTTCGTTGACCTTGGCCGCATAGATGAAGTCGTTCTCATGCAGCCCACCGATGGCATGAGTGTGGATCTCCACCTCACACCAGCCATAGCCGAAACGGATGTCCGGATGGTGGTCCTCCTGCTCGGCGACGTCCCCCGCGCGGTTGGCCACCGCCTGCGCCTCGGCAAAGTCCTTCGTCTTGAAATGGCGACTGATGCGCGTGGCGTCCTCATTGAGTTCCCAGCCGGGAATATCGGCGAGGTAGCGTTCGGCCTCTCCCCGGGGCATCGGGTCGATACCGCCCTGGCAAGGGGTGCAGTGCTTTTCCGTCAGACTCATGCTCGCTCCTTCATTTGAACCGGCCGTTCTACCGGGAATCGCGTCCAATGACGTAAGAGCTCTCACCTAATCATTTCACCCGGGCCCTCTGCAATGATCGACCTCGGTGTTCGGCCGCCACAATCGGGTCAGCTGCCTACGTCGCGCGCCTTGGCCTGCTGATAGGCCGCCTCCAGCCGCTCGAAGTCAACCGATTCCGGCGCCTCGCCCGCATCTGCCAGGATGCCCTCCAGCCCGCGGAAGCGCCGCTCGAATTTCACGTTGCCATCGCGCAGGGCCTGCTCGGGATCGACGCCCAACTGCCGGGCCAGGTTGACGCAGGCCAGAAGCAGGTCGCCCATCTCCTCGTGGACATGGGTCTGGTCCCGCGGCGCGTGCATCATCGCTTCTTCGAGTTCGGCAAGCTCCTCGCGCACCTTGTCCGCCACCTGGTGGGGCTCAGGCCAGTCGAAGCCCACCCTCGCCGCTCGGGACTGCAGTTTGCGACTGCGCGTGAGCGCAGGCAGGCCGAGCGGCACATCGTCCAGCGCGCTGGGCGGCTGATCACCACCTGTCCGGGCGGCACGCTCCTCGGCCTTGATCGCCTCCCAGGTGGCCTTCTGCGACGCCGCCGTTGTCTCGCGGCGTTCGCCGAAGACATGCGGATGGCGCCGGATGAGCTTGTCCACCACCCCGCGCGCGACCGCGTCGAAATCGAAGCTGCCCTCCTCGCGGGCGATCTGCGCATAGAACACGACCTGGAACAGGAGATCACCCAGCTCGTCGCGCATGGCCGCCCGATCGCCGCGCTCCATGGCATCGGCCACCTCATAGGCCTCCTCCAGCGTGTGCGGCACGATGCTGCGGAAATCCTGTTCGCGGTCCCAGGGGCAGCCGCGCTCCGGATCGCGGAGCGTGGCCATCACCCCAAGCAGTTCTTCCAGCGCCTTCATCGCTTCTGGTACTGGGTCGCGCCGAAGAGCTGTTCCTTGGCCGCATCATCCAGTTTCGGCGGACGCGCATCGGCAAGGACGGCAACCCCACGCTGAACGGCGGCACGCTCAGAGATGGCGTCGTACCAGCGCTTGAGATTCGGGTAATCGTCCAGCGACTGACCCTGATTCTCATGCGGCCGGATCCAGGGATAACAGGCGATATCGGCGATGGTGTATTCACCGCCCGCCAGCCAGTCGCGATCCGCGAGTCTGCGATCCATCACACCATAAAGTCGGCTAGCCTCGTTGGTGTAGCGCTTGATCGCGTAGTCGATGGACTCCGGTGCGTACTGCCGGAAGTGATGGGCCTGACCCAGCATGGGCCCGAGGCCACCCATCTGGAACATCAGCCACTCGAGGGTCTCGTAGCGGGCGCGGACATCCTGCGGTATCAGTCGACCGGTTTTCTCGGCGAGATACAGAAGGATGGCGCCGGATTCGAACAGCGATATCGGCTCGCCGTCCGGGCCTTCGCTATCGATGATGGCGGGAATCTTGTTGTTCGGACTGATGCGCAGGAAGTCCTCGCCGAACTGGTCGCCCTGTCCGATGTTAATGCCGTGGACATTGTACTCGAGGCCCAGCTCCTCAAGGGCGATGTGGACTTTATGACCATTCGGTGTCGGCCAGCTGTAGACGTCGATCATGCGGCTTCCATCCTTTATGATTGCGGGTATGAATGAGATTCCCGGTTATCAGAGACGCCATAGTGTGCCGGTGAAGGTCGGCCACGTCACGGTGGGCGGCGACGCACCGGTGGTCGTGCAGTCCATGACCAACACCGATACCGTCGACGAGATCCGCACCGCCATCCAGGTGGCCGATCTCGCCCGGGCGGGGTCGGAGCTGGTGCGGATCACCGTCAACAACGAAGAGGCGGCCCGCGCCGTCCCGGCCATCCGCCGCCGCCTGGATGACATGGGCGTCGACGTGCCATTGGTGGGTGACTTCCACTTCAATGGCCATCGCCTGCTCAAGGCGGTCCCAGAGTGTGGCGAGGCACTGGCGAAACTACGCATCAACCCTGGCAACGTCGGCAAGGGCAGCCGCCGCGATCCGCAGTTCGCCGAGATCATCGAAATCGCGCGTGACTTCGATCGCCCCGTGCGCATCGGGGTCAACTGGGGCAGCCTTGACCAGGACCTGCTCTCACGGTTGATGGATGAGAATGCCCGACGCGCCGATCCGCAGCCGCCGGAAGCGGTCATGCGCGAGGCGGTGGTGGTGTCGTCGCTGGAGAGCGCCGAGCGTGCCGAGGCCCTGGGCCTCCCCCACGACCGGATCATCATCTCCTGCAAGATGAGCCGCGTGCAGGACCTCATCAGCGTCTATCAGGATCTCGCCGCGCGCTGTGAGTACCCCCTGCACCTGGGCCTCACCGAGGCGGGAATGGGCTCGAAGGGCATCGTCGCCTCCACGGCCGCGCTCTCAGTGCTCCTGCAACAGGGCATTGGCGATACCATCCGAATCTCATTGACCCCCGAGCCTGGCGGGGATCGAACCCAGGAAGTGGTGGTCGCCCAGGAAATCCTGCAGACCATGGGCCTGCGGAATTTCACTCCTCTGGTGGCCGCCTGTCCGGGCTGCGGTCGGACCACGAGCACCTTCTTCCAGGAGCTGGCCGACGAGATCCAGACCCACGTTCGGGAGCGGATGCCCGAGTGGCGCGAACAGTATCCGGGGGTGGAGTCCATGAGCCTTGCGGTGATGGGCTGTGTGGTGAACGGCCCCGGCGAGAGCCGGCAGGCGGATATCGGCATCAGTCTGCCGGGTACCGGTGAGAAACCCGTGGCGCCGGTCTACGAGGATGGCGAGAAGACGGTCACCCTGAAGGGCGATACCATCGCCGATGACTTCAAGGTGATTGTCGAGCGCTACGTCGAGCGGCGTTACGGTCAGGGGGCCGCCTCCGCCTAGACGATGCCGCTCCCGGACTATTCCTCGAGCCGGTGGCGCTTGCCCCTGACGTTCTCCCACTCCTCGGCGTCCGGCGGAGGATCCTCGCGGTCTTTGATCACCGGCCACTGCTGAGCCAGCCGTTCATTGAGGGCAATATATTCCTGCTGATCCGCCGGCACCTCGTCGTCGGGATAGATCGCATCCACCGGGCATTCCGGCACGCAGACGGCACAGTCGATGCACTCGACCGGGTCAATGACGAGGAAATTCGGCCCGCCGTGGAAGCAGTCCACTGGACAGACCTCGACACAGTCGGTGTAACGACACCGGATACAGGGTTCGGTCACTACGTACGTCACGGTCGACTGGCTCCGCCGGGAAGCTGACGACGGTTGGACAGGGCCCCGCAGACATCGCACCGCCATGGCCCCCGACCATACTGACGCCGCATGGCCTCGCGGATTTCCGGACGGGTGGCGAAATCGGCCAGGGTGATGCCGCGCAGGAACCTCTCGATCTGCTCCGCCAGTCCTGACCAGAGTGTCTCGTCGAGCGGAGAATTCGCGCGCCTTGGTCCCCCCTGGCCATCCATCAGCGTGATCACCTCACCGATGGAAATCGCCTCGGCCGGCCGTCCCAGTCGATAGCCGCCGCCGGGTCCCGGTGTGCCCCGGACCAGCCCGGCGCGGCGCAGTTTCCAGAAGATCTGATCGATGTAGGACATCGATATACCCTGGCAGACCGACACCTCCGACAGGGGCACCGCGCCGGCATCGTTATGGATGGCGAGGTGCATCAGTGCGCTCACCGCATATCGGCTTTTCGCGGACAGTCGAATCATCGTCCCATTATGCCAATCATTGCGGCTCAGGCGTCAGCCCGAATGGCATGACCGTATGACCGTGATTCACCGGGCCATGGCCGTGCCCCAGCGGAACCGCGGTCTCAAGGGCGCGCTGCAGATAGTCGCGTCCACGCCGGACCGCCACCTCGAGGTCGAGCCCCCGGCCGATCCCCTCGGCAATCGCGGAGGCCAGCGTACAGCCGGTGCCGTGATCACTGGTGGTCGTCAGTCGTCCATGGCGAAGGTGGGTGATGCCCTGCCGCGTCGCCAGCACATCCTCGAGGACTTCTTCCGCCAGATGCCCGCCTTTGAGCAGCACCGCCTGGCAACCGAGGTCGAGCAGTGCCTCGGCCGCCGCCGGCATCGCCGCAACGCCATCAATGGGCCGCCCCAGCAGGGCCTCCGCCTCGGGAATATTGGGCGTGATGAGCCGGGCCTGCGGTATGAGCACATCGCGGAGATGCGCCATGGCTTCATCCGCCACCAGCCGATCGCCGCTCTGGGCCACCATGACCGGATCAACCACCACGGTTACAGTGTTGGCCCGGGCATCGAGTTCCGCCACCACGGCATCAATCACGGCGGCATCGTGGAGCATGCCGGTCTTGATACAGTCTGCGCCCAGATCGTCCAGTACCGACCGGATCTGTTCACGAATGAATGCCGGCTCAACGCCGCGAACGCCCTGCACACCGAGCGTGTTCTGTGCCGTCAGCGCCGTGACCGCCGTCATTGCATAGCCACCGAGCGCGGTGACCGCCTTGATGTCGGCCTGAATGCCCGCGCCGCCGCCCGCATCGGATCCGGCGATGATCAGAATGCGCGCCGGTGTCATCAGCATCCCTCCCCTTTCGTCTGCATGTAATGCGCCCTGGCCCGACGGCGGTCGGGTTTCCCCGCGCCGGTCAACGGTAGTGCCTCGACGACCTGCAGGGTCGTCGGATGCTTGAATCGCGCCAGCCGATCATCGAGCCATGACCGAATGCCTGCAAGGGCATCCTGCGCCGGGCCGGTCAACCAGGCAACGGGGCGTTCCCCCCAGCGCGTATCCGGTACTCCGAAGACCATCACGCCCTCAACATCAGGGTGCTGCCTGAGCAGCCCCTCGAGCTCCTCCGCGGCGATATTCTCCCCGCCGCTGACAATCACGTTGTCGATGCGACCGACGATGAAGACGCGCCCCTCGGAGTCCTCGCGGGCGAGGTCACCGCTCCGGATCCAGCCATCGTCGGTCCATCGTGCCCGGTCCTGCTCGGCATCATCCAGATAGCCGTCGAAGTCATGCGGGCTGCGCAGCTGCAGTTCACCGGACTCGCCGCCTTCCATGACCGTGTTGTCGGCGGGGTCGACGATCCGGTAATCGCAATGGAAGAAACTCGTGCCGACGCTGGCCCGCTCAGTGACCGCGCTCTCTGGGTCGGCCGCGGACCGGGCGTTGATGAAATTCGACGGCCCCGCTTCGGTGAGACCGTATGACTGACGGACTGTGATCCCACGGGCCAGAAAGGGTTGCATACTGGCTTCGGCACAGGGCGCACCGGCGGTGGTAATGGCCTCCAGCGAGTCCAGTGATGCCGCCGCGAATGCCGGGGCCGCCGCCATGGCCTGGAGCATCGCCTCGACGGCACCGAGGTGATTCACCCCGTAGTCATCGATGGCGCTCAGGGCCGACGCCGGATCGAATACCGCCGGAACCACGGCGCATCCACCGGCGTATAGAATCGGCAGGATCGTGTTCCAGCCACCGATGTGGAAGAGCGGGAAGAGCACCAGCTCGCGGCGGCCCGCAAGCCCGTCCGGCGCCGCAACCAGCAGCTCCATGGCATTCCAGACCATCTGTCGATGGCTGATGCGACAGATCTTCGGGAGTCCGGTGCTGCCCCCCGTATGCACCAGCAGACACGGGTCGGCCAGCGCCAGGGCGCGATTCACGGGCCGCGGCACGACCGCTTCGAGCGCCACTTCCGCGCTGCACCCGGTGCCACCGAATACGAGCCTTGGCAAGCCGGCAACCGACCCGTCCAGACTGTCGGCATACTCGATCAGGTCGGTATCCACCAGCAGCCACTCAGGATCGAGCCGACACAGAATCTCCGAGGCCTCCGCCGGACTCAGGCGATGGCTGACCGGCGCGACGATAGCGCCGGTCTTGCCCGCCGCCATGAAAATCTCGATGGCTTCCAGCCGATTGCGACTCAGCAGCGCGATGACGTCGCCCTGCCCAATTCCCGCGGAGTCGACCATCCAGGTCGCCCAGCGGCGCGCCCGGTCATCGAGATCGCGATACGTCAGCCGCCGGTCACGCGCCGGATCAATCAGCGCAGTACGCTCGGGGGTCAGGCACCGGCGTCGTCCGGCCCAGTCGCCCACCCAGTTCATCGGGCGTTGGTCAGCGCAGTATTCGGTATTCATCGTCATCAGGAATTCCAGCAGAATGACCGCATGAAGTACAACGGCCTTGTCGATATCGGTGTCAACCTTACCCACCGGCGCTTTGACGAAGATCGTGCGGCCGCTATCGAGCGAGCCGCGGCCGCCGGGGTCACGTCGATGATCCTCACCGGCGTCAGTCTTGAGGAGTCGCGCGCCGCGGTTGCCATGGCGGCAGAACATCCTGACGCCATGCGCGCCACCGTCGGGGTGCATCCGCATCATGCCGATGAATGGTCAGAGGACAGCGTCCCGTTGCTTGAGGCCCTGTCCGAGGCGCCCGCGGCGGCTGCCATCGGGGAAACGGGCCTGGATTATTTCCGTGACTTCTCGCCCCGTCCCGTTCAGCGTCACGCCTTCGCGGCACAGCTCGAACTCGCCGCCCGACTGGGATGTCCCGCCTTTCTTCACCAGCGCGATGCCGAGGCCGATTTCCTCGCCATCATGAAAGAGTATCGGCCGCATGTCCCAGCAGCCGTGCTGCATTGTTTCACCGGGGACCAAGCCCTGCTCGAGGGCTGCCTTGAGCTTGACCTGCATATCGGTGTCACCGGATGGGTGACCGATCAACGGCGCGGCGGCGCGCTACGGGAATGCCTACCCAATATCCCGGACGGCCGTTTAATGATCGAGACCGATGCGCCCTTTCTTCTGCCCCGTGGTTTACCTGCGAAACCGGCAAACCGACGCAACGAGCCCGCGTTTCTGCCGCATGTCCTCGAGGCCGTCGCCAGGCTCAGGGGGGGCGATCCCGACGCGCTCGGCAGAATGACCGCATCCACCAGCCGGAAATTTTTTGGCCTGCCTCAGTAGTGCCGGTCTATCGTACCGAAACGGCCATGCCCGCCACGTCGTCGGCGGTCGAGATCACGCTTTCCCGCGCAGCGAGCGCGGCATCGATCACCTCGGGCCCGGCGCCCTTGCGACCGGCCGCCTCGCTGAGTGTCCGCCGCCAGACACGGGCGCCCGGGAGGCCCTGAAAGAGTCCGGCCAGATGCCGCGTGAAGCGCGTCACCGGGATTCGCGCATGCCAATGCGCGGCGACGTAATCCCGGTAGGCAAGCGCCACCGTTTTGCGATCCGGCAACGGCCGTTCGCGATCACCGAAAATGCGGGCATCGGCTTCGGCAAGCAGCCAGGGATTGTGGTAGGCCTCACGACCAATCATCACACCGTCGAGCGGGCCCAGCCATTCCGCTGCGCGATCCAGGCTGCGGATTCCGCCATTGAGCACGATCGGCAGATCGGCAAAGTCGTGCTTGAGCGCCGCGACAGTCTCGTAGCGCAGCGGCGGCACATCGCGATTTTGTTTCGGTGAGAGCCCATGAAGCCAAGCCTTCCGCGCATGCACGATCAGCGCATCCGCCCCGCCGACAATGATCTGCTCGGTAAATCGGCAGAGCTGGTCAAAACGGTCATCGTCATCCACTCCAATGCGCGATTTCACGGTCACCGGCAGCTTCGTCGCTTCGCGCATGGCAGCCACCAGTTCCCGGACCAATTCCGGTTCGCGCATGAGGCAGGCTCCAAAGCGCCCGGACTGAACCCGGCTGCTGGGGCAGCCGACGTTGAGGTTGACCTCATCGTAACCCCATTGTTCGGCGAGCGCTGTCGCATGGGCGAGTTGCGTCGGGTCGCTGCCACCCAGTTGCACCGCTACGGGCGCCTCGGCGGGATGCCCGGCCAGAAAGCGTTCGGCCCTGCCATGCCAGAGTGCCTGGACCGGAACCATTTCGGTATACAGGCGCGTATGCCGGCTGATCAGGCGCAGGAGATACCGGCACGCCGGATCGGTCCAGTCCATCATGGGGGCGACGCTGAGGCGCAGATCCGCAGTAATACTCATTGGCGATGCAGTCGCGTTATGCTTTCGGCTAAGTGTTGATGAGACGTTCAGAACATGGGATCCATTCGATTCTACACGACAGCAGGGTGCCACCTCTGCGATGAGGCCTGGCAGCTACTCGAGCCGGTGGTGCAGCGGCGCGGCCTGACGGTCGAGTGCGTCGAGATCATGGACGATACGGATGCTGAGGCCGCCTATGCCGAGTTCATCCCCGTCATCGAATGCCCGCAGCGGCCGCGGCCGCTCTATTGGCCATTCGGCATGGCCGATCTCTACCGGTATCTCCCATGAGTCGTCTGGCGGCGGTGCTGCTCGCCATATCCGGCGTATGGATGCTGATAACCCCAAGCGCCGCAATCGCGTCCCCCGGTCAAGACAAAGTCTGGGTTCGTGTCGATACCGATGCGGCGGTGACCGAGGTCTGGCGTGGCGACCAACGGCTGATGCGCCTTGACGATGTCGCCTTCGGCCGGGGCGGGATTTCCGATTTGCATTTCAGGGGCGATCAGACGACACCGAGAGGAGAATTCAGAATTACCCGGTTCAATCAGGAAAGCCGCTTTCATATTTTCATCGGTATTAACTATCCCACCCTCGCCCATCTCGACGATGCCCGTCAGCGGGGCGCGATGACAGAGGCCGAATACAGCGATGCCCTCCAGATCGGTCTCGAATACGGAGAGTTCCCGCAGGATGGGACGCTGGGCGGCCATATTGGATTTCACGGCATCGGTAACGGCAACCCGGCCATTCATCGCGACTTTCATTGGACCGAGGGCTGCATCGCCCTGACCAATGAGCAGATCGAAACGTTGCATTCCGTTGTCAAGATAGGCACGCCGGTGGTGATTGAATAGCCTTTCCGGGGGTTGAAAGTCGTCGGCCGGCGCGCAATCATGCCGCAGACGATCACGGCGAATGACCGCCGCTGATGTCCGTCGGATTGAAACGTCAGGACAATACGAAGGAGTTTTATATGACCCAGTCGCTCAAAACGCTGCTCAAGCTGAGCGCTGCCACCGCTTCCATGGGACTGCTGGTGGGCTGCGCCACGCAGGCTTCCGTCGATGATCTGCAGGCTCAGGTCGACGAGGTCCGGGCCATGTCCGAGGCCGCGATGGATGAAGCGAGCATGGCCATGGTGACCGCGGAGGGTGCCGATACGGTCGCCAACGCCGCTCAGGACACGGCTAACGAGAACAGCGAGAAGATCGATCGCATGTTCGAAGAGTCGATGTACAAGTAGGATCTATTCCGGTAGATCCCACGAGAACCCCGCCACGGCGGGGTTTTTTATTGCCTTACCACCGACGACCAGTGACCGGTATCCTCCGGGCTGACATCGGGCCGCCTCGAGATGACGCCGGGAATGCCACTCGCCGCGTTGACCGTGCGGGCGAGCTGGTCATGATCCACGCGCGCCGGCCCCTCATCCATTACGCCGGCGACCGCGCGTACGGCATCCCGGATAGGCGGTGGTTTGAGCGGATCATAGGCATTCTCCGCGTCTGCCGGCAGCACGGGATGCGCCTCGATCAGTAGCTCGCCGGCCATCCAGCCGGCCTTGACGGGCTGATTGACGATCTGAATGTTCGCCCCGACCGGGAGGCGCTCGAACAGTGACTCCACGTCTTCCGGGAACATCCGGATGCAGCCGTGGGTGACGCGCATGCCGATACCACGCGGCTCGTTGGTGCCGTGGATCAGGTAAGCCCCGCCGGGAATATCGAGCCGCAATTTATGCCGTCCAAGCGGATTATCCGGCCCTGGTGGCACGGCGCTTGGTAGCGGCCGGCCCTGAGCGGCACGCTCGGTCAGGATGGACTCTGGCGGGAACCAATACGGATCCTCGGTCTTCTGGGTGATTCGGGTCTCGCCCAGCGGTGTTCCCCAGTCCATGCGCCCGACGCTGATAGGGTAGGTCTCGACGCGGCGAGTCTCCCCTGCATCGGCCGGCGGATAATAATAGAGCCGCATCTCGGCGAGATTGATGACCACGCCATCCCGCCGCGCCGCCGGCAGAATGAACCGGCTCGGAATGAGGACTTCCGTCCCCTCCCCCGGTAACCAGACATCCACATCCGGATTGGCCCGACGCATCTCTTCGTAACCGATACCGTATTCGCGCCCCAGCGCGAGCAGCGTGTCCTCACGGTCAGCCGTGATCCTCTGCACATGCCCGACCACATCCACGTTGGGCGGAGGCAGCGGGTAGCTCAGACCCATGACGAGCGAAGGGATCGCCATACAGCATGCCAGCGCGCAGACTCGCGCCACACCGATTATTCCCGCCGTTCGCATCACCCTGCCCTTTTCATGTTTAGGAAGCCGATTCCGCCAAACACTGCTTCGTGTCCTGCCATAATGTAACGCGAAAAGCATTGGACCAGTCTGCCGAGGATATAAGCGATGGATGACCTGCAGCGCACCGAGATCGAGGCCGCCGCTTTCCGCGCGCTTGTCGCGCACCTGCAAGAGCGCACGGATGTACAGAATATCGACCTCATGAACCTCGCCGGGTTCTGCCGCAACTGCCTGGCGCGTTGGTACGGGGAGGCCGCGGCCGAGCGCGGCATCGAGCTGGACAAAGAAACCGCGCGCGCACTCATCCACGGCATGCCCTACGCTGAGTGGAAAGCACGGTATCAGGCATAAATCGGGCTGAAAGGGGTTCGTTTTCCCAACGGTTTGCGCAATAATAGAGGCATGATCGTTAAGTGCATGACAGGAAAGGTTTTGACGGCAGTCGCCATAACGCTGGCGAGTGCTCCTGTGGTGTACGGTCAGTCGCCCGACTGGCGACTGGGGGTTCAGCCTGAGCTCGAGCTCACCTCTCACCTGAGCGATCGCCTCGACATCCGCTTCGGAGTCAATCGCGACTCGTCGGATATCGGTCAGACTCGGCGCCCGGCGTTTTCCTTGGTGGATGAGTCCATGCAGTTTTCCGCGCTGGTGGACTGGTCGATACACGACAGCGGGCTGCGAATGACGGGTGGCGCGCTATACGGTGAAGAGCCCCTGGAGACCAACTCGTTCAGCATGCCCGGCTTCGACACCGAGGATATGCGGACCTACCTTGGCGTCGGTTGGGACAATGACCTCGGCACACAGGGGCGTCTCGGCCTGTCACTGGACATGGGACTCACCTTTGAAGGGGTTGCCGACACCCTCGATTCCGATCGCTCCACGTCGGGCACGGCGGCCAGCAGCAGCATGCTCGGCGATACCTTCGAGAGTTTCCGCTATACGCCCAGCTTCTCTGCCGGTGTCGAGTACCGCTTCTAGACCGGGATTGGTCGAACCCATCCTTTGCATGCTCCGGGGGTTCGAACCCCGGCTTTCATCAGGCAAAGAAAAAGGGGCGCACGGCCCCTCTTTCTTTGCCTGGCGGAGAGGGAGGGATTGATTCGGCCCTTCGGGCCTCACCCTTCGGGCGCCTCGCCACGCTCGGCGTCCCAACTGCCTGTCGGCAGTTGGTCGAACCATCCTTTGCCTGCTCCGGGGGTTCGAACCCCGGCTTTCATCAGGCAAAGAAAAAGGGGCGCACGGCCCCTCTTTCTTTGCCTGGCGGAGAGGGAGGGATTGATTCGGCCCTTCGAGCCTCACCCTTCGGGCGCCTCGCCACGCTCGGCGTCCCAACTGCCTGTCGGCAGTTGGTCGAACCATCCTTTGCCTGCTCCGGGGGTTCGAACCCCGGCTTTCATCAGGCAAAGAAAAAGGGGCGCAAGGCCCCTCTTTCTTTGCCTGGCGGAGAGGGAGGGATTCGAACCCCCGGAGCCCGTGAGGACTCAACGGATTTCAAGTCCGCCGCATTCGACCACTCTGCCACCTCTCCAGCGGGGGTGATTGTCCATTGGGCGAGGCGTCAGGACAAGTCCCGGGACGCCGGGCAGTGGTCGCGGATGTTGGCGGCAGCCTCGCGGACCAGGCTCGGGCCCTTGTAGATGAGACCCGTGTAGATTTGGACGAGATCGGCACCGGCCTCCATTTTCTCCACCGCATCCGCCGCCGTCATGATCCCACCGACGGCGATGATCGGTAGATCCGGGCCGGCCTGCCGGCGGACCTGTCGAACGACTTCCGTGGCTCGAGCCCGAAGCGGTGCACCGCTCAGGCCGCCGGTCTCTTCAGCATGGCGGCTGCCGGAGACTGCACTGTGGTCGATGGTGGTATTCGTTGCGGTAATGCCGTCGATGCCACAGTCCAGCAACGCGTCGACAAGCGCTCGCAGTTCATCATCGGTCAGGTCCGGCGCGATCTTGACCACGAGCGGGACGTGACGCGCGCCGTCCGCTTGCAGAGCGCGCTGTTCATCCTGCAGGCGCTGGACGAGCCCGATCAGCTCATTCCCCGCCTGCAGCGAGCGCAGTCCCGGGGTGTTCGGCGAGGACAGGTTTACGACCACATAATCGGCGATGCCGTGTACGGCCCGTAGACAGTGACAGTAATCCTCTGATGCCCGCTCCAGCGGCGTGTCGCGGTTCTTGCCGATATTGATCCCAATCGGGATGTCGACGTGGTCCCGGACGGCCCTCACCGCCTGACACAGGTGATCGACGCCCTGATTATTGAATCCCAGACGATTGATGAGGGCCTCGCGCTCCGGCAGGCGGAAGAGACGCGGTGTCGGGTTTCCCGGCTGCCCACGGGGCGTCACGGTACCCAACTCGACAAAACCGAACCCCATGGCCGCGAGTCCGCGGATATGATCGCCATCCTTGTCGAGCCCCGCCGAGAGGCCAACGGCATTGCGGAAAGGCAGCCCCATCACGCGCCTCTCGTCCTCCACGCGCGGCGGCATGACCCCCTTCGCACCAATCCGCGCGAGGCCATCCATCGACCCCAGCGCCAGATCATGGGCGCGCTCAGGTGGCATCATGAAGAGCAGGCGTCTTAGTACGCTGAACATAGGAACTCTCGACCCAGATACACGACGTGCCTAGACTGACGGTCAGGCGGGGGCAGTCTATCAGGAGTGACGATATGCGCCGGGTAATATTCAATCAGAAGGGCGGCGTCGGCAAATCGACCATAACCTGCAATCTGGCAGCGATCGCCGCCCACCGTGGCCTGCGTACCCTGGTGATCGATCTCGATGCGCAGGCCAACGCGACGCACTATCTGCTCGGCGAACCCGTGGAAGACCCCGCGGAGACAGTTGCCGGTTACTTCGAAGATACACTGAGCTTTCGTATCTATCCCCGCGATTTGGCGGATATTTCACGTCCAAGCCAGTACGCGAATCTGGCCGTGGTTGCCGCCCATCCCGAACTCGAGACCCTTCAGGGCCGGCTGGAGTCCCGATACAAGATCTACAAACTCCGCGAATCCCTCGCGGCGCTGGAAGATTTCGATCGGGTCTATATCGATACGCCGCCCGCGCTGAATTTCTACACCCGCTCGGCGCTGATCGCCGCGGATCGATGCCTCGTGCCCTTCGACTGCGATGCCTTCGCCCGGCAGGCGCTCGACGAGCTCATCGCGGCCGTCGAGGAATTACGGCTCGACCACAATCCGGATCTCGACATCGAGGCCATTGTGGTCAATCAGTTCCAGTCACGTGCCCGCCTTCCTCGTGAACTCACCGACGAGCTGCGCGAGCGCGGCAACCCGGTCGCCGAGCCCTTCCTGCCGGCATCGGTCAAGGTCCGCGAATCCCATCAGGCGGCTCGCCCACTGATCGATCTGGCCCCGCGGCACAAGCTCACCGAGGCATTCGTTGCCCTGCACGATGCGCTGGAATCGGCGTGAGTAAAGAGATACCGAAAACGCTCGAGCTGCTGGAGACCGCAATCGACTCCGCCGGTGAAGGCACATCACTGGTCGTTACGGATGCCGCGGCCGTTCGATCGGCGCTCGGCGGGCAGGGAGTCATGTTCCTCGATCCCGATGTGGCGGAGGCGTCATTCGACAAGCTGCCTCGCGCCGCGCTGGCCGTGATCGACGGCGCTGCCGCTTTTCCATCGGCGACAGCGGCGGTCCAGCTGGTGGGTCGGCTGCGTGACCTGCATGCCGACCGTGTCCTTGTCATCGCCAGCGCGGAGGCTGACGGGCAGCTTGGGCGGCAGGAACTGATTGGTCTGGGCTTCCAGCGATGGGCCAGCAGCCAGGATCGGGATGGCCGTCGACGCTGGTATGAGTTCGATATCGCCCACTATAAGGTCACCCCGGACTGGCTCAACGCTCGCCATTGGGCCAATCCGGAGCTCTGGGACAAATACCGCTGGTAGCCCCGGCTAGCGCAGACCCGCCTCCCAGATCCAGCGGATGATGGTGTCGGCCGCCTGCTGCCAGCCCGACTCGAGCATCATGGCATGGCCCATGCCCGGTAGCGATCGCCACTCGCAGCCCCACAGGCTGGCCACCGCGCGCGTCTCCTCGAGGTTGAACAGGGCATCATCCCCCGCGGCGAGGACCCGCATAGGGACGGATTTTGAGGCCAGCCATGGACGGCCCGCGGCATTCACGTTCATGTCCCAAAGCGCCCGCTGGGACTCGCGCTGAACCCGCCGGGCATAATTCGTGAGCGCTTCATCCGGCATCTGCTCCGAGAAAATGGCCCGCTGTGCCACATCGGTGTCGATCACCCCCGAGCCAAACGCCTGCATGAGCCCGTACTGCGCGTAGAGCAACGGATCGCCGACGGCCATACGCAGCGTCGATGGCCATAGCCCCTGTGGTGGGACCGGCGCCATCAGCACCGCGGCGGATGCCGGGTGCTGCTCCAGATAGCGCTGGACGACCAGCGCCCCCATGGAGTGGCCGACGAGGATGGGCGGCGGGCCTTCGAGATCGGCGACGACTCGCTCGAGATCGCCGACGTACTCCCGAATCCCGTAGGTATCCAGCCTTTCGTGCCCACCGCTCTCCCCATGCCCACGCAGGCTTGGGGCGATTGCATGGAACCCGCAGGAGGCGAAGTAATCCAGAAAATGCGCCTGCCAGCACCAGCCGCCCACGAACGCGCCATGCACGAACACGATCGGTGTCGCGCGGGCAACGCCCTCATCCGCGGGGGCGGCGCTGAGGATTTCGAGCTCCGGTGTGGCTTCGCGTTGCCAGTTCGGCCAACGAAAATCAACGAACATTGGTTCCCCTAGTGTTGCGATGCGGCTACGCTAGCAGATCTGTCGGGGGATTTTCCTGCACGGCACGATGTCAGACTGGTAACAGTTGCTGAAGGCACGAGGAACACCATTGATCCGAGCCATACTCACATCCGCCCTGCTGGCGACGACGCTGCTGTTGACGCAGCCCGCCCTTTCACTCGCCGCCGATGCGATTGAACCGACGCCCCTGCAGGAGCGCGCGGGGCAGGTGGTTGGCGAACTGCTGTCGCGGTATCACTACAACGACCTGCAAACCAACGATCAGCTCTCGGGAAAGGTGTATCGGGCCTATTTCGATGCCCTCGACCCGCAACGCTTTTACTTCACCCAGGCCGATCTGGAGGCCTTCGCCGAGCGCAGCGATCAACTTGACGATGAAATCAACAGCGGACGCCTGGATACCGCCTACGCGATATTCGAGCGTTACCGGCAGCGCGTGAACGAGCGCAGCGACTACGCGCTCGAAGTGCTCGGCTCCGGTCTCGATTTCGACGGCTCAGAAGCGCTCGAGCTCGACCGCTCTAATGCCGAATGGGCGGACTCACCCAAAGCGCTGGACGAACTCTGGCGCAAGCGGGTGGTTAACGACGCCCTCACGCAGAAGCTCAATGGCCGCCCCCTCAGCGAGGTGCAGGAATCCCTGGAGGGTCGCTACAAGCGTCTGTCGAGAACGCTCTCGCAGTACACCGCGGAAGATGTCTTCCAAGTCTTCATGACGGCCTGGGCCGGAGAGTTCGATCCGCATAGCAGCTACATGTCACCGCGTACCTCCGAGAACTTCGATATCAACATGCGGCTCTCCCTGGAGGGAATCGGCGCGCTGCTCAGTAGCGAGGGCGAATTCGTCGAGATCGTCGAGCTCATCGCCGGCGGCCCGGCGGAGACCAGTGGTCAGCTCAAGGCCGGTGATCGCATCGTCGGCGTTGGCCAGGCCTCGGATGATATCCAGGACGTTGTCGGCTGGCGGCTCGCCGATGTCGTGGACCTGATCCGAGGCCCCAAGGGTTCGGAGGTCTATCTGCGCATACTCCCCGGCACGCGCGGCAGTGACTCCCGCGAGCGAGTCATCACGCTTACCCGGAATACGATTGAGCTTGAGGAGCAGGCGGCCCGGGCGGAAGTCCGCGAAGTGGAGCGGGACAATGGCCTTCAGCGCATCGGCGTCATCGAGGTCCCCGCCTTCTATGCGGATTTTGGTGCGGCGAACGCCGGCGACGAGGATTATCGCAGCACGACGCGCGATGTCCGTGAGCTACTCGCGAGCGAAACGCTGGCGGATATCGACGGCCTCGTCATCGATCTACGCGGTAATGCGGGCGGCTCGCTGGAAGAAGCGGTACGCATGACCGGGCTCTTCATCAACCAGGGCCCGGTGGTTCAGGTTAACCGCAGTAACGGCCGGCGCGAAGTCCTGACCGATCCGGCCGGCGAGCCCGCCGTCTATGATGGCCCCCTCGGCGTCATGGTTGACGGTCGCAGCGCCTCCGCCTCGGAGATATTCGCAGCGGCCATGCAGGATTACGGGCGCGGGGTGGTCATGGGCGACCAGACCTTTGGCAAGGGCACGGTACAGACCCTGGTCGGGCTTGAGCGGTTCGGCGTGGGTGACGATCAGACACCGAGCGGCCGGCTCAAGCTGACGATCGCAAAGTTCTACCGCATCAATGGCGAGAGCACTCAGCTGGAGGGCGTAACACCCGATCTGGAGATGCCATTCCCCCATGCCAGCGATGGAATGGGTGAGCGCGCCGCGGACAACGCCCTGCCCTGGGACACGATCCGCTCCGCCGACTATGACCGGCTCAGCGAACTGGATGGAATGGTCAGTACCCTTCGTCGCCACCATCAGCGGCGGCTACGGCTCGATCCTGCACTCCAGGCGGTGGCCAAGGAAGCCTCCCGGCTCGAGTCGGAGCGTGAAAGGACGACAGTATCCCTCAATGAAGCCGAGCGCCGTGCGGAAATCGACGCGGCGGAGGCGGCTCGCCTCGATGCCGTCAACGCTCAGCTGACGGCGTATGGGCGCGAACCGCTGGAGAGTCTGGACGCGCTGGAGCCGGACGCGCTGCCGGATGTTCTGCTGGACGAAGCGGTGGAAGTGGTTGCCGACCTGGCCGAGCTTCAGGCCGGAGGCAGTCCGCGGATGGCAGGCCGACTGTCGCCGGTTCAGGCAGCGGCCAGGTAGTCGATGACCAGCTGAAGCCGATCGACCCCGCGGTAGCGATTCACGTCGAGGCGGAAAACCGCCTCGATCTCACCGGGTACTTGTGAAAAGCCATTGTCTACGGCGTTGAATGCGATCGCCTCAACCTCGCGCTCCGCTGCGCCGAGAGGGCTCAGACGCAGCTTCAGGTGATCCGCGCCGACGATACGCTGCCCGCGCACCAGAAAACGGTCGTGGAAGACGGGCTCGGGAAACCCTGCCCCCCAGGGACCCGCATAGCGCAGCATCGAGGCCGTCTCCAGGCAATAGTCCTGCGGTGCCGGGATGCCGTCGGTCCAGAGGGCTTCCCCCACTGGCTCATCTCCCAGCCATTCCCGCGCGAGCTCGGTCAGGCCTGCCTTGAAAGCGGCGAAATCCTCTGACCGCAGCGTCAGGCCGGCGGCCATTGCATGACCTCCAAAACGCAGGATCAGCTCGCCCCGGCTGCGCGTATCCAGGGCCTCGAAAAGATCGCGCATATGCAACCCCGGCACGGAACGGGCCGAGCCTTTCAACTCGCCATTGTCGGCGGGTGCAAAGGCCACCACCGGCCGCCTGAAACGCTCCTTGAGCCGTGACGCGACAATACCGACCACGCCCTGATGCCAATCGTCTGCCACCAGACAGAGGATCGGTGCCATCTCCCCGGCCGCCGCGTTGACATGGGCCTCGATATCGGCAAGGGCGGTCTCCCGCATCTCGCGCTCCAGCATGCGACGCTCCCGATTGAGCGCCTCCAGGCTCGTGGCGTGCGCGTTGGCCTCATCCTGCCCGCGGGCCAGCAATGTTTCGATGCCGCGACTCATGTCATCCAGGCGACCGGCGGCATTGAGCCGGGGAGCGGCGCCAAAGCCTAGGTCTATGGCGCTGATCCGTTCCGGATCGCGGTCGGCGGCATTGAGCAGCGCCAGCACCCCCGGCGTTGCCTGACCAGCCCGGATCCGACGCAGGCCCTGTTCAACGAGGAGGCGGTTGACACGATCCAGCGGCACGACGTCGGCGACCGTTCCCAGCGCGACCAGATCGAGGTTATCCACCAGTCCGGGCTCCGGACGCTCCGCTCCGAACCAGCCACGCTCGCGTAGGGCCGCACGCAGGGCGAGCATGGTATAGAAACACACCCCCACGCCCGCCAGGTGACGACCGTCGAAATCCGCGGAACCGATATGTGGATTGACGATGGCGAGCGCCTCGGGAACCGACTCACCCGGCAGGTGATGATCCGTGATCACCACATCGATACCCAATGCCCGCGCGGCCGCGACTCCGGCGTGTGCACTGACCCCATTATCCACGGTCAATATCAGATCCGGGGCGTGATCCCGGGCGACTTCCACCAGTTCCGGCGTCAGGCCATAACCAAACCGAAAACGATTGGGCACCAGATAGTCGACATGGACCGCGCCCATCGCACGCAGGGCCCGAACCGCAAGTGCCGTGCTGGTCGCCCCGTCAGCATCGAAGTCGCCGACCACCAGGATCCGCTGACCGCCGGTGATGGCATCGGCGAGGACCGACCCCGCAGCCCCGACATCTTTCAGCGAATCGGGGCGAGGAAGCTGATTCAGCCGATAGTCGAGCTCATCGGCTCTTGTTACGCCCCGGCCAAGGTAGATTCGTCGCAGAAGCGGCGAGAGCGTGGCCGGCAGCGCATCGCCACCGGTCGGGATGGCGCGCTCGCGGATTTCCACCGCATGGGTCTGGCTCATTCCACCACCAGCCAGTCCCGCAGCGAGCGCGGGCGGCGCCAGAATCGCCAGCGGTCGCCGGGGCCGATGAGGTGGGTCCAACCATTCCCCGTGCGCAACTCCACGCGCCCCCCATACTGGAAGACGACATCACGAAGGATTCCCGCGTATTCATGCTCAAACCGCTGCAGGGCACCCAGCCAGGCCTCGGCGTCTCCGCCCAGAAGGGCGCGTTCCGCATCAGGCCAGACGAAAACCGCCGCCCCGCTTTCCGCCAGTGAGCGGGGGGCCGGCAGGCTTGGCGCGTGCTCCACGCCGCTGCTGCCACGGGTCAACCCGCGCACTAGGGGATCGTGGCCATGGATGCGACGGATGGACAGATCCACGCCGAGATCATTACGCCGCCCACCGCCCCAGAACCAGAGCCCGTTCACCGGCAACTCCCCGCTCGCCTGTCGGGCCGCATTGACGGGATGGTCGTGCAGAAACATCTGCACTTCATTGAGCAGCTTGCGCCAGGGCCTCGCCGCGGCCTCGTTCGGGATAACGGTATCGAGATAGCGCCCGGCAACCGCCGAGAGTGGCGGCAGATCCGGGCCAGGCGCTGCATCGGCAATAAGCAGCCATTTCCCGTCTTCGGCTTGAAGTTCCAGGCCATCTTCCGAGAAGAGGCGATTGAAATCGCGAGCAATCTGCGCGGCCTCGTCGGCAGACGGGTTGAGTGCGTCACCGGCGAACAGGAGCAGCCGATCCCGATCCGGCCGTAGATGTGTCGGGGCTGCCCGGTAGCAGACGCGCTCTCCTTCGACGCCGAATCCAAGCGCCAGCAGCGCGCCCACGGAGGGCGGAGGCTCCGCCAGCGCGCAGAGCAGTCCCTCGCCATCCGCCCGAGCCGCTGGACGCCGCCCAGCCCGGCCGAGCAGTGCCTCCAGCACCGGAAACGGACCGGCCGACGGCAGGGCATCCGCCAACGTGGCCGGCACGGGACCGAGCAGTCCCGGGGCCAGGCAGATCAGCTCACCACGCCTCGCCATGGCCTCAGGCCATCTTGCCGAGGATCGCCTGCCGAACCGCCGAGGAGTCCGCGTCCACCGTGGTCACTGCCGCTTCGGCATGGCGCTGGGCGACATCCGGATCCTTGAGCCCATGACCGGTCAGCGTGCAGACGACGCGGCTTCCTGCCGGAATGCGGCCGTTTTCGATATCCCGCAGGGCGCCGGCGACCGAGACCGCCGAGGCGGGCTCGCAGAAGATGCCCTCGCGGCTCGCCAGCAACCACTGGGCCTCGAGAATGGCCTCGTCGGTGAATTCATCGAACCAGCCGCCGGACTCGCGCGATGCCGTGAGCGCATAGTCCCAGCTCTGCGGTGCACCGATGCGGATGGCGGTGGCCACCGTTTCGGGATGAGCCACCGGCCCACCACGCAGGAAGGGTGCCGAACCGCTTGCCTGGTAGCCGACCATGACCGGGCGGCTGTCCACCCGCCCCTGGTGGTAGGCGCAGTCGCCGCCACAGAAACCGCAGGCCGTTGTTCCCTGCTGGCCGGGGGTGAGCGCCATTTCGCTGTAGCCCATCCAGTAGGCGGTGATGTTTCCGGCGTTGCCCACCGGCAGACAGTGATAGTCCGGAGCGCCGTCGAGCGCTTCGCAGATCTCGAATGCAGCGGTTTTCTGGCCCTGCAGGCGATAGGGATTGACCGAGTTGACGAGGCTGACTGGCGCCTGCTCCGCCATTTCCTTGACGATGCGCATGCCGTCATCGAAGTTGCCGCGGATCTGCAGCACTTCGGCCCCGTGCATGATGGCCTGGGCGAGCTTGCCCATGGCGATCTTGCCATCCGGGATGAGCACGAAGGCCTTGATCCCCGCACGCGCGGCATAGGCCGCGGCTGACGCCGAGGTGTTGCCGGTGGAGGCACAGATGATGGCCTCGCTGCCCTCGGCCACCGCCTGGGTCACCGCCACGGTCATGCCGCGGTCCTTGAACGAACCGGTGGGATTGAGCCCCTCGTACTTCACATAGAGTTCGACATCGTGGCTCAGCGCGGTCGGCAGGTTCTCGAGCCGGATCAACGGCGTATTACCCTCCCCCAGGCTGATGGGACGTGCGCTGTCAGCCAGCGGCAGGCGGTCGCCGTAGGCGCCGATCAGGCCGGTATAGCGAGTCTCGCCGCTCACAGCAGTGTCTCCACACGGATCCGCGTGATATTGCCATGGATCGCCTCCAGCGCTTCGATGCGCTCGCAGGCCTCGTTCATGCGTGCCTCCCGAACCCGATGGGTGAGAAGAATGACCGGGACTGTCTCGGCACCCGGGGCCGGCTGTTTCTGGATCACCGCCTCGATACTGATGCCGGCGTTGCTGAGAATTCCGGTGATGTCGGCCAGGACACCCGGCTCGTCCTGCGCTTCCACACGCAGATAATAGGCCGTCTCCACCGCTTCCATTCCCACCACCGGCTCGTCCGAGAGCGAATGCGACTGGAACGCAAGGTAGGGAACCCGGTTCTCCGGCTCGAGCGTGAATTCCCGAACGACGTCCACCAGATCGGCCACGACCGCCGAGGCCGTCGGCTCGGCACCGGCACCGGCCCCATAATAGAGGGTGGGCCCGAGCGGATCGGCGTTGACCATGACCGCGTTCATCACGCCATCGACGTTGGCCAGCAGCTGGCGTTCCGGCAGCAGCGTCGGGTGGACCCGCAGGCCGATGCCGTCGCCCTCCCGCCGGCAGATACCCAGATGCTTGATACGGAAACCCAGCTCCGAGGCATAGGCCACGTCATCGGTGCTGATCTGACCGATGCCCTCCATGAAAACCTTATCGAACTGCAGCGGGATGCCGAAGGCGATGGAGGCCAGGATCGTGAGCTTGTGCGCTGCGTCGACTCCCTCGACGTCAAACGTGGGGTCAGCTTCCGCGTACCCAAGCCGCTGCGCTTCGGCCAGGACGTCGCCGAAGGCGCGGCCGGCGTAGAGCATTTCGGTGAGGATGAAATTGCTGGTGCCGTTGATGATGCCGGCGAGCCACTCGATCCGGTTACCGACCAGGCCCTCTCTCACTGCCTTGATGATCGGGATGCCGCCGGCGACAGCCGCCTCGAAACCGATGGTCACGCCCTTCTCCCGCGCCCGGGCGAAGATCTCGTTGCCATGCAGGGCGATCAGCGCCTTGTTGGCGGTGACCACATGCTTGCCATTGTCGATGGCCCGCAGGATGAGTTCCTTGGCCAGGGTCTCGCCACCGATGAGCTCCACCACGATCTCGATGGAGGGGTCATCCACCACCGCATAGGCATCGTAGTCGAGATGGATATTCTCGGTGCTGCAGGTCCGCGGACGATCGGGATGACGGGCCGCCGCCCGCACCACGTCGATGGGCCGGCCCGCGCGACGGGTGATCTCGTCGCGATTGCGTTCCAGCAGATTGACGGTGCCACCGCCAACCGTCCCCAGTCCAAGCACCCCGACCTTTACCGGATCCAAGAGGTTGTCTCCCTTTTCGTTACTGCCCATGACCATCCCGCCGCAGCATCTGCTTGATGCCACGCACGGCCTGCCGTGTCCGATGCTGGTTCTCGATGAGACCGAACCGGACGTATTCGTCACCGTATTCGCCAAAGCCGATACCGGGCGATACCGCCACGCCGGCATCACGCAGGAGCTTCTTGGAAAACTCCAGTGAGCCCATGTCGCGGTAGGGTTCCGGGATACGCGCCCAGACGAACATCGTTGCCTTCGGCCGAGATACCGGCCAACCCGCCGCCTCGAGACCGTCACAGAGCACATCGCGCCGGCCCTGGTAGGTATCCCGAATTTCGCTCACGCACTCCTGCGGCCCTTCCAGCGCATGAATCGCCGCCACCTGAATCGGTGTGAACATGCCGTAGTCGAGGTATGACTTCATCCGCGCCAGCGCAGCGATCAGTTTGTCGTTGCCGCAGAGAAAACCCACGCGCCAACCCGGCATGTTGTAGCTCTTGGACAGCGAGAAGGACTCCACCGCCACCTCACGGGCCCCCGGCACCTGAAGGATCGAGGGCGCCTCATAGCCATCGTAGACCAGATCCGCGTAAGCCAGATCGTGGACCACCCAGATACCATGCTCGCGGCAGATCTCGACCACACGCTCGAAAAAGCCCAGATCGACACATTGCGCGGTCGGGTTCGCCGGGAAGTTGATGATCAGCATCTTCGGCTTCGGCCAGGTGTCCTTGATGGCCTTCTCCAGCTCGGTGAAGAAGTCGCCGCCCTCGACCAGTGGCACATGGCGGATATCCGCACCGGCAATGACCACACCATAGGGGTGGATCGGATAGGCCGGATTGGGGACGAGGACTGCATCACCGGGGCCCAGCGTGGCGAGGGCCAGATGGGCGAGCCCCTCCTTTGAACCGATGGTCACAATCGCCTCGGTTTCGGGGTCGAGCGCCACGTTATAGCGGCTGTGATACCAGCGCGTGATGGCTCGGCGCAGACGCGGTATGCCGCGGGACATCGAATAGCGGTGGGTATCCGGCCGCTGGGCGGCCTCCGTCAGCTTGTCGACAATATGCCGCGGGGTCGGGAGGTCCGGATTACCCATGCCAAAGTCGACGATATCCTCGCCGCGGGCGCGGGCCTGGGCCTTGAGTTCATTGACGATATTGAACACGTAGGGCGGGAGGCGCTTGATGCGCTGGAATTCCTCGTTCAAGGCAGTACCCCGGGCCAATGGTTGAGTGTGCATGCGGAACACCTCCGCTCCCCATCATGATAAACGGTGAACGCTAAAATTGCCCCCTGCCAGTGTCAAATAACGACGCGTTCTGGCCTGACTTGCCCGAGACCCTTGCGGCTCGCTATCGTGCGCGCATGAAGATGAGCCTAGACGGCGCCGAGGGCGCCTATCACATCCAGGGCTATGCGGACGGTGAGATCCGCATCAATGACGTCCGCCACACGGAGAGCCTGTTGGTGACACTCGACACGCTCGTCACCGAGTGGGGACCTGATTCGCTGCAGGCGCTCAATGAAGCGCATCTGACCTCAGTCCACGAGCTGGAGCCCGAGGTCGTTCTGCTGGGGACCGGCGCCCAGCAGACGTTTCCGGATCGCGAGTTGATACTCGGCCTGCTGCAGGCCGGCATCGGGCTGGAGATCATGGATACCGCCTCGGCCTGCCGCACCTACAACGTGCTGATGTCGGAGGGTCGGCGCGTCGTCGCTGCGCTGATCATCGATCGATGAAACCCGGCGCTAAGGCAGATAGCTGACCGGATTGACCGGCTCGCCGCGTTCCCTCACCTCGAAATGCAACTCGCCCGCGCGCTGGCCGCTCGCACCCATCCGCGCAATGGTCTGTCCGGCGCGAACCCGATCACCCTCTCCTACCAGCAGCTCGCGATTGTAGCCGTAGGCGGTCAGGAACCGCTCGTTGTGCTTGATGATGACGAGGTTGCCATAACCGGGTAGACCGTCTCCGCTGTAGACGACATCGCCCGCACCGGCTGCCTTCACGGGACTGCCGGGTGGCGCTGCGATACCGATCCCCCGTTTGCCGAGCGCCCCTGGATCATACTGACGGACCAGCCGGCCCTCGGACGGCCATTGCCATGCCACCGGCCCGCTCAGGGGTTCGCGCGGGGTGACCGCACGCGGCTCCTCCGAGTCCCGGCGGACCGGATCATCCGAACCGCTGGCTGCCTCCGGCGCCCTGGCGACAGTATTCCGCGCCGTGGTGCCCTGGGGTGGGCGCAGACGCAAACGCTGACTGGGATAGATGACATAGGGATCATTGATCGCGTTCCAGCGCGCGACATCGCGGAAGTCGAGGCCGTAGGCCCAGGCGATCTGATAGAGCGTGTCGCCCTCACGAACGGTGTGTGCCGCCGGCGTGCCCGCGCTGATACCGGCCTCACGCAAATGGCGATCGGATGCGTAGTCGAATTCGCTGCAACCGGCAACGGCGATAAGCAGCGATACCAGTGCCAGCCGCAGCCTCAGAGTGACAGCGCGAGCACGATCACCAGCAGGAGGATGACGCTCAACCACCCGATTCGCTCCATGTAACGACGCAGCCATGGCTCGGCGCGTGGACCACCCCAGGCCAGCAGCGTGGCCACCAGGTAGAACCGCGCGCCGCGCCCCAATAGTGAGGCGATCACGAACGGCAGCCAGGCGACCGCCATAGCGCCCGCGGCGATGGTGAAGACCTTGTACGGGATCGGCGAGAAGCCCGCCACCAGGACCACCCAGAAGCCCCACTGCGTAAACCAGGACCGGGCCTGCTCATAGGCGGGTTCATACCCGGCATCGATGATCAGGGGGAGGACCAGCTCCAGACCCAGCAGGCCGATTAAATAACCGAGGATCCCGCCGGCCACCGAGGTCAGCGTCGTAATCGTGGCCAGACGGACCGCGCGCTTCGGGCGCGCAATGCTCATCGGAGCCAGCATGACGTCCGGCGGAATGGGAAAGAACGAGGACTCGGCAAAGCTGAGCGCACCAAGCAGCCAGGGCGCACGACGATGCGCCGACCAGCGCAGCACCCGGTCATACAGCGGCGTAAAAACCGCCATTACTCGGTTCCACCCAACATGGGGACGAAGCTCACCGGCTCCACCGCCTCTTCCACAAGCGCGTCACCATCGCGGTGGTAGACCCGCAGCTCCTGGGCCTCGCCATTCCCGACCGGTGCCAGCAACTTGCCGCCCTCGCCGAGCTGCTCGAAGAGCACCTGCGGGATCGCCGGTGGCGCTGCGGTGAGAACAATGGCGTCGAACGGCGCCGCCGCGGGCCAGCCGGCATGCCCGTCACCGAGTCGCTGGCGGATGTTGCTGATGCCAAGTTGACGGAACAACCGCCGGCTTCGCTCGTGCAGCGCCCTGATCCGTTCGATGGTGTGCACATGCTCGACAAGCGCCGAGAGCACCGCCGCCTGGTATCCCGATCCGGTGCCGACCTCGAGCACGCGCCCCGGCATGCCGTTGCGGATGAGGATTTCCGTCATACGCGCGACGACAAAGGGCTGCGAGATGGTCTGGCCGTGCCCGATGGGCAGCGCCGTGTCCTCGTAAGCCCGGGAGGCAAGCGCCTCGTCGACGAACAGATGTCGCGGGATCTGGCGGATGATGTTGAGCACATGCACATCGCGGATACCGGCATCACCGAGGCGGGCCGCAAGGCGCTCGCGGGTCCGGCGCGAGGTCATCCCGATACCCTGCAGCCGGTGTCCATCCATTAGCGCAGTCCCTGGATCCAGCCGGCAACCTGATCCAGGGCCGGATAACGGGTCAGATCAACTTCAATGGGCGTCACCGAGACATATCCCCGGTTGATGGCATCGAAATCCGTCCCCGGGCCGGCATCCTGCTCCGCGCCCGGCGGGCCGATCCAGTAGATGCTACGGCCCTTCGGATCCAGGTCATGGATCGCCGCTTCGGCGCGATGCCGCTGCCCGAGTCGGGTCGCCTCGATGCCACCGATCTCATCCCAGGGCCGGTCGGGGACATTGACGTTGAGGATGGTATCGGCCGGAAGCGGCTCGTTATGCAGTCGGTCCATCAGCCGGCGGGCCACCTCGGCCGCGGTATCATAGTGCCGGGGGTTACTGCCGACCAGCGAAATCGCGATGGCGGGCAGCCCGAGTGTCCGGCCTTCCATCGCTGCCGCCACTGTCCCGCTATAGAGCACATCGTCGCCGAGGTTACCGCCGGCATTGATGCCGGAGACCACCATATCGGGCAACGCCTTGAGCAGGCCGGTGATGGCCAGATGCACACAGTCGGTGGGCGTACCCTCCACGCCGTAGACGCCGGGCGAGGCCTCCTGGACACGGACCGGCCAGTCGAGGGTCAGAGAGTTGCTGGCTCCGCTCCGATCCCGCTCGGGGGCCACCACGGTCACCTCGGCCCGCTCGGCCAAGGCCGCGGCGAGTGTGCCGATCCCCGTGGAACGATAACCGTCGTCGTTGCTGACGAGAATTCTCATGTGCTGCTCTTTTCTCCTAGCGCTACCGCCCGTGTACTATACCGATCCCAAAGCGCCACGGGAGCCAGCAATGCATGACGAGGACCCGGATACCGCGCTTTTTCGCGCTGCGATGGCCGACGTGCGCCCGATTCGTACCCGCCAGAACGCCGAACTGCGCCGGAGACGGCCGCCACCCGTGCCGGGCCAGCGCCATGCCGATGACCGCGCCGTACTAAGGGAGCTTGCCCATGGCGAGCGCGATGGCAGCGAGCTCGGCGCGGAGCTTGGCGAGGCGCTGGCCTATGCACGGCCCGGCCTGCAGCGCCGGACACTGCGGCGGCTCCGTCGCGGTGAATTCAGTGTCATGGCCGAACTCGACCTGCATGGTCAGACCGTGGATTCGGCACGGCGCCTGCTGACGGATTTCCTCAATGAATGTCATCGCCGGCATCTCGGCTGCATTCGCGTGATCCATGGCAAGGGCCGTCGTTCATCCAATGCCGGCCCGGTGCTGAAGGGACAGGTTGACCGCTGGCTTCGCCAGCGCGATGACGTCCTTGCCTTCTGCTCCGCCCGTCCGGTGGACGGTGGCACCGGGGCGCTCTACGTCCTCCTGCGACGCTGATCAGGCGTTGTCCCAGTCGATGAGCTCGCGCAGTACGGTGGTGGCGTAGGCACCCCGCATCAACCGAAAGGCCAATTGCCAGGTCCGCCCATCCAGACGTCTGACCGCAAGCGCACCCACACTCAGGCGCAGAGCCCGCCGCCCCGCCTCGAGACCTTGGTCAGAAAGGCCCTCAACCAGGTCGGCCCAATCCTGCATCACTCGATTCTCCCGCGCCGCAAGGGGTGCCGGTAGTCCGAGGCCCCGCCCCGGCCTTCCGGGCAGTGGTCCTGTTGGGTGCACGCGCAGACCCGCGGCCCGCCGAACGTTATGGGGTGCGTCAGCCGCATCGGCCAGGAAGACGCTGCCCCTTCCATCGAGCATCAGGATCTCCCCAGGCTCGGCACGACGCCAGTCACCGGCTTGCACCCGGGTATCCAGGACCGCGTTAAAAACCGCCGCGCGAGCCGCCGAGAGCAGCATGCTGCGGTCATTCCGCGAGCGCGGCCGGTGCTCGCCGGCGAACCATTGACGGGCTCGGAGCAGGTTGTCGCCATCGCGCCCGAAGCGCTGCGGCCCAAAGTAGTTGGGAACGCCATGACGCGCAATCCTCACCACACGCGCCTGCAACGCGTCGGCGGACACCTCGAGATCGCGCAGCGTCAGCCGGAAGTCATTGCCGGCCAGCGCGCCAATCGGCAGTTTCCGCCGATGGCGGGCAATGCTCATGACCTCAAGGCTCGCGTCCGGCTCGTGCTCCAGAGGAATCGGTCCGGTGGAGGGGAGCGGCTCGCCGGGTGGCCAGGGTACGGATAACCACTGGGTGGTGAGCGCATATCGATCCTTGCGCCCGGCATAGCCCATCTGGCGACGTTCCACCTGCCAGTAGCCCGCCAGCGCTTGCATCGCGCGGGCCGTGGACAGACAGGACTTACGAATACGCACCAGCAGATGCGGTCCGTCTCCCTCGGGCAGGAAGCCGAGGCGTTCGTCGACCTGAAAGTCTTCGGGCCACATCGCAACCCGGGCATGCCCGATCGGATCGCCCCAGGCCCGCGTCCATGCCGGCAGGGCGGTCATGCGTCCCCGATCATTGCCACGGCGGTGGCGGCAATACCCTCGCCACGCCCGGTGAAGCCCATCCACTCCATGGTGGTCGCCTTGAGGTTCACCTGCCCGATGCCGACCCCAAGGTCGCCGGCGATATTCGCCGTCATCAACTCGAGGTAGGGCTGGAGCTTCGGCCGTTGGGCGATCACCGTTGCGTCGACGTTGACCACCCGCCAGCCGCCCTCACGCAGGTGAGACGCCACCTGCCGCAGCAGGATGCGACTGTCGATCCCGGCGTAGGCGTCATCCGTATCCGGGAAGTGCTGGCCGATATCACCGGCGCCGGCGGCTCCGAGCAGTGCATCACTGATGGCATGCAGCAGGACGTCCCCATCGGAGTGCGCGGCAAGCCCCTCGGTGAAATCGATATGAACGCCGCCCAGAATCAAGTCGCGATCCGGCACCAGTCGATGGGCGTCCACCCCCTGGCCAATCCGCATCATCCGCCAGCCCCCTCTCGTTGATGGTGCAGTGCATGCGCCAGCCAGCGCGCATCCTCGGGGTAGGTATATTTAACATTGCCCGGATCACCGACCACCAGTAGTGGCCGGGCACCCTGTCTCTCCATCGCCTGGGCCTCATCGGTGACCGCCGAATCCGCACAAGCCTTGAGTGCGTCACGAAGCCGTCCAAGCGGAAAGAGCTGCGGGGTCATGGCCTGCCACAGCCCCGTTCGATCCGGTGTTTCACTGACGCGCCCGTCCTCGCCGGCGCGCTTGAGCGTATCGCGTGCCGGGACGGCAAGCAGGCCGCCATCCGGGTCATCGCCGACGGTCTCGATCAGGCGCCGAATGGCGGCTGGTGTCACGGCCGGTCTCGCGGCATCGTGAATCAGGATGCGATCCGTATCCTCGGCACCCCAGCCACGCAGGGCCTCAAGCCCCGCGAGCACCGATATCTGGCGAGTCCTGCCGCCCCGGCAGCTGCGTACGTCCGTGGCGCTCAACAAGTCCAGACGCGCCCAGTCGTTATCATCATCCTCGGCCCGGACCACCATGATGCCGGCCAGCCCCGATACCTGACGCAGCGCCTCGACGGACCAGACAAGGACCTCGCGGCCCGCCAGCCTGTGGTATTGCTTGGGACGCGTGTCGTCACCCATCCGCCGACCGCGTCCAGCCGCCGCGACCAGGCCCCAGTAACGTGGCTCACTCATCGGCTTCGATGACCCGGTAGAAATGCTCGTCCTCGCCGATCATGCCGAGATCCCGCCGGGCCCGCTCCTCGACACCATCCAGTCCTTGACGTAAGTCCGCCACGTCGGCCGCCAATGCGCGATTACGTTCATCCAGTCGTTCATTCTCGGTGCGTTGCGCCTCCACGGCCTCGCGAAGACGCATGACCTCGGGGATGCTCCCCTCGCCCAGCCACAGCCGTGACTGTAGCAGGATCAGGATCAGAAGCAGCCCCGCGGCCAGCCAGCGCATGGACCGGATCAGGCGCCCATGCGGCGCAGGTTCGGGAACGCGTCCGCACCGGCGTAGCGAGCCTTTTCACCCAGCTCCTCCTCGATGCGCAGGAGCTGGTTGTACTTGGCCACGCGATCCGAGCGGCACAGCGAGCCGGTCTTGATCTGCGTCGCGGTGCTCGCCACGGCGAGATCGGCGATGGTCGTATCTTCGGTCTCTCCCGAGCGATGGGAGACCACCGCGGAGTAGCCGGCCCGGTCGGCCATGGCGATGGCGTCCAGCGTCTCGGTCAGGGTCCCGATCTGATTGAACTTGATCAGGATCGAATTACCAATGCCTTGATCGATGCCCTGCTGGAAGATCTGCGTATTGGTGACGAACAGATCGTCGCCGACCAGCTGGACACCCTCGCTGATACGCTGCGTGAGCGTTTCCCAGCCCGCCCAGTCGTCCTCGCCCATGCCGTCCTCGATGGAGATGATGGGGTAGCGGGAGACCCAGTCGGCGAGCACACCGGCAAAGCCCTCGGCGTCGAAGCGCCGATCCTCGGACGCAAGGAAGTACTCGCCGTTCTCGCAGAACTCGGAGCTGGCGGCATCCAGCGCCAGCCAGACCTGCTCGCCGGGCTTGTAGCCCGCCTGCTCCACGGCCTCGAGAATGACCTCGATGGCCGCCTCGTTGGAGGGGAGGTCGGGGGCGAATCCGCCCTCGTCACCCACCGCAGTGGACAGCCCCCGCGCGCTCAGCACCTTCTTGAGGGCGTGGAAGATCTCCGTGCCGCAGCGGAGCGCCTCGCTGAAGCGCTCGAAGCCCACCGGCATCACCATGAACTCCTGGATATCGACGCTGTTGCTGGCGTGCGCGCCGCCATTGAGGATATTCATCATCGGGACCGGCAGGACATAGGATTCCGCCGGCGTCAGGTAGCGGAACAGCGACTGTCCGGCTGACTTCGCGGCCGCCTGCGCGACTGCCAGCGAGGCGCCGAGCAGCGCATTGGCCCCGAGTCGCCCCTTGTTGTCGGTACCGTCGAGCTCGATCAGCCGCTCATCAATGGCACGCTGCTCCGTCGCCTCCATACCATTCAGGGTGTCGTTGATCTCGCCATTCACATTGGCCACCGCCTGTCGCACCCCCTTGCCGAGGTACCGGGACTTGTCGCCATCACGCAGTTCGACGGCCTCCCGTGCCCCGGTCGATGCCCCCGAGGGGACGGCTGCACGGCCGACACTGCCATCGCTCAGGCTCACCTCGGCCTCGAGGGTGGGGTTGCCCCGCGAATCGAGTATCTCGCGGGCATGGACACGGGTAATGCTAGGCATGATTCACTCCTGTTGAAGATCCGTTTCGGGGAAGCCGTGCTGCTTGACCACGGCATCCAGTGCGACAAGGGTATCCAGAAGACCGGGCAGCGCATCGAGAGGCCAGCTGTTGGGGCCATCGGAGAGCGCCGTCTCCGGGTCGGGATGGGTTTCCATGAAAAGACCGCTCACACCGGCACCGACCGCGGCCCGGGCGAGAAGCGGTACATGTTCGCGCTGCCCGCCGGAGGCCTGCCCCTGCCCGCCCGGGAGCTGTACCGAGTGGGTGGCATCGAAGATGACGGGTGCGCCGGTCTCACGCATCACCGCCAGTGAGCGCATGTCGGCGACCAGATTGTTATAGCCAAAGCTCACACCACGCTCACAGACCGTGATCTGACGGTTACCAGTAGCCCACGCCTTTTCGACGACATTGCCCATGTCCCAGGGCGCGAGGAACTGGCCTTTCTTGATATTGACGGGCAGGCCACAGGCCGCCACGGCCTGGATGAAATCGGTCTGCCGACACAGAAACGCGGGTGTCTGCAGCCAGTCCACGACGTCCGCCACCTCATCAAGCGGTGTGTATTCGTGCACGTCGGTAAGCACCGGCACGCCAAGGGAATCGCGCACACGGGCCAGCGTCTCCAGCCCGGCGGAAATGCCGGGCCCGCGATAGCTCTGCGCCGATGAGCGATTGGCCTTGTCATACGAGGCCTTGAAGATGAACGGGATATTCCGCGCCTGCGTCATTTCGGTGAGCCGCTCGGCAATCTCGAGGGTGAGCGCCTCGGATTCCACCACACAGGGTCCGGCGATGAGAAAGAGGGGCTGATCCAGCCCGACCGGGCTTCCCTGCACGGTCATGCTCACGATTGTCGTTCCTCGTGCGCCTTGCGGTGAGCGGCGGCGGCTGCGATGAAGTCACCGAAGAGCGGGTGCCCGTCGCGCGGCGTGGAGGTGAACTCCGGGTGGAACTGGCAGGCCAGGAACCAGGGATGATCAGGCAGTTCAATGGCTTCGGCCAGGTGACCGTCACCCGACCAGCCGGCAATCACCAGGCCGGCCTCCGTGAGTGGACGCTCATAGCCGTTGTTGAACTCATAGCGATGTCGATGACGCTCGCGGATGACGTCCTTGCCGTAGATACGATGGAAACGCGTCCCGCGCACCAGTTCCGAGGGTTGCGACCCAAGCCGCATGGTGCCACCGAGATCGGAATCGGCATCGCGGTATTCCTTGAGTCCCTCGGCGTTCATCCACTCGGTGATCAGGGCAATCACCGGATGCCGGGGATGGGTGATGAATTCGGTGCTGTGCGCGCCATCCAGCCCGGCGACGTTGCGGGCGAACTCGATCACCGCCACCTGCAGTCCGAGGCAGATACCAAGGAACGGCACCCCCTCGCGTCGGGCATAGCCCGCCGCTGCGATCTTGCCCTCAATACCCCGCTCGCCGAATCCGCCCGGTACGAGGATTGCGTCGACGTCGTTGAGCAGCGAGGTACCCTCGCGCTCGATCGCCTCGGAGTCGACATAGCGGATGTTCACCGTCTGCCGGTGCTGAATGCCGGCGTGGCGCAGTGCCTCGTTGAGCGACATGTAGGCATCGGCCAGATCCACGTATTTACCCACCATCGCGACGGTGACCTCGCCGGTGGGCGCCTCCATGGCCTCAACCACGTGATCCCAGTCGTTGAGGGTGGCGGGTGGCAGTTCCAGGCCGAGCTTTTCGGCAACGATGCTGTCGAGCGCCTGCTCGTGCAGCATGGCCGGCACCTTGTAGATGTTGTCGACATCGAGTGCGGAGATGACCGCCCGCGGTTCGACATTGGTGAATAGCGCGATTTTGCGGCGTTCTTCCGCGGGGATCGCCATGGTGGCGCGGCAGACCAGGATATCCGGTTGGATCCCGATACTGCGCAGTTCCTTCACCGAATGCTGCGTGGGCTTGGTTTTCATCTCGCCGGCCGCCCCGATCCAGGGCAGAAGCGTCAGATGGATGAAAAGACAGCGCTCGTGACCCAGCTCCGTGCCCATCTGACGAATCGCCTCGAGAAAGGGAAGCGACTCGATATCGCCCACCGTACCGCCGATCTCGATCAAGGCGATATCGGCGTTGCCGGCACCCCGCTGAATGCAGCTCTTGATCTCGTCGGTGATGTGCGGGATGACCTGAACGGTGCCACCCAGGTAATCGCCACGGCGCTCCTTGCGGATGACATTCTCGTAGATCCGCCCCGTGGTGTAGTTGTTGTCCTGGCTGGCCCGCATGCGCACGAAGCGTTCGTAGTGGCCCAGGTCGAGGTCGGTCTCCGCCCCGTCATCGGTGACGAAGACCTCGCCGTGCTGAAACGGGCTCATGGTGCCCGGGTCCACGTTGATGTAGGGGTCGAGCTTGACCATGGTCACGCTCAGCCCCCGTGCCTGAAGAATGCTGCCCAAAGAGGCGGCGGCGATGCCTTTGCCCAGAGAGGACACGACACCGCCGGTAATAAAGATGAATCGCGTCATGATACCGTCGGCCTGCTGGCGGATCGTGGTGGCGGGAGGCCACCACGGGACGGGCGACAAAGTTAGCAGAAGGCCGGAAGACGCACAATCTGCGGCCCGTCCGGGCGTCCTTCATGCGGGCGATCTGAGCCACCTCCAATCGGGGCCATCCGCCGGCGCGACTGGCATCCAGCCCGGCTCCATACCGCCGCCTCCCCATAACGCCACCCCGGCGGCGGTCACGCCGAGACCACCCACGGCAAGCACCTCGCCATCCGCGTTTTCGAGCAACGGCAGGCGCGAGCGCCACCAGGGAACAATACCGGCTTCGCGCAGCAGTTCCGTGAGCGGTTTGGCCGGCCGCTGGGGCATGACCACCCGCTCCCCGGGCCGCGGGGCCCTGATCGATCCCCCGGGTCCCGGACCGGTCTTGCCGACAAGATGACCGAGCCCGCCCCAGCAAACCGTTCCGGCGGCTTCGGCCGGCGCCGGCGCCGGGGCCTCCGGTAGCGGCCAGGGCAGCCGGTAGAGCCATTCGCGGTGACGCCGGACCTGATACTTCCCCCATACCAGCGCAGGTCGGCGATCTGCGCGGGCTTCCAGCAGCATCGCCAGTCCCTGCTCCAGGCGGGATGTCTCGGGGGCGGGCATCCCGCCGGCGCGGAGCCACTCCCGCAAAAGGGCCGGGCGCACGCTCGGCTCACTCTGCCGAAGCGCATCGAGGGGTAACGGGCCATGCTCGGGGCCCGGCCACTGACGACGATGATCGGCCAGCAACGTCCGCAGCGCATCCCGCTGCTGCGCCGAATGCCCGGCCAGTCGTCCGCCTGCCTCGGCGGCCCTGGGCCACCGGGCGCTCAGCAGCGGGATGACGCGATGCCGCAGGTAATTGCGATCCTGGGAGAGCTCGGTATTGGTGGGGTCTTCCACCCAGTGCAGATGGTGGTGATGGGCGTAGTCATGCAGTCGTTCTCGTGGAAAGGCCAGCAACGGACGCGCCAGCCAGCCGGCGCCGAACGCGCGCCGTACCGGGATACCCGCAAGCCCATCCGGTCCAGTCCCCCGCATCATGCGCAATAACAGTGTCTCGATCTGGTCGTCGGCATGGTGAGCGGTCAACAGACACTCGTTCGGTTTCAGCCGTGCCGCAAGGGCAGCGTAGCGCGCCTCCCGGGCGGCATCTTCCAGTCCACGCCCGGTCTTCTCAGGGTTGACCCGGACAATCGTCAGGGCAACGCCGAGGCCTTCACATACCTCGCTGCAGTGACCCGCCCACTCCTCGGCTCCGGGCTGCAGGCCATGGTGGATATGGATCGCGCGGACGGGCCTGTCGCTCCGCGTGGCGAGATGCAGGAGCACCGTAGAGTCGAGACCACCGCTGAAGGCGACAACACACCCAACGGCGCCAACCGGCACGGCATCGAAAAGCCGTGCCGGGTTGGGAGACCCGTTCGTTGGCGGGTTATTCCTTGAAGTGCCCAAGCGCCATCAAACGCTCGTAGCGCTGCGAACACATGGTATCCACATCCAGGGCTGCCACCTCGCCGTGGTGTCGTCGGAGCGCCTCACCCAGCCGTCTCGCGGTCTCGGCCCAGTCGCGATGGGCGCCGCCAAGGGGCTCCTCGATCAGTTGATCGACGAGGCCGAGTTCGTTGAGCCGCGTGGCGGTGATGCCCATGGCATCGGCGGCCTCCGCGGCCTTGTCCGCACTCTTCCAGAGAATCGAGGCGCAGCCCTCCGGCGAGATCACCGAGTAAGTGCTGTACTCCAGCATCAACAGGCGGTCGCCGACGCCGATGGCCAGCGCCCCGCCCGAGCCCCCCTCGCCCGTCACGGTGCAGATCACCGGGGTACGCAGCTGCGAGAGCAGAAACAGGTTGTGGGCGATCGCTTCGCTCTGGCCTCGCTCCTCGGCGCCAACGCCCGGATAGGCCCCCGGGGTATCGATGAAGGTGAACACGGGCAGGGAGAACCGCTCTGCCATCTCGAACAGCCGTTTCGCCTTTCGGTAGCCCTCCGGGCGCGGCATGCCGAAATTGCGCGCGACCTTCTCGCGCGTGTCACGGCCCTTCTGCTCGCCCACCACCATCACGGGCTCGCCATCGAGGCGCGCCACGCCACCGATGATGGCGGCATCATCGGCGTAGGCACGATCGCCATGCAGCTCCTCGAACTCGGTGAAGATCGCATCGATATAGTCGCGAGCGTACGGGCGATGGGGATGCCGGGCGAGTTGCGAGACCTGCCAGGGCGTCAGATTGCGGAAAATCTGCTCGGTGAGCTGTCGGCTTTTCGCCTGCAGCCGAGTGAGCTCGTCGCTGATACTGACCTCGGCATCATCACTGACGTAACGCAGTTCCTCGATCTTCGCCTCAAGCTCCGCAATGGGCCGCTCGAATTCGAGAAAATTCAGATCGCTGGACGCCAATGTCGCGCTCCTTCAGTCAAGATTGCCAGATCCTACCACGCGCCTGTCGCCGGTAGTCGACGGCCACCCGGTCCGCCGGCAACAGCCGCGCGAGTGCATTGATCAACTCCGGCTCGGGGCGGACGCGCCACTCATCGCCCAGACGGATCCGGGCGCAGACGTCGGGGCCCTCGTAGTCGATACAAACGCTGCACTCGCCTTGCTGATAGGGCGCGAGTGCCTCCTGAAGAGCCGGCACAAACCCATTGCCCGCCTGCTCGGCATCCACCCGCAATACCAGCCGCCGGGCGAAGTGCAGCCGGGCGCCCGCGAGGTCATACACCCGTTCCGCGGAGACGCGGTAGCCATCGCTGAACTCATCGTAGCCGAGGTCTCCCTCCACAACGATGAGCCGATCCTTCTCCAGCAGGTGGCGGTGGCGCTGATAGACATCTCCGAAGAGCACGATCTCCATGCGGGCAGTGCGGTCATCCAGGGTCACAAACCCAAGCCTTCGGCCGCTCTGGGTGATTCGGCTGCGTGCCGCCACCACCAGGCCGGCCAGGACCACGCGCTGCTCGCTGTCGCGACGCCCGGTGCTGCGCTCGAGCCCCGTGCCGGCCTGCTTGAGGCGGCCGCTGATGAAGCCCGCGAGCTCCGCCTCATGCTCGCTGATTGGGTGGCCAGTGAGGTAGAGACCGAGCGTCTCTTTCTCGGCCGCCAGTCGCTCCCGCTCCAGCCATTCCTCGACCCGTTCGAGCGCATGCGCACCGCCCTCGCCCGCATGCTCCTCCGTGGCAGCGCCCAGACCGAAAAGATCGTCCTGACCGATCTCCGTGTTGCGGCTCTGCTGTTCGGCCGCCTGCAGCGCATTGGGGAGATTCGCCATGGCGGTGGCACGGTTCGGTGTAATGCCATCCAGGCTGCCCGATCGGATCAATGCCTCGAGAACCCGACGGTTGACCCGCCGCAGGTCCACCCGTCGACACAGATCATGCAGATCCTGGAACGCGCCGCCCTCATGGCGGGCTTCGACGATGGCCTCCACCGCCGAGTGACCAACGCCCTTGACCGCGCCAAGGCCATAGACGACACCACCATCGTCCGGGGCCCGGAACATCCAGTCCGAGCGGTTGACGTCCGGCGGCGCAACCTCGAGCGACATGGCGCGGCACTCATCAATGAGCGTGACCACCTTGTCGGTGTTATCCATGTCGGAGGACAGCACCGCGGCCATGAAGGCCGAGGGGTAATGCGCCTTCAGCCAGGCCGTCTGATAGGAGAGCAGCGCGTACGCCGCCGAGTGCGACTTGTTGAAACCATAGCCGGCGAACTTCTCCATCAGGTCGAACAGCCCCTCGGCGTGTTCGGCCCTCAGGCCCTGCCCCTTCGCGCCCTCGAGGAAGATGGTGCGCTGCTTGGCCATCTCCTCGGGCTTTTTCTTGCCCATCGCCCGGCGCAGCAGATCCGCCTCGCCCAGGCTGTAACCACCCACGGCCTGGGCGATCTGCATGACCTGTTCCTGGTAGAGGATCACCCCGTAGGTGGGCTGGAGGATCGGCCTGAGTGCATCGTGATGGAGTTCCGGCGTCGGATAGGCCACCGGCTTGCGGCCATGCTTGCGGTCGATGAAATCCTCGACCATGCCCGACTGCAGGGGGCCCGGCCGGAACAGGGCGACCAGGGCGACAATGTCCTCGAAGCTATCCGGCCGGAGCCGCCGGATGAGATCTTTCATACCGCGGGATTCAAGCTGGAAAACGGCCGTTGTCTGGCATTCCTTGAGCCGCTCGAAGGTCGGCTTGTCATCAAGCGGGATCGTTGCGATGTCCAGTGCCTGATCACCGCGGGCTTCCCGCAGCGCGTTCACCGCCTTCACCGTCCAGTCGATGATGGTGAGCGTGCGCAGGCCCAGAAAGTCGAACTTCACCAGACCCACGGCCTCGACATCGTCCTTGTCGAACTGCGTCGCCAGTCCGCCGCCATCCGGCTCACAGAAAAGCGGTGCGAAGTCGGTGAGATCACTGGGGGCTATCACCACGCCACCGGCATGCTTGCCGACATTGCGGGACAGCCCCTCGAGCCGGCCCGCCAGATCGAGCAGAAAGCCCACGTCCTCATCCTGCTCGGCGAGCTCCCGCAGATCGGCTTCCTGGGCCAGCGCCTTATCCAGCGTCATGCCGATCTCGAAGGGAATCAGCTTGGCGATGCGATCGACGTACCCATAGCCGTGCCCGAGCACCCGGCCGACATCGCGCACCACGGCCCGGGCCGCCATGGTCCCGTGGGTGGCGATCTGGGAGACCTTCTCGCGGCCGTAGCGCTCGGCCACATAGTCGATGACCTGGTCGCGTTTTTCCATGCAGAAATCGACATCGAAATCCGGCATGGAGACCCGCTCGGGGTTGAGAAAGCGCTCGAAGAGCAGGTCGTAACGCAATGGATCAAGGTCGGTTATGTCCAGCGAATAAGCCACCAGCGACCCGGCCCCCGATCCGCGCCCCGGCCCCACCGGGATGTCGCGCGACTTGGCCCACCGAATGAAGTCGGCCACGATCAGGAAGTATCCCGGAAAGCCCATCTGAATGATCACATCGAGTTCGTGATCCAGCCGGGCGTAGTATTCGGCCTCGTCGCCGCCGGGTGTGCCCAGCCGCGCGATACGCTGCGCCAGACCCGCGCGTGATTCCTCGCGCAGGTAGTCGTCGATGGTCTGGTCACCGGGTACCGGGAAGTCTGGCAGGACATTCTGGCCAAGGGTCAGCGAGAGGTTGCATCGCTGCGCGATGGCCACGGTGTTGTCGATGGCCTCGGGAATGTCGGCGAAGCGCTCGATCATCTCGGCGGGACTGCGCAGATATTGCGCGTCGCTGTAGTGCCGGGGGCGATCCTGATCGTGGAGGATCCGGCCGTCATGGATGCAGACCCGCGCCTCGTGGGCTTCGAAGTCACCGCGTTCGAGAAAGCGCACGTCATTGGTGGCGACCACGGCGGTGCCAGTCTCCGCGGCGAGCGCCACGGCGGCATGGACATGAGCCTCATCACCCGGACGATCCGTCCGCTGTAACTCGAGATAGAAACGGTCACCGAAACGCTGCTGCCAGAAGGCAAGGCGCCGATGGGCGAGATCACCGTTACCCGAGACCAGCGCCTCGCCGACATCGCCCCCTGCGGCGCCAGAGAGCACGATCAGCCCCTCGCTCCAGTCGTCCAGCCAGCGCCGGTCCACCAGCGGGAGCCCTTCGCCCTGGCCGTCCAGGTAGCTCGCCGTGATCAGGCGCGTGAGGTTGGCGTAACCCGTGTCATCCATGCACAGGAAAGTGAGGACGTGATGGCCGTCCCGGTCGGCATCGGCGATACGCAGGTCGGCACCAATAATGGGCTTCACGCCGGCGGCCACTGCGGCACTGTAGAACTTGACCATACCGAACAGGTTGCCCTGGTCGGTGACCGCCACCGCCGGCATCCCCTCGCGAGCGGCGGTCTGGACCAGCGGCTTCACCCGCACGGTCCCGTCGATCAGCGAAAATTCGGTATGAAGGTGGAGATGGACAAAGGCTGGCGACATGATCCTACCCGAGCCGGTCAGACCGCTAATCGTACCGCCGAACGACACGGCAATGATAGATCGTGGACTGGCCGTGATCGACCGTTTCCGCCATCATGCACCCATGCAGGAGACCCGCATCCACCCCACCGCTTGCATCGACGACCGGGCCGAGATCGGCGAGCGCAGCCGCGTTGGCGCGTATGCGATTGTGGGCCCCGACGTATCCATTGGCGATGACTGCGTCATCGGGCCCCATGCGGTCCTCGAAGGCCCCCTTCGCCTGGGGCCCGACAATGACGTCGCCGCCCACGCAACGCTCGGTCTGCCGCCGCAGGACACCGGCTACCAGGGCGAGCCGACCGCGCTGGAAATCGGCGCTGGCAACACCTTCCGCGAGTTCGTGACGGTGCATCGGGCAAGCACCAAGGAGGACGGTGTCACGCGGGTGGGCAACAACAATCTTTTAATGGCCTACAGCCATGTCGGCCATGACGGCCAGATCGGCGATGGGGTCACCATCTCCAACGCAAGCCAGCTGGCGGGTCATGTCCATGTCGATGATCAAGCCACTATCTCGGCGGTCTGCGGCATCCATCAATTCGTGCATATCGGCCGCCTTGCGATGGTGGGCGGCGGCGCAGTCGTGACCCGGGACGTCGCCCCCTACACCCTGGTGGCGGGTAACCGCGCCCGCCTCCGCGGGCTGAATACCCGCGGCCTGGCACGGGCGGGGCTGAGCGCGGATCAGCGCCGGGATGTCCGTCGCGTCTATGATCTGGTCTTCCGGCGCGGCCACTCACTGGATACCGCGCTGGCGTCAATCAGTGCCGATGCGGAGCTGACGCGGCCGGAGATTGAGGTCTTTACTGCGTTCATTCGCGCCAGTCGCCGGGGGCTGACCCGATGAGTCGCCTGCGCACCGCGGTGGTGGGTGTCGGCTACCTCGGCCGATTCCATGCGCAGAAATACGCAGCGCACCCCGACTGCGATCTTGTCGCCGTGGTGGATGCCGACGCCGATCGGGCGCGACAGGTGGCCGATGAGCTCGGCTGCGAGGCGTCGACCGATCCCCGGGCACTGATCGGCCGCGTCGATGCCGTGAGCCTGGTCACGCCGACGCGTCTGCATCACGAGATGGCGCTGCGGCTGATCGGTGCCGGGCTCCACCTGCTCATCGAAAAACCCATGACCACGACACTCGCCGAAGCGGACGAACTGATTGAAGCGGCCGAAGAGAACGGCTGCCTTATCCAGGTCGGGCACCTCGAGCGGTTCAATGCCGTCATGGTGGCGGCGGCAACGCAGATCCATCGGCCGCTGTTCATCGAGTCACATCGCATCGCCCCATTCAATCCTCGCGGTGCAGACGTCAGTGTGGTGCTCGACCTGATGATCCACGACATCGACCTGATTCTCGAGCTGGTGGATGCGCCACTGGAACAGATGGATGCGAGCGGGGCGCGGGTCATTTCCGAGGATATCGACATCGCCAATGCCCGCCTCCGCTTCGCCGACGGCTGCATCGCCAACGTCACTGCATCGCGCGTCAGCCCCAAGGCCGAGCGCCGGATGCGGATCTTCCAGCCCAACGCCTACCTCGCCCTCGACCTGCAGGCAGGCGAGCTGGATATTCAGCGACGCCGGGTCGACGCGCAGGGACCCCCCACCATGGACCAGATCGAGCGGGAAAAGCGGGAGATCGAACGCCGGGATGCCCTCGCCGACGAAATCGGCGCTTTTGTCGCATCCGTCCACGGGGGTAGCCGGCCCATCGTGGATGCGCAGGACGGTCGACGGGCGCTGGCGGCGGCCATCGAGATCGGACAACAACTCAACCGGAATGCCGTATGAGCGACACCGCACCCCACCCTATCCCCATGGTCGATCTGACGGCACAGTACCCGTTGATCCGAGGGGCCATTGATGACGGCCTGGCGGCGGCGCTGGACGAGGCACGCTTTATCCTGGGCCCCGGTGTCCAGGCGTTCGAGGCGGAGGCAGCCGACTATCTCGGCTGCGCCCATGCCGTGGGTGTGGCCTCCGGCACGGATGCGCTGCATCTCGCCCTGCTTGGGGCGGGTGTTGGCCCCGGCGACGAGGTGATCACCACCCCCTTTTCTTTCATCGCCACGGCTGAGGCCATCTGCTACGTCGGCGCGCGGCCCGTATTCGCGGACATCGACCCGCAGACCTTCAACCTTGACCCGGATGCCGTCGCCGCCGCGATCGGTCCGCGAACCCGGGCCATCGTGCCGGTTCATCTGTTCGGCCAACCCGCCGACATGCCGCGGCTCCAGGCGCTGGCGACGCATCACGGCCTGCAGCTGATCGAGGATTGCGCCCAATCATTCGGCGCCGCGATCGACGACGACATGACCGGCAGCCGGGGCGTCACCGGGGCGTTCAGCTTCTTCCCCAGCAAGAATCTGGGCGGCTACGGCGACGGTGGTCTTGTGACCACCCAGGACGAGGCCATTGCCCGGGAATTACGCGCCCTGCGCAACCACGGTAGTCATCGTCGTTACTACCATGATCGTATCGGCTACAACAGCCGGCTTGACGAGCTGCAGGCCGTTATCCTCAGGGCCAAACTCCCCCATATCGATCACTTCAACGATGGCCGCCGTCGGGTTGCCCATCGCTACAGCGAGGGACTCGCCGGACGACCGGGTCTGGTCACCCCCCATGAGGACGGGATCGGGAGGCATGTGTATCACCAGTACACCCTGCTTTGCGACGACCAGGCCGGGCGCGACGCGCTGATGGAGCGACTGGCGGCAGAGCATATCGCCTCCGCCGTCTACTACCCCGTCCCCCTGCACCGCCAGGCGGCCTTCGGCGGAGCGGAGCCGGTGCACACCATGAACCGCAACGGTCCGGGTTGTCCGGTGGCGGACTCGACTGCCGCGCGCTGCCTCTCCCTGCCGATGTACCCCGAAATGCCGGACGCCGATATCGAACGCGTCATCGACGTGATCAGACGCTGAGTAGCCTTCTCACCGGCGCAAAGCTGCGCCGATGCGCCGGACAGGGCCCATTGGCCCGCAGGCGTTCGCGATGCAGCATGGTCGGGTAACCCATATGCCGGTCGAACCCGTACTGCGGATACTGCTCATGCAGCGCGAGGATGCAGCGGTCGCGGTAAACCTTGGCGATGATGGAGGCCGCGGCAATGGCCGGCACGCTGTCATCACCCCCCACCACCGCGGTGGCGGGGCATGCCACGCTCGGTACATCCCTTCCGTCCACCAGGATCGCCCGCGGCGCCGGTGTCAGTGCGGCTACGGCGCGCTGCATGGCGAGCAGGCTGGCCACGCGGATATTCAGTTGGTCGATTTCCTCCACACTGGCGATCTCGATTCGCCAGTCCAGCGCCTGCTCACGGATCATGGCATCGAGCTGTTCCCGGCGTCGGCGTGAAAGCCGCTTCGAGTCACGCAGTTCAGACCAGCTGACGGTGGGGTCGAGCCGCACCGCGGCGGCCACCACCGGGCCAGCCAGTGGGCCGCGGCCCACCTCATCGACGCCCGCGACATCACCATCGATCAGGCTATTCAATCGCGCTCTCCACGGCTTGAGAGCAAGTCGGCAACCCCCGCCGCCGCTTGCTCGCTGGCATTCAGCCGGAGCCGGGCATGGAGCTCGGCAAAGCGCTCGGCGATTTCCCGCCGCTTGCGTCGTGCCTCGAGCAACGAGAGGACCGCGGGGGTGATGGCCTCGGCATTGGCCTTGTCCTGCACGAACTCGGGCATCAGCATTTCGCCCGCCATGAGATTGGGCATCGCGAAGAACGGAATCCGCAGGCTCCGGCGCGCCAGCATCGCGGTCATGGCATTGACGCGGTAGGCCATGACCGACGGGCATTTGAGCAGCATGGCCTCCAGCGTGGCCGTCCCGGATGCGATCAGCCCGGCGTCAGCGCCGGCCAGAACCCTTCGCGACTGACCGGGTATCACCGCCACTCTCGCCCGGCGGGAGGACCCGCCAACGCCCTCCTCGATCATCGTCTGCAGCGCGGGGGTCGCAGCGGGGATCACGAACCGGCTCTCTGGAAGGACCGCCGTGATCCGGTCAGCCACCTCGAGGAAGACCGGCAGCAGGCGCTGGATCTCGCTGCGGCGGCTGCCGGGCAGCAGCGCGATCATCGACTCGCCGGCCTCCATCCGGAAAGATTCGCGAGCCGCTGCATGATCGGTCTGCAGCGCAATCTCGTCAGCCAGCGGGTGACCCACGAAACGCGAATCCACCCCTGATCGGGCGAAGAAGTCATCCTCGAACGGATAGATACAGAGCATGCGGTCGACCGCCTGGCGGATCAGCCGGATCCGTCCGGATCGCCAGGCCCACACCGTCGGGCTCACATATTGCAGGGTCGGGATACCGATGGAGCGCAGCGAGCGGGCCAGACCCAGATTGAAGTCCGGCGCGTCAACGCCGATGAACACGTCCGGCGGATCGCTGATCCAGCGCCGACGCAGGTCACGTCGGATGACGAGCAGGCGCGGCAGGTGACGCAGCACCTCGGCAACACCCATCACTGAGAGGGCATCGAGCGGATGAAAGGTCTCAAGCCCCGCGGCCGTCATATGACTGCCGCCGATGCCTTCGAAGGTTGCCCCCGGGAAGCGCGCCGACAGCGCCTGGATCAGGCCACCACCGAGGAAGTCACCGGAGGGTTCACCCGCAACGAGTGCGATCCGCATGCCGCCCTCGGCTCAGCGGACGATGCCGCGGGGCGACTCTCGCAGGAACGCCACGAAACGCTCGATCAACGGATCATCGTCGGCGTCGGCGGCGATGGCGTCGATCGCCTCCTGGAGACGCAGGCCACGCTTGTAGAGCGTTCGGTAGGCGGCCCGCAGACGCCGCTGCTCCTCGCCATCAAGACCCCGGCGACGCAGACCCTCACTGTTGGTGCCATGCGGTATCGCCGGATCGCCGGCCACCATGACCCACGGGGGAACATCCCGCCGGATACAGCTGCCCATGGACGTAAAGCAGCCCTCGCCGAGGCGGCAGAACTGATGCACCAGCGTGAACCCACCCAGGGTGACGCCGTCCCCGGCCAGAACATGACCGGCCAGTGAGGCGCCATTGGCAAACACGACCCCGTTGCCGACGAGGCAGTCGTGGGCGATGTGCACATAGGCCATGATCCAGTTGTCATCGCCGATGCGCGTCACGCCGCCGCCATCACGGGTGCCGCGATTAATGGTCACGAACTCGCGAATGGTGTTGTTGCAGCCGATCTCGAGGGCACTGTCCTCACCGGCGTACTTCTTGTCCTGCGGGACTTCGCCGATGGAGGCAAACTGGAAAACATGCGTGCCGCTGCCAATGACGGTCGGGCCCCGGATCACTGCATGCGGACCGATGACGCAGCCCGCTGCAATCTCCACCCCCGGGCCGATGACCGCATAGGGACCCACCTCGACATCGGCCGCAAGTCTGGCAGCCGGGTCTATAACCGCCGTCGGATGGACCGCCGTCACATCGTCCTCATCGTGCAGCGGATACCGGCACTGGCCACCAGGCGATCATTCAGTTCAACGCGCGCCTTGAATAACCAGATGCCACGCACCACCCGTTCCAGCGAGGCCACCATATGCGGGCTGTCCCCCGGCTCTACCGGCTGCTTGAAGCGCGCGTCATCGACACCGACGAGGTAGAAGAGCGGCGCCTCGGAGGGCATTTCCTTATCGGCCCGTGCCTCATCGGTGACAAAGGCGAGCAGCCCGCAGGCCTGAGCCATCGCCTCGACGAGAAGCACGCCGGGCATGATGGCCCTGTCGGGGAAATGTCCGACTGCCCATGGCTCATTGGCGCTGATGTTCTTCACCGCGCGCAACCACTCGCCAGGGGAATAATCCAGGACACGGTCGATGAGCAGGAAGGGATAGCGGTGCGGCAGACGGCGCTTGATCCCGTCCAGGTTGATCACGCGCTCCGTCACCGGCTGCGAGGGGTCACTGCTCATCACGTTCCTTTGTTTTCTGCATTGCCTTCTCCAGTTTCTCGAGCCGGCGCGCCATCTCGTCAAGCTGCCGGAAGCGCACCGCGCTCCGACGCCAGTCACGCGTTGGCATCGCGGGGATGCCCGACGAATAGACGCCAGCCTCGGGGACGTTGCCGATCACCATTGCCATGCCGGTGAAAGTCACGCCGTCGGCGATCTCCAGATGCCCGGCGAAACCCACCGATCCACCGATCGTACAGTATCGTCCGATACGCGTGCTCCCGGAAATGCCCGTCCCCGAGGCAATGATCGTATGCTCGCCGATGTGGACGTTATGCGCCACCTGCACCAGATTATCGATCTTGCAGCCGTCGCCGATGATCGTGTCCCCCTGGGAACCTCGATCGACGGTGGTGTTCGCGCCGATGGAGACGTCATCGCCAATGACCACGCTGCCAAGCTGTGGGACCGGCTCCCAGTGATCCCCCGCATGGGCGAAGCCGAATCCCTCGCCGCCGATCACGGCACCGGGCAGGATATGCACACGGGCCCCGAGCCGCGCACCATCAAGCACCGACGCATTCGCATCGAGGCGGCAGTCGTCTCCGATCACCACATTCTCTCCAACGACGACGCCGGGGCCGATCCGGCATCGGGCACCGATCACCGCACCCTCACCAACCACCGCCTGCGCTTCGACACAGGCTGTATCCGCCAGACGCACCCCTGCAGCGACACTCGCCGAGGCATGCACGCCGGGGACGACATGGGCCACCGGGTTGAGAATCCGGGCAATCCGCGCGAACACGAGATAGGGGTTATCGGCGCGCAAGACCGAAAAATCGTACGGTTCGGCCGATTCCCGATCCGGTAAGATGACGGCCGCCGCGCGGGTCTCGCCAAGATGCGCGCGGTACTTGGGGTTGGCGAGGAAACTGATGTCGTCCGGGCCCGCCGATTCCAGCGGAGCCACGCCGTGGATGCGCCGCTCGCCACTCCCCTCGAGCCGGCTGTCAGTGAGCGCCGCCAGCTCGGCGAGCGTGTAGTCCTCGGTTGTCACCAGCCAGTCCCCGTTACTGCGTCCCGTTGCGCTGCTCGTACTGACGCTCGAGCCGCTCGATGATGCGATCGGTGATGTTCACCGCATCGCTGGCGAAGACCACCCCATCACTCACCACCAGGTCATAGCCCTGTTCCATGGCGAATGTCTCAACAACGCGCAGGATCCGCTGCTGCAGGTCTCCAAGGGCCTCATTACGGCGTAGATTAAAGTCTTCGCGGAAGGCCTCCTGCTGGCGCTGTATCTGTCGCCGCTGGTTGACGATCTGACGCTGCAGCTCCTGTTCGGCCTCCGTGTCCAGCCGCATGCGCTGTTCGGCAAGCTGATCCTCCAGTCCACGCAGTTCTTCCTGCATGGCGACGATCTCTTCATCGCGCGGCGCGAATTCTTCCTGCAGGCGCTGCCGGGCCGCGTCAGCCTGCGGTGCCTCATCGGACACCCGGCCCGGATTGACGTATCCGATATTGAGATCCGCACTGACCTGCGCCAACGCAAACGGGCTGGCCAGCAGCAGGGATAATGCCGCCAGGAGGTGCCGTGCCCCGCGCCCCGATGCCTTTTGCTTCATGACTGGTTTCATTCAGAACGACGCCCCGATAGTGAACTGGAAGGGCTGTTTCTCGTCGCCGGACTCCGCGTTGAGTGGTTGTGCCACGCTCATCGTGAGCGGGCCGATAGGCGAGAAGTAGATCAGCCCGAGGCCGGCGGAATAGCGCACGTCGGTCAGGCTGATCCCGGTGAACCCATTGAGATCCTCGTGCTCGCGATCCCATACCTGACCGGCATCAACAAACGTTGTAACCCGCAGGTTATTGCCCTCGTCGTCCTGTGCCAGCGGAAAGCGCACCTCCGCACGCCCCAGTGCTCGAACGTTACCGCCAGTGGGATCGCCATTCTCGTCGCGAGGACCCAGCGAGTTCCGCTCGTAGCCCCGCACGGTACGGATGCCGCCCGCATAGAAATTGTCATAGAACGGCAGGGTTTCTCCGGCGCCGTATGCATCGCCATAGGAGAGCGTGCCGTCGAGGGCCAGCGTGAAGCGGTCAGTCAGCGGGAAAAAGCGCGATTGCTCATAACTCAGGCGGTAGTACTCGAGGTCGGACACCCCGGGCAGCGCCACTTCCAGACTGGTGCTCTGCCGACCGCCCCGGGTGGGGAAGACCGCCGAGTCCCGGGTATCCCGCGTCCAGGAGAGATCGGCCAGGATATTGGTGTTGTTTGTGCCGTTGCGCTCGGCGAAACGCTCTTCGATGCGCGTTGGCTGATCGAAACTCAGCGAGACGTCCTCGAATGTCAGATCCGCTCCCACTCGGTCGTTGGCAGTGACCGGGACGCGGTAGCCGTAGGAGGCCCGGGTTGTCTTCAGGCCATAATCCGCCAGGTCGGCTTCGTCGGCATCACGGTCGCGGAACGACAGCGCATAGCGCCGGTCGATACCGCTCATCGTAAAATTGCGCTCCAGGTACGAGAGGCGATAGACGGTATCGGAATTGTCGCTGTTGGCGACAAATTCGGCCCGGTCACCGGTACCGAAGACGTTGTCCTGCTCGAGGCCGAGATTGAGTATGACCCCCTCGCCCGAGCCAAACCCGACGCCGGCTCGCAGGCTGCCCGACAGGCGTTCGGTAGCGTTGACCTCGACATCAACCTGATCAGTCGTCCCCGGCACCCTTGGCGTGTCAATCGTGACATCACTGAAGAAACCCAGCCGACCAAGGCGCGACTCCGACTCGCGCAGATCGGCGGTGGAAAGCCACGTACCCTCGTATTGCCTGAGCTCCGTACGAATGACGTCGTCACGCGTGGTTTCATTACCACTGATGCGGATACGCCGCACGTAGACCCGTTCGGCGGGATCGACGAAGAACGTCAGATCGACGATGCGCTCCGCCTCCCGCAATTCCGGGATCGGATTGATGCGGGCAAACGCATAACCGCGCTCACCGAGCTTGTCACGGAGGGCCTCCGTCGTATCGGTGATATTGCGCTGGTTGTAGATCTCGCCACTCTCCAGCTCGACCAGCGCGCGAAGCTCTTCCTCGGGATAGATCAGGTTGCCCGCGAGGGCGATATCCCCAATGCTGTACTGCTGTCCCTCATCCAGGTTGACCGTAATGTGGATGCGCTGACGATCCGGACTGATCGTCACCTGGGTGGATTCGATGCGGAAATCCGCATATCCGCGATCGCGATAGAAGGCCCGAAGTCGCTGCAGATCGGCCGAAAGGCGTTCGCGGGAGTACTTGTCCCGATTGGAGAGAAAGGCCCACCAGGGTTTCGGCCCCATCTGAAACTGGTCGCGCAGGCGGTCGGTGTCGAAGTCACGGTTGCCGATGAAGCGCACGGGCTGGACCGAGGCGGGCTTCCCTTCCTCGACGTCCAGCCGCAGGCTGATGCGGTTGCGTGGCAACGGCGACACCGTGCTTTCGATATCCACGTCGTAGTAGCCAAGCGCAAAGTACTGTTGCTCCAGCTCACGCTCAATGGTGGCCAGCAGCGACTGGTCGAAGCTCTGGCCCTCGCCGAGCCCCGCCGCGGTCAGACCGGTGCGCAGCCGGTCGCTGGCGATGGCGTCGTTGCCGACGAATTCGATCCGGGCAACCGCCGGACGCTCCTCCACGGCGATGATCAGTGTGTCGTCGTCGCGCAGCAGGGCCACGTCATCGAAGAACCCGGTGTCGTAGAGTGCCTCCACGGCGTCCGCGCTGACCTGCGCATCAACCTCATCCCCCACTTCGAGGGGAAGGTAGTTCAGGACGGTCCCCTCGGCGATGCGATCCAGACCCCGAATGCGGATCTCTTCGATCGTGAACGCCTGCGCTCCGGTCGCGACGGTCAGTAACAGCAGGAATGCCGCCAGTCGTGTTCGCATCATTCGCCCTTCGCTCAGCCCCCGGCGCCCATGAGACGGTGCAGGTCGTTGTACAAGGCCAGGGTCATCAACATGAAAAGCAGTGCCAGGCCGATCTGCTGACCCAGCCCCTGTGCCGCCTCCGATAGAGGACGCCCCCGGACCCATTCGATCGTGTTGTACAGCAGATGCCCGCCATCGAGTACGGGCACCGGCATCAGATTAAGGATACCAAGACTGATGCTGACGATCGCGAGAAACTTCAGAAACGGAATCAGTCCCAGGGAAACGGAGTCGCCGGCATACTGGGCAATGTTGATCGGGCCGCTGAGATTCTTCACGGATGCCTCGCCGATCACCATCTTGATGAGCACATCGATCGTCAGTGTGCCCGCCCGCCAGCTCGATTCCATCGCCTCGCCAATGGCGGCCAGCGGTCCATAGCGCACCTCGTGACGAAGATCGTCGAAGAGACCCGGCGGGACGCGGGGCCTGACACCCAGCACTCCGATGCGCTGATCGCCTTCGCCGCGGCTGCCCAGCGTCACGCTTCGCTCGAGCGTCCGGCCATCGCGCCCGATGGTGAGATCGACGGCGGTCTGCGGTCGCTCGCGCACGAACTCCACCAGGCTGCGCCATGATCCAATCTCACTGCCATCGGCCCGGAGGATGCGGTCACCGGACTGCAGCCCGCCCTCTCCGGCACTGCTGCCGGAGACGACCTCGTCAATGACCGGCTCGATCGTCGGCTGCCAGGGTCGTAAGCCGATCCGCTGGAGTACCTCGCCCTGTTCGTCGAGCAGTCGTGTATCGGTCAGGTCAAGCGACACCATGACCGGTTGGCCTTCACCCCGCGCGACCTCGACACGCACGGGCTCGTTGTCCGCGGAGTCAAGCAATGTCATCACCGCCTGGTCCCACGCCTTCACGCGCGTCCCATCAACCCGGATCAGTTCATCTCCCTCCATGAGCCCCGCCTCGGCAGCGGGTGTATCCGGGATGACCGGCCCGATGATCGGTCGGACCTCGGTCGCGCCGATGACGAAGACCAGCCAGTACGCCACGATCGCGAGGGCGAAATTGAACACCGGCCCGGCCGCAATCACGGCATTCCGCGCCCACAGCGGCTTGCGGTTGAACGCCTGATCCAGGTCGGTTTCCGCCACCGGCCCCTCGCGCTCATCCAGCATCTTGACGTATCCACCCAGGGGAATCGCGGCGAGGACATACTCCGTGCCATCAGCACCCGTGCGCTTCAACAGCGGTCGACCAAAGCCGACCGAGAACCGCAACACCCGGACGCCGACGCGGCGGGCCACCCAGAAATGGCCGAATTCATGGACGGTCACCAGGACCCCGATGACCAGAAGGAATCCGAGAATATTGATCAGCCAGCTCATCATTGACTCCAACGCTTGAGGGACGCGGTGGCCTCGCGACGGGCCTGTTGTTCGTGGTCGATCAATGCATCGAGCCGGTTTTCGGGTTCACCATCCAGCGCTGAGAGTGTCTCCTCGATCACCACCGCTATCCGGTCAAAGCGCAGGGCACCGTCAAGGAACGCCGATACCGCCACCTCGTTGGCGCCGTTTAACGCCGCGGTGGCGCCATATCCAGCATTGAGTGCCGAACGGGCAAGTTCCAGACAAGGGAAGCGCCCCCCGTCCGGTGCGGAGAAATCCAGTCGGCCTGCGCTCAGCAGGTCGAGGGGCGCCACACCGGCATTGATTCGCTCCGGCCACGCAAGGGCATTGGCAATCGGGGTCCGCATATCGGGCGTTCCCATTTGAGCCAGGGTCGAACCATCGCGATACTGCACCAGCGCATGCACCAGGCTCTGCGGGTGGACCAGCACGTCGACCTGGGTTGGCGGCGCACCGAAAAAGCGACACGCTTCAATGAGTTCCAGGCCTTTATTCATCATGGTTGCGGAGTCTACCGAGATCTTCCGGCCCATGGACCAGTTGGGATGCGCGCAGGCCTCCTCCACCGTCACGCGACTGAGTGTCGCCGGATCACGATCCCGGAAAGGCCCGCCGGACGCCGTCAGTACGAGTCGCTCCACACCCGACGCATCCAGCGTCTCCCCCGGCGCCTGCGGGAGGCACTGAAAAATGCCGTTATGCTCGCTGTCGATGGGCAGCAGAAGCGCCCCGCTCTGCCGGGCCGCCGACATGATGAGTTCACCGGCCACCACGAGGGCCTCCTTGTTCGCGACAAGGACGCGTTTACCCGCCTCGACGGCCGCCAGGCAGGGCGCGAGGCCCGCCGCCCCGACGATCCCGGCGACCACGGTATCGGCAGCCGCCGCCTCTGCAACCGCCACCGTGCCGGCCTGACCGGCCAGCACCTCGACATCGTCCAGATCCAGGAGCCGGCCGCGCAGCGCCGCCGCCGCATCGTCATCCGCCATCGCCGCCAGGCGCGGACGAAAGCGTCGGCAGAGCGCTTCCATGCCATCTACATCGCGCCAGGCACTGAGCGCCACCGCCCTGTACCGGGACGGGTGCCGCGCAATGACATCCAGTGTGCTGGTGCCAATTGAACCCGTGGCGCCCAATATGGCGACGCCGCGTACCGCCACAGAATCGGTCATCCCACCCTCATGAGTGCGGCTGCAAGGACCGGCGCAGCAGCCAGCAGCGCATCGATGCGGTCGAGCATACCGCCATGTCCGGGCAGTAGCTGACCACTATCCTTACGATCAGCCTGACGTTTGAGCACGCTCTCGGCAAGGTCGCCGATGACTGATAGGGCAATCACCATTGCCGCCACGGGCAGCAGCCAGCCAAGCCCCGGTAACCCCGGGAGCTGCGGCGCCGCGGCCAGCTGGAGGACCACGGCCACCAGTAATCCGAGCGCGAGGCCGCCCATCACGCCCTCCCAGGTTTTTCCAGGGCTGATCGCCGCCGCCAGTTTATGCTTGCCAAATCGCCGTCCGGCGAAATACGCGCCGATATCCGCCCCCCAGACAAGGACCATGAGCACCGTTACCCAGAACGGGCCGCTCACCGGCAGCGAATGAATAGCGACGATGCCCAGCCAGGCCAGTGCCAGCGTGATGAGACCCGCCAGGGCCGCAAGCCAGGATGGAAGCCGGTAGCACTCGCCACGGCGCGCCTGCGCAAGCACCCAGACGGCGATTGCCAGCCACCACAGCAGCCCGGGGATCAGCCATGCCTGGCTGGCCGCCGCGTCAATGGTACTGAGGCCAATGAGTAGGCCACCCAGAACAACGAGATAGACCAGACGCTCGACAACCCCCTCAAGACCGGAGAGTCCGGCCCACTCCCAGGCCGCGATCAGTGCAGCGACGGCGAAAAGCCCCTGCAGCCAGATACCCGGCAGCAACCAAACGACCGCGAGTACCAGCGCCGCCAGCGGGATCGCCGTGAGCACGCGCTGCTTAAGCACCGGTGTCATCCCCCGCGTCATTGCGAAGACCGCCGAAACGGCGCTCGCGCTCCCCAAACCAGACCAGGGCCCGATTCATTTCGCCTTCATCAAAGTCGGGCCAGAGCACCGGCGTGAAATACAACTCGGTGTAGGCAAGCTGCCAGAGCAGGAAATTGCTGATCCGCTGCTCGCCGCCGGTGCGCACGAAAAGGTCGGGCTCCGGCAGGCCATGCAGGCAGATCTCCGCCCCCAGGGCGTTCTCATCGATGGATTCCGGCGTCCGTTCACCGGCCGCGACCGCCTCGGCAAGACGCCTCGCCGCTGAGGCGATATCCCATCGTCCACCGTAGCTGGCGGCGATATTCAACTGCATGCGGGTATTGTCGGCAGTTAGACGCTCGGCCGATGCGCAGCGAGCACGCAAGCGTCGGGCAAGACGCGAGCGGTCGCCAATGATGTTGAGACGGATATCGTTGCGGTGCAGGCGATCGGTCTCGCGATCGAGCACGCGCATGAAAAGCTCCATGAGCATGCCGACCTCGGCCGCCGGCCGCCGCCAGTTCTCGCTGCTGAACGCGAATAGTGTCAGTGCCTCGACACCGGCCCGCGCGCAGCATTCAACGGTCCGACGAACCGATTCCGCGCCTGCCCGGTGGCCATGATGCCGCGGCTCGCCGTGGCGCGCCGCCCATCGGCCGTTGCCGTCCATGATGATCGCGACATGCCGGGGGATCGCTCTTGGCGACTCACTCATGCTGGGCGTCAAGTCGCTGACGGCCTCACACGGACATCAGCTCTTCTTCCTTGGCGGCAAGGACCTCGTCGATGGCCTTGACGTGCCGATCGGTGAGCTTCTGGATGTGATCCTCGGCCTGCTTTTCCTCGTCCTCGGTGATGTCCTTGTCCTTGAGGAGCTGCTTGAGATCGCCATTGGCGTCCCGGCGGATGTTCCGGACCGCCACCTTGGCCTGTTCCCCCTCGCTGCGCACCACCTTGACCAGGTCACGGCGGCGCTCTTCAGTGAGCGGTGGCAAAGGAATGCGGATGGCCTGACCGGCGGAATTCGGCGTCAGCCCCAGGTTGGACTCCATAATGGCTTTTTCGATGGGCGCCACCATGCTCTTCTCAAAGGGCGTGACCAGCAGCGTACGGGCATCGCCCACTGCCACCGAGGCCGCCTGGTTGAGCGGTACCTCGGTACCGTAGTAGCTCACCGTCACCTGATCGAGCAGGCTGGTATGCGCCCGGCCTGTGCGGATCTTATGCAGATCCTGCCGCAGGCTCTCCACGCTCTTGTCCATGCGCTGGTCCGCGTCCTGGGCAATGTCATCGATCATGAAGTCATCCTCGTTCCACCCGGGTCCCGACGTTCTCGCCTTCCACGATACTCGCGAGGGCACCGGGACGGTTAATATCGAACACGATAATGGGCATGTTCTGGTCACGACACATGACAATCGCCGTGGCATCCATCACCGAGAGGCGCTCGTCGAGCACGCGGTCATAGGTCAGCCGTTCGTAGCGCCTGGCATTGGGATCGGTCACCGGATCCGCCGAGTACACGCCATCGACCTTGGTGGCCTTGAGCATGATATCGGCGCCGATTTCCACTGCCCGCAGGCTCGCGGCGGAGTCGGTCGTGAAAAACGGATTACCGGTCCCGGCGGCAAGAATGACCACACGCCCCTTCTCGAGGTGGCGCACCGCCCGCCGCCGGATGTAATCCTCACAGACCTGGTTGATCTTGATCGCCGACATGACACGGGTGAAGACGCCCTCACGCTCAAGGGCGTCCTGCATCGCCAGGCCATTCATCACCGTGGCCAGCATTCCCATGTGATCGGCACCGACCCGGTCCATGCCGGCCGCGGCCAGCCCAGCGCCCCTGAAGATATTGCCGCCGCCAATGACCAGCGCCACTTCCACGCCCCGATCAATCAGGGCATGGACTTCTGTAGCCAGCCGCCGGAGGACAGCAGGATCAATGCCGTACTCGGCGTCACCGAGCAGCGCCTCGCCGCTCAGCTTGAGCAGAATCCGTCGATAGACCGGATCCGACATGGCGCGACCCTCAGCTGCCCTGGACCGTTGCGGCGACCTCTTCGGCGAAGTTCTCTTCCTTCTTTTCGATCCCCTCACCGACCTCAAGCCGGGCAAAGCGCACGACCTTTGCGCCATGCGCCTCGAGGAGCTTTTCCACGGTCTGATCCGGATCCTTCACGAATGGCTGTCCGAGCAGGGTGATCTCGCTCAGCCACTTCCGCAGCCGGCCTTCGACCATCTTATCGATAATCTCCTGCGGCTTGCCCGACTCCTGCGCCTGGGCCACGAGGATTTCACGCTCGCTGGCGGCCCGATCCTCGGGGACGTCGTCAACGCTGACGCAGACCGGACGACTCGCCGCGATATGCATGCAAAGATCCCGTCCCAGCGCATCGTCACCGCCCTCGAGCTCGAGCAGCACACCAATCCGGCTGCCATGGAGGTAGTGATGGACCCGGCCACTGTCCGTCGCATAGCGCTGGAAACGGCGGACCTGAATGTTCTCGCCGATCTTAGCGACGAGCTCCTTCTGGGCGAGCTCCAGCGAATCGCCGCCATCCTCGAGCGGCATCGCCAGTAACGCACCGAGATCCGCCGGGTCATCGGCAAGGATTCGATTCGCCACCTGGCGGGCAAAAGCCTGGAAGTCGTCACCATTGGCGACGAAGTCGGTCTCGCTGTTGATCTCCACGATCGCGCCACTGCGACCGTCTTCCGACAGGGCCGCGATCACGGCCCCATCGGCGGCCACCCGGTCGGCCTTCTTGTCGGCCTTGGCAAGCCCGCGCTTGCGCATGTGCTCGACGGCGGCGTCCATATCGCCATCGGTCTCCACCAGCGCCTTCTTGCACTCCATCATGCCCGCGCCGGTACGCTCCCGCAGATCCTTGACCAGTTGTGCGGTAATCGCCATCAGATTGTCCTCTGTCCTGTTCCGGTTAACCGGCGCTCTGCTCGTCGCCGGCACGCTTGCTCTCGCTGGCCTCGCCCTGCGCGGGAGCGGCCTCGGCACCCGCTGCTTCTGCAGGGGCGGCCTCCGCTGCGGCAGGCTCGCCGGGGAGCTCGACGAACTCGTCATCGCCGGCCGGCGCCTGGGCCGTGGCCATGCGTGCATCGATGATGGCATCGGAGATGCCACGCAGATACAGACGAATCGCGCGGATGGCGTCGTCGTTGCCGGGCACGACGTAGTCCACCTCGCGGGGGCTGTTGTTGGTATCGACAACGGCGACCACCGGGATACCCAGCTTGATCGCCTCCTGCACGGCAATGCGCTCGTAACCGACGTCGATCACGAACAGGGCGTCCGGCAGCGATTCCATGTCGACGATGCCGCCGAAGGAGCGCTCCAGCTTGTCCATCTCGCGCTGCAGGGAGAGCACTTCGCGCTTGCCGAGCTTCTCGAAGGTGCCGTCCTTCTTCTGCTCCTGCAGCTCCTTGTAGCGGCGGATGGAGCGCTTGACGGTACGGAAGTTGGTCAGCATGCCACCCAGCCAGCGGTGGTTGACATAAGGCATGCCGCAACGGTCGGCTTCCTCGCGCACGGCGTCACGGGCCGCCCGCTTGGTGCCGACGAACAGGATCCGGCCCCCGTTTGCAGCGAGCTTACCCGCGTAGTTGACCGCGTCCTGGTAGAGCGGAAGGCTCTTCTCCAGGTTGACGATATGGATCTTGTTGCGCTCGCCGAAGATGTACGGGGCCATCTTCGGATCCCAGTAACGGGTCTGGTGGCCGAAATGCACGCCGGCCTCCAGCATCTGACGCATGGTCACCTTGGCCATGACGAATACTCCTTTGTATGGGTTAGGCCTCCATGCACCCGCAACTGGCAACCCTGAGGGCACCCCGCCAGCTGTGTCGGTGCATGTGTGGTATTGGTTTGTCGAATTGCCCAAATGGCGCGCCGTTTATACCATAGGCGGTTTAAATCGACAATTTGAAAGGCCGCATGAGCATCACCATCAAGACCCCCGACGAGATCGAGAAAATGCGCGAAGCCGGCCGCCGGGCCGCTGCCGTGCTGGACATGATCAGTGAGCATGTCCGTCCGGGCATCACCACCGGCGAGCTCGACCGGCTATGCCATGAGAAAATCGAGGCGCTGGAGTGCATCCCGGCACCGCTCAACTACCGCGGCTTTCCCAAGGCCACCTGCATTTCGGTCAACCACGTCATCTGCCACGGCATCCCCGGCAGCAAGAAGCTCAAGCGCGGCGACATACTGAATATCGACGTGACCGTCATCCACGACGGCTGGCATGGCGACACGAGCCGTATGTACTTCGCCGGTGAGCCCGGCGTGCAGGCGCGTCGCGTCACCGAGGTGGCCCATGAGGCGCTCTACGCCGGTATCAAGGAGGTCCGTCCCGACGCCCGGCTCGGTGATATCGGAAATGCCATACAGACCCTGGCCGAGGCCCGGGGATGCTCAGTGGTGAGAGAATACTGCGGCCACGGCATCGGCCTTGGGTTCCATGAAGATCCCCAAGTGCTGCACTACGGACGGCCCGGCACCGGCGAGCCGCTGCGCCCGGGCATGACCTTCACCATCGAGCCGATGATCAATGCAGGCCGGGCGGACACCCGTCTGCTGGGCGATCAGTGGACCGTAGTGACCAAGGACCACAGCCTTTCCGCGCAATGGGAACATACCGTCGCCGTGACCGAGGATGGCGTGGATATCCTTACTCTGAGCGGCGGCGACTGAGATGGCAGCGACTGCGCCGGAGTCTCCGGCCGAGGCCATCGACTGGCAGCTTCTCGACCTCGATGGGCTGGACCAGCGCCTGGCGGCCGGCGAGAACGCCACGGCGCTGCTGCAACAAGCGCTGCGCGACGCCGATGACACGCTGGCGGCACGTTTCCTGGAAGGGACTCCGGCCTTCGAGCTCGTACCGCTGCGCGCGGCGGTCATGGATGAAATCGTCACGCGCGTCTGGACGCTCTGCCTCGGCTCCCTCGCCGACGAGGCCTGCCTGGCCGCAGTCGGCGGTTATGGACGGGGGGAGCTCCATCCCGCCTCCGATACGGATCTGATGGTCATCATCCCCGACACGCTGCCGGAAGGCCTCGAGGCGTGTCTGACCGATCTGGTCACCCGGTTGTGGGATATCGGCATCGAGATTGGCCACAGCGTTCGCAGTGTCGAGGATTGTGTCACCGAGGCGGCAAAGGACATCACCGTTGCCACCAATCTCATGGAATCCCGGGCACTGGCCGGCGATCGGCAGCTTTTCGACGCCATGCAGACGGCGACCAGCCCGTTCCGTATATGGCCAGGTCCGGCGTTTTTCGAGGCCAAGCTGGCCGAACAGCAGCGGCGTCACGAGCGCTATCACGACACGGCCTACAACCTAGAGCCCAACCTCAAGGAGAGCCCCGGCGGCCTGCGGGACATCCACATGGTGGGCTGGGTCGCGAAACGCCACTTCAGCGCCCGCGCGCTGAGCGACCTGGTCGGCCTGGGGTTTCTCACCGAGAATGAATACGAAGACCTGATTCAGGGCCAGCACTTCCTCTGGGACATCCGCTTCGCACTTCACCTGCTCGCCGGACGCCGGGAAGACCGGCTACTGTTCGACTTCCAGGCCGAACTCGCCCGCCAGTTCGGCTACAAAGACACCGAGCACACCCTGGCGGTCGAGCAGTTCATGCAGCGCTATTACCGCATGATCATGCGGCTCACGCGGCTCAACGAAATGCTGCTGCAGCTCTACCAGGAAACCATCCTCTACGCGGATGTCGATGAAAAGCCGACCCTGCTGAACAAGCGCTTCCAGGTAAAACGCGGTTTTATCGAGGTCACGCATCGCAACGTGTTCCGTCGCTATCCCTTTGCGATGCTTGAGCTTTTTCTCCTTATGCAGCAGTACCCGGAGATTCGCGGCATACGCGCCGCGACGGTACGACTGCTACGCGAACATCGCGACCGCATCGACGCCCGATTCCGCCGGGACCTCCGCGCTCGCAGCCTTTTCATGGAAATCCTCCGCCAGCCCAGTGGAATCACCCATGCCCTGCGCCGGATGCATGGCCATGGCATCCTCGGCCGCTACATCCCGGCGTTCGCCGAGATCACCGGCCGCATGCAGTACGACCTGTTTCATGTCTACACCGTGGACACACACACCCTGATGGTCGTGCGCAATCTACGCCGCCTCGGCGTCGCGAAGCACAAGGCTGAATTCCCGCTGCTCAGCCAGATGCATGCGCGCCTGCCCAAGCCCGAGCTGCTCTACCTGGCCGGGCTTTTCCACGATATCGCCAAGGGTCGGGGCGGCGATCACTCTGAGCTCGGTGCCGAAGATGCCTACGCCTTCTGCTTGCAGCACGGCCTGTCGCGCTATGACTGCCGGTTCGTCGCGTGGCTGGTCCGCAAGCATCTGTTGATGTCAATGACCGCACAGCGCCGCGATATCAGCGACCCCGCCGTGATCAACGAGTTCGCCGCCGAGATGGGGGACCTCAATCACCTCGACCATCTCTATCTGCTGACCGTAGCGGATATCCGCGCCACCGACCCGAAACTCTGGAACAGCTGGCGCGAGTCGTTGTTGCTCGAGCTCTATCGGCGGACCGCTCGCGCGGTGCGGCGTGGTCTCGGGCGGCCCATTGACGAGGACGAACTGGTGGCGGAGGCGCAGCATCGGGCCCGCGAGCTCCTGCGGCGCCGCGGGCTTCATCATATGACCGTGCGCTCCATCTGGCGGCACTTTACCCCGGATTATTTCCTGCGCTACTCCGCTGCCGAGGTGGCGTGGCATACCGAGGCCATCCATTCAGCGGGGGATGCGGCCCACGCCCCGCTGGTACTGATCGAAGACGATGCAAAGCGCGGCGGTATGGAGGTCTTCATTTACACCCGCGACCGCGCCAACATATTCGCGATTGCCGTCTCTGCGCTGGATCAGCTCGGTCTGGATATCCTTGACGCGCGCATCATCACCACAGACAACGGCTATACGCTCGACAGCTTCCTCGTCCAATTCGAGCACGACGAAGGGGAAGGCCACGGAGCTCGGGTCGAGCGGATGCGCGCAACCCTGATCAATCACCTCCATGATCCGGAGGCATTGCCCGAGCCCTCCTCCCGCATCGCGCCCCGGCGCCTGCGGCATTTCAAGACACCGACACAGGTGGACTTCAGCGATGACACCCGCAACCATCGAACGGCGATGGAGCTGATCACCGGGGATCAGCCGGGGCTGCTCGCCCAGGTGGGCTATATATTCGCCCGCCACGGTCTGCGGGTACAGAACGCCAAGATCGCGACCATCGGCGAGCGGGCGGAAGACGTATTCTTCATCACCGACGACGACAACAACCCGCTGACCAGCGCCACACGCCAGCAGCTGCGCAGCGACCTGCTGAGCACCTTCGAGGGTGAATCGGACATCATGCGGAGGGGTGATGGCGTCTGACGTGCTCGCCGGCGGTAATCCGGGACTGGCGCGACTGCAGGCCTACCCCTTCCAGCGCCTGCGTCGCCTGCTCGACGGGATAAAGCCGGCCTCGACGGCCATGCCGGTCCCCCTGTCCATCGGCGAGCCAAAGCACCCGGTACCGGATTTCATCGCTGAGGCCTTTCGTGCCGGCGTCGATAGCGGTCTCGGCCGATACCCGGCCACCGCCGGCATGCCGGAACTCCGCGCGGGCATCGCGGACTGGCTCCGCTGGCGCTTTGGGCTGATCGACGCCCGCATTGATCCGGATCGGCACGTCCTCCCGGCCGCCGGAACCCGCGAGGCCCTGTTCGCCGTGACGCAGGCCCTGATCGATCCGGCCAATCGGCCAGTGGTCTTCATGCCGAACCCGTTCTATCAGATCTACGAAGGCGCGGCCCTGCTGGCCGGTGGCCGACCGCGGATGCTCAACACCGGCGGAGGCGGGATACCGGATCTCGACGGCATCGAAGAACGGGAATGGGCCGAATGCGGCCTGATCTACCTCTGCAGCCCCGGCAACCCTACCGGGCGGGTCCTGCCACAGGCGTTCTGGGATCAGCTTTTCGCCATCCGGGATCGTCACGGTTTCGTGATCGCCGCGGATGAGTGCTACAGCGAGCTCTACCACGACGAGCAGGCGCCTCCGCTTGGTCTACTTGCGGCCTGCCAGGCCGCCAGGCGTGATGGCTTCAGGGGCTGTCTCGTCTTTCACAGCCTGTCGAAGCGGTCCAACGTGCCGGGGCTGCGCTCCGGCTTTATCGCTGGCGATGCGGTCTTGATCGAGGCATTCGCCGCCTATCGCACCTACCAGGGCTGCGCGCTGCCCTTTCATGCTCAGCAGGCGAGCCTCGCTGCCTGGCGCGACGAGACCCACGTCAGGGAAAACCGGGCGGCCTACCGACACAAATTCGCCATGGCCCGGGAAACCCTGGCCGATATCGCCCCTTATGACGAGCCCGAGGCCGGTTTCTACATCTGGCTGCCGGTGCCCGGCGGCGATGACGAAGCCTTTACCAAGGCGCTGTATGCCGACACGGGCATCACGGTACTACCCGGACGCTATCTCTCGCGCCCGACGCCGGAGGGTGACCCAGGAGCGGGCCATGTGCGCCTGGCACTGGTGGCCGAGCAGGCCATCTGCGAGGATGCGCTCAGGCGGATGCGCCGCTTTATCGAACAATGGAAATGACTGACGGAGACCCTTCATGGCATCGATCCAGGACACCATCGAGTCCGCCTTCGAGAACCGCGACACCCTGGCCCCGGAAACCGCCTCGCCGGCGGTCCGAGAGGCGGTCGAGGCGGCATTGGCCCGGCTTGACCGCGGTGAGGATCGCGTCGCCGAGAAAACCGGCGATGGCTGGCAGGTCAACGAATGGCTGAAAAAGGCGGTGCTGCTGTCGTTCCGGCTGACGCCAAACCAGCGCATCCGCGGCGGGGAGACGGACTACTACGACAAGGTGCCGCTGAAGTACGCCGACTACAACAGTGCCGATTTCGATGCCGATGGCGTCCGCGTGGTGCCGCCAGCGGCCGCACGCCGGGGCTCGTACATCGCGCCCGGCGTTGTGCTTATGCCCTCCTACGTCAACATTGGCGCCTATGTCGACAGTGGCACCATGGTCGACACCTGGGCAACGGTGGGTTCCTGCGCCCAGATCGGCCGCAATGTGCACCTCTCCGGTGGTGTCGGCATCGGCGGCGTGCTGGAGCCGCTGCAGGCGAGCCCGACCATCATCGAGGATAACTGCTTCATCGGGGCGCGCTCAGAGATCGTCGAGGGCGTCATCGTCGGCGAGGGCGCCGTCATCTCAATGGGCGTCTATATCGGCCAGAGCACAAAGATCTACAACCGCGAGACCGGTGAGGTGACCTACGGCCAGGTGCCGCCGGGGGCGGTTGTGGTGCCGGGCAGCCTGCCGGCGGCGGATGGATCCCACAGCCTCTACTGCGCGGTCATCATCAAACAGGTGGATGCCAGGACCCGCGCCAAAGTAGGGATTAACGAGCTGCTGCGACCCTGAGCGAAGGACGACACGAATGCCCGCCGATGCCACGCAGACTACACTCGCGCTGACCGAGGCGTTGATCCGCCGGGCATCGATCACCCCCGACGATGCCGGGTGCCAGCGGCTGATCGCCGAGCGGCTCGAGCGGGCGGGTTTCGATATCGCCTGGCTACCCCACGGGGATGTCTCGAACCTGCTGGCGGTCCGGGGTGGGCAGGGCCCCGTCCTGCTCTTCCTGGGGCATACCGATGTGGTGCCCACCGGGCCAGCCGAGGCCTGGCAGTCACCGCCCTTCGAACCGACCCGTCGCGAGGGGCGACTCTTCGGACGCGGTAGCGCGGATATGAAGGCAAGTGTCGCGGCGTTCGTTACTGCCTGTGAGCGCGTGTCCGAGTCCGCGGGCGACGAAGGGTTGCGGCTTGCCATCGCCCTGACCAGCGACGAGGAAGGACCCGCGCAGGATGGGATCCGCGCCGTCGCGCCCCTGCTGCCGGAGCGACTCGGGCCCGTTGACTGGTGCCTCGTCGGCGAGCCCAGCAGCCACAGTGAACTGGGCGACACGATTCGCGTGGGACGCCGCGGATCACTGAGCGGCGAAATCGTCGTCAAGGGCCAGCAGGGCCATGTCGCCTACCCCGATCAGGCCGACAATCCACTCCACCGGCTTGCGTCGATACTCACGGAACTCGTCGATGGCGATTGGGATGCCGGCACCGCCGACTTTCCACCGACGCGCCTACAGCTCACCGCGGTGGATACCGATACCGACGCGGTCAACATTATTCCCGGCCGCGCGTCGGCGCGTTTTAACCTGCGCTATTCCCCGGCGAGTAGCGCCGACGGGCTGCGCGAGCGAATCGAGGCAGTCGTTGCGAGGTATGCCCCCGCCGGCCAGGTGGAGTGGTCGCACTCCGCGGAGCCGTTCGGCAGCCCGCCCGGACGGCTACGGGAGGCCGTCATCGCCGTCATTCGGGAGCAGACGGGGCAATGGCCCACGGCGAATACGGCCGGTGGCACCTCCGACGGACGTTTCATCGCCCCACTCGGCGCCGAGGTCGTGGAATTCGGGCCGGTGAACGAGAGCATCCATCAGGTCGACGAGAACATCAAAGTGGAGGCAATTGGCGACCTGAGCACTGCCTATGAGGCGATTATCCGCCGTCTTGCCCGGAACGCTCCATCAGCCGATTGATAAGCCGTCGGGCGGCGGCGCGGCCACTGCGCCATGCGCCCTCAACCCGGCCATCCGTTACCCAGTCACCGGCGCACAGCACATCCTCGTGCTCCAGATATCCGACCGACTCGGCGAGGGCGCCTCGGGCGCGGGCGAAGCGCCAGCGATGGGCAATACGGGCGGTGACCGCCGGGGTCTGCCGAATCAGCTCGGTAAACGCAGTGGATAGATACTCACCGACGGCCTCCGGCGACCATTCGATATTGGCTTCACTCCAGGCCGCCGTTGCATGCAGGGTCCAGATCTCCGGCAAGTGAGGCCGATCCGGACGGGAACCCGATCGGGCCACCCAGCCGAGCGGACCACTACTCGGGAAACCGGCGTCGAAATCGACCTCGAGCGGCCGTTCGAGCACCAGGCCAACCGACCAGCAGGGCTGCATCGTTGAGGCGGCCGCCCGCGCCGCCAGCCTGGGACAGGGCTCGGCAAGCAGCGACTGCGTCTGCGGCGCTGGGGCAGTGAGCAGCAGCGCATCGAACTCGCCCAGCGACTCTCCGTGGCGCCCATTGAGCACCCAACCCGAGAGCTCGCGTGTGATCTCGCTGACCTGTATGCCGCTCTGCAGGTCCAGCCCCTCGGCCAGATATCGGGCCAGCGCGGACATGCGCGGCACCGCCACCAGTCGCGTCTCCGGTCGCGCCGGCTGACGTTCCGGGAGGACCAGCGGGCTCACTGGCCATGGCGCGACCACGCCGGCGGATTCCCACTCATCCACCGCCGCGCGGAATTCTCCATCCCGAGCCGTAAAATACTGGGCGCCAAGATCGATCGCGCCGTACTCGGTGCGCTTGCTGACCATCCGCCCGCCGGGCCCGCGGCCCTTGTCGAAAATCATCGACTCGACCCCGGCCGCCTGAAGCGCACGGCCGGCACTCAGACCGGCAATGCCCGCTCCGATGATGGCAATGCGCATGCGTCTCTCCCGCGTCAATCCGGCGCCCGGTCGTTGAGACCGAGCACATCATTCATGTCGTACAGCCCGGCGGGGCGTTCGGCCGCCCAGCGCGCGGCACGCAGGGCACCGCGGGCGAACGTGGCCCGGCTGGAGGCACGGTGGGTGAGCTCCAGCCGCTCGCCGTCTCCCGCCAGCATCACCGTATGCTCGCCAACGATATCGCCGCCACGCAGCGCCTGGAACCCGATCGCGCCGGCCGGGCGCTCGCCGACAATGCCTTCACGCGCCTGGATGGCATGATCCTCGAGCCGCACACCCCGGCCCCGCGCCACCGACTCGCCCAGCGCCCGGGCCGTGCCCGACGGCGCATCGCGTTTGTAGCGATGATGCGCCTCGGTAATTTCGACATCGTAATCGTCGCCAAGTGCCGCAGCGGCGGTCTGCACCAACCGGCGCAACAGCGTGACACCGCTGCTGTAATTGGCGGCATAGACGAGCGGCACCTGTGCCGATGCGCGGTGGATGGCCTGCTCCCCGGTCGCATCCACGCCGGTGGTACCGATGACAACGGGCGTGCCCGCCGCCACCGCCGCCGCCAGATTCCCCTCCAGCGCAGCCGGCAAGGTGAAATCGATGAGCACCTCGGCCGCGGCCGCGGCACCAGCAGGATCGCCCGTGAGGGCGACATCCAGGCGTCCGCAGCCGGCGAGCTCGCCGGCATCATGCCCGATCCATCCGCTGTCGGAGCGGACAGTGGCTGCAGCAAGGGTCAGATCATCCGCCGCCGCGACCAGCTCCACGAGTGTCCGGCCCATGCGCCCGGCGGCGCCCAGAATGGCAACGGCGGTCATGTCAGAATTTCATCCCTTCAAAGAACGACTTCACTGAATCGAGCCAGGAGCTGCCGCGGGGGTTGTGATGCTCGCCGCCCCGCTCCAGCGTGTCGGCAAGCTCCTCGAGCAACTCTTTCTGGCGACCGGTGAGATTAACGGGTGTCTCCACTGCCACGCGGCACAATAGATCGCCGGATGTACCGCCGCGCACCGGCTTGACTCCCTTGCCGCGCACGCGGAAGACCTTCCCGGACTGGGTGCCCGCGGGAACACGCAGCGTGACCCGACCATCGAGCGTCGGCACCTCGAGCTCACCGCCGAGTGCAGCGGTGGTCACACTGAGCGGGATATCGCAGCGCAGGTCGGCGCCATCACGCGTGAAGATGGGATGCGGCTTGACCACCATCTCGACGTACAGATCGCCGGGTGGGCCGCCCTGCTCCCCAGGCTCGCCCTCACCGCTCAGCCGAATGCGATCGCCGGTATCGACGCCGGCGGGCACTCGGACATTGAGCGTCTTGTAGTCGGGGACGGTTCCGCTGCCGCCACACTGCCGACACGGATCGCTGACGATCTGCCCGCTGCCGCTGCAGCGCGGGCAGGTCTGCTGGATCGAGAAAAAGCCCTGCTGGACCCGCACATCGCCGTGGCCATTGCAGGTCGGGCAGGCCTGCGGCTCACTTCCCGGTGCGGCGCCGGAACCTTCGCAGGCCTCACACCGCACCTGGGTGGGAATCCGGATTTCGCGCTCGACACCGTGAACCGCCTCTTCCAGCGTCACCTCCATGCGATAGCGCAGGTCGGCTCCCCGGAACGCCCGCGCTCCGCCTCGGCCACCGCCGCCGAAGATGTCGCCAAAGACGTCCGAGAAGATATCCGCGAAGTCGGCGCCTCCGCGACCGAACCCGGCGCCACCCCCACCACCGGCGCTGGGATCGACACCGGCGTGGCCAAACTGGTCATACGCCGAGCGTTTCTGTGGATCACTGAGGACCTCGTAGGCCTCCTTGACCTCCTTGAAATGCAGCTCCGCATCGTTATCACCCGGGTTGCGGTCCGGGTGATATTTCATCGCCAGGCGTCGATACGCCTTTTTCAGATCACTCTCGGAGGCGTTCTGGGAAACCCCGAGGATTTCGTAATAGTCACGTTTTGCCATGGTGCCCGTTCTGACTGGTCTGTTTGCAGGGTAACCACCCCGGCGTCAACAGCAAAGGCGCAGGCAACGAATGCCCGGCGGACCGGAGCATTCGATGCACTGCGCCTTGCCGGCGAAACGGTTGTTCCGCGAAGCGCCGTTACTTCTTGTCGTCGTCCTTGACTTCCTCGAACTCGGCGTCGACCACGTCTTCCTGGTTCGATCCGGCACCACCCTCGGCGCCGGCTTCGCCAGTCCCCTCGCCGGCTCCCGCATCCTGGTAGAGCTTCTCCGCCAGCTTGCCGGAGGCCGTCGCCAGCGCCTCGGTCTTCGACTCGATGGTGGACTTGTCGCCGCCCTTCATGGCCTCTTCAAGGTCAGCGATGGCGTCCTGCACCGCCTTCTTCTCGTCATCCGAGGCCTTGTCGGCCACCTCGTCGAGGCTCTTGCGCGCGGCATGGATGAGATTGTCAGCCTGGTTACGGGCCTCGACCAGCTCACGGGCCTTGCGGTCCTCTTCGGCGTGGGACTCGGCATCCTCGACCATGCGCTCGATTTCATCATCCGAGAGCCCGCTGGAGGCGCGGATCTGGATCGACTGCTCCTTGCCCGTGCCCTTGTCCTTGGCCGTGACGTGCAGAATGCCGTTGGCGTCGATGTCGAACGTCACCTCGATCTGCGGTACCCCACGCGGCGCCGGCGGAATGTCGGAGAGGTCGAACTTACCCAGCGACTTGTTATCCGAGGCCATTTCGCGCTCGCCCTGGAGGACATGCACGGTCACCGCACTCTGGTTGTCCTCGGCGGTGGAGAACACCTGGTTGGCCTTGGTCGGGATCGTCGTGTTCTTCTCGATAAGCTTGGTCATCACACCGCCAAGCGTCTCGATACCCAGCGAGAGCGGCGTCACATCGAGCAGCAGCACGTCCTTGACGTCGCCGCCGAGCACACCGCCCTGGATCGCCGCACCGATGGCCACGGCCTCGTCGGGATTGACGTCGCGACGCGGCTCCTTGCCGAAGAACGCCTTGACCGCCTCCTGAACCTTCGGCGTGCGGGTCTGGCCACCCACCAGGATGATCTCGTCCACGTCGCCCGCCTTCAGGCCGGCATCCTTGAGCGCCACCTCACAGGGCTTGATCGTGCGCTGGACCAGGTTTTCAACCAGGCTCTCGAGCTTGGCACGTGTCAGCTTGAGGTTGAGATGCTTGGGCCCGGTCTGATCGGCCGTGATGTAGGGCAGGTTCACCTCGGTCTGCTGTGCCGAGGAGAGCTCGATCTTGGCCTTCTCCGCCGCTTCCTTGAGCCGCTGCAGGGCAAGGCGATCAGAAGAAATGTCGATGCCCTGGTCTTTCTTGAACTCGGCCACGAGGTAGTCGATCACCGCGCGGTCGAAGTCCTCACCGCCCAGGAACGTGTCACCATTGGTCGACAGCACCTCGAACTGATGCTCGCCCTCAACCTCGGCGATTTCGATGATGGAGACGTCGAAGGTCCCGCCACCGAGGTCATAAACCGCCACCTTGCGATCACCGCCCTTCTTATCGAGGCCATAGGCCAGCGCCGCGGCGGTGGGTTCGTTGATGATGCGCTTGACCTCAAGGCCGGCGATACGGCCCGCATCCTTGGTGGCCTGCCGCTGGGAGTCGTTGAAGTAGGCCGGGACAGTGATCACCGCCTCGGTCACCTCCTCACCGAGATAATCCTCGGCGGTGCTCTTCATTTTCTGCAGCACCCGCGCGGAGATCTCCGGCGGCGCCATCTTCTTGTCACGAACTTCGACCCAGGCGTCGCCGTTGTCCGCCTTGACGATGCTGTAAGGCATCTCGCGGACGTCCCGCTGGACGACGTCCTCTTCGAACTTACGGCCGATCAGCCGCTTGATGGCGTGCAGTGTGTTCTCGGGGTTGGTGACCGCCTGACGCTTGGCGGCGGCACCGACGAGTACTTCGCCATCCTCGGTGAATGCGACGGTGGAAGGCGTTGTCCGATCACCCTCGGCGTTTTCGATAACCCGGGAAGATCCCCCTTCCATCACCGCGACGCAGGAATTGGTCGTTCCCAGGTCGATTCCGATGATCTTGCCCATTATTCAATGCTCCTCGATTTCAAATTCGGTTCAATTGGTGAGATTTAGGCACCAGAGGCGTTTTTCAAGACCCTGGTCCGGATCAAGCCGGCGCCTTCGCGACAATCACCATGGCCGGGCGTAGCAGCCGGTCGCCGAGGCGATAGCCCTTCTGCACGACGTTGATCACCGTGTTGGGTTCGACATCGGCGGCCTCCTGGGCCGCCATTGCCTCATGCGCCTCCGGATCAAACCGCTCACCCTCGGGATTGAGCTCCTCGATGCTGAATTTCTCCAACGCCTGATTGAACATGCGCAGCGTCAGCTCCGAGCCCTCGGCCAGCTTGGCCACATCCGCACCATCCTCGCTGGCGGCCTGCAGCCCCATCTCGAGGCTGTCCTTGACGCCAAGCAACTCACTGGCCAGCTTCTCCAGCGATTGCTGACGGGCGGCTGCCACGTCCTTTTCCGCCCGGCGGCGTAGGTTCTCCATCTCCGCCCGGGCGCGCAGGAACTGGCTCCAGTTCTCTTCGGCACGGGCTTCGGCCTCACGCAGTGCGGCCTGCAGGTCCTCGCCCTCCGGCATCTCGATGGGGCCATCGGGCCCAGTGGCGGATGACTCCGCCCCGCTCTCCGCCTGCGTGGACTCTTCGCTTGAGTTCTCTCGCTTGTCTTCTTCGCTCATTGCTTGCTCCGCTGTTCCGGCATCCGGCTCAACGCCGCCGTCATGGCGGCGCCTGCTCGTCGGTAGAAATGGGGATCAATGATCGGGTTTCAAGGCATGCCCCAGCAGCCGCGCCGTGACATCGACGATCGGGATCACGCGGTCATATTCCATGCGGGTCGGGCCAATGACGCCCAGGACACCGAGGACCTGATCATCACTCTGATAGGTGGAGGTCACGAGGCTGACACCATCAAAGGCCCGATAGCCGGATTCCTGGCCGATGAAGATCTGCACGCCATCCGCCGATAGGCAGCGGTCGAGCAGATGCAGGATGTCCCGCTTGCGCCCGAACGCCTCGAACAACTCCTTGAGCTTCTCGACGCTGGAGAGCTCGGCAAAGGTCATCAGATTGGTCTCACCCGCCATGACGAAGTCTTCGTCCTCGTTGCCGGTCTCCGCGAACAATTCCCGTGCCACGGCGATCGCCGAGGTCATCAGACTGTTCACGTGCTGCTGATCGGCCTGCATGGCCTCGAGCAGACCGCGCCGGACATCACCCACGTTCTTGCCGGCGAATTCGGCGGAGAGGTAATTCGAGACCTGCTGGAGCTCGGCCGCGCTGTAGGGTCGGTCCGTTTCGATGACCCGGTTCTGCACCTCGGAGTCATTCAGCACAAGGATCGAGAGAATGCGGCGTTCGGACAGCGGCAGGAATTCGATATGTCGGATGGCCCCATAATCCCGCCGCGGCAACGTGACCACGCCGGCCAGATGGGTCAGCCCGGAGAGCAGATTGGAGGCGGAATCCACCAGTGAATCGGTATCCCTACCCGCATCCAGCCGGATTCTCAGGCTGTCGGCATCCAGCCCGCTTTCGCGTTGAACGCTGAGCAGCGAGTCGACGAAAAACCGATAGCCGCGGTCCGTCGGAATCCGGCCGGCGGAGGTGTGTGGCGACTGGATGTACCCCGCCTCCTCAAGATCGGCCATGACATTCCGGATTGAGGCCGCACTAAGGTCGAGACCGCCATCGCGCGTCAGCGCCCGCGACCCCACCGGCTGGCCATCGCGGATGTAGCGATGCACCAGCATTCTGAGCAGGTGCTGTGCGCGCTCGGTGAGCGGCTCATCGCGATGTCGCTGAACCATTCAAGCCTCCGTGGGAGTTGGCACTCTTGGATCAAGAGTGCCAAGCGAAGCTATCAACGCCCCGGATGGCTGTCAATTTGCGGGCGCCATGCTAACTTGTCATGGCATCGGCGAGGGGGATGCATGCCAGCGTTTCAACGCATAGCGATAACCGGCAAACCGAACGACACCGCGGTCATCGATACCATTCGCAAGCTCATCGAGCGGCTCGAGGCCCATGGCCTCGAGGTCTCCCTCGATACGGCAATGGGCGCGGCGGCCGACCCGGACGATGGCCGCAACACCGACAAGCTGGAGACCCTCGCCGGCCGTATCGATTTACTCATCGTGGTCGGTGGCGACGGCACACTGCTGCACGCCGCGAAGATCGTCGCGCCGCACACCGTCCCCGTGCTGGGGGTCAATCGGGGAAGGCTGGGATTCCTGGTCGATGTATCGCCGGATCGCTTCGACGAAATCGCCCGCGTGGTGGACGGCGATATGCAGGTCGAGGAGCGCCTCATGCTTGAGGCCCGCGTGCTGGAAGGCGACCGGGTCATCGCCCGGTCCACCGCGCTCAATGAGGTCGTTCTGCAACGCTGGAATACCGCTCGCATGATCGAGTTCGAGACCTGGATCGACGGCGAGCCCTGCAACCGTCATCGCTCAGACGGCCTCATCGTCAGCACCCCTACCGGCTCGACGGCCTACGCCCTGTCCGGCGGCGGACCCATCATGCATCCGGGCATCAACGCCGTGGCGCTGGTCCCCATCTCTCCCCATACCCTCAGCAACCGACCCCTGGTCATCAGCGCGGACAGTCGCATCGAGGTGCGCGTCCAGGCCGACTCCATCGACCAGGTCCATGTCAGCTGTGACAGCCAGAGCGATCTCCCGCTCTCTGCTGACGGACGGCTCGAAATCCTGGTATCGCCCCACCGACTGCGACTTGTGCACCCACCAGGCCACCGCTATTTCGATATTCTGCGAGCGAAGCTGCATTGGGGGGACGGAGCACCACCATGCTGAATCGCATCGAGATTCGTGACTTCGCCATCATCGATGAACTCACCATCGACCTGCATCCTGGACTCAGTGTCCTCACCGGCGAAACCGGTGCCGGCAAATCGATCCTTCTGGATGCCCTGGGTCTGTGTCTCGGCGATCGGGCCGACACCTCAATGGTCCCCGAGGCGGCAAAACGCAGCGAAATCCATGTCATCTTCGACGTCAGCGACACGCCGAGGGCACGAGCATGGCTGACTGAGGAGAATCTGGATGAAGACAATGAGTGCCTGCTGCGCCGGGTCATCCAGAGCAATGGTCGCTCCCAGGCCTGGGTCAACGGTCGACCGGTCACCCGACATCAGCTCGAACAGCTTGGCCGCCTGCTGGTCGGCATTCACGGACAGCATGCCCATCAGGCGCTCATGCGCCCCGAAATTCAGCGCCGCACGCTGGATGGATTCGCGGGGCATGCCAATAAGCTGGAGCCCGTGTCCTCGCTGCATGCGCGGTGGCAGCGCGTTGAGGCGGAAATCCGCTCGCTGAGTGGCGGCGACGGCGATCATCAGGACCGGATCGATCTTCTGCGCTATCAGCTCGAGGAGCTGGACGAAGAGGCACTGACCGAAGAGGCCTTCAGCCAACTCGAGCAAGAACAGCGACGTCTCGCCGGCGCCAGCGAGATCATCATCGCCTGCCAGCGCAGCCTGGAGCTTCTCTACGAGGGTGAGACGACCGCCCAGACCATCATCGCCGCCGCAGAACGCGAGCTGGATCCGCATCTCGGTGTCGACAGCGCGCTGGCCGAGACGCGCGATCTGCTGGCCACTGGTCAGGTCCAGCTCGAGGAGGCCTGCCAGGGGCTGAGGCAGTTCGCCGATCGGCTCGAGATGGATCCGGAACGTCTGCAGGTGGTGGAAGACCAGCTGAGTCGGCTCCATGACCTCGCGCGCAAGCACCAGGTTGAACCCGAGGGACTTGCCGCGCATGCCGAGGCGCTGCGGGACGAACTCAACCGCCTGGAATCCGCGGACAGCCGCCTGCTTGAGCTCCACGCCGAACGCGACCGCATCCTCGACGATTACCGCAATGCGGCGGCGATCCTCTCGGAATCACGCCGGACGGCCGCCATGCAGCTTGGCGAGCGGGTCGATGATCTACTGGCTCAGCTGGGCATGACTGGCGCCGAGCTGACCATCGTCGTGGACCCGGACAGCGAAGCCCCACCTACCGCCCACGGCACGGATCGCATCCGATTCGACATACGCACCAACCCCGATCAGCGACCGGCGCCGCTCCAGAAAGTCGCCTCCGGCGGTGAGCTCTCGCGCATCGGCCTCGCGCTGGAAGTGGCTACGGCGGACACCGCAGAGCTCCCTGCGTTGATATTCGACGAAGCGGATACCGGCATTGGCGGCGGTGTTGCCGAAGTGGTCGGCCGCCAGTTGCGTGCCCTCGCCCGCCATCATCAGGTCCTCTGCATCACGCACCTGCCGCAGGTCGCCGCGCAGGGCATGCACCAGCTACAGGTGGAGAAACGCCACCGGGAAGATGGCCGGACGGTCACTGACGTGAGACCGCTCTCGCCGGAGGAGCGAACCCGCGAGCTCGCTCGCATGCTCGGTGGCCTGGAGATGACCGAGAAGACGCTCAATCACGCACGGGAAATGCTCGAGAGAGTCGACTGAACTAAAGGACGTTGCCTTTCATCCGTGGCGCCTTCGCACACTCGGGACAGCGCCCATAGAGGATGAGCGAGTGGCTGATCAATTCATACCCGGAAACGGCGGCCACGTCCGCCTGGCGGCGCTCAATCATCCGGTCCTTGAATTCCTCGACGCGACCACAATCCACGCAGACGAGGTGATCATGGTGTATGCCGGAGTTCAGCTCGAAGACGGCCCGATCGCTATCGAAATTGTGGCGGATGACGATACCCGCCTCCGCGAACTGCGTGAGCACGCGGTAAACGGTGGCCAACCCGATGTCGTCGCCGGCGTCGTGCAGCCGCTGATACACCTCTTCGGCGGAGAGGTGCGCCCGCTCCCGTCCGGCGAGAATCCGCAGGATCTTGAGCCGCGGCAGCGTTGCCTTCAGCCCGGCACGACGGAGCTCATCGGACTCCTGACTGATCTCCCAGGGAATCTGTGAGCTTGGACGGGGCTGCGTTACCATATTGCTTCCACCAGTCAGCACGACGGCCTGTTTAGAATGATTCCAGTATACACCGGCAAACGCCTGCTCGCAGTGTCCCTCCTGGCCGGCGCCCTGGCCGGCTGCGCCAGCACAGTGGATCGCCTGCCGATCCTCTACAAGCCGGAAGTGCGCCAGGGGACGTTCTTTGATGCCCAGAGCGTCGCCCGTCTCGAACCCGGCATGACGCGACGGCAGGTGAGCTTCGTGCTCGGGCCGCCGACCATCGAGGATCCGTTCAGTGATGGCCGATGGGACTATGTCTATGAAGTCGAACCTCGGAGCACCGACCTCAAGCCTGTCTCGCGGAAGCTGACCCTGTTTTTCGATGAGCGCGGTCTCAGTGCCGCCCGGGGCAGCTTCATACAGCCCGACAATCCGCTCTACGAACCAGAGGCCTGACCCTCATTCCGTGCCCGCTGGGCGCGGGCCCGGTCGCGGCGCTGCGCCTTGGGGTCAACCTGCAGCGGCCGATAGATCTCGACCCGATCGCCCGGCGACAGCACGGTATCCAAGCCCACCGGCAGCGAGAATATCCCCACGGCCTGCTCAGCGAGATCGACTTCGGGACATTCGGCAAGGATGCCTGATGCATGAATCGCTTCTTCAGCGGTCGTGCCACGCGCGACCTCAAGCGCGATCAGGCGCTGACTGTCGGGCCGAGCATAGGCCACCTCAACCGGCATCCGATCCGGCCCATGCCGCGAGTCAGCCGCGGCCATAGCGCTCATTGGCCCGCTTGACGAAGGAATCCACCAGCGTGCCGGCCACCTGCGTGAAGACCTTGCCAAAGGCCATCGCCAGAAGGCGGTTCGAGAACTCGAACTCCAGATCAAGCGACACCTTGCAGGCATCTTCACCCAGCGGATCAAACCGCCAGAACCCCTCAAGATGACGGAATGGCCCTTCCACCAGGCGAATCTCGATCATCTTTCCCGGTTGCCGGCGGTTACGCGTGGTAAACGACTTCTCGAAACCCGCCTTGGAGAACAACAGCTCACCGATGACCACATCACTGCTGCGCTCCCGCTCCCGGCTGCGCTTTACCCAGGGGAGGAAGTTCTCATAGCCGCGGACGTCGTCCACCAGCTCGAACATCTCCTCGGCGGAATGCCGGACCATCGCGGAACGGGAGACCGTGGTCATTCGATTCGCTCGTCTCGAGGTTGCTGTCCAATCAAGCCGGAAAGGGTACCAGACTCGCCACAATCCCTCATTGGTGCCGGCGAATTGGATGCAGCGGCGACGCCCCGTTAGAATGCTGCGGTGAGTAAGAAAGCAGGTAAGAAAAAGCCCAGTGGCGAGAGCGCCACGATCGCCGTCAATCGCCGCGCGCGGTTCGAGTATTTCATCGAAGAGCGCTTCGAGGCAGGGCTCGTGCTGCACGGCTGGGAGGTCAAGAGCCTAAGGGCCGGTCGCATCAACCTCACCGAGGCCTATGTCCTGGTGCGCAATGGCGAGGCGTTCCTGATCGGTTGCAATATCCCCCCGCTGCCGACCGCCTCCACACACGTCAACCCGGACCCCACCCGGACCCGCAAGCTGCTGCTGCATCAAAGAGAGCTCGCCAAACTCGTGGGCGCTACCGAGCAGCGTGGCTACACGGTCGTCCCACTGGACCTCCACTGGTCACGGGGCAAGGCCAAATTGAGCATCGGCCTGGCAAAGGGCAAAAAGCAGCACGACAAGCGCGCCGACAAGAAGGAGCGCGACTGGCAGCGCGAGAAGGAACGCCTGCTCAAGCATCGCGTATAGCGCTTCCCATGGAACCCTTTCAACGCTAACCTGTCCTATCGATTACTTGGGGACGACATGGCTTCGACGGAGGTCACGAAACTCCAGGTGCATGCCGAGGATGTCACTCAACCTCGTTAATCATGTGACAAAAAAGATAGTTGCCAACGACGACAACTACGCACTCGCGGCCTAAAAACCCGTGAGCTGTCCGCATCTGATCGCCTGTGGTCGATGTTGGACAGGCATACTACACAGGCTAGCCCCGCGGGGAGCCCGGACCCGCGCGGCGAAACCCAACTCGGGATCGTGGTGGCCATACCCTGGCCGTTGGGTAGGTCGCCACTAAAAATAAAGACGGCGCTAAGCATGTAGACCCTGGGGCGGAGGCCCTTCGGACGCGGGTTCGATTCCCGCCGTCTCCACCAACATCCCTTGAACCCCGCTTCGGCGGGGTTTTTTATTTCGAATTATTTCTAGTGGTCACTCACAGGTAAGATCCAGCCGCTGACCCATTCCCCGAACGCGGGCCCGGGCCCGGGCCCGCTCCAGCGCAGCGCGCGCAAGGGAAAGATCCTGCAGTCCAACACCACTGCCATCGAACAACGTCAGCTCACTGCCCTTACGCCCGGGGACGCGCATTGCGCTCAGCGGAATGGCAGCGAGGCAATGGAACTGACCCCATCGATCATTAACAGGCCGGGATGGCTCGCCGCATCCAGCCCCCGCCGCGGTACTGGGTTACGGCCAGGCAAAAGCATCCGGCAGCCATCCCATGGGGTTATGCTTGATAAACCGTGTCTGGAGGGGAAGCGGCATATGGCAGATGACACAGCGGCCGAGTGGATTGGCGAGTATGACTATATTGTGATTGGTGCAGGCACCGCCGGGTGCCTACTGGCCAACCGACTCAGCGCAAACCCTCACCATCGCGTCCTTTTGCTCGAGGCCGGTGGAAAGGATCGCTACCCGTGGATCCATATCCCGGTCGGCTACCTCTACACGCTCAATAACCCACGAACCGACTGGTGTCTGAAAACCGAGGCGGACCCGGGCCTCAACGGCCGTGCGCTCGCCTACCCCCGGGGGCGAGTGCTGGGCGGCAGCAGTTCGATCAACGGCATGATCTACATGCGCGGTCAGGCGGCGGACTACGAAAGCTGGGTGAATGCCGGCAATCCCGGCTGGGGATGGACCGACGTGCTCGAGTATTTCCGTCGCCACGAGGACCATGGATTTATCAAAGATGAGTGGCATGATCAGGGCGGCGAATGGCGGATCGAGCGCCAACGGCTGTCCTGGCCGATCCTCGAGGCCTTCCAGAAAGCGGCCGCTGAGCAGGGCATCCCGCCCGTTGATGATTTTAATACCGGTGATAACGAGGGTTGCGGGTATTTCCATGTCAATCAGCGAAAAGGCGTGCGCGTCAGCGGCGCCCGGGCCTTCCTCCGCCCGATTCGTCATCGCCAAAATCTCACCGTGCTCACCCACGCGGAAGTGGAGACGCTCCACCGGGTGGACGGACGGATGACCGGCGTGCGCTTCCGCCAGAATGGCCAGCGCCTGAGCGCCAACGCCGGTGCCGAGCTCATCGTTGCAGCCGGCGCGGTCCACAGCCCCGTGCTGTTGCAACGCTCGGGGGTCGGCTCCGCAGACGCATTAGATGCCTTGGGAATTGACGTTGAGCAAGACCTACCGGGCGTTGGCGAAAATCTCCAGGATCACTTACAGCTACGCACAGTTTATCGCGTCCAGGGCGCATCCACGCTGAACGAACGTGTTCATCGTCTGTCGAGCCGGATGCTCATGGGCCTTGAGTACGCGCTGCGCCGCACCGGCCCCTTATCCATGGCACCCAGCCAGCTGGGCTGCTTCGCGCGAAGCAGCCCGGATCAGGCGCGGGCCAATCTTCAGTATCACGTCCAGCCATTGAGCACGGACCGCCTCGGTGATCCACTGCATCCCTTCCCGGCAATTACCGTGTCGGTCTGTAACTTACGCCCCGAAAGCCGGGGGCGTGTGAGTCTTCGCGATGCCGATCCGGCCTCGACGCCCCGCATCGAGCCGCACTATCTCTCAACAGAGGGTGACCGGGCGGTGGCAGTGGATGCCATTCGACTGACCCGTCGGATCATGGGGAGCGCCGCGCTGGCTGCGCATCAGCCGGCCGAGCGCCTACCCGGCGCGGGGATCGACTCGGACGAGGCGCTGGCCCACGCCGCCGGGGATGTCGGCACAACGATCTTTCACCCGGTGGGCACCTGCGCCATGGGCCCATCCCCCGAGAGAGGTGCGGTGGTCGATGCAAGCCTGCGGGTGCACGGCGTGCCCGGCCTCCGCGTGGTGGATGCCTCGGTCATGCCGACCATCACCTCCGGCAATACCAACTCCCCGACCCTTATGATTGCCGAGAAGGCCGCAGAGATGATCCTGGCCGACACGGCGCGTTAAGTCGATAACCACCGCAATACGTCTGCGATAAGCGTACCCGATAACAGGGCACACGGAGACGGCCTCCGGCCTCCGGCCGCCGTCTCCACCAATACCCCTTGAACCCCGCTTCGGCGGGGTTTTTTATTGCGGCAGAGCGGGTGATGACTCCCGCGAGGGTGGGCAACACCGGTTCATGGCGCTACGATTTCACCGGTAATAACCACAAGGAGGAGGAGAAGATGCGCAACTCAACGATCCTATGCGCTGCTGCAGCGATGATGCTCGCCGTGATCCCGATCCAGGGTCTTGCGCAGTACAAGAACGAATACACGGTCTCGACGGTGCTTCCAGCGCCATTCCCCTGGGGGGAGGCCGCCGAGCGGTGGGCCGAGCTGGTCGATGAGCGCAGCAACGGGGAGATCAACTTCAAGGTTTACCCAAATGCCGAACTCGTGAGTGGAAACCAGACACGCGAGTTTCCCGCACTGCGCAGCGGCGTGATCGATTTTGCGATCGGCTCCACCATCAACTGGTCACCGCAGGTCCCTGAACTCAACCTCTTCTCACTGCCGTTTCTCATGCCGGACTACGAAGCGATTGATGCGCTGACCGGGGGCGAGACTGGCGAAATGATTTTCGAGGCGGTCCGGGCCAAGGGGGTCGTGCCACTTGCATGGGGAGAAAATGGCTTTCGCGAGCTATCGAACTCCAACGGTGTGATTGACGAACCATCGGACCTCGAAGGCATGAAGATTCGCGTTGTCGGCTCCCCGTTATTCGAGGACACATTCAATGCCCTCGGCGCCAATCCGACCCAGATGAGTTGGGCGGATGCCAAGCCGGCACTGTCCACTGGGGCCGTGGACGGGCAGGAAAACCCCCTGTCGGTCTTCCACATCGCCAACATCCATGAAGTAGGCCAAACCTACTTGACCCGCTGGCACTACATGGCCGATCCGCTGATTTTCGCCGCGAATCGGAATATCTGGGCGAGCTTCAGCCCGGAAGACCAGGCGATGATCAAGCAGGCCGCCGTGGACGCCGGCCTCTGGGAGATAGAGCAGTCTCGTGCGGCTGTCCCGAGCCTGCGGGGGGCTATCGAGGAGCGCGGTGTCACCATCACCGAACTGACTGATGAGCAAGTGGCTGAATTCCGGGATGCAACCACGAGCGTCTATGAGGAATGGACCCCACAGATCGGCGCCGAACTCGTAGAAACCGCCCGAGAGGCCATCGCCAACCGTTAGCTGCCACATCTCGGAAAGCTTATGTCGCCTCCCCGGAAGGACCGGCAGGCGGAGCCCAGGATGCCGCTCGCCATTGAGCGAGCGGTCATCGCGGGTGCGCTGGCGGTCATCTGTGTGATCAGTTTCGCCAATGTACTGGTGAGGTACTTCACTGACTTCTCGTTTGCATTCACAGAGGAAGTCTCCGTGTTTCTGCTGGTGATCCTGGCGTTTTTCGGCTCAGCGATCGCCTTTGCACGTGACGAGCAGATCAGGATCACGTTTTTTCTCGACCGTATGAACCGGTCGGCCCGATGGACCGCCACCATCGTCATTTTGGCCGCTAATCTGACGATATTCGGCCTGGTGGCCTGGTTTGGCAGCCGGTTCGCCTACGAGGAGTGGCTGTTCGAGGCGACGACACCGGGCCTTGGTATCCCGGCATGGATCTATTCCATGTGGCTGCCGATTGCTGCAGTCGTCATCATTCTCCGGTTACTGGGGCGATTTGCCCGCCAGCTCAAACAAAGGACGCCGGACTGATGGCGCCCGAGTTACTCATTTTCATCGTCATGGCACTCGGGATCGTGATCGGCGCACCGATCGCCACGGCACTCGGGATCGCGGGCGTGATCGGCATCATCGCGGGTCTCTCGCCCGCCATGCTTGCGACCCTCGGCACGAACACCTACAACGCGATCGCCAAGTATCCGTTGGTTGCCATACCGCTTTTCGTGCTCACGGGTATTATCTTTGAGCGGTCAGGGGTAGCCGCAAGCCTCGTTAACTTCGCTCGCGCGCTTGTTGGCGTGCGCCGCGGCGGACTGGCTACCGTTGCCGTCATCGTCTGCATGATAATGGGCGGCATGTCGGGCTCCGGGCCAGCGGATGCCGCCGCTGTAGCGACGGTCATGGTGCCAAGCATGATGCGGGCGGGCTATCCGAAGGCTTTCTCGGCCGCGGTCATTGCGGCCTCGGCATCGACCGCTATCTTGATCCCCCCGTCCGTCGCGTTAATCATTTACTCCATTCTCGTCCCTTCCGTCGATCTGCGGGCGCTTTTCGCCGCGGGGCTCATCCCAGGGCTGATCGCCGGTGTCGCCGTGATGGCGCCCGCGATCTGGCTATCGCGCCGGAATCATTTTGAATCAGATGGCACTGAGGTGCGGCCTTCAGTGCGGGAGACTTTCATTCATGCCCTTCCGGCCCTGTTTGCGCCCGTCCTGATCCTCGGCGGTCTGCGCAGCGGGCTTTTTACGCCCACCGAAGCTGCCGTCGTCGCCGTGGTATACGGCCTGTTCATCGGCACTGTGGTCTACCGTAACCTCGATCTGCGGATGATTTACGATGCGCTGGTCGATGCGGCAATGATGTCGGGCGTTATCCTGTTGATCATCTCCATGGCAGGGATCTTCGCTTGGGCCGGGAGCACTCTGGGTGCCTTTGATCAGGCCGCTGAGGCGGTCCTGTCCATTTCCGACAACCCCATCGTCGTCCTTGGCCTGGTGCTGGTTTTCCTGCTGCTCATCGGGATGGTGATCGACGGGGTATCCATCTATATCATTCTGATTCCCATCCTTATGCCGATCGTCAAGGCCTTCGAATGGAATACCGTCTGGTTCGGCATCGTGATGGCCATGACGATTGCCATCGGCCAGTTCACACCGCCTGTGGCCGTGAACCTGCTTGTCACTTCACGAGTCGCGGGGGTAACGATCGAATCAACGCTTGGCTGGACGCTATGGTTGGTCCTCAGCATGATCACCGCACTGATCCTGCTCGTGACTTTTCCGGCAATCGCGCTTTGGCTCCCGGAAGCCCTTGGCTATCGGGTCTGAAAGCCAAGCGTTGCGATGGGCAACAGACGTGATCAGGTGGTTGAGCCAGCCCATCCACTCATCCTGGTTATTGTGGCCCCGTTGGCGATGCCGCTTTCAGTAAACGACCACGTATGAAACCCTTGCGCACCACTTGGACGGAAAACGGAGCCAACCATGCCGACAGCCAATGCCTATGCTGCCCAATCAGAGGCGTCCGGTCTGGCGCCACTGACCATCGAGCGTCGCGAGCTGCGGGGCGATGATGTCGCCATCGAAATCGACTACTGCGGCGTTTGCCACACCGATATCCACTTCGCCCAGAACGACTGGGGCATGACCATGTACCCGGTGGTCCCGGGCCACGAAATCATCGGGCGGGTGACCGCGGTCGGCGAGCATGTCAGTGCCTTCCAGCCAGGCGATACCGTCGGTGTGGGGTGCATGGTGGACTCCTGCCGGCACTGCGAGCCCTGCCAACAGGGTCTCGAGCAGTACTGTCTGGAAGGCCCCGTGGTGACCTACAATGGCATCGACCGGCATGACGGTACGGTGACTTACGGCGGCTATTCGGATTCCGTCGTGGTCAACGAACACTTCGTCGTGCGCATCCCCGAGCAACTCGATCCGGCGGCCGCCGCCCCGCTACTGTGTGCCGGTATCACCACCTACTCGCCGCTGCGCCACTACGGTGTGAAACCCGGCCACAAAGTAGGGGTGATCGGTATGGGCGGACTGGGTCACATGGGCATCAAGTTCGCCCGCGCACTGGGCGCCGAAGTCACGGTCTTCACGCGCTCGCCCGACAAGGTGTCGGAAGCCGAGGCCCAGGGCGCCCACCAGGTCATCATCTCGACCGACGAAGAGCAGATGCAGGCCGCCGCCGGGCAGTTCGACTTCATGCTCGACACCGTCCCGGTTCAGCATGATCTCAATCCTTACATCGGGCTACTGCGCTACGACGGCACCCACATCCTCGTGGGCCTGCTCGAGCCCGTGGAGCCGCCGCTGCAGGCTGGCCCTCTGGTCATGGGCCGCAAGGTGCTCGCCGGATCGCTGATCGGCGGGATGCCCGAAACCCAGGAAGTGCTCGATTTCTGCGCCGATAATGACATCGCCTGCGATGTGGAGATGCTCGATATCCGTAAACTCAACGAGGCCTATGAGCGGGTAAAAAAGGGAGATGTGAAATATCGCTTCGTGATCGACATGGCGACCCTCAAAGGCACAGCATCATAAGGATCTGTTCGAATGACTGAAGACCATCCCGTATGCGTGGTCAATGGTGTCGGCCCAGGCAATGGCGCGGCCTTCGCCCGCCGCTTTGCGGCCGGTGGATATCAGGTCGCGCTGATTGCCCGCAGCGCCGGGACCACCGGGCCGCTCGCCGAGGAAATCGGCGAACAGGCGCGGGCCTACGACTGTGACCTCGCCGATCCGGAGGCCATCGGCGAGACATTCGCGCGGATCAGCCACGAACTCGGCCCGGTCGATACGCTCCTGCACAACGCCGGCGCCGGTATCTGGGGCGACTTCGAATCATTGGACCTGGCGGATTTCGAGGCCTCCTGGCGGGTGAACGTGCTTGGATTGGTGACTGCGACACGCGCGGTCGCCCCCGGCATGCGCAAGGCGGGCCACGGCAACATCGTGGTCACTGGCGCCACGGCGTCGCGCCGGGGTGGTGCCATGACCGCCGCCTTTGCCAGCGCCAAAGGCGCCCAGCGTAATCTCACCGAATCGCTCGCCAAGCGGCTCTGGCCCGAGGGCATCCATGTATCGACCATCATGATCGACGGGATCGTCGATCTCCCCCGGGCCCGGGAACGGCTGCCGGATAAGCCGGACGATTTCTTTCTCGACCCGAAGGATATTGCGGAAACGGCCTGGTGGCTTACCCACCAACCGCGGTCAGCCTGGTCATTCGAAGTCGAGGCACGACCATTCGCGGAGAAATGGTAGGACGCGAGCGGGTCGGCGGGCGTAGGTTGTCCTGCGCGAAGTCAAGCGGAATGCAGATTGGCATAGGCCGGGCATGGGCCGCCTTGGTAATCTCTCTGGCGTATGATTCGGCGTAACAACGACGGAGACGATCATGGAAACGAGTGCCCGGCCCCCAGCCTTCTGGCTTTTCCCGATCGGTCTTCTGCTCTCGCTGGGTTTCTCGGCCCTGTCGGGGCAATGGCCGCTTTACGTCGTCCTGGCATTGAGCACCGCCGTCCTCGGGCTTCCCCACGGCAGCCTCGACACTGCGGTTGCCAAACGCCACCTAAGGCTTCACAGCATGCCGCGCCTCATCGCCTTCCTCGGCGGATACATGGCACTGAGCGCGGTGGTGATTGCGATCTGGCTGCAGGCGCCCAATGCCGCCCTCGGGGCGTTCCTGCTCTACTCCGCCGTGCATTTCGGGGACGATGTCGCCCATCGGCTGGGGCGTATCGGTGGCGTGGGCTATGGACTATGGATCCTCGGCCTGCCGGTCACTCTGCACCCGCAAGCGGTCCAGCCGCTCTTTGAGATGCTGGGTGCAACACGGGCGGATCTCCTCGTCGCGGCGGCGCCGTGGGCACTCGGTGTCGGCGGCATCATCCTGGTCGCCGCGCTGGCGCTGAGCCCAAGCCGCGCCACCAGCGACTGGCGTGACCCCCTGCTCCTGGCAGCCGGGGCCGCGCTGCTGCACCCACTCGCCTATTTCATCGCCTACTGGTGTTTTCTTCATAGCCCGCGACATCTTGAGCTCGCCGCCCGTGATCTCGGCCTCGACGGCTGGCGTGAGCGCCTTCGAGCGGTCGCACCAACCACGCTGGCAACCTATGCACTCGCCCTGGCGGCTCTGCCCTTCCTGATCGGTATGCCGAGTGACGCTATCCTCATGCGCATCATCTTTATCGGGCTTGCCGCCCTCACGGTGCCGCACATGATTCTCGAGTTCATCGCGAGTCCGCGCCGGGCGGAATGACCCCGCGGTAAGATGCCCGACCGATCAATGCCTGTACAAAGGGCCATCCGGGCCTGAAGGAAAAAAAGACATGACCGAGACACCCGTTCACGAGATCAACCACTACATCAACGGCACGAGGACCCCGAAGGAGCCGGATCGCCGCGCGCCGGTCTACAACCCCGCGACCGGCGAGCAGACCGGCGCCGTGGCACTGGCAGACGCCGAGCGCACGCGGGATGCCATCACGGCGGCGCACCGGGCCCTGGCCGAGTGGCAGGCGATGACCCCCCTGCGGCGCGCACGGGTGATGTTTCGCTTCAAGGCCCTGCTAGAGCGTGATCTGTCACGCATCGCCGAGTCGATCACACGCGAGCATGGCAAGGTCCTCTCGGATGCCCGGGGCGAGGTGACCCGCGGGCTTGAGGTCGTGGAATTCGCCTGCGGCATCCCGCACCTGCTCAAGGGCGAGCACTCCGGCAATGTCGGCAGCGACGTGGACTCGTGGTCGCAACGGCATCCGGTGGGCGTATGTGCGGGGATCACCCCGTTCAACTTCCCGGCTATGGTGCCGATGTGGATGTTCCCCATCGCCATTGCCTGCGGCAATACATTCATTCTCAAGCCCTCCGAAAAGGCGCCAAGCACGCCGCTGCTGCTCGCCGAGCTGCTGGAAGAGGCAGGTCTGCCCGCCGGGGTTTTCAACGTACTCAATGGCGATCGCGAATCGGTGGAAACGCTGTTGACTGATGAGCGGGTCGGGGCCATCAGTTTCGTTGGCTCGACGCCCATTGCGGAATCGATCTACGCGACCGGCGCTGCCCATGGCAAGCGCGTTCAGGCGCTTGGCGGTGCAAAGAATCACATGGTCATCATGCCCGATGCCGATATCGAGGGCGCCGCCGACGCACTCATGGGCGCGGCCTACGGTTCAGCGGGCGAGCGCTGCATGGCGATCTCCGTGGCCGTCCCGGTTGGCGAGGAGACCGCCGAGCGCCTGGTGGCGGCGCTCAAGGCGCGTCTGGCGAATCTTCGGATCGGTAACGGCCTCGACGCCGATGAGCCGGAGATGGGCCCACTGGTTACCCGGGACCACCGGGACAAGGTGGCGGAGTATGTCGAGATCGGGCTTCGTGAGGGGGCCGAACTGGTCCATGACGGCCGTGAGGTTGACGTCCCCGGCCATCCCGACGGCTTCTACATGGGCGCCTGCCTGTTCGATCATGTCAGCACCGACATGCGTATCTACAACGAGGAGATCTTCGGCCCGGTGCTATCCGTGGTCCGGGCGAGCGATTTCGATGAAGCGGTGGCTATCGTCAATCGCCACGAGTTCGGTAACGGGACGGCCATCTTCACGCGCGACGGCGACGCCGCGCGCACCTATGCCGTCGCCATCGAGGCAGGCATGGTTGGCATCAACGTACCGATTCCAGTGCCCATGGCTTTCTATAGTTTTGGTGGCTGGAAGCGCTCGCGTTTCGGGGTACTGCATGCCCATGGGCCGGATGGGGTGCGCTTCTATACCCGCATGAAGACCATCACCGCGCGCTGGCCCCGCGGGGTCCGCGACGACAATCAGTTCGTGATGCCAACCATGCGCTGACCGCCTCACGCGTCACGCCGGGCCTCCAGCCACTCCCAGCGCTCATAGGCCTGCGCGAGCTCGGCTTCGGCTGACTCCAGGTCGGCCATGGCGGTCTGGATGGTGGTCGCGTCCGCCTGGTAGAGCGCAGGGTCGCCTACCTTCTGGCGTTCGGCGTCAACGGCGGACTCGAGCGACTCGATACGGGCGGGCAGGCCTTCCAGCTCCAGCGCCTCGCCGTAGGTGAGGCGTTTCGGTTTTCTGGAACGGCGATCCCCTCCGCTCGAACCCGCCGCAGCCTCCTGACGCTCGGTAGTGGGCTGGTGGCTCCGCGTCGCCTTTGCCGGCGCAGGCGTGCGCTGACGGAGCCAGTCCGCATAGCCGCCGACATACTCGCCAATCACACCATCCCCCTCGGGTACCAGAACGCTGGTCACGACATTGTCGAGAAACGCGCGGTCATGAGAGACCAGCAGCAAGGTGCCGGAGTAGCCCACCAGGCGTTCCTCCAGCAACTCCAGTGTCTCCACATCCAGATCGTTGGTGGGCTCATCGAGGACGAGCAGATTCGAGGGCCGGGCGAACAGCTGGGCCAATAGAAGACGGTTACGCTCGCCACCTGATAATCGACTGATCGGCGCATTGGCACGCTCCGGCGAGAATAGAAAATCCTGCAGGTAGCCCATCACATGACGCCGCCCGTCGGCACCGAGATCGATGAATTCCTCGCCGCCGGCAACGTTCTCCCGAGCGCTGCGGCTGTCGTCGAGGGATGCCCGATGCTGGTCGAAATACGCGATCTGCAGCCCCGTCCCCTGGATGACTCGCCCGTTGTCTGGCACGAGGTCACCCACCAGCAATCTCAGCAATGTCGTCTTACCGACACCATTAGGGCCGAGGATCCCGACCCGGTCACCACGCTGGATCCGGGTGCTGAAATCGCGCACCAGCTGTCGCCCCGCAATGGCGTAGTCCACATGCTCCGCTTCGATCACCCGCTTGCCCGAGCGCTCGCCGGCAGCCATCGTCAGCCGTGCATCCCCGGGACGCTCGCGCCGCTCCGCCCGCTCCCTGCGCATGGCCTGCAGGGCTCTCACCCGCCCCTCGTTGCGGGTTCGCCGGGCCTTGATGCCCTGCCGGATCCACGCCTCCTCCTGCCGGAGTTTCTTATCGAAACGCGCCTGCTCTTCCGCCTCGGCGTGATCACGCTCGGCGCGCCGGCGCAGGTAATTGGCATAGTCGCCGGGCCAGCTCGTGAGCTGTCCCCTGTCGATTTCAACAATGCGCGTTGCAACCGCCTGGAGAAACGCCCGGTCATGCGTGACGAACACGATGCTGCCGCTGAACTCGCGCATGAACGATTCGAGCCAGCTGATGGCGTCAATATCCAGGTGATTGGTGGGCTCGTCGAGCAGGAGCACATCCGGCGCCGACACCACGGCGCGGGCCAGCAGAACCCGGCGCTTGAGACCGCCGGAGAGCCCCTGGAATGGACTGTCCGCCGGCAGCCCGAATCGCGTCAGGACCGATTCGACGCGCTGCTCGATCTGCCATCCGCCGGCGGCGTCGATGCGCGAGTGCAGATCCGCGAGCGCTTCCGGATCACCCTCCCCCGCTCCCAGCGCCTGGGTCAGATCGTGATGCCTCGCAAGCAATTGCCCCAGCTCACCCAGGCCCTCAGTGACCACGTCAAACACGCTACCCTCAAGATCATCGGGGACCGCCTGCTCAAGCCGAGCAACCGCCACCGCTTCCCCGGCCTGCACGCGGCCAGCCTCCGGCTCGATCGATCCGTCGATGATGCGTAGCAGCGTCGATTTGCCCACCCCGTTGCGGCCGACCAGGCAGATACGCTCCCGGGGCTCGACAGAGAGCGACGCGCCGTCCAGCAGTGGCGGCCCACCCACCGAGAACTCGATATCAGTGAGATGGATCAGACTCATGGGGACTCCCGCAGTGCAATGCGCCAGCTTAACAGAGCCAATTTCATGACGGACATGCGCTGCAGTATGCTCTGCGCATGACTATTGCCGAGACGATCCGTCAGCTCTACCAGACCGGTGGCCCGGTCATCGCCGTGCTCCTGCTTATGTCGGTTGTCGGTCTGGCCATCATTCTGGCGAAGAGTATGCAGTTCGCCATCAACCGCATTCATCGGTTCAAAGAGGCGCGCGCAGCGGTTGATCTGTTCCTCAGCGGGGATCGCGAGGCCGCCCGGGCGATGGTGAGTCGGACACGCGCGCCGGCCGCCCGGCTGACGGCGCTCGCCATTCATGGATTGACTGCCGCCCCGCTCGATGACCGCCGGCTGCGCGAGGAGCTGACCCGAGTCGGCAACGACGAGTTACGTGCGCTGCGTGGTGGCCTGCGCCCGCTGGAGCTGATCGCGAGCCTTGCCCCGCTGCTCGGCTTACTCGGAACCGTGCTGGGGATGATCGAGGCCTTCCAGGCAATGGAGCGCGAGGGGTCCGGTGTCAGCCCGGCCGTACTCTCCGGCGGCATCTGGCAGGCGCTGACGACCACCGCGGTCGGACTGGGTGTTGCGATCCCTGCCGTTGCCTCGCTGAGCTGGCTCGAGTCTCGAGTGGAGCGCCTCGGGCAGGAGATGGACAGCCTCGTCACCCGGCTTTTCACCCAGGCACCGGCGAGCCGTTCGACAAAAGGCCGGTGATGTCCCTTTCGATGCCGACCATCCGCGCGCCCGTATCCCGCTCGGCACGCCTTATCCGACTGACACCGCTCATTGATGTCATTTTCATCCTGCTGATCTTCTTTATGTTGGCAAGCACGCTCGAAGACCAGGGACGCGTGCCACTGGGCGTCGCCGACGGTGGCGCGGGCAGCGAAAGCGCCAGTGACCAGGTCCATATCGAGCTCTCGCCGGTCGGCATGCGAATCGACGGCGAACCGCTTTTCTCCGGCGATGTCGGCGACGCCGTCCGTCAGCGCCTGCGACAGACGTCCAGTGAGGTCGTGGCGATCCGGGCCCAAGAGGGGGTCACGCTCGAACGCCTGCTGCAGACAACCGCCGATCTGCGCGGGGCCGGCATCGATGACATTACCCTGATCCCGTCGGAGGCGCCGTAACGATGGGACTTGGCCTCGAGACCCGACGCAGGCGGGATGATAGTGAAGCGGCCGTGCTGCCACTCATTAATATCGTCTTCCTGCTGCTCGCGTTTTTCATCATCGCCGGCCAGTTGACACGCCTTCCCCCTTTCGAGGTGAACCCACCCATGGTCGCCGGTGATCCAGTCGACACGCCAGCGGAGGTCACTGTCCACATGGCGCGCGACGGCGCCCTCGCCATCGACTCGCGCCGCGTGAGTCGCGATCGTCTCGAGCAGCGACTGGTCGAAATGATCGGCAGCGACGCCGGCCCGCGTATACGCATTGTTGCGGATGGCGAGGTAGAGGCGAACACCGTCATCACACTGCTGAAGCAGATGAAGGCGGCGGGGGTGAGGACCACCGAACTGACGACACGGCAACCATGAAGCGGCTGCACCCCACGCATTGGATCCTGGCTCTGGCGGTCGCCGGTGGCATTCACCTGCTCCTGCTCGTAGGGGCCACGCAACCGGACACCGTCACCGGGGATCGTGATGGTGAGCGCACGGTCACCATCGACCTCGGTTCGGCTACGCCTGCGACCCCGCGTCAGCCAGAGTCAAGGTCAGAGTCAGAGCCAGAGTCGGAACCAGAGTCAGAGCCGGCGTCACCTCCACTCGACAAGTCCACGCCGTCGGCTGAGCCCGCTGTTAGACATGCTCATAACAAAGTAAAAGCCGCGCCAGAAACGGCGACCGAGCCGGCCGCTGAACCGGGGCAGAGAGCGGAACGCAGCATGCCGCCGGAGCATGCTGCAAACGAGCCCAGTCCCAGCGTCGATGACACGGCAAAGCCCAATAAAGATCAACTGAATTCAAAGAATGCTTCGCAGGCCTCTGAAAAAAAAATCAATACACCGATTGGGCCCGTCGGTGCAGACCAGACGGCGCACTCCGCGGCGCAACAAATCGCATCGTACTTTGGGGAGCTACGGCAATGGCTGGCGGAACACCGCCGTTACCCGCGAAGAGCGAAAATGAGACGTCTCGAGGGGACGGCCGTTCTCGAGATCGAGCTGACCGCCGACGGACAGATAAAGTCCTCGCGCATCAGCCGTAGCAGCGGTCATCAGCGGCTCGATGAGGCCGTGCGCGAAATGCTGGCGCGCGCACGACCCTTGCCCCCGCCACCGGACGACCTGGACGTCGCGGGTCAAGTCGTCAACGTTCCGGTGGATTTCTCCCTCCGTTAGTGATCTCAGATCCCTGGCACCAGCGGCACACCACTGCAGCCTGTGATCAACAGCATCGAGAATGTGAGCGTGACGATGAACCGCATCGGTCATCTCCTTGAGCGTTGTCGTGACTGGAGAATGGAATTTGACAAATGTCATGTAAGCTTGCGTCGCTTTCATGCATAATACCCACTGTGCACTTTGCACCACGTAGGGGCCGGAAAAAAACATCGAACGACTCGGACCCGTTATTTGTCCATGAGCGAGGTCCGGATCAGTCCATGTTTCCGGTCGATTTCCTCAGTCAATCGAATGCACCGCAGCCGTGCGTTTCAGGCGATTGACCTGCTCCATAACGGGGCGTACCGTCTGGAACGATTCCAAAAGGAGGAATAAACCGATGGACCTTTCGACTCTCAGTCTTGGCCAGTACACATTCATTGCCAATGCCTTCTCGTTCGGCCTTGCGGTCATGGCCGCCGCAACGCTGTTCCTGTGGTTCTCCCGCAGCCAGGTCGCCCCGGCCTACAAGATGGCGGTTACCATCTCCGGGCTGGTCACCGCGATTGCGGCTTACCACTATCTGCAGATCATGCTCTCATGGGATGCGGCATTCTCTGTAATGAACGGCAATCTGGAAGTAACGGGCTATCCGTTCAACCAGGCCTACCGTTACGTTGACTGGCTGCTCACTGTGCCGCTGCTGCTTATCGAGCTGATCCTCGTTATGCGGCTTTCGCGCAGCGAGACCGTATCCAAGAGCGTCTGGCTCGGTGGTGCGGCTGCCCTGATGATCATCCTGGGCTATCCCGGCGAAGTGGCCGAATCCGCCGGCACGCGTTTCACGTTCTGGGTGCTGTCGATGATTCCGTTCGTCTACATCGTCTACCAGCTCGTGGTCGGCCTGAAGGGCTCGATCGGCAAGCAGCCCGAGAACGTCCGTGGCCTGATCAACGGCGCGGCGACCCTGGTGGTCATCTCCTGGTTGTTCTACCCGATCGTCTTCCTCTTCCCGCTGATCGGGCTGACCGGTGGTGCTGCCATCACGGCCGTCGAGGTGGGTTACACCATCGCCGACATCGTGGCGAAGGCGGTCTTCGGCATCCTCATTCTCGTGATTGCCATGCGCAAGTCCGAGCACGAGGCCAACGCCCAGGCCTGATCGGGAGACCGATCAGCTGGCACAGCCAGCGCCAAACCAGTGGCTGTCGGACCTTGTCCGGCAGCCGCTTCAGCGGACCGAGCGCGAGGGGGTAATCCAAGTGGCCGCAGTCGACGTCACTCAATCAAGGACACCCGACACAGTCACTGCCACCGGGCAGGACGCGCTGAAGGCATTCGCTGAACCCTCCCTGCTTGAGCGGGTAGATCAGTTCATGATCGCCCTTGTATGCGGCATGCCGGCGACACCCGCCCGTGAGGCCGCGCTCTATCACCTTGAAACCGGCGGACACCGGATGCGGGCGAAACTGGCACTGGCCAGTGGCGCCAACCGGCTGAGCGCCCAGGACAATATCGCGGCAGCCGCGGCCTGCGAGCTGCTGCACAACGCATCGCTGGTCCACGACGACATCAGCGACGGCGACGACTACCGACGGGATAAACCCACCGTCCGCGCCATCCATGGCGACAACATCGCCCTCTGCGCCGGCGACCTGCTGCTCACCAGCGCGTTTCGCGCGGCGACACGGGTCAAGGACGCAACGACGGCTCGCCACCTCTCCGACTTCATGGCCGAGCACGCCGGTAGGGTCATCGGCGGCCAGAGCGTCGAGTTGGCCGACAACGCCTCCGATGCACCCCGGCGTGTAGCGGACTATCTGCGGGCTACGCGTGATAAAACCGCACCGCTTATCGAACTCGCATTGAACGTCGGCATCACCACACCCGCCCCTGCCCGATACACCCCGGCGCTCAGTCGCGGAGTGGCCGAGGCAATCGGACTCGCCTATCAGATCCTCGACGACATGGATGATCTCCAGGAGATGACATGCCTCGCGGATACCGGGCGTCTCCATCCCCTGCATGCCTGGCGGCATCATCAACCACCCGGCCGGGCCGAGGATGGCGGCCGCATCCGGCAGCGCTGTCTGCGTCATGTCAATGCGGCGCTGGGCCGGGCGCGTCGCCTGTCTGCACAGCTGCCCGCCCCGCTCAGTCATGACGTCATGAGCCTGATCGAACGGCTCGCGGACAAAGCCCAGCAAGTAGCCCGGACGACCCCGACACGACAAAAAGGATAGGAGCTTATGCACTCCCTGATTATGGGCGGCGGTTTCGGGGGCATCGCCGCTGCATTGCGCCTGAGGGCACGAGGCCATGACGTAACGCTCGTCGATCGCTGCCCGAGGCTGGGCGGACGGGCACAGGTGTTCGAGCGCCAAGGCTACCGGCACGACGCCGGGCCGACGGTGATCACCGCGCCGTTTCTGTTCGCCGAGCTCTTCGAGCTGTTCGGCGAGTCACTGCACGACCATCTGGAACTGCGCCCCCTTGATCCCTGGTATCGCTTCCGCTTCCCGGACGACACCTTTTTCGACTACGGCCCGGGAATCGAGCGGATGGAGGCCGAGATCGCCCGGTTCAACCCGGAGGACGTATCCGGCTACCATGGCCTGCTGGCGGAGTCCCGCGAGCTGTTCGATATCGGGTTCCGCGAGCTCGGCGACCAGCCCTTCCATCGCGCGTCATTCATGGCGCGGCAGATCCCCAGGCTGTTGCGCCTTCGCTTCGACCGCAGTGTCTGGACCATGGTCTCCCGCCATATCCAGCACCCGTACCTGCGCCGCGCCCTATCCCTGCAACCGCTGCTCGTCGGTGGCAACCCGTTTGACACCACCTGCATCTATGGACTCATCCACTACCTCGAGCGCGAGTGGGGGGTTCATTTCGCCATGGGCGGGACCGGCGCACTGGTCGACGCCCTCGCCGGCCTGCTGGAGCGCCAGGGCGTGCGGGTCGAGAACGGCCGGAGTATCACCGGCGTGCATCGCACCGGCAATCGCGTCGAATCCGTGAGTCTTGATGATGGCCGGCAGCTTCGCGCCGACAATTTTGTCTCCAACCTCGACCCGATGCACCTCTACGGCGAGCTGATGGACAGCGTTCCGACCACAGCGCGTATCAAGCGCCGCCTCGCCAGCACGTCGATGGGTCTGTTTGTCCTCTACTTCGGCACCGACCGGCAATATCCGGAGGTGGCGCACCACACGATTTGGCTTGGCGAGCGCTATCGCGAGCTACTGCACGATATCTTCGACCGCAAGGTGCTATCCGAGGACTTCTCGCTCTACCTGCATCGCCCGACCGCGACCGATCCCAGCTTTGCGCCGGCCGGTCATGACAGCTTCTACGTGCTGGCGCCGGTACCGAACCTGCTCGGCGATATTGACTGGTCGGTGGAAGGGCCGAAGCTGAAGTCGCGGATCATCGACGCGCTGGAGCGCACGATCCTCCCGGAGCTCAGTGCGCATATTCGGGCGGATTTTCACATGACACCGGACGATTTCCGCCATAACTACCAAAGCGTCCACGGCAGCGGCTTCAGCGTCGCTCCGCTGTTTCGTCAGTCGGCATGGTTCCGCTTCCACAACCGTGCCGAGGGGCTGCGAAACCTGTACCTGGTCGGTGCCGGCACGCATCCCGGCGCAGGCATGCCGGGCGTGCTCTCCAGCGCCAAGGTCCTTGAGCGCCTGTTCCCGGATGATGCGGAGGCCGCATGAACCCGCGTGACGTCCTGGCGCGGCATGCCAGCAGCTTCCACATGGCGAGCCGACTGCTGCGCCCCGGAGATGTCGATGACGTGGCCGTCCTCTATGCCGTCTGCCGTCTTATTGACGACATCGCCGACGAATCCACGGATGGTGCGGGGCGCATCGAGGACTTCATCGATGCCCTGGAAGCCCACGAACCGGAACGCATCCCGGTGGATGGCTTTGGCGAGATGGTCCGGCGACGGGCACTGGCCACGGCGCCGTTGGTGACACTCGCCCGTACCGCGGCGAAGGAAGCCGATGAGGGCTGTCTTATCAATGACGAGCAGGAGCTGCTGGATTACTGCTACGGCGTGGCCGGCACGGTGGGTGAACTGATGTGCCCACTACTCGGGGCGGATCCGATTCGCGGGCGGGATGCGGCGGTATCACTCGGAATCGCCATGCAGCTCACGAACATCTCTCGTGATGTGCTCGAGGATGCCCGCCGCGGCCGACGTTATCTGCCCGGGCAGTGGATCGGGCAGCTCTCCGCCGATGCGATTGCGACCGCCAGGCCGGTCCATCGCGAGCCGGTGCGCAGTGCAATCCGACGTGTCGTTGATCTTGCCGAAACGCACTATGCCCGGGCCGAGACCGGCATGGGGCTGATTCCGCTGCGCAATCGCATGGCGATCCGTGTCGCCGCCCGACTCTACCGCGCCATTGGTCTGCGCGTCCGAGACGGTGGATGCCGCTACTGGGAGGGTCGGGTCTCACTCAGCCATCGCGAGCGGCGCCGGCTCGCGATGCACACGGTAGCGCGGCCACGGCTCGATACCGGAGCCAGCGATCGGCCGGCATGAGTGACTTCGACCTGGCGCTCGTCGGCTTTGGTGCCGCCGCGATGAGTCTTGCCGTGCGCCTGAGTGCGCATTACCCGGGCCGTATCGCGGTCGTTGAACCTCGCCCCCTGCCGCTCGATGACCAGACCTGGTGCGGCTGGCGGGTCCATGACCACCCCTTTATCGAGCAAGTCGAACGCAGCTGGACCAGCTGGTCCGTCCGCTACGCCGACGAGGACCTGGTCCGCAGCAGCCAACGCCTCCCCTACGAAATGCTGCGCTCGTCAGCGGTTCAGCAACGAGCCCTCGGCGCGGTTGAAATCAGGGACGACTGGTCTTACCTCGGCGGCGTCTCCTTGGTGGATTCGGCGCTCGAGGCCGATAGCTGGCGGCTTACCCTCAGCGACGGACGCGAGATAAGCGCAAAGCGGGTTATGGATTCCCGTGCGCCGACGCTGCAACTGCCAAGGCCCTGGGTCTGGCAGAGCTTTATCGGTCGGGAAATCAGCGGCCCTGATCTCGACGGCAGCGGGCCCGTTGGTCTGATGCATTTCCTCGAAGACGATGAACCGTTGCTTACCTTCGTCTACGAGTTGCCGATCAGCGACAGCCGGCGCCTTGTCGAGCTGACTCGCTTCACGCCGAATCGGCCGGATCGGGCGGAATTGGCCAGCGCGCTCGACCGATTACTCGAACAGCGTCGTTGCGGTGGATACACCGTCAAGCGAGAAGAATACGGCAATCTCCCGATGGCGCCCATTGCGCCGTACGATCGCGATGGCTGGATGCGCACTGGCACCGCCGGCGGCAGCATGCGACCGGCCACCGGCTACGCTTTCCACGGCATCCAGCAATGGGCCGACCAGTGTGCCGATGCGCTGATCGCCGGTCACGAGCCGGCCCCGCCCGGCCGCCAGCGGATCATGGACTGGCTCGACGGCGTATTCCTCGAATCGCTCTGGGCGGACGCCGAACTCGGCCAGGCACCGGAGCGCTTCATGACGTTATTCCGAAATACGCCGCCGGAATCACTGGTGCGCTTTTTAATGAGCCAACCCCGCGCCCTGGATCTGTGGGGCGTTCTGCGCGCCCTGCCGGCACCCCCAATGATCGCCGCTGCCGGGCGCTACAGCCTCAAGCGGCGCCAGTTGGCCTGCCCGACTCAGGCGTAGGACGCACGGAATTGCAAGGCGGCGAGATGCGCATACAGGCTGTCAGCCTCCATCAGTTCGTCGTGTGATCCCACCGCCCGAATCCGCCCGGCTTCCAGGACGGCGATCCGGTCGGCGTTACGGACCGTCGCCAGGCGGTGAGCGATCACCACACTGGTCCGATCCGCCATCAGACGAGCCAGTGCAATCTGCACCTGCTGTTCGCTTTCCGCGTCGAGGCTGCTGGTCGCCTCGTCGAGCAGCAATAGGGCCGGATCGCGGAGAATGGCGCGGGCGATCGCCACGCGCTGGCGCTGTCCGCCGGAGAGCTGCACCCCACCCGGTCCGATGTGCGTATCGATCCCCTGTGGCAGTGCTTCGATGAAATCCGTGCAATTGGCTGCATCGGCGGCCTGGATGATCTGCGCGTCGGTTGCCTGCGGATCACCGAATCGGATGTTATCCCGGACCGTTCCCGTGAACAGGATCGGCGTCTGGGCGACCAATGCCATCGATCTACGCAGCGCAGCCGGATCGGCCTCAGGCAAGTCCACGCCGTCGAACTGAATCCGGCCCGAGTCGGGATCATGAAAGCGGAGCAGAAGACTGATCAGCGTACTCTTGCCGGCACCCGAGGGCCCGACCAGCGCCAGGGTCTCGCCGGCATTGATCCGCAGATCAACACCGGCAAGTGCCGCGGGTTCGGGACGCGTCGGATAGCGGAACATCACCTGCTCCAGCATGACCTCGCCCTGCGCGGGTGCCGGCAGAGGCACCGGCCGTTGCGGTGCGCGGATCTCCGCCTGCGCGTCCAGCAGCTCGAAGAGCCGCTCGGCGGCGCCGGATGCCCGGAATAGCTCACCGGCAACCTCCGAGAGCACGCCCACGGCGCCTGCGGCCAACACGGCATAGAAAATGAAGGCCGAGAGCTCCCCCGCCGTCATGGCGCCCGAGAGGACTGCGTGCCCACCGCGCCAGAGCACGAACGCCACGCCGCTGAACGCGAGAAGCAATGCCACCGCATTCAGCCCGGCACGCTGGCGGATACGCCGTACCGCGGTGGCAAATGCCTCCTCCACCCGGTCACTGAAAACACCGCGGTCCACCGGCTCGTGCACAAAGGCCTGCACGGTCTCGATACCACCCAGTGTTTCTCCGGCATAGCTGCCAACATCGGCGATGCGATCCTGGCTCAGCCGGGAGAGTCGGCGAACGCGGCGGCCATAGATCAGCATCGGCGCAACGACCACCGGAATGCCAATGATCACCAGCCCGCTCAGCCCTGGACTGGTCACTACCAGCATGGCCAGCGTGCCAAGCAGCAACAGCGCATTGCGCAGCGCCATGGAGAACGTCGACCCCAGCACGCTCTGTAACAGCGCCGTATCGGTGGTCATACGCGACTGAATCTCACCCACCCCGTTGCGCAGGTAGAAACCCGGCTCCAGCGCCAGCAGATGATTGAACACATCGCGCCGCAGATCGGCCGCCACTCGCTCTCCGATCCACATCACCCAGTAGAAGCGCAGCGCCGAGGCCGCCGCCAGCACCAGCACGACCGCGCCGGTGATCAGCAGGGCCTGATCCAGGGCGGCCTGCGTACCTTCGGCAAAACCCCGATCGATCACGAGCCGCAGGCCCTGGCCAATGCCGAGCACACTGCCAGCCGCCACGATAAGTGCAGCGCCGGCGATCAGGGCCTGTCGCCAGTACGGCCTCAGATAGCTTGCCAGGCGCAGCAGACCGCCAAATTTCTGCACTGCGACGCTCCGGGATGATGCGCTATGCAAAGGACATGCTCTAGCCCCGTCCCCGATAGGAGGCCACGCCCTGGTCCGGGATCCAGACGTCCGCCGGCGGCTCGCCGGTCTGGTAGAACACGTCAATGGGAATGCCGCCGCGCGGATACCAGTACCCGCCGATGCGCAGCCAGACCGGCTCGAGCAGGTCGGCGAGGCGCCGGGCAATGGTCACGGTGCAGTCCTCATGAAAGGCGCCGTGGTTGCGGAATGAGAACAGGAACATCTTGAGCGACTTGCTCTCCACGAGCCACTGGCCCGGGATGTAGTCAATGACCAGATGCGCGAAATCCGGCTGCCCGGTCATGGGACAGAGCGAGGTAAACTCCGGCGCGGTGAAACGCGCCACGTAGCGCACGTCGGATTGGGGGTTGGGCACCCGTTCCAGGACGGCGTCCTCGGGCGATGTCGGGATAGCCGTCTGGCTGCCGAGCTGCGAGAGACCGGCGTAGATATCTTCGCTCACAGGGCATCTCCGCGTTGCTTCAGGCCAGCCGGCGGCCTGATCCCGCCGTGGTGGTACTCGTTACGAAATGTCATTGACAAGCGTCTCCCGTGATTACAATGTGCGGGCTTGAGCCCATTATTGGGCCACGAAACGGCGATAAGGTCACGAATTGAAGCGATGAAAATTTCCATGTTGCAAGCCAAGATCCACCGCGCCACCGTCACGGACGCGAACCTGGATTACGAAGGCAGCATCACCATTGACCGGGCACTGCTGGATGCATCAGGCCTGGTGCCATTCCAGCAGGTCCACGTCTACAACATCACTAATGGTCATCGATTCGAGACCTACATCATCGAAGGCGAGCGCGATCGCGGCGACATCACCATCAACGGGGCGGCCGCCCATCTGGCCAGCCGTGGCGATAAGGTGATCATCGCCGCCTACGCCTCGGTTGATGCCGACACCGCCGATAACTGGCGGCCCTCGCTGGTATTCGTCGACGATGCCAATCGGCAGAAGACCCTCGACCGCTGATCCGGTCTAGACGACCGCACCCAGTGCGCCGCGGCGGGCATCCACGACATGCGCGAGGTACTGCCTTGCCAGGCCGATACCCGTCAGTCGGCTTGCGACATCGTCGTCGCGATTGCTCATCACCACCGGAACTCTCAGCCCGAGCAGAAGCCCGGCACCCCGTGCATCGGCCAGGTGGCTGAGCTGCTTTACCAGCATACTCGCCGCTTCCAGGTCGGGGGCAACCAGTATGTCCGCGCGACCCGCCACCGGAGAATCCACGCCCCGCGCGCTCGCGGTTGCCTCGGAAATGGCCGTGTCGAAAGCCATCGGGCCATCGACGACCGCCCCTGATACCTGCCCCCGATCCGCCATCTTGCAGATGGCCGCTGCATCCAGGGTTGAGGAGAGGTTTGGCTCAATCGCCTCCGACGACGAGAGCATGGCGACACGCGGTTCGTCGATTCCAAGGGCATGGGCCAGGGCGACCGCATTGCGAACCATATCCCGCTTCTCGAAGAGTGCCGGATGGATATTCACCTGCGGATCGGAGATCAGCAGCGGCCGCGGATAGGTCGGGACGTCAAACGCCATGACCTGGCTGGGGGTGCGCTCCGTCGCAAGGCCGTTATCCCGCCTGATCAGGGCGCTGAGGAGCTCATCCATCGGCAGCCCGCCCTTGATAATGGTCGCCACATCACCGGCTGCTGCCAGGCCCGCCGCCGCCTCAGCCGCCGCATGGCTATGCCGGGTGTTGACCCGTTCGAAGGCACCGATGTCCACGCCGGCATCCTCTGCGGCGGCATCGATCCGGGCCGCCGGGCCAACCAGCACCGGGCGGATGACGCCCTCACCCGCCGCCGCGGATAGCGCACGCATACTCTCGATATCCACCGGATGGACAACCGCAGCTGTCACCGGCTCGTCGTACTCCGCCCCGGCCAGCATCTCGGAGAGACGGCCGCGCTCGGCAAGCCGTACCGAGGGCATCACCGCCCGCGGTCGATTGATCTTCTCCGAGGGCGCAAGCACCCGCGCCTCGCCGTCCAAAACCAGCGCCTCATCCTGGTTGTGGCACTCGCAGCCAAAAACGATATGGCGCTTTTCATCGAGCTTCTCGCGGACGGTAACCGTGACACGCACTTGATCCCCGAGTGTCACCGGCCCGCGGAATCGCAGCGTCTGTCCCAGGTAGATCGTCCCCGGCCCGGGCAATTGGGTACCCAGCACCGTTGATATCAGCGCGCCACCCCACATGCCATGGGCGATGAGCTCGTGAAAGCGACTGCTACGGGCAAACTCTTCGTCAACGTGAGCCGGGTTCACGTCCCCCGACATCACGGCAAAGAGCTTGATGTCGTCCATGGTGAGGCGTTTCTCGAAAGTTGCCGAGTCGCCCACCACCATCTCTTCATAGGTCCGGTTCTCGATCGTGGTGGTCTGGCCTAGGGCCCCCATTGCGCTCTCCTTGATCAGAACTGAATGTGATGACCGGCATCCACGTAATGGATCCCGCCGGTAACCGCGGAGCCGGCATCCGAGATCAGCCAGGCCGCCGTGTTGCCGATGTCCTCAACGGTAGCCAGCCGTCCCAGCGGCGATCGTGTCTCGCCGTCGGTGGCGAGCTCCTCGAAGTCCTTCAACCCGGAAGCCGCCCGGGTCCGGATCGGCCCGGGCGAGATGGCGTTGACGCGAATGCCCGCAGGCCCCAGCTCAGTGGCCAGGTAACGGGTCGACGACTCCAGTGCCGCCTTCACGGGTCCCATCAGGCCATAGTTGGCTACTGCCTGATCGGCACCGTGATAGGTCATGCAGATCAGGCTACCGCCCTCGCTCATGAGCGGCTCGGCGTGATGGGCCATGCGAATGAAGGAATGACAGGAGACATCCATGGCCTGGGTGAAGCCCGCTGATGACGAATCCGTCAACCGCCCGTGCAGATCCTCCAGCGGGGCGAAGGCAATGGAGTGAATGACGAAGTCGAGCCGGCCCCAGCGCTCTTCCGCCCGGCGGAACAGACCGGCGAGCGAGTCCGGATCCTGCACATCGCAAAGCTGGTACTCCGGATTGCCCATTGCCTCGGCAAGCGGGGTCACGAACCGCTCCGCCCTGGGGCTGGCATAGGTCACCATGAACTCCGCGCCCAGCGCCGAGAGCGCCCGAGCGCAGCCATAGGCAATGCTGTTCTCATTGGCGAGACCGGTAACGATCCCCACCCGGCCTTCCAGGGAAAAGTCACCGGGTAGCGTACTGGTGCTCATACTGACTCCTGTTCCTGCGTATGTTGCACTGCACACTTAACAGGAACGTCATGTCAGCTGCAATCATGACGCGGTGGAATCAGGATGGCGGGCTCGGATTCAGTCAGGGCCGGGATCAGCGTCAAAATCTCTGTGACTGACAAGGCTCGTCAGCAGGGAGTGTGACTGAATGATGGCCTCGGCGACCTCGGTCACGGTCTGCCGTGACTCCATGGCCTGCTGGCGCATCGCCCGATAGGCATCCTGCTCGCCGATCTCGTGCAGGCGCATCAGGATCAGTTTGGCATCATTGAGTTTCTGGCTGTTCTCGACCTTGCTTCGAAGTTTTGAGATCAACCGGTCCTTGTGCCGGCACTCCTGCCAGATCCGCCGCGCGGTGACCATACTGGTCAGGACCCCCGAGGGGCGGATCGGCTTGGTCAGCACACTATCGACCTGCAGCGAAATCAGGTGATTAAGTACCGACGGGCTCTCGTAGCCGGCAAGGCCAATGAGGGAAGGACGCGTTGACTGGCGCTCGAGATACTCAAGAATACTCTCAAGCGGCTTTTCCTGGACAAGGATAAAGGCGATATCCACCGGATCCGCATCCACCTTGGGCGGTGGCCAGACCGCCTGCGCTCGGCATCCGATCCGGTTGAGCTGCAGCAGTAGCTCTTCGGCATCACCGTCTCTGGGATGCAGCACGAGAGCATTCAGCCCGCGGAGGCGTTCAATAATGCCCTCGTCGCCCGTCATCGAATCCAGACCGGCGTGTTGGCCCAGTCGTTCAAGGCCGGCACGGCCAGGTAGGGGTCCGGCTTGATCGGGCGAGAGGCCTCGCGCTCGAGGATGAACTCGCCTTGATCGTCCACTCGCGCAATTCGGGATAGCAGATACGCATGATTGTTGTCCGGATCAACCTTGATGCGTCCCTGCGGTGCTTCAAATTCCGCCCCGCGCAATACCGAGCGCAACTGATCCGTGTTTCCCGCACCCGCGAGTCTCAGCGCGTTGGCATACAAGTGAACCTGAAAATAAGCGGCCTCACAAGCGCTCGTGACCGTCTCCACCTCACCGAACTTCGCCTGGTAACGGGCCAGGAAGTCCATATTGCGGCGGGTGACGATGTTGCGGAAGTACGGCGCGGCGGTGATATGCCCCTGCGCCGATGCGTTACCCATGGCCGCCACCTCTGCTTCATTGGTGGTCAGGCTCGCGATCGGCCGCTGCAGGCCATCGCCACCGGCCTCATGGTAAGCGCGGTAGAAATTCACCGTGCCGGTACCGACCACGGTTGAGAACACCACATCGGGCTGAACCTCGGCGATGTGCTGGATGATCGGCGCAAAGTCCTCGGGACCGGCGCTCAGATCAACGTATTTCTCGGCGACCACCTCTCCGCCCCCCTGGCGGACGATATTGCGCATCACCCGGTTGGACTCGCGCGGGTAGATATAATCCGACCCGACGAAATAAAATCGAGAACCGAAATTGTCCATCAGGTACATGGCAAGGGGCAGACTGTTCTGATTGGGCGCGGCCCCCCCGTAGATGACGTTCGGCGAATACTCGAAACCTTCGTACAGGGTCGGGTAGAAGAGCAGCCCGTTATAGCGCTCGACCACCGGCAGCACTTCCTTTCTGGAAGAGGACATATAGCAGCCGAAGATGACATTGGTCTGGAGACTGCCGAGCAGCTCTTCCGCCATGGTCCGATAGCGGACGGGATCGGAGGCTGGATCAAGAATGATCGGCGAAATCGGCCGGCCCGCCGCACCGCCTGCTTCGTTGATTTCGTCGATGGCGAGCAGCGCGCCGTTGAGCTGCGACTGCTCGATGATCGCGGTAACGCCTGTCTGCGAGAACAGGATGCCAACCGGCCAGCTTTCCTCGTTTCGATTCCCTGTCATTGATTTTCCCGCTCGGTCATACGATGAAATTCCATATCGTCGCTTTTATTGATGCGCACCTCGTAGGTCGCCGGTGCCCCGTGATGGGCGGCGGGGTCATGCGCACCGCTCAGCAAATACTCGGCAAACGGCACCTCCACCTCGCTGCGAATGACCCGCCGCAGGGCCCGGGCGCCGTACTGACGATCGAACCCCCGGGCCGCCAATGCCCGGCGGGCCGCATGATCGAGCGCCAGCCTGCAATTGTGCTTTTGCAGCCGCCGGTTAAGCCTTTCGATCTCGATTCCCGCCAGCTCCTCGACCATCTCGCGCTCGATCCAGTTATAGACCGTAATGTTATCTATGCGATTGACGAATTCCGGTGAGAAATGGTCATTCAGCCGATTGCGCAGCAGTTCGTCGAGTTTATGCCCGGCGAGCCACCGACGCAGGCGCCGCCAATGACCAAGGCGACCGCGGCCAAGCGCCTCGTGCTGGTAGATATCGCGAGCACCAAGATTGCTGGTCATGAGCACGATGGTGTTGCGAAAACTGTAGGTGCGCTCCCCCGAAGCGACCGTCATCTGGCCATTGTCGAAGACATTCAGCAGCGCCTGGGTCGCCTCTGGACTGGCTTTTTCGATCTCATCAAATAGGACGATTCCCGGCCTGCCCCGCTGCCCCTCGATAAGCTCCTGATCAAGGATGGTCTTACCCTCCTTGGCGCCGACGTACCCTGGCGGCGCCCCGGTAATCGCGGCGGCATAGTGCTCCTGCGAGAGCGTATTCATATCGACCCGGCAGAAGGCATCAGCATCGTCATACAGCCCACGGGCCAACGCGCGGACGGTCTCGGTCTTACCGACACCGGTCGGGCCCAGAAACAATGCCGTAAAAGGGGGTCGACGAGGGTCCGCGATGTCCGCCCGGACAACCTTGAGCATGCGCTCAATGGCGTCGAGCGCCTGAGACTGCCCCCGCACCTCGTGCCGAACCACTGCCATGACGCCGGCAACATCAAACTTGTAGCGCGATTGCAGGTTCGCAGTCTCTTCGGCGGCATTCTGCAAGCCATTGCCCACACTCTCGGCGGCCAGGGCTTCACGGTCGGCTCGGTTGCGCTCGGCATCGGCCAGTCTGTCGGTCAGAAACGGCATCCAATGGCCTCTCCCTGAAAGGATCGTCTGCATGCCGCGGCCCGGCACCAGGGTGCCGGGCACAACGGCAGCCCGTCAGCTTATTTACCCGCTGACTTCTCCTTCGCTGCATACGGCAGGTTGCCCACGGGGCATTCGGCCGTACCGACCGTCTCGCGGGTCATGGCCTCGACATCTTCACGCGCCTTCTCGGCGTCGTTGACCCAGGTCTTGTAGAACTCGAACGGGCACTCGGCTACGCCCTTGTCCCCGTCGCCCGAGTCATGCATGCCGGTGTAGCCCCGATGCAGGATCTTGAAGAGATGGTTCTGCGACTGATCATTGGCACGGGCGTCACGAATCTGCGAAACGGACATCTGCGCGTACTGGATCCCCATCTCTTCCTCACCGCACTCACCCAGCGTGCGACCGTCGAAACCGACCAGCGCGGAGTGCCCGAAGTAGCTGTAGACCCCGTCAAACCCGGTGGCATTGGCAACGGCCACATAGGAGTTGTTGGCCCAGGCCATGCACTTGGCCATGTTGATCTGCTGCTCCTTCGCCGGATACATATAGCCCTGGCAGCGGACGATCAGTTCGGCACCCTTCATGGCACAGTCGCGCCAGATCTCCGGGTAGTTGCCGTCATCGCAGATGATCAGGCTGACCTTGAGCCCCTTCGGCCCTTCACTCACATAGGTATGGCCACCCGGATACCAGCCCTCAATGGGACACCAGGGGATCACCTTGCGGTAGCGCTGGACGATCTCGCCTTTATTATTCATCAGAACAAGCGTGTTGTAGGGGCTCTTCTTGGGATGCTCCTCGTGGCGTTCACCCGTCAGAGAGAAAACCCCCCAGGTGTTCGCCTGACGGCAGGCCTTGGCGAAGATCTCAGTTTCGTCGCCCGGGATAGTCGAGGCGGTCTCCATCATCTCATCAGGGTCGTACATAATCCCGTGGGTGCTGTACTCCGGGAAAATGACCAGATCCATGCCCGGCAAACCCTTCTTCATGCCGACGACCATGTCGGCAATGTTCTGGGCATTGTCCAGCACCTCGGCCTTGGTATGCAGCCGGGGCATCTTGTAGTTGACAACGGCGACGCCGACCGTGTCGTTACTACTCGAAATATCACCGTGACGCATTGCGCTCTCTCCTATATCGCCATGAAAAAGTCCCAGACAATTCCTGGTGGAATCGCAGGAACCGCTAAATCGACAAATACTTCTCAACGACCTCGCCGGTGAGCGCCTCGCCAGGCCCCCGCAGCGAGACGCGGCCCTTTTCGATAAGCAAAAACTCGTCGGCAACCTCCCGCACGAAACGGGTGTTCTGCTCGACGAGGATGATCGTCAGGCCCATCTCCCGGTTGAGCTGCTTCAGCACCTGCTCAATCTGCTGGACGATATTCGGCTGAATCCCCTCGGTGGGCTCGTCCAGAAGCATGATCCGCGGCTTCATTGCCAGGGCGCGACCGATGGCAAGCTGCTGTTGCTGCCCTCCGGACAGGTCGCCGGCCCGGCGCTCGATGAACTCATCGAGAATCGGGAACATCTCGAAGATGTGCTCGGGGATGTCGCGACTGCCGTCCTCGCGCGGGAAAGTGCCCATGATCAGGTTTTCGCGCACGGTAAAGCGCGGAATCACCTCACGCCCCTGGGGAATGTAGGCAATCCCCGCCCCGGCGCGCTCGGGCGTGGTCTTCTGGAGCAGATCCTGGCCGTTGAAGCGGATTGTCCCGGTCGCCCTGTCGGTCAGTCCCATGAGGGTTCGCAGGAGCGTCGTCTTGCCAACGCCATTTCGCCCGACGACGCCGAAAAACCCGCCCTCGGCCACCTGGAAGTCGATCCCCTGGATGACCGGGCTCTTGCCGTAATAGGAATAGAGATCCTTTACCTCAAGCATGAGCCTCATCCCCCGTATCCGCCAGATAGGCTTCCCGAACCTTTGGATCGGCCTCTATCTCCTGGATCGTGCCCTGGGCCAGCAGCTTCCCCATGTCCATGACGGTGACGGTCTCGGCGATATCACGGACGAAACTCATGTCATGCTCGACCACGATCATCGTGTGCTCACCACGCAACTGGCTGAAGAGCCTGGCCGTCTGTTCGGTTTCCTGAATCGTCATGCCAGCCGTGGGTTCATCCATGAGCAGGACCTGACAGTCCTGGATGAGGAGCATGGCAATCTCGAGCCATTGGGTCTGGCCATGAGAGAGATTGCCGGCCCGCGTGGCGACCTCCGCGCTCAGCCCGACCAGATCGAGAACCTCCTGGATCCGGCCCTGGACCGATGTTCGGAAAACGCGTAGCGAATGCAGAAAGGATGGGTTCGCCGACCGCGCGACCTCCAGGTTTTCAAGCACTGTCAGGTCCTTGAAAACACTTGGAGTCTGGAACTTGCGCCCGACGCCGTGGCGCGCTCGCTCGAACTCATGCAGGGTCGTGATATCCGTGCCACCCAGCAGAATCCGCCCGGAGGTGGGCCGGGTCTTCCCGCAGATAAGATCGAGCGTGGTGGATTTACCCGCTCCATTCGGCCCGAGTAAGCACCGCAGTTCGCCATCACGGACCTGCAGATCGAGTTCGTTGACTGCCACCAGCCCGCCGAAGCGGACGGTGAGTGACTCGAGTGTGACGGACGCCATCGCCTCAGCCCTCCTGCTCTGTGGTTTTGGGGGGGCTCAGCGGCTCGGCATCGACACGCTGCTCACGGCTGCCACGCTCGTGAAAACGCAGGCGCAGCTGATCGATCAGCCCGAAAATGCCGCGCGGCAAGAAGAGCACCACCGCGATGAAGATCACGCCAAGCATCAGCGTCCACTGATCGAAGAACAGATCGGAGAGCTTTCCCTCCGCCATATTGACCGCGATGCCGCCGAGCGCCGCCGCGATGACCGACTCACGGCCACCGACGGCGGCCCAGATCACCATGGCCAGGCTGAGCGAGAGCCCCATGTAGGTCGGCGACGCGAACTCGAGCACCAGGCAGTAGATCATGCCGGCAAGGCCGGACATCGACGCCGAGACCGCGAAGACGATCGTTTCGTAGCGCGATACGTCGTAGCCGAAGAAGCGCACCCGTTCGGGGTTCTCACGGATAGCGCGAAGCACCAGGCCGGCCTTGCTCTTGACGATGACCAGCGCAAGTCCGAGGACAAATAACAGCAAGCCGGCGGTCAGGTAGTAGAACGCGACTGTGTAGGGATCCAGCGAGAAGCCGAAGATGCTGAGCGGTGCCAGTCCCGTGAGCCCGTTCTCACCGCCGGTCCAGCCCTGCTCGCTGATGATCCAGAGCTGCACGGCCAGCATCAGCGAGAGCGTGATGATGGCAACGAAGACACCGGTAATCCGGCCGCGGAACATGAAGGCCCCAAGCAGTCCAGCCAGCGCGGCGGGAACCAGAATGATCGCCGCCAGGGTGAACGCCAACGAGTGAAACGGCACCCAGAACCAGGGCAACGCCTCAACATTGGTCCAGCCCATGAAGTCCGGCAACCCACCCGCCAGCGAGGCACTGGCTTTGAGCTTGAGGTGCATCGCCGTGAAATAGGCGCCGATGCCAAACGTAAGCGCCTGGCCGAGATTCAGGATGCCGGCCTGCCCCCACGACAGCGCAACCGCGGCGGCCACCATGCCCAGTGCCAGATAGCGGGAATAGGTGTTCAGCTCGTAGCCCCCGAAGCCGACCATGGCGGGCATCAGCACCAGGACGATCAGCGCGAAGATCAGATAGCCGACACAGTCGAATTTGAACATACGGTTCATTGCAGCAATCTCCTAGCCACGCACTTTCGCGGGGAACATCCCTTCCGGGCGGAAGCGGATGAACACGACGACAGCCAGCAGGATGAGGATCCGGCCGGTGGTCTCGTTGAACAGGAAGGACAGCCACGCGGTGGCCTCGCCGAGCATGAGCGCGGAAGTCCCAGCGCCGAGGAGGCTGCCGACGCCCCCAACGATCACCACCAGGAAAGCATCGACGACAAAGCTATTGCCCATCGTCGGCGTCACGCTGACGAGAGGACTGACGAGGGCCCCGGCAATGCCAGCCAGGCCGGCCCCATAGGCAAACGTCAACGCATAGATGCGCCGGGCACTAATGCCGTAGCACCGGGAAATCTCGACGTTCTGCACCATGGCGCGCAGACGCATGCCAAATTCGGTGCGGAACATGACGTACCAGGTCGCGGCAAACATGCCGAGCGCGAAGACCACGACGAAAAGTCGGTAGGAGGCGATGTAAGCGCCAGCGAGATCAAAGCCGGAATCGAGAAACCCTGGACGCGCCACATAACGCGCATCCGAGCTCAGCAGAAGACGCACCACCTGCTCAATCACAATACCGATCCCCCACGTGGCGAGGATGGTGTCCAGCGGCCGGTGGTAGAGCCGATGAACCACGGCTCGCTCTATAACGATTCCGATCAGACCAACGGCCAGAAACACGATCGGGATCGCGAGCAAGAGGCTCAAGCCCAGGGCATCCTGCAGCAACCAGGCGCCATAGGCGCCCAGCATCACGAACTGACCGTGGGCGAGATTGATGACACCCATCGATCCGTAAATGATCGCCAGCCCCAGCGCGACCATCAGCAGAATCGAGGCCAGGCTCAGCCCTATAAACAATTCGTTGAGAAAGACGCCCATCGTCCCCACTCCAGATAGACTATCGGGATAGAGCCGGGCGCCTCGGAGATCCCCGAAACGCCCGGCGTGCCGTCAGATAAAGCCGGGGATCAGCCCTCCTCCAGCCCCGCGATCGTGCAGGTCTGGAAGTCGTAGGCCCAGTAAGGCTCGGGCGCGACGCGCTCGCTTGACTCTACGACCACCCGGGCCTGGCCATCCGGCTGCCACTGGGCAATCTTCGGCCAGAGATGCGTGTGGAGATTGCCGTCGATGAGAATGTCACCCTGCGGCGCACGCAGTGACTGCCCAATGGCCGCATCGCGAATGGCGGCTGGCGTGAGGTCCACGTCCCCGAGGGCCTCGACCGCGGCCTTGAACTGATAGACCTGGAAATAGGCCGCCTCATTAACGAAATGAGTCACCTGATCTCCGCCGTACTTCGAGAGATAGGCTTCGACGAACTGCTCATTCTCAGGCGAGTCATGCCCCATGAAATAGGGTGCCGACGAGAAATGGCCCGCTGCTGCATCCCCACCGATGGCACGGACCTCCACCTCGGAGCGGGTAAGGCTCGCTACCGGCATCTTCTCGGCGTCCAGGCCGGCAGCACGGTACTCACGCTGGAAAGCCACGTCGGAGTCTCCCACGAGGGTGCAGAAGATGACGTCGGGCTGCTCACGCCGGATGCGGCTGATGATCGAGCTGAAGCTGTCATGGCCCAGCGGCACGTATTCCTCGTTGACGACCTCGCCACCGAAATCATCCAGGATCATCCGGCAAACGTTGTTTTCCTCGCGCGGATACACGTAGTCGTTACCGAGGAGGTAGAAGCGCCCGCCGAAATTCTCCATGAGCCAGGGCACAAACTCCTGCTGCTGCTGGTTGGGTACCGCGCCGCCGTACATCACGTTGCGCGAGCACTCGCGCCCCTCGTACAGCGTTGGATACCAGTAAAGATTGTTCTGACCCTCAACCACCGGCAGCACGGCCTGACGGCTTGCTGATGTGTAGGAGCCGAAGACCGATACCACTTTGTCGCGGCGCACCAGACGGTTGGCGCGATCGGCAAAGGTCGCCGGGTCCGACGCCGGATCCTCGACGAATGGTTTGAGCATGCGGCCATTGACGCCACCGCTCGCATTGATCTCCTCAATAGCCATCATGCAGGCGTCGTGCAACGTACTCTCGACAACGGCGACCGCACCCGTCTGCGAGAAAAGCACTCCCACCGGGATCTCTCCCGATGCCGCCATCGCGGTACCGCCCTTGACCCACACATGCGGGAATCCGTTAACGGCCGCAACGCCGGCCGCACCCCCTAAACCCATACCTTTCAGAAATTTGCGGCGATCCATGAGACGCCTCCTTCAGGTTTTGTGGCGCTGTCAGCCCGCGCCAAGCAAAAAAAAACGGCCCATCACCAAGCACGCCGGAAGGCGCCTCGATGATGGGCCGCTCTGCCCCAATGTTTTATACCAGCCGCATCATCAACACTGATGCGCGACGTTCATTCAGTCCTACATACCTGTGCCGGCCTGTCAACACATTTGTGCCGTGCACCGCAACAATCGAGCGACGTGTTTCGCCCGAGTCCAGGCTGGCGACTGGATCATCCAGAGCCACATTGCTCCTTTGATCCGGCGTTCCATGCGGTGCCGCACAAGAAGATGCACGTCTCGTGCCAGACCAGTCCTTTTGCCTAAAATTTTTTGTATATTCCGTCGCTTGTGGGATTCTCGCAGGGGCAAACTACACAGTGAAATACGAAAAAACGCGACGTTATAGTGCATGGCAACAACATGAATGCACCGCGGTTGGGCAGGTTGATGATGCGGCAGGGTTCACAGCAAGGCGCCGGCGGCTATTGCCAGTCTTGCGTCATCATCCACCGCAACGGAGGCATTCCGATGGCTCGAGACTACATCCGCCCGGAGATCCCGGACTCGCTTTATGCCGAGCTCACGCAGCGCCGCCAGCTCATGATCAACCCCGACAAGTCCGATCTGCTCATGGCGCTGGATCGGGTGCAACAGCATGCCCGCAAACGCCTGCTTCGCGCGCCGGAGGTCCTCCGCGCATGGCGGCGCTTCCGGCAATCGGGCAACGGGATGGTGAGCGTCGCCGCGCAGACCGAGGCGCCGGCGCATTACGAGTGGCCCATGCACGTCACGCTGTTCCAGGCGGTCACGATAACACCCAGTCTGACCGGCGCTTTGTTCGACCGCGTCGCCATCCATCCGGGCCACCCCCTGGACTGGCCCCTGCCGGATCAGCGCGTCTCCGCCCGGGCACGACGCAATGCCATCGTCACGGCCTTCTGGCTGCATTTGAGCGACGAGGACATCATCTCGCTTGACGCGCATACCGCGGCGGCCTGAGCGAAGCGAAAATCCTTTCACCCAACGGGTGGCCGGCATAACATGCCCGCCACCATGAACGACGCCAGCCCTTCCAGAAACCGCATCCTGCTTGCCTGTGCCGGGCTTACCGGGACGGCGTTCTTCTGGGCGACCAATGCCGTGCTGGGGCGTGCCACGGTAGGGGAGATTCCGCCCATTTCGCTGGCGTTCTGGCGCTGGGTCACGGCGCTGATCATTCTCGCCCCCATCGGCATCCCGGCGGTGATCCGGCAATGGCCCATCGTCAAGCGCCACTGGCGCGCGATGGTCGTTCTGGCCGCGCTCAGCGTGGGCCTGTTCAACACCCTGCTGTATGTGGCCGCGCAGACCACCACCGCCCTCAATATCGCGCTGATGAACGCGAGCCTCCCCATCGCGCTCGGACTGGCCGCGCATTTCACACTGGGCGAACGCCTTGATCCGATCCGAGGACTCGGCATCGCACTGGGCTTCTTTGGCATCCTCACCATCATCACCGAGGCCGACCCGATGCGGCTGCTGCGCCTGCAATTCGTGCCCGGCGACCTGGTGATGCTCGGCGCGGTCGCATCCTGGAGCACTTTCTCGGTGGTACTGCGCCGCCAGGCCGTGCCGCTGAGCGCCGCCGCCTTCCTGACCGTGCAGATCGCCCTCGGGATTCCCGTGGTGGCGCCGTTCTACCTGGCCGAGATCAGTCAGGTCGGTCTGCAGCTGCCCAACCTGTCGAACTTCTGGGTGTTTCTGACCGTTGCCGTTGGCCCCGGGCTGCTGGCCTATACCTTCTGGAATAACGGCGTTCGCACCATTGGCGCCTCCCGGGCCGCCCTCTTCCTCTATCTCATCCCGGTTTTCGCGGCGATCCTCGGCACGATCTTCCTGGGCGAACAACTCGCGGCGTTTCACGCGGTGGGAGGAGTATTCATCCTTGCCGGCCTGTTGCTGGCCAGCAGGCGCCCGCGCCCCCAGTCTGACCGACTGCAGCAGGACACCCGCGGCGGATCAGGCGAGGGACTGCAGCGCAACCGCAGAGTTAGCCCGCGCACCTGAGGTCTCAAGGAGCTGTCTGGGCAGATCCGGCATTCGTCGCCCGAGTCGGGCCGGGACGCTGACCTGATAGCAGCAATAACCATCCTCGGAGGCCGACCAGGCACCGATATGCGGCGCCCCGGTGGCGTTTTCCCACTCCTGGCGGTTGAGCTCATCGCAGAGCCAGGCCAGCTCGTCGCTGTCAGAATACTGCCTCGGCATCTGCAGCCGATACTGGAAGCCGCGGCCCACCAGCGGCGTGTTACCGCGGACCGCCAGCGAGATGCTTGCCCCGCGCACCGGCGGCCAGCCCAGGGGCTGCGCCATCAGGCCGTCCGGAGCTCGCTTGACGACACGCCATGCATCCGGCTCAACGCCGGCAATGCTCTGCAGGCAATTACGCCACACCCCGAGCCCTGCCCGATCGAGATGCCGGTTCTCGGGCTGCGGCGCATCGAAGAGGGTTCCGCCGGATTCCATCACCGCCAGCCGGACCATATGCCGGCCGGTGGCATGCCAGGGGACTTCAGCATCCACGCAGACCCGGCTGCCGATGGTCAGCCCCGCTCGGCTGCCTGTCGAGGGGGGCTGGACCGCGCCGACCGCACTGCGGGGGTTGAGTCGGGCCGCGCGCATTCGGGCCGAACCCGGAAACGCCACATTGCCCCGTGGCACGGTTTTGATGGTGACTGCCGGGTACCGCACCCCGGCATCGACGCCGACCCCCTGGACGCGGCATGGCATGACATCGGTGACGGTTTGCTGCCGGGTGATCTGCAGGCAGTCACCGGCTTGCGTGATTTCCGCATCGGGCTCGCGCGAGAGTAACTCGGCAAGCTCATCGATCACGGTTTCCAAAGAAGGTAAGTCGGCGGTCATACTCCTCGACGCTACGCGCTCCAACGCGCCATGTCATGCCTTCTCAGCCAAGGGCAAAGGAAATTGCGGCATCCGCATGAAGCCGAGTCGTATCAAAGACCGGCACGGGCAGTGCCGACTCATCAATCAACAGTCCGATCTCGGTACAACCCAGCACCACCGCCTCGGCCCCGGCGTCGACGAGCCGCTCGATGATGCGCTGATAGCCCGCCCGAAGCCGGCCGCCTCAATGGCCTCACGCGTCACATCGCCGATGTGGATGAAAGGCACCGATGCGGCCTGCTCGATCGGCTGGGCGACCTTGTGCATCGTGTTGGTACATAGCAATAGGCCATCGGCGCCGGATGACCGGGAACGTTGAACGGCTTTTATCGATCACAGCATGACACGCTCACTCAGGGGATACGCCCATGCGGCCTGCATCGCTTCTGGCACTCGCGCTGGTTTTCGGGATGGCCACCGCGTTCGCCCAGCCAACGGTCGAGACCGCCGTGGAAGGCCTTGAGCACCCCTGGGCCCTCGCGTTTCTGCCCGGCGGTGAGGCGCTTGTCACCGAGCGTCCAGGACGCCTGCTACGGGTTGACCCGCAGACGGGCGAGCGCACGGCGATTCGCGGAACGCCCCCGGTTGACGCCCGCGGCCAGGGCGGTCTGCTGGACATCGAACTGCACCCGGACTATGCCGAGAACCGCCTGCTCTATCTGACGTGGGCCGGAGAATGTAACGGTGGCAATGCCACGCATCTGGGCCGCGGGCGCCTCAATGGTGAGCGACTGGCAGACTTTGAGACGCTATTCGTGGCCGAACCCTGTGTGCGCAGCACCAAGCACTTTGGCTCGCGCATCGTCTTCGACCGCGAGGGGTATCTTTTCATGACCACCGGTGACCGCGGTGAGCGCGACCATGCCCAGGACCTGGGGGATCACAACGGATCGGTCCTGCGTCTCAATGACGATGGCAGCGTACCAGCGGACAATCCCTTCACGAATCGAGCGGACGCGCAGCCGGCCATTTACAGTTTTGGCCATCGCAACCCGCAGGGCGCCGCGATCCATCCCGAAACCGGCGCGCTATGGATCCATGAACATGGCCCGCGCGGTGGTGACGAGATCAACCTGCCCGAGCCCGGCGGCAATTTCGGTTGGCCCGAGACCACCTATGGCCGTGAATACTGGGGTCCCGAGATCGGGCCCGACGTTCTACCCGGGACGATTCCGCCCATTCATCACTGGACACCCTCCATCGCCCCATCCGGCATGGCGTTCTACACCGGTTCCGTCTTTCCGGACTGGCAGGGCGATCTCTTTGTCGGCGCCCTCGCCCAGGTGCACCTCGCGCATCTCGAACTGGACGGCCGCCGTGTCGTGGAGGAGGAACGCCTGCTCACCGATCGTGGCCGGCGCATCCGTGCCATTGAACAGGGACCGGGCGGGGCGCTCTATCTGCTCACGGACCATGTGAACGGCGAACTGCTGAGGCTGGTGCCGGCTGGCCGGTGAGCGGGCCAGCAGGAAGCGCCTTTTTTATTCTTTTTCGCACTTATCAAATCACTTTAAATTCTTTCCTATTCTACTTATGCCTCCCTAGACTGCTGCTAACCGATCATCAGCAACCAGGAGGCCAATCATGATTGTAGCCAATGCCATCCGCGGGGCTGTGGCGCTCGCCGCCCTCGCCCTCTTCACCGGGCTGACCCAGGCCAGCACAGATGCCCTCGTCAGCACGGACTGGCTGGCCAATAACCTCGACCGGGAAGACGTCCGCGTGATCGAAGTCAGCGTCAACCCGGGCCAGTTCGAACGGGGCCATATCCCCGGCGCCGTTAACCTCCGCTGGCACACGGACCTCGTCGACACGGTAAGCCGGGACATCATCGCCCGTGACGACTTCCAGGCTCTGCTGCGCGATGCCGGCATCTCCGATGACACCGAGGTCATTCTCTACGGTGACACCAACAACTGGTTTGCGGCGTGGGGCGCCTGGATCTTCGATATCTACGGTGTGGATAACGTCCGACTGCTTGATGGCGGCCGCGAGAAGTGGGAAGCCGAGGGCCGCGAGCTCGGTATCCGGCCGGCCAGTTACGCACAAGGCGATGTCACAGTGGACGCCGCGGATTACTCCATCCGCGCCTTCCTCCCCGAAGTGGTCGAGGTGGCGAGTAGTGACGAGCCAGCCGCTCAGCTGGTGGACATCCGGTCGGCCGCTGAATATGAAGGCCGTATCATCGCGCCCGATGGGGTGAACGAGCTGTCGGTACGGGCGGGCCATATCCCGGGCGCCGTCAACGTGGGCTGGGGCAACGCGGTCAATGAGGACGGAACGTTCAAGTCGGCCGATGAGCTTGGTGCCCTGTACGCAGAGGCCGGTGTCGATGGCAGCGAGCCGGTGATCACCTACTGCCGCATCGGTGAGCGCTCCAGTCATACCTGGTTCGCGCTCTCGAAGATTCTTGGCTATGACGTGAAGAACTACGACGGCTCCTGGACTGAGTATGGCAACTCGGTGGGTGTCCCGGTCACCAACCTGGCAGGCACTGTCTGGGGCGGGCAGTAACCGAGACTCGGGCATTGCCCTCACACTCACGATGCCAAATAACACCGCAACGACAATCGCTCCGGCCCAGGGCCGGAGCGATTTTTTCTCCAACGCATTAGCGGCGATTGTCGCCATCGGCGTTCTCATCTGGGCCTGGCGACTGAGTGGCGGCGTAGGTGAGCCGCTGGCACTGAGTGTGCTGCTTGGCGCCGCGTTCGGCGTACTGCTACAGCGATCCCGATTCTGTTTTTTCTGCGTGACCCGTGACTTCCTGGAGGGCCGCGACGCCCGCGGCCTGCTCGGCATCATCGCCGCGCTTGCCATGGGCACGCTGGGGTATCACCTGATCTTCGGGCTCTTTGTGCCCGACGCCGCGGCTGGTCGGCTTCCACCCGATGCCCACATCGGCCCGGTCAGCTGGGTACTGGCTGTTGCAGCGTTTGCCTTCGGAGTCGGGATGTCGTTGTCGGGCTCGTGCATCAGTGCCCATCTCTATCGGCTTGGCGAAGGGGCCACCGAATCCATCGCCGCACTCGCCGGCGTTCTGGTCGGCTTCGCGTTGGGTTTCGCCACGTGGAACACACTCTACCTCGCCGCCATCGACCGTGCACCGGTGCTCTGGCTGCCGGCGATGACCGGTTATGGCGGTTCGGTCCTGATCCAGCTGGGCATCCTCGGTGGTCTTGCCCTCCTGCTCATGCGGTGGCATCGCCCCGCCGCCCCGGCCGCCCCGGCCGCACCGGCGGCACCGCCAGGCCTGCGCGCCTGCCTGTTCGGGCAGCGATGGCCCACCTACGTCGGCGGACTGTTGATCGGCGCCCTCGCCATCATGGCCTACCTTCGCGTGGCACCGCTGGGCGTGACCGCCGAGATCGGCAGTATCGCCCGCACCACCGGGGCGGGATTCAGCCTGCTACCGGAGCGGCTGCAGGGCCTGGACGGCTTCTCCGGCTGCGCCACGGCGGTCAAGGACACCCTGCTCTCCGAGAACGGCGCCTTTATCATCGCCCTTGTGCTGGGCTCGTTCGCCTCGGCACTGGCGGCCGGGGATTTCCGCCCGCAGCCGGTGACGCTGGCCAGTACCACCGGCAAGCTGGCCGGTGGCATCCTCATGGGCTGGGGGGCCATGACGGCACTCGGCTGTACCGTGGGGACACTGCTCTCCGGCATCATGGCGGCGGCCGTGTCCGGCTGGGTGTTTGCCTTCTTCTGCATGCTGGGACTGTGGCTTACCTGGTTGCTGAAAAACCGGCGTTAAACGGGAGCGCCCGGTCAAGCGGCCTGGTTCGCTCGCCAGCCCGCCCAGATCAAAGCCGCCCAGGCAAACATGAGGACTGTCCCGCCTACCGGCGTGATGTAGGTGATGGCCATCACATCCAGCAAGACCGCGACATAGATACTGACACTGAATAGCACCGTGCCGACGAACATCAGCCAGCCCGCAATGCGCAGGCGCCCCACCGTCTCGCTTGCCAGCGGGGCGGCAAGCCCCAGCCCGAGGGCGAGCAGGGCGACGGCGTGCACCTGGTTATAGCGCACGGCAGTCATCAGGTAGCGGAAATACTCCGCATCGACGTTCGGCCGGATGGCATGCTCGGAAAATGCACCAAATCCCACTGAGAGCAGGCCGAGCACACCGGCGAGGAGGACGAAGACGGGCATGGGCAGGCTTCCCCGTTAGTGGATTCGATCACAGACCAAAGCACAGATCATATCGCAGGCCACCTGCACCGAGCGATCACGCGGTATGATCTTCGCCATGTCGGCTCAACGCGTCTCCAAGGGATCCTCAAGCGACCAGCCCGTTCGCCACCGTGCAGGACAGGCCGTGAAGGTCGCCGCCGACACCTTTCAACTCTGGTTTGCGCACAACCCCTTCGGCAATGCCGCGGCACTCGCCTTCTACACGCTGTTCTCGCTCGCGCCGATCATGATCCTGGTGATCGCGGTGGCCGGCCTGGTGCTCGGCCCGGAAGCGGCGGAGAGTCGCATCGTCACGAGGCTGCAGGGGTTGATCGGCGCCGAGGCCGCCGAGGCCGCGCGGCAGATGATCGCCAACACGCATATCCGCGAGGCGGGCTGGCTACCGACCCTCTCGAGCATCGGCGCCATCCTGATCGGTGCCACCGCGGTCTTCGTCCAGCTGCAGCGCTCGCTGAACCAGCTCTGGGACGTGGTCATCGGCAAGAAGCGCGCCGCACTGCTTACGGTGATTTACAACCGGCTCATCTCGCTGCTGGTGGTGGCCCTATTCGGCCTGATGATCATCATCTCGCTCACCGCCACGGTCGCGCTCCGGGCGGCCACCGAGTTTGCCAGCGTCTGGCTGCCGTTCAACGTCGCCCGCCTCGCGCAGCTCGAACCGTTGGTCAGCGTGACCCTCATCGCCCTGTTTCTGACCGTGATCTTCCGCATCCTGCCGGATACCGAGCGCCCGATCCGCTGGCGCCACACCGTTCCGGGGGCACTGCTTGCCGCCATGCTTTTCATGCCGGGCCGCTACCTCATGGCCACCTACCTCACCCTCAAGGCGCCGACATCGGCCTATGGCGCCGCCGGCTCGCTGGTGGTGCTGATGCTCTGGGTGTACGGTTCGGCGCTCATCGTGCTGCTGGGCGCGGCACTGAGCCGGGCGCTGCATGATCGCGGCGCTACCGACAGCCCATCCGGGTAGCCAGCGCGCCCAGATCATCCGCGACGAAATCCGGCGCCGGCAGCCGCGGCACGGTCATCACCGCGTTCCCCGGGCGCTGGACAAAGGCGCCCTGACAACCCACCGCCTGCGCACCAATCGTATCCCAGACATGACAGGCCACCAGACAGAGATCGGTGATTGGCGCGCCCAGCGCATCAGCGACCTGGCGGTAGCATTCCGGCGCCGGTTTGAAACGCGAAACGGCGTCCACACTGAAATGATCCTCGAAAAAGCCGGCGATACCTGCCCGCTCCAACGACGTGGGTGAGCCCGCGGGTGGGGAATTGGTCAGTGTCACCAGGCGAAAACCGCCGTCACGAAAGCGCTCCAGTGCGGGGGCCACATCGCCCACCGCCGGCATGGCGCCGATTGCCGTGGCCAGTGTCTGTATATCCGCGTCGCTGATCCCGACGCCGACGATCTCGCCACGCATGCGCAGCACGGCGGCCGCCAGCTCGTTGAATGGCCGGTATTGGCCAGCAAGCGTCAGCGTCTGGGAGTAGAGAATAAGCTCGGCAAACCAGTCGCGCATGGCGCGGCGCTCGCCAAACAGGTCCTCGAATACCGGCTCCAGGGCCGTCAGGTCGAGCAGTGTCTCGTTGACATCGAAGACGAGGATCGGGGCGGGACTGGGCATGTCGCATCCTCACAATCACAGAAATTGACGCATCAGTAATAGCCGGCTAGCTTTTCGCCGACAAGGGAGAAACGCTTTGAGCCGACCCACAGTTCATGACATCGCAGAGGAAGCAGGTGTCAGCCTGGCGACCGTCGATCGCGTACTGAACGAGCGCCCTGGCGTGCGCCGGAAGACCATGGACAAGGTATTCGCGGCGGCAGATCGGCTCGGCTATGTGCGAGACACCTCAGCCGCCAACCTTGCGAAACAAAGACAGTACCGATTCGCATTCATCCTGCCAGACGGGCCGAGCCAGTTCGTCGAGGCGCTCGAATCCACTCTCAACGAGGCCTCCTCTTACCACGTTGCCGAGCGCACTGTGGTCGAGACCCTCCGCGTTCCCCAACGTGATCCACACGCCATTGTGAGGACATTGCAGGGCCTCGGGACAGAAAAACTCGATGGCATCGCGTTAATGGTGCCGGAGACGCCCCAGGTCCGTGATGCTGTTGCCCGTCTCAAGGACGCCGGCCTTGCCATTGTCGCGCTGGTCTCGGACCTTCCGAATTCCCGCCGCGACTACTTCCTCGGCGTCAATAGTGTTGCCGCAGGGCGGACGGCGGCACAACTCATGGGCCGGTTCGCACAAAAACCCGGTGAAATCCTGGTGGTGACAAATTCGATTCACTCCAGGGACAGCCTCGAGCGGCGGGTCGGCTTCGACGAAGTCATTGCAGCGGAATTCCCGCATCTCACCGTGCTGCCGTCGGTGGAGGCCTATGACGATCCCGTCCGAATGGGCCGCATCCTTGAGCAGGTTTTTAACAGCCGGGAACAGCTTGCCGGCATCTACTCCGTTGGCTCGGGCAACTCCGCCCTGCTTGATCACCTGCGCCGGCATGAACGACAGAGCGACCTCCACGTGATTGCCCACGAGCTCACGCCCGCCACCTACCGGGCGCTGTCGAACGATGAGATTGCCGCGGTTATCGCGCACAACGTTGGCCATCTGATTCGCGGCGCCCTGCGTGTCTTGCGCGCACTCTGCGACGACCTGCTGATCTATGAAGCCCAGGAGCAGGCACGCATCGAGATCTTCCTGCGCGAAAACCTTCCCTGATCAGCAATCCGGCCGGACCGGCATCCGATGAACACATTGGTGTTGAAAAGAGGTACGTACCTCATATATGTTCAAGCCAGCACTTGAGGGATTCGGTTCAGGTGCGAGAACAGAATAAAACCGTCATTCGACCGGAGGAGATCACCGATGAAAAGCGCCAAGCTATTGGCGGCGGCAGCCTTCACCGCGGCCTCGGGCCTCACCGTGACCAACGCGCATGCCGACGACCTGACTCTCTGCTGGGCCGCCTGGGATCCAGCCAATGCACTCATAGAGCTCTCCAAGGATTTTGAGGAACAGTCCGGGCACAACATGAGCTTCGAGTTCGTGCCGTGGCCGAATTTCGCCGACCGCATGCTCAACGAGCTCAACTCCGGCGGTGAGCTCTGCGACCTGATGATCGGCGATAGTCAGTGGATTGGACTCGGTGCGGAGGCCGGCCACTACGTGAAGCTGAATGAATTCTTCAACGCTGAAGGCATCTCGATGGATGACTTCATTCCGGCGACCGTGGCCGGTTACTCGGAGTGGCCGAAGGGCACCCCGAATTACTGGGCGTTGCCGGCATTCGGTGACGTGGTTGGCTGGACCTACCGCAAGGACTGGTTCGAGCGTCCCGAACTTCAGGCGGAATTCCAGGAGACCTATGGCCGTGAGCTCGACGTCCCCGCGACACTCGAGGAGCTGAAGGACATTGCGGAGTTCTTCCAGGGCCGCGAAATCGACGGCAACACGGTCTACGGCGCGGCGATCTATACTGAACGCGGCTCCGAAGGGATCACCATGGGCGCGACCAATGCGCTCTACAACTACGGCTTCGAGTACGGCAGCCCGGATAACCCCTATATTCTCGATGGATATGTGAACTCGGAGGGTGCCGTCGAGGGCCTGGAGTTCTACAAAGAACTCTACGACTGCTGCACACCGCCGGGATCCTCAAACTGGTACATGTCCGAGACGATCGACGCATTCAAGTCGGGGCAGGTCGCGCTACAGATGAACTTTGCCTTCATCTGGCCCGGCGTGCACGCCGATCCGAATGTCGGGGCTGAAAAGGCCGGCTACTTCCCGAACCCGGCGGGTCCGGCAGGCCAGTATGCCCAGCTCGGCGGCCAGGGGATCTCCGTAGTGTCCTACTCCGACAGTCAGGACGCGGCGCTGGAGTACATCAAGTGGTTCGCCCAGCCTGAGGTGCAGACACGCTGGTGGGAGCTGGGTGGCTACTCGGCACTGAAGGCCGTGGTGGAAGATCCGGATTTCGAATCGAGCCAGCCTTATGCCAAGACCTTCCTCGACTCCATGGCGATCGTGAAGGACTTCTGGGCTGAACCCGCCTACGCGTCCCTGCTGATCCCCATGCAGGAGCGCATCCACAACTACGTGGTGGCGGATCAGGGTACCGCTCAAGAGGCGCTTGACGGCCTCGTGGAAGACTGGACCGAGGTCTTCGAGGACGAGGGCAAGCTCTAAGGCAACGCCATGCTGCCGCCCGTTGCACGGGCGGCACTGGCAACAACCGGCGGGACTGCTGGCATGGCCGCAGTCCCGCAACCCCCCAACAAACCGCCGGGAAGCTGTCTCATGTCCGGGACTGTCGTAGATCGTGACGCGAAAGCAGCGCCAGTCCGTGTGGCGCGACGAATCCGAGGGTTATCCGATAGAGCCATCGCCTGGATCTTTGTCGCGCCAACGATCGTACTGCTACTCGCCGTCAACATATTCCCGCTGATCTGGACGATCCGGCTCAGCTTCACCAACTACCGCGCCAACCGGCCCAATGCCGAGGTCAGCTGGGTGGGGCTGCGTAACTACGAGCGGATCCTCACCGACAGCGACGTCTGGCTGACAATGCAGGCAACCGCCCATTTCCTGTTTTGGACACTGTTCCTGCAGGTGCTGATCGGTTTTGCACTGGCGTGGCTGATCAATCGTAAGTTCAAGGGCAATGACCTCTGGACTACCGTCATCGTGCTCCCGATGATGCTCTCTCCCGCCGTCGTCGGGAATTTCTGGACGCTGCTCTATCAGCCGCAGATCGGTGTCTTCAATCACGTCATGGCGTTTTTCACCGGCGCCGACCCGCAGCAGTTCTCCATGATCGGCGATGTCAATCTCGCCCCCTGGGCCATCGTCATCGTCGACACCTGGATGTGGACGCCCTTCATCATGCTGATCTGCCTCGCGGGGCTGAGATCGATTCCTGATTCGATCTACGAGGCGGCAGAATGTGATCGAGCTTCCCAGTGGCGTCAGTTCTGGACGATCACGATCCCCATGACGCTGCCATTCCTGATGCTGGCCGTACTCTTCCGGGGTATCGAGAACTTCAAGATGTTCGACCTCGTCGTGCAGCTCACCGGCGGCGGCCCGGGCAATGTCACCACCCTCACCTCGATCGATCTCAAGCGCGAGGCGTTCGAGAAGTGGCGAACCGGCTTCTCCTCGGCCTACGCCGTGATCCTTTTCGTGACGGTATTTGGCCTCGCCTCGATCTATGTGAAGGCCCTGAACAAGGTGAAGGAGCGATGAGCGGCTTTTCCATCACTGAGCCATCCGGGCGGCAGAAAACCATCGCCGGCGTACTGGTCGTCACCTACGCATTGATCACCCTTCTGCCCCTGCTCTGGATCATAGGTACCGGCTTCAAGTCATCCTCCGACGCCATCGCCTATCCACCGAAAGTGGTTTTCGAGCCATCGCTGGAGGGCTACGTCAACCTTTTCACCACGCAGACACGGCAGAGCCCTGAGTACCTGGAGGCCAATCCACCCGAGAACTGGTACGAGGAGATCGTTCACGACAAGGGGATGGTCATCGCCGGTGCGTCGCGTTTCGGCGAACGGTTCATGAACTCGGTGATCATCGGCTTCGGGTCGACTTTCCTGTCGGTTTTCCTCGGCACGCTTGCGGCCTACGCGTTTTCACGCTTCCGCGTCCCGCTGAAGGACGATCTGCTCTTCTTCATCCTCTCGACGCGGATGATGCCGCCGATTGCGATCGCGATACCCATCTTTCTGATGTTCAGGGCGGCGGGCCTGAGCGACACCCACGCCGGAATGATACTGCTCTACACCGCCGTCAATCTGTCACTGTCGGTCTGGTTGCTGAAGGGTTTCATCGACGAGATACCGCGCGAGTACGAAGAGGCGGCACTCATTGATGGGTACACCCGATTTCAGGCCTTCCGAAAGGTCGTACTGCCCCAGGCGGCTGCGGGCATCGCGTCCACCGCGATCTTCTGCCTGATATTCGCCTGGAATGAGTACGCCTTTGCCGTGCTACTCACCTCGGGTACGGCCCAGACCGCTCCGCCCTTCCTGCCCACCATCATCGGCGTCGGTGGCCGGGACTGGCCCGCGGTTGCCGCCGGCGTAACGATTTTCCTGCTGCCCGTGATGGTGTTCACCATTCTTCTGCGCAGGCATCTGCTGCGCGGCATCACCTTTGGAGCAGTGCGCAAATGAACCGCTTCATCCATGGACTCCTGCAGCTGCGAAGAGGCCCCTGGGAGATGCTCGCTTCCATTCTGATTGCGTTGGGCGTTTTCATGCTGATGCAGCCGTACATCATCACGGCATTCACCTACTCTTTTATCGTCACGCTGGTGGGCACCGTGATGTTCATTATCGTCAGCCACTTTCCGGAGTGACCGATGGCGGAAATTCTCATCAAGAATCTGCGCAAAGAGTTCGGCTCTTTCACCGCCGTGGAGTCCTCGAGCTTTCGTATTCAGGATGGCGAGTTCTTCATGCTTCTCGGCCCGTCCGGCTGCGGCAAGACCACGACGTTACGCATGATCGCCGGGCTTGAGCTGCCGACCTCCGGGTCGATTTACATCGATGGCGAGGAAGTGAGCCAGAAGCGGGCAAGCCAGCGGGACATCGCCTTCGTTTTCCAGATGTTCGCGCTCTATCCGCATATGAACGTGCGCAAGAACATCAGCTACCCGCTGATCAGCCAGAGTGTCCCTCGCAGCGAAGCGAATGAGAAAGTCGAGGAAGTCGCCCGCATCCTCGGCATCACCGAACTCCTCGACAAACGGGTCGGCGGACTCTCCGGCGGAGATCGTCAGCGGGTCGCCCTGGGACGAGCCATCGTTCGTGATCCGAAGTGCTTCCTCATGGATGAGCCCCTTGGTGCGCTGGATGCCGAGTTCCGCGAATACATGGCAGAAGAACTCCGAGCGCTGCACAACCGCATGGGTGCTACAACGGTTTATGTGACCCATGACCAGCTGGAGGCCATGCAAATGGGCGACAAGATCGTGGTCATGAACCACGGCGTGATCGAACAGTTCGGGCGGCCACAGGACATCTATGACAAGCCGGCCACCCTGTTTGTGGCCGAGTTCATTGGCTCTCCGCCGATGAACTTTCTGCGCTTCGAAGGTGCCCTCGAGGCGGGTGCGGAGACGGTCAGGATGCATCATGAATCGCTTCCGGTACCGGTCCAGCGCGAGGCTTTCGAGGGCCAGATGGTGTACGGCGTGCGACCCGAGCACGTCCGTTTTTCCGATACGTCCCGGTATCGCGGGGAGGTCCTGGCCGTTGAATACCTCGGCACCACCCAGATCGTCACGCTGCATACCCCGGACGGTGAGCTCAAGGCTCGGGTCCCCTCGACACAGCGCGTGCAACCGGGTGAGCCCGTCGGTCTCGATTTCAACGGTGCCACAGTCAGTCTGTTCGACGAGCAGTCCGGCCGGGCACTCCGGTCAGCGCTGAACGAAGGAGTGCTGTCGCATGGCTGACGTATCGGTTACCGGCATTTGCAAGCAATTCGGCACGACGCGCGCCGTGCAGGACGTCAACCTTGAGATCGCGAACGGCGCATTCGTCGTGCTGCTCGGCCCGACCGGCGCCGGCAAGACCACGATCCTACGCCTGATCGCCGGGTTGGAGAGACCGGATGCCGGCGATGTTCTCATCAATGGGCAGTCCGTCTTGGGCATGACGCCCGCGCAGCGTGACGTCGCCATGGTCTTCCAGCAGTACTCCCTTTACCCCCACATGACCGTCCGGGACAACCTGGCATTCCCGCTGCGCTCGCCAATCCTGAAAACGCCCGAGCCGGAGATCTCGCGCCGGGTTCAGGAAGTCGCGGAGGTACTCGCTATCGCGCACAAGCTCGACAACAAGGCGACTGCCCTCTCCGGTGGCGAAATGCAGCGTGTCTCAATCGGCCGCGCCCTTGTCCGTGATCCTGCGATATACCTCATGGACGAACCGCTGAGTTCGTTGGATGCAAAGCTGCGGGCGGATCTGCGCATCGAACTCAAGCGCATACACGCCAACCTCGGTGCAACGCTGCTCTACGTGACCCATGATCAGATCGAGGCCATGACCATGGCCACGCAGGTGGGCGTGCTCGACGAAGGCAGACTGGTGCAGTTCGGCCCACCACGGGAGATCTACGAGAACCCTGTCAGCCTCTATGTGGCAGGTCGGCTGGGCTCACCACGCATCAATACCCTTCCGGCGAGCCTGTTCGGCGGCGCACCGACACGCGCCGCGACCATTGGTCTGCGCCCGGAACATATCCAGCAGGGCGAAGGCAAGCCGGCAGAGGTGGTGCGAGTGGAGCCGCTGGGTGATCAGACGCGGCTGCATCTTCGCCTTGAAGGCCATGACATCGTCACGCTCACGGATTCCCACAACGAGCTGGAAGCTGGCGACTACCTGCCAATCCAGCCCCTTAATCCGCTGTATTTCGACGCCGCCGGCGATCGAGTTGTCTGAGGAACAACGCAATGAAGCAGTTCATTAATGCGAAGGAAACCCTGGTCACGGAGGCGATTGACGGGACCTTGCGCACGGCGGGGGGTCGGCTCGCGCGACTCGATGGCTACCCGCATATCAAAGTGGTGGTGCGCACGGACTGGGACCGCTCGAAGGTCGCAGTGATCTCTGGTGGGGGATCGGGCCACGAGCCCAGTCACGCCGGCTTTGTCGGCCGGGGAATGCTGACCGCCGCCGTCTGCGGCGAGGTCTTCGCCTCGCCATCGGTCGATGCCGTGCTCGCTGGCATCCTGGCGGTGACAGGGAAGGCAGGCTGTCTTCTGATCGTCAAGAATTACACCGGAGACCGCCTCAATTTCGGCCTGGCGGCGGAGCGCGCAAGAGCGCAGGGCCTCAAGGTCGAAATGGTAATCGTGGACGATGACATCGCCCTGCCCGACCTGCCCCAGCCCCGCGGGGTCGCGGGGACCCTGTTCGTTCACAAGATCGCCGGTGCACTTGCCGAGCAGGGTGTTGAACTGGAGAGGGTGGCCGAGGCGGCCAGGCGAATCATCAAGGGTGCCGTTTCCATCGGCATGTCACTGGATACCTGCACCATCCCCGGGTCTCCGAAGGAGGAGCGCATCCCGGCGGGCAAGGCGGAGCTCGGCCTTGGTATTCATGGTGAGCCCGGCGTCGAACAGGTCGCCTTCTCGTCGGCGCGCGAGGCAATGCAGATGGTCGTGGAGCGGCTGGAACCGGCCATGGGGACTGGCCCGCATGTTGCGCTACTCAATAATCTCGGCAGCAGCACCCCGCTTGAGATGTCTGTCCTCGCCGAGGCGTTATGTCAGTCGCGCATTGGCCAACAGATCCGCATGCTGATCGGCCCGGCGCCCATGATGACCTCGCTCGACATGCGCGGTTTCTCGGTGTCGTTACTCCCACTCACCGAGGCGGATCAAGCAGCACTTGTCGCACCGGTTGCTCCGTGGGCCTGGCCCGGCTGCTCGAGCGTCGGAGAAATTCGAGTGGAACCACTGCCTGACGGGCTGACGCCGATCCAGGCCATCCCTTCCGAGAACACCGAAACGCGGGTATTTCTTGAGCATTGCTGCACCATTCTCATCGACGCCGAGCAGGATTTGAATGCCCTTGATGCCAAATCGGGCGATGGCGATACCGGTAGCACCCTGGCAACCGCCGCGCGGGCGCTGATCAAGGCCATGGACAAGCTTCCGCTGGCCGATCAGACCCAGCTCTACCGGGCCATTGGGCTGGAACTCAGCCAGACCATGGGCGGCTCCTCCGGTGTCCTGCTGGCAATCTTCTTTGCGGCGGCAGGCGATGCATCGGCGTCGGGCATGGGGCCAGTTGATGCGCTGAAGGCGGGTCTTGAGCGGATCCAGCAGGTCGGCGGGGCGCAACCGGGCGACCGCACCATGATCGATGCACTTGCGCCCGCGCTCGATGCGCTCGCAAGCGGCTTACCGGCGGCCGCGAGCGCGGCGCGTAATGGCGCAGACAAAACCGCCACCATCACGCGTGCCAAAGCGGGCCGGGCGAGCTACCTCGCCGAGGATAGCCTGTCGGGCCACAATGATCCTGGTGCTGAGGCGGTGGCAAGACTGTTCGAGGCGCTCTCCGGGTAAGCGCCCTCTCAGTGCGCCAGATAGCGATCCAGCGCGTCGGCAAAGCGTTTGCGGTCAGTGGCGCTCAGACTGGGCGGGCCGCCGGTGTGTATGCCGCTGCTGCGCAGGGTTTCCATGAAATCGCGCATCTGCAGCCGGGCACGGATATTCTCGCGGGTCTGCTCTTCTCCGCGAGGCGATAAGACATGCGCACCCCTATCAATGACCTCGGCGGCCAGGGGAATGTCACTGGTGATCACGAGATCGCCTGACGCGACCCGACGCACGATCTCGTCGTCCGCCACGTCAAATCCCGAACCCACCTGGACGGTGTCGATCAGCGGTGATGGCGGCGTACGGATGGGCTGGTTGGCAATGAGCGTCAGCCTCGCCCCCACCCGCTGAGCGGCACGGAAGAGAATCTCCCGAATCGGCACCGGGCAGGCATCGGCATCCACCCAGAGGTGAGCTTTATGGGTCGCAGTATCAGCCATGGCAGCAGCCTAACAGAGCCCAGGATCAGCGCATGCATTGCGGGCTTCGCGGCCAGTCGCTAGGCTCTGCGCACCATGCGACTTCTACTCATCCGCCATGCACAGACCACGGCCAATCACGAGGGCCGATGGCAGGGGCATAGTGATTACCCGTTGAGTGCGCTGGGCCAGCGGCAGGCGCGCTGCCTGGCGGATGGGCTGTTGAGTGCCTTCGAAGCGGAAGGTGTCACCCCCGGTGTGATCTACAGCTCACCGCTGGGCCGGGCCCAGGCCACCTCGGCGGCGTTGGCGAGTGCATTTTCGCTACCGATCAAAACCCTTGCCGATCTGAGCGAGTACCACGTCGGCGTGTTCTCGGCGCGGACCTGGGCCGAGCTGGAGGCGGAACATCCGGAAGTCGCCCGGCAGTTCGCGGCGAAGCGCGACTGGAACGCCGTCCCGGAGGCGGAGACGCTGCAGTCACGCGAGCGTCGGGCCTCCGCCGTGGTCGAGCGCCTGCTCGCAGACCACCGGGCTGGGGAGACCGTGCTCTGCGTAACGCACGGGGGGTTCCTGCAGTACCTGCTCTCGGCGGTGCTCGGGACCCGGCGCATCTGGGGGGTGCGGCCGCACAACACCGCCGTTTTCGAGTTCGAGCTCACCCCCGAAGGCCATGCCGAAACGCGGGCGTCTTCCGAGGGCCTCAGCACCTACCGCTGCCGCATTCTGCGATTCAATGACACCCAACACCTCGCCGGGCTGACGGACACAACAGCCGGCGAGGCGGATTGAAGATCAAACCATGACCGAGCACACGATCACCCTCCTCGACGGCGGCATGGGCCAGGAGCTGCGCAAACGCATGCAGGCACCGGCGACACCACTGTGGTCGGCGCAGGTCATGCGCGATGAGCCGGATCTGGTCGCCGCGGTGCATCGTGACTACATCGCGGCCGGGGCGGATGTCATCACCGTCAATACCTACGTCGCCACTCCCCAGCGCCTGGCCCGCGACGGGGATCCTGCATGGTTCGATTCACTGCAGAAGGCAGCACTCGACGCCGCGCATTCGGCCCGCGATAAGAGCGATCGCCGGGTCCGCATAGCCGGCTGTCTGCCCCCGCTGGTGGCGAGTTATCACGCCGAGCTCGTCCCGGACGATGCCACCTGCCAGCGAGACTACGCCCGCCTCGTCGAGGTACAGGCCGGCGGCGTGGATCTTTTCATCGCCGAGACCATGAGCCTCACCCGCGAGGCGGTCGCCGCGGCCCACGCGGGCAGGCAGAGTGGCCGGCCAGTCTGGATCGCCTTCACCGTGGATGATCAGGACGGGACGCGGTTGCGCTCGGGGGAGCCACTCGCCGATGCGGCATCGGCCGTTGTGGAGGCCGGCGCCGATGCCGTACTGATCAACTGCTCTGCCCCGGAGGCCGTCACCACCGCTATGCCAATCCTGGCCGGTCGAGGCGTCCCCTTCGGCGGCTATGCCAATGGCTTCGAGGCGGCAGCCGAGCTCGAGGCCGGCGGCACCGTGGATGCCTTGACCGCGCGCGAGAGCATGACGCCCGCCGTCTATGCCGGGCATGTGCGGGACTGGATCGATGCCGGCGCCACGATCGTGGGCGGCTGCTGCGAGATCGGCCCCGCGCATATCGCGGCGTTGCATCGCCGGTTCAGGTCGCCTGGCCCGCCCTGAGCGCGCGCGGGCGAACCGGTGCCGGTAGCGCCGGACACACCTCCGCTACGGTCGCCAGTGCGCCCGGAATTCATCCAGCGGAATCTTGAGATAGCACATGCCATTGCCCTCCGCCGGCGGGAACTCGCCGGCGCGGATATTGACCTGCACGGCGGACAGGATCAGCGTCGGCATGGGCAGGGTGGCGTCACGGGCCTCCCGCAATGCTACGAAGTCCGCCTCGCTGGTGCCGGCGCCGACGTGGATGTTGCCTTCCCGCTCCGCGCCAATGGTGGTCTCGTTGGCCGGCCCGCGCGCCTCGGTGCCATAGTCATGCAAAACGAACACTCGCTGGCTGTCCGGCAGGGCCTCGAACAGCCGATGGATCGAGCGATAAAGGTCGGTTGCCGACCCGGCCGGGAAGTCGCAGCGCGCGGTACCGGCGTCGGGCAGGAAGAGCGTGTCGCCCACGAACACCGCATCACCGATCACATAACTGACATGATCGCTGGTATGCCCCGGGGTGTGGATGACCTGTGCGGGGAGTTCGCCGATGGCGAAGGGCTCCCCGTCGGCGAACAGGTGGTCGAATTGTCGGCCATCGCTCGGGAAATCCGAGCCAAGGTTGAAGAGCCGGACGAAGCGCGCCTGCACCTGCGTGATCCCCTCGCCGATCGCCACCGGCGCGCCGAAGCGGGCCTTGAGGAAGGGGATCGCCATCATGTGATCGGCATGGGCGTGGGTCTCCAGCAACCAGTCCACCGTCAGCCCCTCGGCCTCGACGATATCCACCAGCGCCTGCGCAGTGTCCGTCTCGCTGCGGCCCGACGCGGGGTCATAGTCGAGCACCGGGTCGATGATCGCGGCCCGGCGGGTCGCCGGATCCCAGACGACATACGAGTACGTATGACTGGGCGGATGGAAGACATGACGTACTTCCGGTCTCACAATGGATGGACTCCTCGTTGCACGTTAACGGCCACTGTAAGAAAGTGGCGGGGGCTCGCCAAGCGGGGAGGCGCCGATTCAGACTGCTCGGCCAAGGAGGATGAGATGAGCGAGACGGATGTCCTTGTTGATCGGTTGATCAGCATCGCCGGAGGCGATCATGTACTCACCGATGAGGCAGCCACCCGGCCCTACTGCACCGGCTACCGATCGGGCAGCGGCGAGGTCGTCGCGGTGGTCCATCCGGGAACGCTGGTCGAGCTCTGGCAGTGTACGCGCGCCGCGGTCGAGGCCGGCGCCGTCATCGTGCCGCAGGCGGCCAACACCGGGCTGACCGAGGGCTCAACACCGAAAGGTCAATACGACCGCCCGGCGGTGGCGATCAATTCAATGCGCATCAAGGGCCTGCAGCTGATTGGTGATGCCCGACAGGCGATCGCCCTGCCCGGTGCAACCCTCTTCGAGCTGACCCAGGCGCTGGCGCCGTACGGCCGCGAACCGCACTCGGTGATCGGCTCCACCTCGCTCGGTGCCAGCGTGGTGGGCGGGGTCTGCAACAACTCCGGCGGCGCACTCTGCCGACGCGGCCCGGCCTATACCGAACTTGCCATCTATGCCCGCGTCAACGAACAGGGCGAGCTCGAGCTGATCAATGAACTTGGCATCGACCTGGGCGCCACACCCGAAGAAATCCTCGAGCGCCTCGAGCGCGGCGACTACCGGCCCGAGGACATCGACTGGCATGCCGGCAAGGCGAGCGATGACGGCTACCCGGAGATCATCCGCGGCGCCGATGAACCCGGCGCCGCGCGGTACAACAACGATCCGCGCCTTCTCTACGGCGTCTCCGGCAGCGCCGGCAAGGTCATGGTCTTCGCCGTGCGGCTGGATACCTTCGAGCAGGAATCCGACGTGCGCACCTACTACATCGGCAGCAACGATACCGGGCAGATGGCCGAATTCCGGGCCCGCTTCCTGCGTGAGGCGACGAAGCTGCCCATCACCGCAGAGTACCTGCATCGCGAGCTGTTCGATGTCGCCCGACGCTACGGCAAGGACAGCTTCCTGATCATCAAGTATCTGGGGACGGCACGGCTGCCGAAGGCATTCGCGCTGAAAAACCGCGTTGATGGCCTCTTCCGCCGGCTTCCGCTGGTCCCGGCGCCGTTCACCGATCACGTCCTCCAGCGCCTCTCCCGTCTGGCGCCGGACCCGCTCCCGGCACGGGTCGTGGAATGGCGCGATCGCTTCGAACATCACCTGATCCTGAGGGTCAACGGGGACATGGTCGAGGAGACCGAGGCGTTCCTGAACGATTGCTTCCCGGACGCCTGGTTCCGCTGCACGCCGGACGAGGCCGAACGGGCCATGCTGCACCGCTTCGCCGCCGCCGGGGCGGGTGTCCGCTACCAGATCATTCACGACGCCGAGGTCGAGGACATCCTCGCCCTGGACATCGCCCTGGCGCGCAATGATCGCGACTGGTTCGAGACGCTGCCGAAATCAATCACCGATGACCTGGTCCATCGGCTGTACTACGGGCACTTCTTCTGCAACGTGTTCCACCAGGACTACGTCTTCCGCAAGGGTGCCGATGTCGCGGCGCATAAGGCGAAAATGCTGGAGATCCTGGACGCCCGCGGCGCGGAATACCCGGCGGAGCACAACGTCGGCCACTTGTACCCCGCGAAAGAGCCGCTAGCGGACTTCTATCGCCGGCTTGATCCGACCAACACCTTCAACCCGGGTGTCGGGAAGCTCCCGCGTGGTGCGCATTATGCCGACGTCTCCTGAGCGGGCCTGACGGGCCAGACAGGCGGACGGGAGGTCAGCGACCCGCTCTGCGATCTCCCCGGTGAACGCATGCAGTGCATCACGGTAGCCCGTACGCCCGGAGGGCCGGTCCGCATCGGAGGTCATCACCACCGTCATCGCCAGATCGGGGATGACGTAGAGCATCTGCCCGCCATAGCCCCAGCCGTAGTAGCCCGGGTAGCCCGCAAACTCCCGGATGAACCAGCCATAACCATAGCCATCATTGGTCCAGCGGGAACGGCCGCGGATCCGCCAGCTCTGCGCCACCCAGCCCTCGGGCAGCAACCGCTCGCCAGCGGCCGTCATACCGTCACGCCGATAGAGTTCGCCCAGCGCCAGCAACGCGGCCGGCCGCATCGCCACCTGATTGCCGCCAAAGGCGATGCCCTGCGGGTCGGTCATCCAGTCAGCGACCTCGACACCGGCGGGCCCGAGCCAGCGGTTGGCCAGCGTATAGGTGCTCTCGCCGGTCCGCCGCTGGAGAATGGCCGAGAGCAGATGGCTGTTGCCGGTGGAATACCGCATCTCACCACCCGGCTTCCCTTCCATGGGCCGTGCCAGCGCGGCCTCCACCCAGTTTTCGCTGGCCACCCAGGCCCCGTAGTACTCGCCGGAGGTCCGCTCGAGGCCGGCCTGCATCGACAGCAGATGGGCCAACGTGACCTGCTCAAGCGCAGGGGCCGGCTCTGGCGGGAGCGCATCGGGCAGCGCCTCAACCACCCGCTCGTCCACATCGCGGATCACATCGCGCTCGATGGCGGCCCCGACGACGGCGGCGATCAGCGTCTTGGAGGCGGATTTGACGTTAGTGGCGGCCTGCGGCGACACGCCACGGAACCCCCTCGCCACCATCGGCTCGCCGTCCACAGCCACATGCAAGGTGCGCAGCGTGTCGAATCGATCACCGGAGGCGGCCACCGCCTCAAGTCGCTCTTCGGGGATCTGGCAGTCGAGCGCAGTGGCGGCGCCGGGTAGTGCCAACGCCATGGCCAGTGCAACGATGCCGAGGCGAATCAAGCGCTGCATGACCGGCCGCGCAGGCGCCAGGCCGCCCAGCGGTTATAGGCCCGGTTGGCCAGTGCAAAGACGCCCGGCAGGCTCAGCAGCCCCGCCAGCAGCCGAAACCCGCCACCGGCCATGCGCCAGTAGACAAGCGAGGCGGGCAGGCCCACCTGCATGCGCTCGCCATCATGCAGATGGATGCGCTCCATCATCGCGGCGAACGTATAGCCCGCCGGCGGCTCGAAGGCCGGCGCGCTGATATCCACCAGCTCGAGTTCCGGCTCGAGGCGGCCGCGCAGGTGCTCGATCTCGCGGCGGCACATCCCGCAACTGCCATCGTAGTAGAGTCGTTTCGTCGCCATCAAAGGTATGGTGACATGGACGGGCTCTCGAGAGGTATCCGCATGACCCATCAGCGTCTCAACCGCCTACTCTCGCTGACGGCTCTTGTAATGCTGCTGGCCGGCTGCAGCACCGCCCCCTCGCCGACGCCACCCGCCGTTTCAGCGAGCCCGGCGGCGAGCGAGCAGGTCCTGCCGCCACTCCCGGATGGCCGGCGCTATATCGTTGACCCCGCCGCCTCGCATCTGCGGATCATCCTGGGCGCTGAAGGGCCACTCGCCGCGCTCGGCCATCCCCACGTCATCGGCGGGCCGGTGATCGGTGGCACGGTGGTGGTCGCGGACCGCTGGCAGGACTCCGCCTTCCGCCTTGAAGTGCCGGTGGCCGAACTGGCGGTGGACCGGGCGGCATGGCGTGCCGCCGAGGGGCTCGAGCCGGATGTTCCGGAGAGTGCCATCCGCGCCACCCGGCAGAACATGCTCGGCGAGTCCCAGCTCGATGCCGCCTCGCATCCGCTCATCCGACTCTCGAGTCTCGAGATCACCGGCCCCGAGTGGCAGCCGGATGTGCGCTTTCGCGTGACCATCGCCGGCGAGACGTCGGTTCACACCGTACCCGTTGCGCTGGACCGGGATGACAGCGAGCTCACCGCCACCGGCGCACTGCGCACGCGCTTCAGCGAGCTGGGCCTTGTCCCCTACTCTGCGCTGGGCGGCGGGCTGCGCGTCGCGGATGAACTGCGCATCCGCTTCCAGGTCAAAGCATTCACCGATGATTCGCCCTAACCGCGCCATTCAACGCTATCTCGCGGTCATCATTGTCAGCCTGACCGTGGTGGCCTGCAGCCGTGTCGAACTGGCCTACGAAAACGCGGACTGGGTCGGCGCCTGGCAGATCGGTGACTATCTCGACCTCACCGGCGAGCAGCGTGGCCGGCTGCGCGATGGGCTCGCCGCCTATCAGCAGTATCACCGCCAGAACCGCCTGCCTGATATCAATGCCTACCTGGATCGGGTGGAAACCGTGCTCGCCACGCCGGAACCAGAGAAGGCCGACGTGGACGCACTTTTCATCGACGGCGAGCAGCTCGTCCGGACCAACGTCACCGATGTGATACCGCTTGCCGCGGAGCTGCTGAGAGAACTGGACGCCGGGCAGATCGAGGCCCTCCAGACGACGCTGGCCGAGGGCCGGGAAACCTATACCGAGTGTCTGCTGGTCGACCAGGCGCAGCGCGCCATCGAGCGCACGCAGGACTGGGTCGGGCCGCTGGATACCAGCCAAAGGACCGAATTGACCGAGTGCGTGGCGGCAATGCCCGATGTCAGCGATCAATGGCAGGCCTGGCGCCGGCAGACAGAAGAGGATCTGATCACCCTGCTTCGCAACGACGCACCGCAGGCCGAGGTGGAGGACTTCCTCCAGGGCTGGCTGCTGGAAGATGCCGCACGTTCACCCGTGCTGCAGGACTACCGGCAGACCAGCCGCGCGCTCTGGCGACGCTGCACCCACCGGCTTCTGAGCACCCTCACCCCGGCGCAGCGCGCCCAGGCGCGGGAGCGGCTCGCCGGCTATCGTGGCGACCTGGAGACCGTGGCATCGCGCTAGAGACTCTGCATGGCCTGCCAGGAGGCCGCCGACGAGGCACAAGCGACCTATGGCCCCTATTGAGGTGGATATGACGGACACGACCCATTACCGATTCGATGATCTCAAGGCCGCCTGCGCCTAGGACTGGCAGGCCTACATCCAGCATGACTTCGTCGCGCAGCTCGCCGACGCCACGCTGCCCCGCGAGTCCTTTCAGCACTACCTCAAGCAGGACTATCTCTTCCTGATTCACTTCGCCCGTGCCTTCGCGCTTGCCGCTTACAAAAGCCGCACCCTCGCCGACCTGCGCCAGGCCCACGAGGGGCTGAAGGCCATCGTCGATCTCGAGCTGGGACTGCACGTGGAGTACTGCCAGGAATGGGGCATCCACGAGGCCGAGCTCGAAGCGCTGCCCGAGGCCCGCGCCACCATGGCCTACACCCGCTATGTGCTGGACACCGGCCATCGCGGCGACCTGCTGGATCTACACGTCGCCCTCGCCCCCTGCGTCATCGGCTATGGCGAGGTCGCCAACTGGATCAACCAGCGTCCCAGCACCGTGCGTGGCGCGGACAACCCCTACGAGGCCTGGATCGCCATGTACGCGAGCACCGAGTTCCAGGACGCCATGCGGGCCGAGCAGGAATGGCTCGACGCCCGGCTGGGCGAGGTCACCCCCGCGCGTTTCCAGGAACTGGTCACGGTCTTCCGTGACGCCACCCGGCTCGA